>NZ_QFBB01000020.1:0-15909 GCF_003122275.1 Thioclava sp. NG1 | reverse complement strand
AGTTCGTTCGCTATATGTTCCTTCAAATGTCCATATATGCACGTTCGGGCCTGTTGGGCCTATAAGTCACGTGGCTTGCCACTTGGAAAACCACCCCGGCGGCGACGGCACTGACACCGTCATAATGTCCGAGACCGATCGCGAGTGCGGGCGCGCCCGTGCCGCGCGGATTGGCCGTCAATGCGGAAACGGCAACGCTCATCGCGCTCATCGTCGTGAGATCATTCTCAAGTCGGTCAATGCGTTGCGACTGCGCCGTTGCATCACCGCTCAGACGCGACAGCTGCCCGACAGTGATTGCGTCGCTCGCTTCAATTCCGTCGGCGACGTTGGAAATTCGCCGCGTCACGCCCGATGATCCGACAGAAACCTGCCCTGCAGTCGCCGTGCTGGACTCACCCAAGGTGACACCGCCGTCTCCAGCCAGAAACCCGACGAACGGTGCGTGAGTGGTGTACGTGCCCGAGGCGGTGATTGGGTTGCCGCTCTCGTCCTGCGCGACGACCGGCCCGGTATTGATGACGTATGGACCGCTCGAGCCGTAACTGGCATAGCTCCCGGCAGGCAGGTAGATATAGGCGTTTCCGTCCAGCGGGTTCGAATCCAACGTCAAGGTGGCATCCGTGCCGCCGGGCGCATACGCGGATCGCGTTGCAAGCGTTGCGAAATCTGCCGCAGCGACCTTGAGGCGCCCATCGGTTTCCACGGTCCCGTTGAGCGCATAACCCGTGACAGCCACCGGACCGTCTGAATAAGTCCCGCTTTGCGGTGCATCGAAGAAGAAGCGAAGAAGAAGCCGGACAAGCCACCGTTTGACGATTGGTTCGCGGTCATCCGCATGCCGTCCGTCGAGCCGAACGCGATACGTGTGTTGTTTTCACTGAGGACGAGCGCTTCAGAAGGTGCACTCGGCGCACAGACCGACGCAAGCATTGCCCAAAACAACCAGATCGCCCGAATATACCTGCGCAGCGGGCGCCGCGCTTGCTGCGACGATTGCAGCTTGGGCTACCAGCCCGATCAATCCACTTCTCAAAGTCCTTTACCCCAACTTCGCGCGAAAATAGCGCCACCTTAAATCGGTTCCTTTTTGCGCGCCTTTACCCCACGAGCGCGATGAGTTTTTTCTTAGACCAACACCTTAATACATGAAAACAGCCAAAGTTGCTGGGGTGCGAATGAGGCCGGACTGTTGCGGAGCTGCAATGAGTGGTGTTGACCGCGCCTCTGGCATTGCGGGGGAAGCTGCGCGGGCGGGGCCGATCCGCTTAGCGTGAACGTTCGCGCCGCTCCCATGTAGGTGGCCCCGATCGCGACGGGAGCTTTCATTTCATTCGCGAGCAGGGCGAGAGAGGCGCGTTGGTTGCGGAGAGTTTCCTCGGTTTAAGCGCCAGTCGATTGATCCGCTGGACCGACGTGGCGCCAAGGGGGGCGCTCCCTGCCCTACCCAAGATCCGCGAGCCGCGCCGCCGTCTCCGGCATCCGGGCAAGCGTCGCCTCCAGCCGGGTGCGCCAGCGTGGGCCGCGGGATTGGGCGTCCTGCCAGGCTTCGGCCAGCTCGTCGGGGCGGTCTTGCGCCAGCACCTCGATCAGGAAGGCCGCCTGCGCCCGGTCCTTCGCGGATTTGCCCCGGTCCGGGCCTTCACGGCGGCGGTCTGCCACGATCAGCTTGTGGATCGCGAACCGCTCGGGGCGCGGGATCTGCACCAAGACACCGGAGCGGTAGAGCGCCACTGCCGGGATCGGCTCCGCGATCAGGTAGTTGAGATAGTTCAGCGCCTGCGCGGAGACACCGAGCGCAGGCAGCGGTTTCACCGTTTCGTCGCCGAAGGCGGGCGTCAAGAACTCCACCATCACCTCGGATCGGCTTTGCCGCCATTTCCAGACCTGTCGGTCCTGAAGCCCGGGAACAGGGTCGAATTTCAGCGCTGATAAGATATCGCCCGGTTCTTCCTCGACCCGGTCCTGCAGTGCGACCGACAGCCGCTGGAAGCTCGCAAGGTCGATATCGCCGGTCTGGGCCAGCGTCTCGGTATCCATCCGCACGCCCAGCTCGCCTTGGTAGAGCGCGAAGGCCGCGGTTCCGATCAGCGTGCCGCCAAGCCGGAACATCCCCGCCCGCGCGAAGGCGAGAAACAGCGAGCCGGTCTCGCGGTCGGTGGCGATATAGCCCTCGGCGCGCAGAATCCGGGTCAGCCGCGTCATCCGCTGCCGGCGCGCCTGCGCATCGGCTTTAAGTGCCGCCGCCCGCGCCAGCCGATCGCGCAGCTCCGGGCTGTCCTCGCCGAGATAACGGCTGCGCGTTTCGGTTCCGATTCGCAGCCGCTCGTAAAGATAGGTTCGGTCGCCGCGATGACGCTCCTCGATCGCGCCGGTGACTTCGGCGGCGCGATCGTCGAGATGCAGCCGTAGTAGATCCTGATAGGCCGTCTGCGCGGTCTGACTATGCGAGATGATGTCCATTGCGGTCTCATGTGCGACAAGTTTAAGTCTGTCGCACATTGGTGCGTGTGCAACAAGTTATAATTTGTCGCACACGCCTATCCCAGTCCCAGGCCGAGCTGCGGCACAACCGTGAGAGAATCGGAAAGAGGCTGGTTGTCGCGAAGAGCCTTTCGGCAGCCATCTCACCGCTCCGGGTCAATTTACGCCAACCAGACCCTTGGTTAGTGTCTTCGCGAGCACGTTTCGCTAGATATTGGTCTCGAATTTGTGGGATTCTGGTCGCGCCTCCCAAAAAACTCTTGCCAGACTCGGTTCGCTCAAGTGAATTATACGGAAAAGAACGAATGAGACGCCTAAAAGCGTAACAAGTGCAGAGGCGAGAGGGCAGAGATGACGGAACATATGCGGATCGATCAGATCGTCGGACAACATGCTGAGCGTTTGTCCGAACAGCTGCAAGAGCACCGTCGTGCCCTTTTTCCCCCGGATACCAAGCGGGAATTGCGCAAGTTCACCTCCGGCGAGGTGGCACAGCTCCTTGGCGTGAAGGATGCTTACCTGCGCAAGCTGCATCTCGACGGGCGCGGCCCCGAACCCGAGATTCGCGCGGGCGGGCGGCGGTATTACAGCCCGCATGATGTTCAGGCGCTGCGCGAGATGCTGGAAAAAGGCGCCAAGACGCCCGGCACCTACCTTCCGGGGCGGCGCGAGGGCGATCATCTGCAGGTGATCTCGGTCATCAACTTCAAGGGGGGGTCCGGCAAGACCACTACCTCGGCACATCTGGCGCAGAAACTTGCGCTCGACGGTTACCGGGTGCTCGCGATCGACCTCGACCCGCAGGCCTCGTTCTCCGCGCTGCACGGTTTTCAGCCCGAGTTCGACCTGCTCGACGGCGGCACGCTTTACGACGCGATCCGCTACGACGACCCAGTGCCGCTGAAGGATGTGATCCAGAAGACCTATTTCACCAATCTCGACATCATCCCCGGTAATCTCGATCTCATGGAGTTCGAGCATGACACGCCGCGGGTGCTTGCACAGGGCTCGCGCGAGCTGTTCTTCACCCGGGTCGGCGATGCGCTCGGCACGGTGGAGGCGGACTACGACGTGGTCGTCCTCGACTGTCCGCCGCAGCTGGGCTTCCTGACGATGTCGGCGCTTTCGGCGGCGACGGCAGTGCTGGTGACGGTGCATCCGCAGATGCTCGACGTGATGTCGATGTGTCAGTTCCTGCTGATGACCTCGAACCTTCTGGGGGTCGTGGCCGAGGCGGGGGGCGACATGTCCTATGACTGGCTGCGCTATCTCGTGACCCGCTACGAACCCGGAGACGGCCCGCAAAATCAAATGGTTAGCTTCATGCGCTCTATGTTCGGGGAGCATGTGCTGAACCACCCTGCCCTAAAGTCCACCGCGATCTCGGATGCGGGAATCACCAAGCAGACGCTCTACGAGGTGGAGAAATCGCAATTCACCCGTTCGACCTATGAACGCGCCCTTGAGAGTCTCAATTCAGTGAATAGCGAGATCGAGGACCTTATCCAGAAAGCGTGGGGGCGCTGATATCATGGCACGCAAGAACCTGCTCGACGGGCTTATGAACGCAAGAAACGAGGCGGAGGCGAGCGCTCGCAAAGCTGCCGGTGCCCCTGCCCCGGCCGACAGACCCGCTACATCGCCGCCGCGGCGTCAGACCGGCGCGATCGGCGCGGTCAGCCAGTCGCTGGCCGAGCTGCGCACCCGCGCGCTGGTCGAGGTGCCCGCCGACTTGATCGACGATGCGGGGCTAAAGGACCGGCTCGATACCGACCCCGAGGGGCTCGCCGAACTGGTCGAGAGCCTGCGCGAATACGGGCAGCAAGTGCCGGTGATGCTGCGCCACTCGCCCAATCACGAGGGCCGCTACGAGATCGTCTATGGTCGCCGCCGCGTTCAGGCGCTGCGCAAGCTGGGCAGTCCCGTCCGCGCGATGGTGCGCGATCTCGACGACCGCTCGCTGGTTGTGGCGCAGGGGCAGGAAAACGCCGCGCGCAAGGATCCGAGCTTCATCGAGAAAGCGAACTTTGCGCGCCAGATGGTCGAGGGCGGCTTTGACCGCAAGGTGATCTGCGACGCGCTGCATGTCGACAAGACCGTCGTCAGCCGGATGCTCGCAGTGGCCAAGGAAGTGCCGGAGCCGGTGATCGAAGCGATCGGTGCGGCGCCTTCGGCCGGGCGGGACCGTTGGCTCGCCTTGGCGCGACGGATCGGCAAGCGTCCCGTCGATCAGGTCGTGGCGCTCGCGTCCGGAGACAGCAGCGATGCCCGCTTCCAGACCGTGTTCGACGCGCTTGCGCCGCAACGAGCCCCTGCCCCAACGCCCGAGAAGATCACGACGAAAAACGGTGCGCTTCTTGCAGAGGCGCAACGGCGTGGAGGCAAGCCCGTGATGACGCTCCACGATGATAGTTTCGCCGACTGGCTGCGCGAGAATATGGCGCGGCTCCACGAAGAATTCTCCCGCAAAGACGGGGAATGAGCAGAAGACCGCAACGATAAAAAGGAGGCACATCGAGACAAAAAAAGAGACCCCCCAGGACATGACATCCCGAAGGGCCGTTCTTTCTCGCACTCTGAACGTATCCTGAGCAGTTGACTCCTGTCAACAACCGCCATGTCCGCGGAGCGATCTTTCATGTCTTTGTGACAGACAGGATGCAACATATCTCACAAACCCCGTTCGGGCGGAGCCTGAACAAAGGGGATTTGAGGGCCGCCGAGATGCTCGACGCGCCCCTGCCCCAGCTTGCCCGCGACAAATGGGCCGTGATGCGCGATCTGACGGTCGCACGCGCGGCGTTCGGTGTCAGTGATCGCGATCTGGCGGTGCTGAACGCGCTGCTGTCCTTTCACCCGCACCCGACACTGGCCGAGGGCGACGGCACGATCGTCTTCCCCTCCAACGCGTCGCTCTCCGAGCGCGCCCATGGGATGCCTGAGAGCACGCTGCGGCGGCATCTGGCGGCGCTGGTGAAGTCCGGCCTCGTGATCCGCCATGACAGCCCCAACGGCAAGCGCTACGCCCGCCGCGCCGGCGAACAGCTCCAGGTGGCGTTCGGCTTCGATCTGCGCCCGTTGTTGCTGCGCGAGGCGGAGATCGCACAGGCCGCGCAGGCGGCCCGTGAGGCTCAGGCCCGCTACAAGGCGCTGCGCGAGGCTGTGGTGCTGATCCTGCGCGATGTCGCTCAGTTGATCGAGTATGGCCGCGAGGCGGTCTCCGCGAACTGGGACGCGCTCTCCGACATGCTGGCACTGATGAACCGCGAGATGCGGCGCAAGCTCGGGCTCGAGGAGATGACAAACATGCATCTTCGCGCGAACGACCTGCGGGAAAAGGCTAAGACCTTTATTCCGAAAGAAAAAACAGAAGATATGAGCGGCAAAGACGTCAATAGTGAGCGGCACATACAAGATTCAAACATAAGTCTATACGAATCTGAATCTTCCAAAGAAATGGAAGAAGCTGCGGCGGGGTCACCCCTGCCCTCCTCGTTAGACGATTTGGAGCCGTGCGAACCAGAAAAGGAAGCCGAAGCGCCGAAATTGCCGCTGTGGCTTGTTTTGCAGGCCTGTCCGGATGCACGAGACTATTCGCCCGAACCGATCCGGTCTTGGGACGATCTGATTGCGCGGGCCGAGTTCATTCACCCGATGATGGGCATTTCGCCTTCTGCCTGGGCGGAGGCCGCGCGGCATATGGGTGCCACCAACGCGGCGATCACCGTCCTCGCGATGCTTCAGCGCTCCGAGGAGATCCATAACCCCGGCGGCTACCTTCGCGCGCTCTCGGGCAAAGCGGCAGACGGCGGCTTCAGCCCCGGTCCGATGGTAATGGCCCTGATGCAGACGCGAAATGCAAGGGCCCTGTGATTTCTGCGCTGCGGGTGAATGGTGATTGGAGCTGGAGGACGAAGTCCCCGCGTGGGCGAGGTCCCTCCCCTTTTACAAGGCGAGGTATCGTGAAGTATTATGCATGATGTTTCCGGCTGATGCAGCTTCTTCCCTATTCCGCTCGAAAATCTGGGCTTTTGCGACTGGGAATGGCGCTCCCGAGCCGCGTGACGGTTGAACGAGTTTCAGGTCACGAGTTCCACTTGTTGCGGTGCCTGCTTGCCCTCAGCTGTTGATTTTACGTGTCGACGGGGAAAATGGGAGAGAAGGGAAAGGGAAGGAGCACAAAGCAGGTGTCGGAGTTGGGCCCCCTGCCCTCTCCTTTGATGAGCCTGGTATTACCGTTCGCGACGAATGCCGGACGATGCCGCCGCCTGGGCTTGGCCTGGCCATTTTGCGGCAAACTTGGGGAGAAAGTTGCCGCGGCATAGACCGACTTTTTAGGGCGTCGAGATTTCGCACGATGCGAGAAGACGTTTGAGAGACGTGGGTAGATCTGCCCCTCACTCTAGCTGGGCATGCGTCTTCGTGTCTGACCTCAACGGTGGCTGGACGATTCTGCGCGCTGCGGTTTCGTTTAGAGAAGGGCAAGGCGCCCTGCCCTTCTTGGTGTAGTCCGACAGTTCTGCTTCGGCTCCGTCGCATGTCCGTTGATCGTTGACGGTGATTTCAGCGCGCAGCCTGAATGTTGACAGCAGTCAACTTGGCGAAGGTTTTCTCAGGAAGTGAGAACGGTCTCCGTCGAGCTTTCGTTGGTTGACCGGAGGTGACTATCTCGCGGCCTGAACTTTCAAACGTTTTTCGGAAGATCGGACCACGTCCCTGCCGATCATTGGATTTACCGAGTGAAAAACAGTGCCCCTCGATTGGAAACAGGTTCGTCGAGTTGACGGCTGTCAACTTTGGCTCTGGGTGCTCGAAGCATCGACTTCCCTGCCGATCCTCCGTTTATAAACGGTGTCTGCGCGTTGAAGTTGGCCTGTCGCGCATCTCGCCTTCCCAAGGTGCGCCGAGCGTGGAGCACAACTTGCTCCGGCGCCTACTTGGCGTGCGGCGTGCGTCGTCGTGCATAATAGACTGAGGCCTCGTTGCCGTCGCGCCTTAGCTTGAGGCGCGAGTCATACGAACTCTCGTAAACGGCCAATTAAGTAGATCAATTTGCCGCTGCCGTTTGAGCCTGTGATTAACTCGGTCTCCCGGCGCGCGCCTGAGAAGATGTCTCCTAATAGCATGTGTTTCTCGTTTGCGCTCTCTGTGAATCGCCAGACTGGTGAGCTCGTTTCCACCGTGGGAGACACTCAGCTCACTAATGCTCTTGGATGCCGCGCGTCAGCGATGCGGGCATCCAACTTCGCGTGCCGCTGTTGTTCACATTCAAGCTTCGGGAAATTCTCGATCCGTTAAACCTGTGCGACGCGACATCCACGGGACCGCTGCGTCGCAATGGTCGGAAAGAGTGGGAACTTCGACTGGCCAAACGGACGGATGCCTACGGCGCGCCCAGTTGACGGCTGTCAACTTCCTCAGTGAGCCGCGCTCAGAGCCCCGCCGCCTTCGTGAGGTTCACCCGGAACCGATCGCGGCGGCGTTGGTAGCGGCGTGTCATTTCCGCCGAGGCGTGGCCGAGGTGTTTCTGCACATGACGCTCGTCCACCTCGGCCCAGCTCGCGAGACCCGCGCGCAGGCTGTGACCAGAGAACAGTGCGAGCCGTTCCGTCTCGGGCAGGTCGCTGCGTATGCCCGCTGCAAGAACGGTCTGCTTTATCAGCCGGGCGACGTGGCGATCGTTGAGCCGCGCGTCGAGCGCTCGGGTCCCGTCGCGCGACACCCGTACGAAAAGCGGACCGAAGCCGATTTTAGCGAAGTGCAGCCACTGCTCGAGCGCGTGGACCGGACAGCTCTGATCCGAGGTGCCGCGGCCGACCTCGACCTCGCGCCAACCGGTCTTTGCGTTCAGCGTCAGCACCACGCCGTCTTCCAGAATTTCGACCCAGCCACGGCCATTGATCGTGTCGTCGCGCGCGTGATCAAGGCCCGTAATTTCCGACCGTCGCAAACCTCCGGCGTAGCCGAGCAGCAGGATCGTGCGGTCGCGCAGACCCCGCAGATCGTGGGGCAGGGTGGCCGCCATCGCGAGGATCTCCTCGGGGGCGATCGCCTCTTTCTGTTTCGGCGGGCGCGCATGACGACGGCGGATGCCGGCGAGCACCGTCGCGATATGCCGGTTGCGCCGATCAATGGTGAAGCCGCGCTGCGCCGCGTTCCAGGTCAGGCCCGAGAGCCGCCGTTCGATAGTCGGCACCGATAGGCCTGCCGTGTTGTCAGCCGGCGCGGCGAGGTCCGCGAGGTAGAGTCCGATCATCTCGGGCGACGGGGGCAAAGCGTCTGCGCCCTTCATCCGGCACCACCGCGCGAAATGCGCCCAATCCGCAGCATAGGCTGAGAGCGTATTGTCCGCCGCGGATTGCTGCGCATAGCCGCGTGCCGTTTCCACGAGGCGATCGAGCGCGCCGGAACCCGCGACATTCGCCGGCAGGGCAGGGGATGCGTCGTTGAAATCGGGGCTGTCGCTCATCGGATAGGCTCCTGAAGGCACGGTTCGTACGGCTGTCAACTCTCTGGTAACTGATTGCCCGGCGGATATCGGTCGAGCCTCTCGGCATGTGTTTTTCCGCCAAATTCCCACGGGATCGAGCTTAGTCGGCTTTAGTCCGATAATGCAAGATTATTGGACATAACGAAGACTAACAAAGCGGGGCGGTTTTGGTGCAATTTTCTGGAGAAAAGCGCCGCGGCGGGGTAGGCTCAGGACATGACATCGCTGGTGCCCGACATCTCTGACGCTTACGAAACCCTACCGCACCTGCCGGCTTGGGTCACGCAGGGGCATCGCGAAACCCCTGAAGATGTGGCGTATTTGTCGGGCGCGACGCTGAGCCACCTGCATCTGGTGTTTACGCGCGACGACGTCCCCCATGGCTTGTTGCGCGAACGTCTTGCTTTGCGCGCGGCGGAACTCGGCGTGACCCATTCGGGCCGCCCCGAGCGTGCGCCGGACCTACGCGACGCGGTAAACCTTTTGCGCGACGGGGATCTGCCAGGACCGGCGGGCGAGGTCTATCTAGCATGGCGGCGCGCGGTGGAGCGGCCGATCTCGGTCGCGTCGCTGCATCGTGCACTGCCCGGTCATGCGCTGGAGGCGCTCGAACTTTGGTTGGCAGCGGGGCAGGGGGCTCCGGTCGCGCGGGCGGCGGGCGTTCTTGAGGCGGTTCTTGCCGAGGCTCCGCGCGCGCATCTCGCAGCGCTGATCCTCGCCGATGCTGCTTTGGCGCAGGCGCTTGGTTGGAGCCATCTGGTGCCGCTGCTTTCTATAGGCTTGAAGCGTGCCGATCTGCGCCTGACGGGGGCGCAACTGCACCTCGCCTGCCATCGCGCATTGCACATTGCGGGGATCGAGGCCGTCCAGCTGTTAACCGACCTGACTCGCCGGACCGCCCGGCTGCGCGCCGTGGCGCCGAAGCTGCGCGCAAAAGGGGCGGCGGAGGCGGTGGCCCTGTTCCTTACTCGGGACGCGGTTGCCCCGACCGCGCTGCCGTTGCCCGATCGCGCCGCGCGACGGCTTTGCGACCGGCTCGTCCAACTGGGGGCGATCCGTGAGCTGACCGGGCGCGATACCTTCCGCCTGTATGGTGTGTGAGCATGGCGAAGGACCAGACACCGCTCGACCGCGAGCTTGACGAGTTGCCGCCCGAGTTGCGCTGGCGTGAATGGATGCGGCGGATCGAGGCGGTGCTGTTTGCCTCAGCGACGCCGGTGCCGCGCGACGATCTGGCGCGGGTGGTGGGGCAGGGGGCGTCGGTCGACCTGTTGATCGCCGATCTCTCGGCCGACCTGGAGGGCCGCGCCTTCGAGCTCGCGCGCGTTGCCGATGGCTGGATGCTGCGGACGCGGCCCGCCTATGCGCCCGCGATCCGGGCCGCGGCGGATGTCGGGCATCAGCTCTTCGATCTGAGCGAATTCGACATCGCCGTGCTCGCTGCCATCGCCTACCACCAGCCGATCACCCGCGACGGGCTCAAGGAAATTTTCGGTAAGGAAATCAGCCGCGATCTGACGGACCGTCTGCATGGGCGCGGCCTGATCGCCACCGGCCCCCGCGCCCCGCAACGCGGCGCGCCGTTTACCTTCGTTACCACCGACCGGTTCCTCGCGGCCTTCGATCTGGAGACACTTTTAGATTTGCCGGAGCGGGAACAACTCGACGATGCCGGGCTGGGTCCGGCGTAGTGAGATGCGTGTGATGGTCGTTTAGTGCGGCTTCTAACAGTCATATCGTGACAGATCTAATGGACATTTGGTGGCACCGTTCTCACGTCGCCTGTAAGCGGTGTCTGAGCGGCACGTTGTCTGCGCCGGCGCGGACTGCGAGGTGATACCCATCTCAAGATGGGAGTGCGTTTCGCAATGGATGCTCAGACTGCGTTTCTCAGTTCGCTGGGAGTTGAGATCTTCGAGAGCGGGCACCGCCGGTGGCCGGAGAAGGTGAAGGCACAGGCTGTCGCGGAGACACTTGAGCCGGGCGCGACGGTCAACGCCGTGGCGGCGCGTTACGGGATGAAGCCGAACCAGTTGTCGGCGTGGCGATGCCTGGCCAAACAGGGCAAGCTGGTCCTGCCGGCCGCCGAGATGTCGGATGAGCCGACGGCCTTCGCGCCGGTTGTCCTGTGCGAGCCGAAGCCCCCGCAGGCGCCGCAGCCCTCGGGGCGGTCGGACGACAGTCTGCGTCTCGTCTTCGGTGACGTGACGATCGCGCTTGCCGCCGACACCCCGGCAGTGCGGATTGCCGAGATCGTCCATGCGCTCGGGTCGTCCTCGTGATGATGCCGTCCCACACCGTCCGTATCCTCGTGGCGACCCAGCCGGTCGACTTCAGGAAAGGCCACGACGGTCTCGCCGCGCAGGTCGCATCGGTCCTGAAGGAGGATCCGTTCACTGGCACCGTGTTTTTGTTCCGGGCGAAGCGTGCAGACAGGCTAAAGATCCTCTTCTGGGACGGCACCGGGCTGGTGATGGCCTACAAGCGGCTTGAGGAGAGTTCCTTCATCTGGCCGGCGGTTCGGGACGGCGTGATGACTTTGAACCGGGCGCAGTTCGAGGCCCTGTTCGCCGGGCTCGACTGGCGCAAGGTGAAGGCCCTGGAGATCCGCCGCCCGGCTGCGGCAGAGTGAATCAGGCACGAGAAAGGGCGGGCCTTCGAGGCGGCTTCGGGGTAGCCTCCGGCCATGTCATCCACCGCGATCATTGACCTGTCCGCAATCCCCGAGGCGCAGCGCGAAGCTGTCGCCGCGCTGCTGCGCGAGCATGAGGAGCTCAAAGGTGAGAGGGTCAGCCTCAAGGAGATCATCAAGCGCCTCGAGCATCTGGTCGCCGAACTCAACCAGGCAGTCCACGGCAAACGGTCCGAGAAGCTCAGCGAAGATGACCGGCAGCTGGCGTTCGAGGATCTCGAGATTGCGGTCGCCGAAGCCGAGGAGAAGCAGGAGACGCAAGCGCCGTCCGAGAGCCGACCCGGGCGTGCAGCCCGGCGCAATCGAGGCAACCTGCCCAAGGACCTGCCGCGCATCGAGCGCGTGATCGAGCCGGACAGTTTGCAATGTCCTTGTGGCTGCGGGGAGATGCACAAGATCGGCGAGGACCGCACAGAGCGACTGGACATCGTGCCCGCCCAGCTGCGCGTGCTCGTCACGGTTCGCCCCAAATACGCCTGCCGCGCCTGCACCGATGGCGTGACCCAGGCGAGCGCCCCGGCGCATCTCATCGACGGCGGCCTGCCGACCGAGGGCGCCATCGCGCATGTCCTGATCAGCAAATATGCGGACCACTTGCCCTTGTATCGGCAGAGCCGGATCCTTGCCCGATCGGGCATCGAGATCCACCGCAGCACGCTGGCCGACTGGGTCGGCACCGCCGCATTCCATCTCGGTCCCGTCGTCGACCGGCTGGCCGAACATCTGAAGACGTCGACCAAGCTCTTCATGGATGAAACCCCTGCCCCTGTGCTGGATCCGGGGCGCGGCAGGACCAAGACGGGATATCTCTGGGCGCTCGCCCGCGACGACCGGTCATGGGGCGGAGATGATCCACCGGGCGTGGTCTTCTTCTACGCGCCCGGCCGCGCCGGGGAGAACGCGGAGAAGATTTTGCACGGCTTCGACGGCATCCTGCAGCTCGATGGCTACCAGGGTTACAACCGTTTGACGCGTCCCGCCCGCAAGGGTGGCAACCCGATCCGCGTGGCGCATTGCTGGGCCCACGCCCGGCGCAAGCTGAAGGAGGTCTTCGACCGCGACGGCTCCGAGATCGCCGCCGAGGGGCTGCGCCGCATCGCCGAGTTCTACAAGATCGAGGCCGACATTCGCGGCACGGCGCCGGGACAGCGGCTCTCGGCCCGGCAGGCGCGCACAGCGCCCCTCGTGGTCGAGTTCGGTGAATGGCTAAAACAGCAACGTCTGCGTGTCTCCGCCAAGTCGCGTCTGGGCGAGAAGCTCGCTTACATCCACCGGCACTGGGACGGGCTCCAGACCTTCCTGCACGATGGGCGGGTGGAGATCGACTCCAACAGCGTGGAGAACCTGATCCGGCCCATCGCTCTGAACAGGAAGAACGCATTGTTCGCCGGACATGACGAAGGCGGGCGCGCTTGGGGACGCATCGCATCGCTCATCGAGACCGCAAAGATCAACGGCGTCGAGCCCTTCGCTTATCTCAAGGCCACCCTCGAGGCCATCGCCGCCGGACATCCGCAAGGCCGCATCGACGAACTTCTCCCGTGGAACTTCAAGCCGTCAAGCTGAACCTGAGGTGGGATGCAGCCGCCGCTTACCGTCGCCTCGGACTCAGGGGCAGAGAATTTACGCGCTGACGCAGGCGGCGATTGTGACAGCTGAGTTTCGGAATGAATATCGAGTGGTGGATCGCTGCTCAGCATGAGGTTCACAGAAGCGAGAGGCGAGTTTCAGGGATTGCCCGGCGCTGAACCGATATTCGTATGAGTTGCGCAGAGATACGCCGAGCAACAGGACTTCGACCAGCTGCGGCGCACTGGTCGAAGTGGGAGTGGTGCCAGCGGATGCGTCGGCGAAATCTTCGGGCCTGTATCTGTTACCAGAATGAACACACCCTTGATCGCTCGTTGGGTCGGCGTTGAATTCTTGCCCCTGGGCTAAGCTTGCAAAGATGTGTGCTTGTGAACCGCAGAGCGATACGCTGCGACAAGGTCAGGCGCCGGCATCTCTCCGGCGAGCGATTCGCAGGTCTGAACGTCTTCGAGCGACAACTCCGAAAGAGTTACGATCTGTTTCTGGCTTAGGTTGGCTGCGTCGCGCAGAGCACGGAGTTCCATCGCAAGAGCGATCTTAGCCGGAAACTCAGCCTCGCGCTCCGCGATCTCCGGGCGCGCCTCAAGCATCTCGTCGTGAAAGCTCTTCATCCGTTGCTTATAGCATGGTTCGGGTGCTGGTGGGAGATTCGAGTTTGTGCGAACTTGGAGCAATCGGCCCATTTGTATGTGTCGGCTGCTGTTCGCAATTGAGAAATTGGCACGTTTTCGGAAATCGCTCATATGTATCCGGCCTGTTGATCGGCTCGCGGGCCGTGGCCTTGATGGGGTTACGCACGCGCCGTGGTCTCATTAGCGGATAGGTCATTACTGACCTTTAGGGCCGTCAGACTCTGGGGGCGTATATTCTCCGTTCCATGCTGTTATCTCTGTCGCGAACTCCTTGGTGACCTTGGAAGGCGTCAGATCGCTTCCATGGCCGCGTCTTTTGGCGCATCGAACCGGGTGCCGTGCCGCAGAAGGCTCCAGGCGGTTCGAGCGAGTTTGTTGGCAAGCGCGATGGCCGCCTTGTTTCGGGGCATGCGTGCCACCGCTTCGGTCAGCCACGGGCCGAAACTGAAGTCGGACCATCGGTGTGGCCGCATCATGATCACTTTCGCCGCTTGCACGAACAGCATTCTCAGATAACGACTGCCGCGCTTGGTGATCCTACCGAGAATGGTGCGGCCGCCTGTGCTGAATTGTCGGGGCACCAGGCCCACCCATGCCGCGAAATCGCGCCCTCGGTCGAAGGCCTCGCCTTGGCCGACAGCCGCGACCATCGCAGTCGAGATCATCGGGCCGATGCCGGGGATCGTCATGATGTTGGCGCAGTTCTCCTCGGTGCGGCTGATCTCTTCGATCTCGCCAGAGACATCCTCGATCCGTTTGTCCAGCCAGAGCCAGTCGCCATAGAGCCCGATAAGGATACCGCGCATCCGGGGCGATATCTCATCCCGTCGCTGTTCGAGGATCGCCTCGAAGGAGTTCTTCAGCGCCCGAAGTCCCGACCTGACAGTGATGCCCTGTTCGATCAGAAAGGCCCTGATCTGGTTGATGGTGGCGGTGCGCCGCGAAACCAGCCGTGCCCGGACCCGATGCAGGGCCTGAAGGTCGAGCTGATCTTGGTCCTTCTCTGAAACGGTCCGAAGGTTGGGACGCAACGCGGCCTCCGCGATCGCCTCGGCGTCATTGTAATCGTTCTTCTGCCCCTTGTTGAACGGCTTCACGTAGATCGCCGGTATGATCCGCGGTTCGAACCCCATGCTCCGCAGCGTTCGGCTGACAAAATGGGCACTGAGGCAAGCCTCCATTCCCACAATGCAGCGTGGGAGTTGCGCGAACGTGGCGTTCAGGGCCAAGCGCTTGATCTGTTTGCGCATGACTAACTGGCCGGACCGGTCGAACCCGACCATGTGAAACGTATCCTTCCCGATGTCGATCCCGACCACGGCGAGGTCTTCGATGTCTCCTGTCTTCTTTGAACACATAGCTGCTTCTCCTGGTTGCACGGTTGATCCCGGTTAAGGATAATCCAACGGTGGGGAAGCAGCCGACACATCCCATTAGCGGACATTCGAACGCGGTGCGGGCATAACCGATCCCAGTTCAAACTTGCCCTTCGACCTGAGCGCAGAAAATCGCGGCTGCCAGTCCTATGCTGCCTGTATTGCCATGCGAGGCTCACCTCGCGATCTAGGGTCAGGATGCATTGATTTCGGTCGCACTGCGTGATTCACGGCTCCGAAAACGAGCGGTGAACATGTCTGATCTTTTCTGGTTGAGCGATGCGCAGATGGCGCGTCTGGAGCCTTTCTTCCCGAAGTCTCACGGCAAGCCAAGGGTCGATGACAGACGGGTCTTGAGCGGGATTATCTTCATCAACCGCAATGGCTTGCGCTGGCGCGACGCGCCCGAAGTCTACGGACCCCACAAGACGCTATACAGCCGCTGGAAGCGTTGGAGTGAAAAGGGCATCTTCGCCAAGATGATGGCTGGGCTGGCGGCGGGACACGGCGAGCAGATGACCGTGATGATCGACGCGACATACCTCAAGGCTCACCGAACGGCGACCAGCATGGCCGCCAAAAAGGGGGGCGTGGTCGCCTGATTGGTCGGACCAAAGGCGGCATGAACACCAAGCTGCACGCGAT
>NZ_QFBB01000003.1:0-556122 GCF_003122275.1 Thioclava sp. NG1 | reverse complement strand
TGGCTGATCCCTGCCTTCCGACAGATCTCCGCGACCGGCGTGCCTTCCTCGCCTTGCTTCAGAATGAACGCCTGTCTCGCGCTTCCGTGAACTTCGATGCTTTCATGCGTTTCCGCTCCTCTCTCAGCCAGGAAAGCTTAGCTGAAAACTCCAGTTTCAAACGGTCCAATTTTTAGGGGGCAGAGCAGAGTTGGGTCGGACTCTAATCGATGGTGGAGGAAAAATCCCGTGGCAGGTCACATGGTATGGCGGCTGCATCCGTTCTTCGGCGGGCGAACCTGCGGGGCCGGTTCCCAATGAAATTTGGCGTAGGTTCCAAATTGAGGACAGGTTTTCAATCGGGCGCGCCGCTTGCTCCGGCGCGAAAAAAACCGGTGGTGGAAAGCCTGACGAAGTCAGTCCTAGAGGAAATGCGCGGGGTCTAGGCGAATTTCACGTCGTTCAGCTATTCCAACGTGCCTTAGGGCGCGATAGGCCATGCGGAGCTGCGCACCGATCCGACGGGCGCGAAAGCCAGAGGCCTGTATGGTTATCGGCGTTGGTTTTCCTGAGTCTATCTGAGAGACGGTATTAAAAGGATTTGTAATGCCGTAATCCGCCGCGCGGTCTAGCTGCACGCCGCAAGCCGGCTCGACTTGAAAGCTTTTCAATTCATAGGCTTTGCAGATCAGCGCATCAGCGAGGGCGACCTCTTTGGACGCCCGCGCAAGAAGTTTTCGCGCCCCAGAAGGCGAAATTACGTAAGCAGCAGCGCCGCTCCTGTCTTGATAGAGGCGGAGTAGTTGGTGGTTGGACCCGATCGCGCGCCCAATCTTACTAACGATCTTCTTGCGCGTCCGTACCTCAAGGGTCACATGCTCAATGCCTTCGATCTCGTCAATCGCATTTAGGACACTGGGCGTCTGATAGGAAAGAAGCGCATCGTCTTCTAGTATGAGGGTGCTTTCATCCTGTGCTGCGGCAAATTTCCACGCCTCCACATGGCTTAAAAAGCATGCTTTCTCGGTATCTTTGAGAGGGCGCTCCCAGCTTGACCATTCAAAAGAATTCTCATAATTCATTACCATTTCTGGCGTGAATGCATCGATCCTCTGAAAAGGTATTTTCAGCCTGTTCAGCTGATCGGCCATAAATGACATGCGCGCGGTCGCAGTGCTCAAATTAATTACCAGGCAGTACATAGGCGTACGCATACTCCGAGCGATTGGTCTGGTTTGCTGTTAGCTCAATCTCGCCCTTTTGTCCATTGGGATGCCGGTTCAAATCGAAGATCTGATTGAAACGCTTCAGGACCCAACCTTTAGCGTATATAAGTTAACTCGATCGCGTGATCTTATTATTTTTGTCGGCAAGGGACCATAGGTCTTCGTAAACGAAATTTATCGCATTCACTTCGGAAGTTACGCTAAATTTTCGCACGGCCCTTTTTCTGGCGGCTATCGATTTTTGATGGTATAAATCTTGGTCTTTGAGAATTCTCACTAAAGCCTCTGCTGCAAGTTCGGCGCCCTCTATTGGTACAACCGCGCCACATGAGCCGGTCTCTGTATCATTTTCTCCCACGAACTCTTTGAAGTAGCCGGTCTCACTCAAAATCACTGGAAGTCCGGTAGCCATGGCTTCCAGAGGCGTCATCCCATATCCTTCATAACGGGGGAGTGCCACGAGCGCTCGGCATCCCTGCAATATCTGCTGCAATTTGTCAGGGTCGACTTCTCCCAAAAAAACAATCCGGCTTGAAAGCCCAGCTGCTTCAGCACGTTTCTTTATTTTTTCCTGGAATTTTTGGTGTTCGGGTCTCGCCGTTCCGACAACAATAGCGCAAGCTCCCGGCAGGTCCGGAAGCGCAGTAATCATAGCGTCGATAAAAAGGTCCGTGCCTTTCTCTGGACGCACGCGCCCCACCGTTATGATCCCATATTCCCCGGGAAGTTGCAGTTCTTTCCACTTGCGCTTATAGCTTTCTTCTTGGGCGGGTAAGAAGTGCTCCGTATCCACTCCATGAGGCACTACTGCAACCACATTAGGCACATATTTGGCGGCCTCTTCAGTTGTTGCAATTACCGCATCCATCCGTGAAATTAGCCAGCGTGGCCAAGCTGAATGGCGACGTTGTGCGGCTGAGGTGAAAACAATTCTTATTGGCAGGCGCAGGACATCTCGGGCCAATATTGCAAGTTGCATTTCAATGTTTCGCCGTGTGTGCCAAATTGAAAATTCGCGTCCGGCAGGAGGCTCGCGACATTCCCAGAGAGCGCGGAAAAAACCAATCGGTTTTGCGCATTTCGGCAATGCGTAACCAACAAGCGCTACATTCAGTAAATTTTGCTGCTGCCGTAACACCGCTGCCGCAGTTGAAGATACGCCTGTGAACCTTTTTTTGAAGTTCGTAACATATAGGCTAGCTGTCGATTTTTTCATTTGGGCGCCCTGACATCAACACCGATACGTAAGCAGCTTGTGTGAGTGAGCTAATATTGGCAGGTGCCACATGGGCTTGGGTAGTATTTATTGCCAAATACGCTCTGTCTTCCTGCTTGACTAATCGAAGCTACTTTCCGCAGTTTTCAAGCACATCAATTACGGCGTGGTGGATGTGCCAGATTTTTCATCGCATCATCAAGGGGCGGTGCCCTCTCGATATCTTCTGAGATTTCGTTACAGAGCTTTCATCTTCCAGGTCGCAGGATTTCACTGACTTAAATCAGTCGGAAATTTGCTCTCGAAAATCTCGGTAGAGCGTCTTTGCCTGACGGTCTGCGCAGGCGCCGTCAAGCACCTCTCCCTTTGATTTCATGGACTTGCGCTTCCTATTTCGATGTCTGCAGCTTCGAAAGCTAGGGAGGTATCAGATGAATGTCGAGAGGCTGTCTCTGAAAATTGCCAAGCCTGCGCTTCACTAGTGGCTTGGTTGTAGTGTTTGCGCCGATCCTCCAGTTTTCCGCAGCATCCGCAAGGCTCATGAAGGTTCCAATGTTGCGCCATTGGTCCGAGCGACAGTGGCGACGGGCGTTTAAACACTCGGCCCGCAGCTTGCTGTTGAAGGCCTCGAGGAAGCCGTTGTCGGTTGGCTTTCCGGGCCGTGAGAAGCCCACGGTGACCTGCCTGACATGAGCCCAGAGATCGAGGTCGCGGCAGATGAACTCATGGCCCTCATCGACCCGTATCGTTCTTGGGTGGCCGGGCTTGCTACAAATCCGTTCAAGCGTATGAACGACATCTTCACCGCGATACCGAAACCGCACATCCGTCGGTGGACAGTAACGTGAATGACTGTCGACGATGGTCAGAAACCGCGGTTTCTTGGGTAACGCGAGCAGATCGTGAACGAACCGAAGGTCCGCGAAGCGAAATCCATCGCCCAAACACCATTCGCAGCGACAACTTCCTGGCGGTCATCGCGCAGCTTCGCTTTTACCCGCTTGCTCTGCCTCCGGCACTCGCAACCCGGAGACGGTCAATCCTGACCATTCGCGTCACGACGCGGCGAGGCCAAAATCGCGCGGGGAGATTGCGATATCGGCGATCGTGTAGGCGTCCAGCGTCGTCAGGAACGCTGCGCGCGCCTCGGCCAAGGGCGCGATGAGGCGGCACGCGGCGGTAATCGTGCAGTCGCCGCCGTTGCGCATACATTCCACGAGGTCGAAATCCGTCTCCATGTGGCGCACGATCGTCCCCACGCCGATCTCCTGCGCTGGCCGGGCAAGTCCCAACCCGCCAGAGCGTCCGCGTTGCGCCACCAGAAAATCCCCCCGGGTCAGTGCGTTGACGACTTTCATCATGGTGCTGCGTGGCGCGCGATAGGCTTCGACGAGTTGATCGATCGTGAAACGTCGGTCTTTCATCGAAGCGGCGTAGATCATCACCCGCAAGGCGAGGTCCGTGGTGTCGTTCAAGCGCATTCGCACTTCTCCTGATGCAGCCTCCTCAGCGACCCGTCTCGTACCACGAGACCGGACAGAATGTCGCACGGGAAAAACATACCTGTGATTGGCATCTTAATGGCTGAGCAAATAGATGCGTCTTGTTGGTATGTTTTATAGCCTAGGAGACAGGAATGGCAAAGCCGCTCTCGGAAGAAACACTCGCGATCATTGAAGCTACTGCGCCGGTCGTGGCGGAACACGTCGATCAGATCGTGCCCGTGATGTATCGGCGGCTGCTGGCCGCTCCCGAAATTCGCGCGCTCTTCAACATGTCGCATCAGCATGGCAACTCGCCGCAGCACAAGGCGCTCGCGGGCGCCCTGGTGGCCTATGCGACCCATATCCGGAACCCCGGCGTCCTCGCGGACGCCTTGGAGCGGATCGCGCAAAAACACGTGGGCCTGCAGATTCACCCCGAGCATTATCCGCATGTCGGCGAAGCATTGCTCGGGGCTGTCGCGGAGGTGTTGGGAGACGCCGCCACGCCTGAAATTCTGAACGCCTGGGGCGAAGCCTACTGGTTCCTCGCCGATACGCTGATCGCCCGCGAGGAACAGATTTACGCCGGTGCGGAAGAGCAGGACGGCGGCTGGCGTGGCTGGCGTCGCTTCAGGGTCGGTGCGAAAGAGAAGGAAACCTCCGAGATCGCGTCCTTCACGCTCTATCCGGTTGACGGCATGCCGGTTCTCAAGCATCGCCCCGGCCAGTATCTGAGCTTCCGCTTCACCCCTGCGGAGGGCGAGGAATATCGTCGCAACTACTCGATCTCCTCGGCGCCGGATGGCCAGTCCTACCGGATTACGGTCAAGCGCGAACCTGGCGGGCGGATCTCCAACTGGCTGCACGACACGGTCGAGGTCGGCGCCGAATTCGACGTGGCCGCGCCCGCCGGCGAATTCTTCCTCGATCCGAAGGGCAAGCAGGAAATCGTGCTTCTGTCGGGCGGGGTGGGTCTCACGCCCATGATCTCGATGCTCGAGAGCTACGGCGGCGGCGATCTGCGGATGGTCTATGTCCACGCCACCCGGAATGGTCAAACCCATGCGCTCAGCAATACGCCCCGTACAAAGGCACATGAAACCCATGTCTTCTACGAGGCGCCGGAAGAGACTGATGTTGCGAACGGTGTGCATTCCGGACGTGTCGATCCCAGCTGGCTGGTCCAGATCAGCGATGCCGAAAAGGCCGACTATTTCATCTGCGGCCCGACCGGGTTCATGCAGGAGATGGTCAAGGGCCTGAAGGCCGCCAATGTGCCGGACGCGCGGATCCACTACGAGTTCTTTGGCCCCGCAGCCGCCCAGATCGGCTGACAACGCGGCCCGGCGCTCTGAAGAACGAGCGTCGGGCACGCGCCCCGTGGTTCCAGTTATCAATCGGAATGTCGGTCTCGGTCCGGCGTGATCGCGCTCACGATAATCGAAGTTTGGGCAGGGTTCTTCCGACCCTTTTCGCCCCGCGGAACGGCAATTACCTCACCCGTGTTCTCCTCCTGCCGGCCGATGGTCGGCGCAAGAAATGGAAGGAGACTACTATGACCTATAGCCTCAAATCGATCGCCCTCGTCGGCCTTCTCGCCTCTGCGGCTCCCTTCGCGGCCTTCGCCCAGGATAGCAACGCCGCTGCCGGTGTTTCGAGTGACATGGGCGGCAGCGCTTCGGTTGCTGCGCAGGGTGCGGGCACCGATGTCGGCGCGAATGTGGATACGGGCGCCTCGGCGGATGCGGGCACGACCTCCGGCATGGGCCAAGGCGAGACGGTGAAGACCTACGGTCAGCTCATCTCGAGCCTGAAGGCGAACGGTGCCGCCTCCACGGATCAGTTCTCCGATTATCAGGTCGGCACCGATGGTGAGGTGGAGATCGTCGCGCTGTCCGACCTGAAGGGCGAAGGCGCCGAGAATGGCTCCGCGGCTCTGAAGAACGCGGCCGGGTCCGACGTGGACGCCGATTACAGCCAGCTTCCGGACGGCGTGTTCGACGGCACCGGCTACACCGCAGATGACGTCGAAACCGCGTTCATCGATACCGATGGCAACCTGGTCGTCGTGGTCAACGGCAACGCCTGATCGACCCTCACACCTAAATCCTCCCCGGAGCCCCTCGTCGCACGCGGCGGGGGGCTTTCTCATGTCGCGCTCGACCCGGGGGCAACTGCGGTCCATCGCTTCAGCGGTGGAATAGATTGATGTCAGCGGCACGCTTACGCGGACGGCCAAAAGATGACGATTGCGGTGCGCCACGGCGGCAACGAAGGGTTTGCGCCAATGGTCGGAGCGCTGCTATCGGGGACCGGACAATGCGCCGCCTCCAACCCGCAAAGGGGAGGGCGGTAACAAAGCGAAGCGAGGCCCCATCCAAGGAGCCTCGCAGCACGCGTTATCTCAGGACTGGAATACCTCCACCGTCAGAGGCCTGCCCCTATTCCGCCCCCTCGGCGGACAGCGGATCGGCCACGTTCTCCAGCGACTCCTGTTCTGCATCGATCCCGATGACCGCCTCGGTGACGGCCGCGACCGTCATCAGGGCACCGGCGAAGAGGTAGCCATAGAACACGTTCCAGGCGGAGCCCGTGTCGATCAGCGCGCCGAAGACCCAGGGCGAGACGATGCCGCCCGCGGCGGTGCCGATCGAGTAGAAGATCGCGATGGCGAGCGCCCGGGTCTCGAGGGGGAAGACCTCGCTCACGGTGAGATAGGCGGAACTCGCGGCGGCAGAGGCGAAGAAGAAGATCACCGACCAGAGCGCCGTGAGCGTGATCGCCGTGAGGTAGCCCTGCGCGAACATGTAGCCGGTGGCCATCAGGAGTGCGGCAGACAGGCCGTAGCTGAGCGAGATCATCACGCGGCGTCCGATCTTGTCGAACAGCCGCCCAAGAACGATGACGCCGAGGAAGTTGCCGATGGCGAAGGGCACGAGGTAAAGCCCGGTGTTCTTCGAGGGCACGTCGAAGAAGTTCGACAGAACCAGCGCATAGGTGAAGAAGATCGCGTTGTAGAGAAACGCCTGCGAGCTCATCAGGATGAGGCCGAGCAGCGCCCGTTTGCGGTGCGTCGAGAACATCGCCTTGACGATCTTCATCAGAGAGAAGGATTTCTGCGGCCGGATCTTGATCTTGTCGTCGTCCGGAACCTCCGAAAGCTCCTCGCCGGTTTGCTCGCTCGTGCGCTTCTCGATGTCGCTCACGACCTCCTCGGCCGCGTCCAACCGGTCATGCGTGGCGAGCCAGCGCGGGCTCTCCGGCAGATGGCGGCGCATGTAGAGGATGATGCCGCCGAGAACCGCGCCGATACCGAAGCCCAGACGCCAGCCGATATCGATCGGGAGGTAGTCCGGGTTGAGCAACACGATCGTCGACAGCGCGCCGAGGGCCGCGCCGAGCCAGTAGGAGCCGTTGACGCCGAGCGCGACCTGGCCGCGCACCCTCGCCGGGATCATCTCGTCGATCGTGGAGTTGATCGCGGCATATTCGCCGCCGATGCCGAGGCCGGTGATGAACCGGAAGGCGACGAAGCTCCACAGGTTCCACGAAAAGGCGGTCAGCAGCGCACCGACGAGATAGACGGCGAGCGTGATGAAGAAGAACATCCTGCGCCCGAAGCGGTCGGTTAGATAGCCGAACAGGAGCGCGCCGAGAACCGCGCCGGTGATGTAGAACGACGCGATCATCCCGATCTGCGAACTCGTGAAGCCAAGGCTTTCGGGTTCCTGAAGAACGCTGGAGACGGCCCCTTTCAGGGTGACTTCGAGGCCGTCGAGAATCCACGTGACGCCGAGCGCGACGATGATCGTCAGGTGAAATCGAGACCACGGCAAGCGGTCCATGCGGGCGGGAATGTCAGTTTGAACCGTTTTTCCGCTCTCGCCAGCCATGTCTGCCTCCTATTCCTATCGATCAAATCAGCTTCAAAACAACAAGATCTGATCCAGAATGTTCCTGCGAGCGTACGCGACCGGTGGCGCAAGCCGGGGCTCCGCTGCGGATATGAGAGGCTGCAGGGCGCCTCTCTCCTCGGGGGCGCGCATTGTGATGCGTTTGAAATCGTTGACAAACCGTCGCGGGGCTGAGCGAGCGATCACGCCGCGCTCGTCGGGCTCAAGCTTTTTTCGTCTCGTCGCGGCGGGTCGCCACGCGCGCAGCGTTCGGGCTTTCCGGGTCAGCCTCTTCCCGAAGGCCCATAGATCGAACCGCGGCGCCGCGGCCTCAGCCGATCGTGTCGTGGTCGTCGGCGAGGCATTCCGAATGGTCGCGCAGCACCTCGAGCACCCGGCACTCCGAGGTCGGCCCGCCCCGACATTCGCCGATCATCCGTTCCAGTTCGCGCTTGAGCGCCTCGAGCCGCGCGATCCGGGTCTCGACCTCGCGCAATTGCCGCCGCGCGATCGAATCTGCGGCCCCGCAATCGCGCGCAGGGTGGTCCGACAGGTCCAGCAATTCGCGGATCGCTTCGAGCGGGAAGCCCAGCTGGCGCGAGTGCCGGATGAAGGCGAGCCGGTCGAGATCGGAATCGCCGTAGCGCCGCTGGCCGCCCTCGGTCCGCCCGGGCTCGGGCATCAGGCCGATCTGCTCGTAATAGCGGATCGTCTGCACCTTGGTTCCGGTGCGGCGGGCCAATGTTCCGATCGTATGCATGCTGCACCTCCCTTCACGGTTGCGTGAGTGCGGATTTCCCCCTTGAACCTATAGTTGCTGTAGCTCCTATCTTCCCCTCTGTCGAGAAAACCACGCGAGAGGACAGCAGATGACCGAGACAGCAGACCTTCAGGAATGGCGCGTGACGGGCATGGATTGCGGCGCCTGCGCGGCGAAGGTGCGCGGCGCGGTCGAGGCTCTGCCTGGTGTCGACGAGGTCGAGGTGACGCTGATGAACGAGCGTCTGCGGCTGCGGCTCGATACGGCGACCACCTCGCGCGAAAGCGTGGAGAAGGCGATCCGCCGCCTCGGCTACGGCGTCTCGGCCAAGGGGGCTGCGCCGGAAAAGCCCAAGGGCGGCTTCGTTCTTCCCGAGGGCGCCCTTCCGGCGGCGGGCGAGACGGATGAGACACCTGCGGTCGAGAGCGCGCCAACGCCGCCCGCCGATCCCGCGTGGTATGCGACCCCGAAGGGGCGCTACTTGATCGTGACCGGGCTTCTGCTGGCCGCGGCTTGGGTGGTGGAGCTGCTGGTCGGCGGCCCCATCGCGCATTGGGTTTTCGTGCTCGTCACCGTGATAGCCGTCGCCCCCGTGGCGCGGCGCGCCGCCCTGATGGCGCGGGCGCGGATGCCCTTCACCATCGAAATGCTCATGAGCATCGCCGCGATCGGCGCGCTCTTCGTCGGTGCGGCGGAGGAAGCCGCGCTCGTCGTCTTCCTGTTCGCGGTGGGCGAGATGCTCGAGGGGCTTGCGGCGTCGCGCGCCCGCGGCTCGATCCGGGCGCTGGCCGATCTTGTGCCGAAGACCGCGCGGCTGGTCACGGGTGAGCGCATCCGCGAAGTTCCGGCCGACAGCCTCGCCATCGGACAGATCGTGCAGGCCCGTCCGGGCGATCGCATCCCGGCGGATGGCACAATCGTCTCCGGCAGTTCGGGCGTCGATGAAAGCCCTGTGACCGGCGAGAGCGTGCCGGTCCTGAAAGAGCCCGGCGATGCTGTCTTCGCGGGCGCGATCAACACCGAAGGCGAGCTGCGCATCCGTGTCGAGAAAGCCGCCGAGGACAACACCATCTCGCGCATCCTGCACCTCGTCGAGGAGGCCGAGAGCGCGCGCGCCCCGGTGGAGCGGTTCATCGACCGGTTTAGCCGCGTCTACATGCCCGCGGTGGTGGGCGTGGCGCTTCTGGCCGCGATCGTGCCGCCGCTGGCTTTCGGCGCGCCCTGGGAGACGTGGATCTATCGCGGCCTCGCGCTCTTGCTGATCGGGTGCCCCTGCGCGCTGGTGATCTCGGTTCCCGCCGCGGTCGCCGCCGGGCTCTCGACCGGGGCGCGCCGCGGGCTGTTGATGAAGGGCGGCGCGGTAATGGAGACGGCGGCCAAAACCAGCCTCGTCGCCTTTGACAAGACCGGTACGCTGACCGAGGGCCGGCCGCAGATCACCGATCTTCTGCCGCTAGACGGGACCGAGGCTGAGCTTCTCGCCACCGCCGCGGCGGTCGAGACCGGCAGCAGTCACCCGCTCGCACAGGCGGTTCTCGCCCGGGCAGAGGCGCGCGGGATCGCGGTGCCGCAGGCCACTGCAGCCACGGCGATCCCGGGCCGTGGCGCGCGCGCCGAGATCGATGGCGCGGTCTGGAATGTCGGGGCGCCGCGGCTGGCGACCGAAACAGGCGTGCTCAGCGCCTCCGACAGCGCCACCCTCCACCGGCTGGAAAGCGCGGGCAAGACCGTCGTCGCCGTCTTCACGCCCGAGCGCCTTCTGGGCCTCATCGCGCTGCGCGACGAGCCGCGCGCCGATGCGGCCGAGGCGGTCTCCACCCTCAAGCGCATGGGGGTCTCCTCGGTCATGCTGACGGGCGACAATCCGGTGACGGCCCGCGCGATTGCCGACGGGTTGGGCATCGAAGCCCGTGCCGGGCTGCTGCCCGAGGACAAGGTGACGGCAGTGCGCGATCTGGCGCGGGATGCGCATGTGATGATGGTGGGCGACGGCATCAACGACGCCCCGGCGCTCGCCACCGCCCATATCGGCATCGCGATGGGATCGGGCACCCATGTCGCGCTCGAGACCGCGGACGGAGCGCTGCTGCGCGACCGGGTCACCGATGTCGTCGAGCAGATCCGTCTGGCGCGCGCGACGATGGCTAACATCCGTCAGAACGTCGCCATCGCGCTCGGGCTGAAGGGGGTGTTTCTGGTGACGACGCTCCTCGGTCTCACCGGTCTCTGGATCGCGGTGATGGCAGATACCGGGGCGACCGTGCTGGTCACGATGAACGCGCTGCGCCTGCTGCGGTTCAAGGCGGAGGCGAATGGCATCTGACGCTGGGCTTAAACTAAGGCCACGCCTGCGAAATATTCATGCAGGTGCAGCAGCGCCATATAGGCCACGAGGCCAAGCGCCGCGCGCCCGAGATCGGCCAGCGTAAGCCCCGCGAAGGGGGGCGCCGCTTTCGTCCGGCGCAGCGTCTCCGCCCAGACCTCCGGACCCATCTCCCGGCGGCGTTTGCGGTCGATCAGGCGCATTCCGAGCAGGGCGAAGCCGCCGAGCGCACCGAACAGCAGGACATGCGCCAGATCGCCGTTCGGCAGCAGGTGCAGCCCGGCCCAGCTCGCGAGGCCCAGCAGCATCGGGTGGCGCGTGAGCCGCACGAGGCCGGGACGCTCGGGGTCGAAGCTTTTGCGGCGGCTGCCGCCGAAGGAGAACGGGTTGGCATGGCCAAGCGCCACCGCGAACCACATGCAGACCAGCGCCATCCCGATCTTAGTTGCCTCCATCGCCCAAAGCGTGGTGGGCCAAAGGTAAATCGGGTCCGGCCATGCGGCGGCGCGGATCAGGATCAGCAGCATTGCCGTCGACAGCAGCGAATAGCCCAGCCCGAAGCCTGCGTGTCCGAAGGCCGCCACCAGCCGCGCCCTAACCGTCGGGCGTGTCGGGATCGAATGGGTCGCGAGGAACGCCGCGAACACTCCGCCATAAGCCAGCCACATCATTGCGCCCTCCGTCTGGGTTGCCACAGCACCGGAGCATAGAGGATCGCGAAGCCGAGGAAAGCACCGCACCACGCCACGCCGGAGACCGAATAAAGCGCGCTCACGTTGAGCCAGCCCGCGAGGAGCCGCGCGATCATCGCGACGAAGAGGGCTGCATAGACCGCGACGGTGCCGACCCCGGCCTCCAGCGGGCGACCGGTATGGCCGAGCGAGGCACGGCTCATCACCGCCAGCGTCATCCCGCCAAGCGCGCCCGCCGTCCACAGGTGCATCGCGGTCGCGGGGGCGAGGGCGGCGGGAAACAGGATCGCGAACCCAAGCGCCAGCGCGCCGAGCGGCAGGCAGACATAGGCCAGATGGAGAACGAAAAGGATCGGCGCGGGCAGCGTCAGCCCGCCTTTCCAGCGCCACAGCCGCGCGAGATGCAGCACGGCGGTCGCGAGCAGCAGTGCGGCGGTCAGCCGCGTCTCTGGCGAAATGACCCACGCGAGCAGTGCCGCGCCAGCGACCAGCATCGCGAGCTTGTCGAAGCGTTGCATCGGCGGGGCGGGTCGCGCCGGGTGGTTCTCCTTGACCAGCCAGTTGCGCGTGAAGGAGGGGATGATCCGCCCCCCGATCAGCGCGACCATCATCAGCACCGCGGCGAGGCCGAGCCGCATCCCGATGCCGTCGGCGGCATAACCGCCACGCGCGGCTTCGATCAGGAACAGAAGGTCGGCGAGGGTGAAAACGCCGACCAGCCCCAACACAGGAAGGTTGCGCCAGTTCTTCCCTGCCAGGATCTCACGCAGCACGACGCCACCAAGCGCCAGCGGGAATGCGAGATCTATGCACGCGACCAGCGCGAAAGGCAGATCCGCCGAGGCCAGCAACCCCAGCCGCCCGAGCGCCCAGAGCGTGACGAGGCCAAGCAGCGGCCAGCCCACGACCGGCAGTCGTCCGGTCCAGTTCGGCACCGCTGTCAGCAGAAAGCCCGCGATCGCCGCGCCGAGATAGCCGAAGAGGAAGGCATGGGCGTGCCAACTGACCGGGTCGAGCCGCGTCGGCAACGCGATCAGCCCGGTGAGTGCCGGCACCCAGAGCGCCATCGCCAGAGCGGCCCAGACGGCGCCGAAGAAGAAGAACGGGCGAAAACCGCCCGACAGCAGCGCCGGGCCCTGCCAGCGGCGCATCTGCTCTGCGGAAGACATGGCCATGATCGGCTCCTTTCAGTTTTCGGCGGCGTCCATCAGCCGCCGGATGTGACATGCGAAGGCGTAGGTCGCAGGCACGGCGACCACCGCGCCCAGCCCCAGCGAGACGACCGGAGGCGCGACCGGCAGCCCGACCCACGACCCGATCAGCGAGGCGAAGAACACGTTGACCGCGAAGGCGCCCCAGCCGAACGGGTAGAGCAGCAGCGCGATCCGGGCAGGGGACCAGCGCGCACTCATCGCCGGGCGACCACCCGCGCCACCACCGCCAGCGCCGCGACGAGCGCGAGCGCCGCCAGCGCGAACCAGAACTCGGCGGTGGCCGATTGCGCCTGCGGGATCGGGCGATCGAAACTTGCCGCCTGTGCGGTGAGTGGGGCGAGGGCGAGAAGAAGGGTGAGTTTACGCATGTCAGGTCTCCTGTGTGAGCGAGCGGTAAATGTCGGGCAGGGCGCGCAGCAGCCGTTCGGGCCGAGGCAGCAGGGTGAAGCCGCCGCGCCCGAAGATCCGTGCGAACCAGTCCTGCCCGTCCTCGTCGATGATGACGCCGTGCAGGCTCTGGCCCGCGTGGCGGGCCTCGCGCACGGCCATGTGGCTGTCCTCGATGCCGTGCTGGCCCTCGTAATGGTCGAGGTCGTTGGGCTTGCCGTCGGTCAGCACGATGAGCAGCTTGCGGCTCGCGCTTTCCTGCGCGAGCTGTGCCGAGACGTGACGGATCGCGGTCCCGAGGCGCGTGTAATGGCCCGGGCGCAGCGCCGCGATGTTGGCGTGGATCGGCGGGGCCATCTGGGCGTCGAAGCCTTTCACCCGCGTCAGGAACACCCGGTCGCGGCGGAGCGACGAGAAACCCCAGATCGCGAAACGGTCGCCCGCCGCGTCCAGCCCCTCGGCCAGCGCGGACATCGCCTCGCGCGCTATGTCGATCACGCAGCTTTCGCCGATCGCGGCCTCGGTGGAGCGCGAGGTGTCGATCAGGAAGGCCACGGCGAGGTCGCGCTCGACCTTGCGCAGGCTTTGCCAGATCCGGTCGCTGCCCCGCCCGGTCGCGGCGAGATCGGCGCGGCTGGCGATGACGGCGTCGAGGTCCAGCTCGGTCCCGTCGATCTGGCGCGGCCGCAGGATGCGGCGCGGTTGCAGCGCCTCGAACTGACGGCGCACGGCGCGGATATAGCGCGGATCGGCGCGGAAGGTTTGCGCGGCTTCGGGCCGCGCGGGCGCGTCGAGCACCCGGCAGTGGCCCTCCATGTAGGCGCGGCTGCGGTGGTTCCATTCGGGATAGACATGCTCGCCCGCCAGCGCCTCGTGCTCCGCCTCGGCGGGCGAGAGGTCGAGATGCAGCCGCAGCCGCGTCGCGGCCTTGCGATCATGCCGCGTCAGGGTGATCTGGTCCTGATCCTCGGCGGCCTTGGCGGCGTTGTCCTCGTCATCGTCGTCGACCGAGCGATTGACGTTGAGCGCCTCGACCCAGGACAGGATCGACTCGAAGCGGTGGATGATGAAGCTGTCGCGGCGGCGCGCCTGATCGAGATCGCGGCGCTCCCCATGCTTGCGCTGCGTGCTGGCCATCGCGGTCGGGGCGGAGGCGGGGGCATCGGCCTCTTCCGAGGCGGCGCTGCGGCCTGCGGTGTTGGGGGCAAATTGCAGCCAGATCGGCACCGGGGCAAGCGGCATGTAACCGCGTGCGCCCTCCGCCGTCTCGGGCAGCGGGGCGGGGGTGCCATCGGCGGAAAGCTGGTCGCAGAGCGCGGCCTCCAGCGCGGCCTCGGCCGCCGGGCGCGACAATCTGCGGCGACGTGCGAGGGTGAGCGCGGCCATCTCGTGGTAGGGGGCGCGCAGCCCGATGCAGCGGCGATAGGCCAGATCGCAGGCTCGCGCATTGGCACGGATCTGCGCGCAATCCATCGCCGGGCCGTCGGTCTCGTCGGGCAGCTCGGGCATCGCGTCGCGGCTGAGCGCAGCCAGTGCGGTCAGCCAGAAATAGGCCGCGCGGTTGAGATCAGATCGGGGGAAGACATCCATCACCGGCGGCAGGCGCAGCCGCGCGCCGTCGAAGCGGGCGACGCGCTCGGTCTCGCGCCCGGCGCCAAGGCGACGCCGGACGGGTTGGCGGTGACGGACCGGGGTGGCCGGGGCCTCGACGATTTCGACATCCGCACCGCCGCCAAGCGCGCGCAGCAGCAGCGCGAGCGAGGGGCGCAACGCGGCCAGCTCGACCGCGGCGTCGGGATGGCGATCGTCCCGACCGATATCCTTGGCCAGATCGTGCCAGATTTCGCCTACGGTTTCCTCGGGCTCCATCAGGTCCATCAGTTTCATGGCGTGCTCCTCAGCCGTAGATCGTGGCGATCAGGTCGCGCAGCGCCTGCTGCACGTCCGCCTCGTCGCTGAGCGCCTGGACCACGGCGGTCTCCAGCGCCTCCTCGATCGCGATGCCCGCGCCGATCAGCCGCGCGGCATAGACCAGAAGCCGGGTCGAGACGCCTTCCTCCAGATCCATGCCCGAGAGCTTGCGGATATGCCCGGCGAGGCGCACCAGCGGCACCACCTGCGCCACCGGCAGGCCGGTCTCGGCGGTGATCACGCGGGTTTCCGCATCGGGTTCGGGAAAGTCGAAGGCGATCGACAGGAACCGCTGCCGGGTCGAGGGTTTGAGCCGCTTGAGCACGCTCTGATAGCCCGGGTTGTACGAGGCCACGAGCATGAAGCCCTCCGGCGCGTCCAGCTCCTCGCCGGTGCGGTCGATGATCAGGCGGCGCCGCGAGTCGGTGAGCGGGTGCAGCACCACGGTCACGTCCTTGCGCGCCTCCACCACCTCGTCGAGATAGCAGATCGCGCCTTCGCGTACCGCCCGGGTGAGCGGCCCGTCGACCCATTCGGTCTCGCCGCCCTTCAGCAGATAGCGCCCGATCAGGTCCGCCGCCGACAGGTCGTCATGGCAGGCGACGGTGTAGACCGGCTTGTTCAGCCGCGCCGCCATATGCTCCACGAAGCGGGTTTTGCCGCAGCCGGTCGGCCCCTTCAGAAGAAGGGGCAAACCGTTGTCATGCGCGCGCTCGAACAGGGCACATTCGCGGCCGGTGGGGTGGTAGTAGGGGATGCGGTCGTTGGTCATGTCGAGGGACATCGTCATTCTCCTGCCACGGGGGTTGCGGGACCGGGGGCGATGACTTCACGCCGGCGCACCACGACGAGCGAGTAGATGAACAGAAGCGCCCCCAGCACGACCGCCGCCCCCGCGCCGAAGCGCATCAGGTAGAAGATCGACAGGCTGTCCTGCACATCCATGTAGTAGTCGCCCACGACCCGCTGCATGTGGGTCTGGATCGTGCCTGCGAAGGTCAGAACGAAGGTCATGAAGGCCATGCCGCCGGTCATCAGCCAGAACGCGCCCATGTTGAGGACCTGGTTGTAGGGATCGCGCCCGCGCAGCATCGGCATCGCGTAGGTGAAGACCGCGAGATTGAGCGCGACATAAGCCCCGTAGAAGGCGAGGTGCCCGTGCGCCGCGGTGATCTGCGTGCCGTGGGAGTAGAAGTTCACCCCGTGCAGCGTGTGCAGGAAGCCCCAGACGCCCGCGCCGAAGAAGGCCACGGTCGACGACCCCAGCGACCACAGGAGCGCTGCCTTGTTGGGGTGGTTCTTGCGGCCCTTCCAGACCATCACGAAGGCGAAGGACATCATCAGGAAGAACGGGATCACCTCGAAGGTCGAGAAGATCGAGCCCACCCACTGCCAGTAACCCGGCGTGCCGATCCAGTAGAAGTGGTGCCCGGTACCGAGGATGCCTGAGAAGAGCGCGGTCGCGACGATGACATAAAGCCATTTCTCGACTACCTCGCGGTCCACGCCCGTCAGCTTGAGCATCAGGAAGCCGAGGATCGCGGCCATCACCAGTTCCCAGGTCGCCTCGACCCAGAGGTGCACGACCATCCACCAGTACATCTTGTCGAGCGACAGGTTGTCGGGGTTGATGAAGGCGAAGATCCACAGCAGCGACAGCAGCCAAAGGCCCATCAGCAGGACGTTGGTGATCGCGGTCTTGCGACCCGCCAGCACCGTCAGCGAGATGTTGATCAGGAAGATCACCGCGGCGACGAGGATGCCGAACTTCACCCAGAGGGGCTGTTCGAGGAACTCGCGCCCGCCATGGATCCCGACGAGATAGGAGCCGACCGCGCCTAGCGTCCCGATCATCAGGATCGCGAGTTGCAGATAGGCGAGCTTGACCGAGAAGATCTCGCGCTCGCTTTCCTCGGGCACGAGGAAATAGGCCGCGCCGAAGAAACCCAGCAACAGCCAGACGATCAGCGCATTGGTGTGGATCATCCGGATCACGTTGAAGGGCAGGACTTCGGAGAGCGTGTTGGGCGAGACGTAGATCCAGCCGGCCAGAAGGCCGCCCAGAACCTGTACGCCGAACAACAGCATCGCGCAGTAGAAATAGGCTTTCGCCACGGATTGGGATTGGTATTTCATCTGTTTGTCTCCTCAGCCCGCATCATTGGGCGGCCAGCCCTGCGTGTCGGTGTGATCGGCCCAGCGGAGGAATTCCGCGAGTGCGCGCATGTCCTCTTCGTTGATGTCGAAATGCGGCATCTGGCGGCGGCCCTCGATGCCGGAAGGCTGCGCCGCGATCCAGGCGTCGAGCGTCTCGTAGGCGCCCTGCGGATCGTCGGCGACGCCCCAGCGGGTCATCACGTTGCCGACCTCGGGCGCGAAATAGGCACCTTCGCCATGCAGGGTGTGGCAGTTGATGCAGGAATTGCGTTCCCAGACGGCCTTGCCGCGCGCGACCTGTTCGGTCAGCGGGGCGGAGGCGGTTGAGTTGTTCACGATATAGAAGTGGCTCTGCGCGGTCAGTGCGATGAACACCAGCACGAAGAAAATGGATCCTCCGTAAAAGATGTTTCGCGCCCGCGACTTGGTCAGGATTTCAGCCATTGGGGCCTCCCTTGGGGTCAGTCGATGGCCCGAGGGATAGCGGCGTTCGCGACCGGGAAGTTTGCGCCAGCACAACGTTTGATGGGATTGCCGGGATTAGCGTGGTCGGCAGAGAGGTCCCGCCATGTCAAAACCCAGCTGGAAGAACCCGGATGTCACGCTTGACGCGCTGATGCGCGAATGGCCCGCGACGATAGAGGTGTTCATGCGTCACAAGATGCTCTGCGTCGGCTGTCTGGTGAACCCGTTCCACACGATCGACGATGCCTGCACCGAGTATCACCTCGATCTCGATGGGTTCATCGCCGAGCTGGGCGCGGCGATCGAGGCGGCTGCCTAGACGACTATCGGGGCAGCTACCGAGAGGGGGGCAGCTACCCGCGGCAGATCAGCACCAGACGATGCGCATCGGTCACGGTGATCCGCTTGCGGCGGCTGGCGACCAGCCCCTGTTTTTCCCACGCGCTCATCAGCCGCGAGACCGTGTGCAGCGTCGTTCCGGTCATCTCCGAGAGATCCTGCCGGGTGATCGGGAAATCGATCTCGATTCCGGCCTCGACCTTGCGCCCGGTCTGATTGATCAGTCGTAGGAGCGAATTGGCGACCCGCTGCTCGACCTGTTGGGTGGCCATCTCGACGATGCGGTTGTTCATCTCGCCAAGACGCTGTCCGACGGTCTTGTAGGTCTCTGTCGCGAAGCCGTCATATTGCGCCACGAACTGATCCCAGAGCCGCATCGGCCAGCCCAGCACGATCGCCTCCGAAGCGGTGACCGAAGTGGCGGGGTAGGTGGTACGCCCGATCGCCTGCGCGATCCCGAACAGCTGCCCCGAGGGGATATGCAGCGCGATCACCTGCTCGCCCGTGGGGGTGATCCGCATCACCCGGATATAGCCGTCGAGCAGCATGTAGAACCGTTCGGCCGGGGCGCCTTCCTCGAACACGGCCACGCCCTCGTCGAAGCGGCGTACGCTGGCGAGATCGAGAATCTCGCGAATTTGCCGTTTCTCCAGTCGGGAGAACGGGGGCATCGGCGTCAGCAGGCTCTCGTCGAGCCGCGGCATGGTCTTGCGGGGGGCAGGCGCGCTCATGCCTTCTCTAAACATACGGCCCCCGCGACGTCCAATACGAAAAGTCACACGCGCGCGAGCGGCGGGTGAAAAAATATCGCGATTTCGTGAAAAGCGCCGCGAAGTTTGCGCCAGAGCAAAAAACGTCGGCGCGGAGATCGCTAAACCAAGGGCAATCCAAGGATGCAAGGAAAGGACAAGAGATGATCCGCACCCTGATTTCCGCCCTCGCGATGACCGCTCTTCTGGGCGGGGCGGCAAGCGCCGAGACCTACGAAGTCCACATGCTCAACAAGGGCGAAAAGGGCGTGATGGTCTTCGAACCCGCCTTCGTGAAGGCCGCCCCCGGCGACACGATCCGCTTCGTTCCCACCGACAAGGGCCATAACGCCGAAACCATCGACGGCATGATCCCGGACGGGGCCGAGGGCTTCGCCGGCAAGGTCAACAAGGACGTCGAGGTCACGCTCGACACCGAAGGGCTCTACGCGGTGCGCTGCAAGCCGCACTACGCAATGGGCATGGTGATGCTGATCTCGGTGGGCGACGCCAAGGCACCCGAAGGGTTCCTTGATGGCCGTGTGCCGAAGAAAGCCAAGGAACGCTTCGAAGCGGAATTGGGCGCGCTGTGAGCGCCCGCGGCAGGAAACGCGCGACAACTTCCTGCTACTTTTAACCATCGGAGGCTAAAATGCCTAAATTTATCAATCCAGCTCTCGTGAAAACCAATCGGCGCAATGTGCTGCGCGGGTCGCTTCTGGCAGGTGCCGCGGCGATGACCGCAGGGGCCGGGATGGCCGGAACCCCGTCCAAGCGCATGGCGCCCCATGTCGCGCCGCGCCCTGCCGCGCCGAAATTCATCCTCGCCGAAGCCGAGGCGCAGGTCGCCGCTCCGAAGGTGGACCTGTCGGGCTATACCCGCGTCCGCCAGGAGCTGGTCGCGCCGCCTTTTGCTCCCGCACACGAACAGGTCGCGACCGGTGGCCCGAAAATCGTCGAGATCCGCATGGAGACCAAGGAGGTTCTGCTGACGGTGGACGAGGATACCGGCGCGAGCATCTGGGCGCTGACCTATAACGGCTCGGTTCCCGGCCCGCTGATCATCGTGCACCAGGACGACTATGTCGAACTGACCCTCGCCAACCCCGCCGACTCGCAGATGGAGCACAATATCGACTTCCACGCCTCCTCGGGCGCGCTGGGCGGCGGTGGCCTGACCCATGTCTATCCCGGCGAGGAAACGGTGCTGCGCTTCAAGGCGACGCGGCCGGGCGTGTTCACCTATCACTGCGCGCCGGGCGGGGCGATGATCCCCTACCACGTCACCCACGGCATGAACGGCACGCTGATGGTGCTGCCGCGTGACGGGCTCAAGGATGCCGAGGGCAACCCGCTGCGCTACGACACGATCGCCTATATCGGCGAGCAGGACTTCTATCTGCCGATGGACGAGAACGGCGATTACAAGACCTACGAGGTCGCCGGCGAGGACTTCTCCGACAGTGTCGAGGCGATGCGCACGCTCACGCCGACCCACTCCGTGTTCAACGGCTCGGTCGGGGCTCTGACGGGCGAGAACGCGTTCAAGGCCAAGGTCGGCGACACGGTTCTGATGATCCACAATCAGGCGAACCGCGACACCCGTCCGCACCTGATCGGCGGTCATGGCGACTATGTCTGGGAGAACGGCAAATTCGCCAATCCCCCGCAGAAGGATCAGGAGACCTGGTTCATCCGCGGCGGCAGCGCGGGGGCGGCGATGTACACCTTCCTGCAGCCGGGCGTCTATGCCTACGTCAACCACAACCTGATCGAGGCGGCCCTGCTGGGCGCGACGGCCCACTTCGTGGTGGACGGTGCCTGGGACAACGCCCTGATGGAGCAGGTGATGCCGCCCCACGTGGTGGAAACCTGATCGAAGGAGACCGGAGATGATCGCCAAGCTCAGTTCGCGCGCACCACGTCTTTCCCTTCGTCAGGTGCTTGCGGCGGGTGCGGCGATCCTCGCCCTCGGGACCGCGTGGGGTTTCCTGCGCGGCCCCGATCTCGATTACGTGCCCCAGATGGCCGAGCGGGCGGTGACGCTGCCCGACGGCCACGCGCTCTACGTTCAGAAATACGAGGTGACCGTCGCGGAGTGGAACCGTTGCCACGCGGACGGCGCCTGCGAGCTTGCCTTGCGCGCGCCGCACGGCAGTGCGCCGGAGGCCACCCCGGCGACCGGGCTGAGCCATGTCGACGTCGAGCAGTATCTCGGCTGGATCAACCGCAAGGCGCGTCACGAATTTCGGCTGCCGACGATCGCCGAGTGGCAGTTCATGGCCAAGGACGTGCTGCCAGAGAAGGAAGACCCGATCTTCACCGATCCTGACCTGACCTGGGCCTCGACCTACCTGACGAGCGGTCTCGCGCCGCGCAAGCTGTCGCCGCGGGGCAGCTTCTCGACCAGCGCCGAGGGGATCGTCGATCTCGACGGGTCGGTCTGGGAATGGACGCAGGACTGCTATGGCGGGGAGGGTGGCGGCCCGGTCGATCCGAAGCGCTGCGCGGCCTTTTTCGCGGGCGGCGAGCATGTCGCAGCTATCCCGTTTCTGGTGCGAGATCCGGCGCGGGGCGGCTGTGCCGTCGGAAGCCCGCCCGCGCATCTGGGCCTGCGCCTCGTCAGCGAGACCCGGATCTGATGCGCAAGGGTCTGGGCTGTCGACCCCGCGCCATCGAGCCGTCACGAGCGCATCAGACCGTCCGCACCAGCCGCAGCGCGTCGTAGATTGCGGCGTGAGTGTTGCGCGCCGCGACCGCGTCGCCGATCCGGAAAAGCTGATAGGTGCCGTCTGGGTTCCGCGCGACCCTCTGCGGTTCGCCCGCGATCAGAGCCTCGTAATCGACCTCGCCCTGATTGCTCGAGCCATCGCGCAGATCGAAATAGATATCGTCCAGCGGTCGGGTGCCGTGATTGACGACGACCTGATCGACATGCCGCTCTCGGGTGAAGTTGCCGTAATCGCTGCCGATGGTCGCGACCAGGCCGTTGCCGTCCTTCGCCACGCCCGTCAGCTTCCAGAGCACGGTGAAGGTCACGTCGCGGGCCTGCAATTCGCGCAAGGACGGGGTCAGGGACATCGCCATGACCTCGGAGGAGAAATTGCGATCGCGCGTCATGATCTCGACCTTGGCGCCACTGGCGGCGAGGGATTCGGCGGCCTGTAGCGCCGCGTAATCCCCGGCGTCGTCGTAGAGCAGCACATTGCTGCCAGGGCGTGCATCGCCCGAGAGGATATCCCAGGACGAGACGACAAGATCGTCGCCTGCGGCCAGCACCTCGGTATGCGGCAGCCCGCCCGTCGCGATCACGACGACATCGGGCTGTTCTGCGCGGATGGTGTCCGCATCGGCGAAACTGTTGAACCGGAAACTCACGCCGAGACGCGCGCATTCCGCGAAACGCCACTGGATCAGCTGGATCATCTCGTGGCGGCGCTTGGATTGCGCCGTGAGGCGTACTTGTCCGCCGGGATCGTTGGCGGCCTCGTGCACGATGACCTCATGGCCGCGTTCGGCGGCCACGCGCGTGGCCTCCAGTCCGGCCGGACCGGCGCCGACGATGACCACCCGGCGCGACGCGTCGGCCTTGGTAATCTCATGCGGCATTTCCAGTTCGCGCCCGGTCGAGGGGTTGTGCAGGCACAGCGCCATGCCGCCCTGATAGATCCGGTCGAGGCAGTAATTCGCGCCCACGCAGGGCCGGATACGCTCTTCCTCGCCGCGCATGATCTTGGCGACGATATGGGGGTCGGCCATGTGGGCGCGGGTCATGCCGACCATGTCGAGCTTGCCCTCCGCGATGGCGTGCCGCGCGGTGGCGACATCCTGAATCTTGGCGGCGTGGAAGGTCGGGAACTGGGTGGCGGCGCGGATCTCTCCGGCGAAGTCGAGATGCGGCGCGCTGCGCATGCCCTGCACCGGGATCACGTCGGTCAGACCCGCGTCGGTGTCGATATGGCCCTTCACCACGTTGAGGAAATCGACCATGCCGCTGTCTTTCAGCCGCCGCGAGATTTCCAACCCTTCTTCGCGGGTGATGCCGCCGGGCAGATCCTCGTCGCCGGTGTAGCGCACGCCGACGATGAACTCGTCGCCCACCCGCGCGCGGATCGCCTTGAGCGTGTCGAAGGTAAAGCGCAGCCGGTTCTCCAGGCTGCCGCCGTAAGGCCCGTCCAGTTCGTTCGTCAGAGGCGACCAGAACTGATCCATCAGGTGGCCATAGGCTTGCAGCTCGATCCCGTCGAGTCCTGCCGCTTTCATGCGTTCTGCGGCATCGGCATAGTCCTCGATGATGCGCGAGATGTCCCAATCCTCGGCCTTCTTCGGAAAGGCCTTGTGCGAGGCTTCGCGTTCGTGGCTGGGCGAGACGACCGGAAGCCAGTCCGCCTTGTCCCAGCGGGTGCGGCGTCCGAGATGGGTCAACTGGATCATCACGGCGCAGTCGTGCTCGTGGCAGGCATCCGTCAGATCTTTCATCCAGCCGACGACCTCGTCTTTCCACGCGAGGACGTTGTTGAAGACCGGCGGGCTGTCGCGGGCGACGGAGGCAGAGCCCGCCGTCATCGTCAGCGCCACGCCCGCGCGGGCCCGCTCGACGTGATAGGCACGGTAACGCTCCTTCGGCATCCCGTCCTCGGGATAGGCGGGCTCGTGGCTCGTGATCATCAGGCGGTTCTTCAGCGTCAGATGCTTGAGCTGATAGGGTTGCAGAAGCGGATCACTGGACATGGGCGGACTCCTTGAGGTCGGGTCTTGAGGGCAGGGGGCGTCAGGCGTCGATCGAGACATCCCCGATCGGGTTCGAGCAGCAGGCGAGGACGTAGCCGTCTTCGATCTCGTCATCGGTGATGCCGCCATTGTGGACCATGTGGACCTGACCGCCCTTGGTCTTGATCTTGCAGGTGCCGCAGACCCCGAAAGTGCAGCCGGACGGCAGCGGCACGCCCGCAGCTTTCGCGGCGGCGAGCAGGGTTTCGGTCTCCTTGATCTTCGCGGTCTTGCCGGATTTGGCGAAAGTGACCTCGACGGCGGCATCCTCGTCGGGGGTCACGTCGTCTTCGGGCTCGACGGGGCGGTCGGCGACCGGCGCGTTGAAGCTCTCCTGATGGTAGTGGTCCATGTCGAAACCCAACCCGGTCAGCGCCTCGCGCACCGCGCGCATGAAGGGCTCGGGGCCGCAGCAGAACACTTCGCGCTCGAGGTAATCGGGGGCTGCGAGGCCCAGGATGAGCTGGTTCAGCTGCCCCTTGATCCCGGTCCAGGGCGCGTAGGGATCCTGCTCTTCAACCACCCATGTCAGTGCGATGCCGGGCAGGCGCGAGGCCATATGCTCCAGCCGTTCGCGGAAGATGATCTCGGACGGACGACGCGCGCAGTTGATGAAGACGATGTCCGGGTCGCTGCCCGCATCGTAGAGCTGCGTCGTCATCGACATCATCGGGGTGATGCCGGAGCCTGCCGAGATGAACAGGTATTTCGACGCCGGATGCACGACGTTCGAGAACATCCCCGCAGGCCCCAACGCCTTGATCCGCATGCCGGGGCGCAGATTGTCGAGCATCCAGCGCGTGCCGAGCGAGGTCGGCTGTGCCTTGACCGTGACGGTGAGCGAGGTGGGCCGCGATGGCGACGAGGAGATCGTGAAAGTCCGGTGCAGCGGGCCGCCCGCCACCGGCAATTCCAGCGTCACGAACTGCCCGGCATTGAAGTGGAACAGCGCGCCCGAGGGCGGGCGAAAGGTGAAGCTCGCCGTATTCGGGGCCTCGGGCAGGAAGTTGACGCATTCCAGCGGTTCGTCGTCGGTCCAGAACTGAAGGAGCGGTTGAGCATTTGCAGCCATGAGCCTACTCCGCCGCGAGGCTGCGCGGGGCAACCGCGCGGGTCATGGTGGCGGCATACCAGTCGACGAACTGGATCACGCCCGATTCCCAGTCCGGGCTATAGGGGCCCGGCGTATAGGCCGGAGAATTGATGCCGCGCTGGTTGTCCTCGACGATCTCGCGATCCTGATCGTTGGTGGCGATCCAGACTTCGGTCAGCCGTTGCAGATCGTAATCGACCCCCTCGACCGCATCGCGATCCACGATCCAGCAGGTCGTCACCTCGGTCTGCGTGGGGCTGATCGGCATCACCCGGAAGGTCAGCGAAATGTCGGGCAGGAAATGGTTCCAGGTCGACGGGTAGTGGAATTTCAAAAGCGAGCCGGCATCGGGCAGGGCGACGCGGCCGAGGGGGCGGCGCACCGCCGCCCGACCGTCCATCGTGTAGCTGACGGCGTTGTCCTGCAGCGGCATCCGCGCCAGGCGGTATTGGCCGTTGCCACCCAGACGGAACTGCGCCGGGGCGCCGGATGCCTCACAGCGGTCGAAATGCCCCTGCAGCCGGCTCGAGATCGAGCCATCTGGGGAAACGCCCGCGACTTCCGGGTCGAGCGGGAAGGAGTTGCACAGCTCGGGGTGGTTGCTCGAGCAGTGATAACACTCGCGGTTGTTCTCCCAGACCAGCTTCCAGTTGCCTTCCTCGATGATTGAAGACGTGAAGGCAACCTTGCCCCGGTGCAGGTCGTGGACCTCCAGATAGGGGCGGGCCATCGCGGCGAAGGCCTCGAATTCGGGGGCGTCATCGGCAAGGCAGATATAGATCAGGCCGCAGAGGTCGCGGGTCTGAACCGGGCGCAGCCTGTGCGCTGCCGGGTCGAAATCCGGCCCCATGTCGCGCGCCCAGAGCAGGCTGCCATCGAGATCGTAGGTCCACTGGTGATAGGGGCAGACCAGCTTGGCCACGCGGCCCGCGCTCGTCTTGCACAGGATCGAGCCACGGTGACGACAGGTGTTGTGAAAGCCCCGGATCTCGCCGTCGCTGCCCTTGACCAGAACGACGTCATAGGCCCCGATCTTCAGGCGCGCATAGTCGCCGGTCTTGACCAGCTGGCAGGCGGGAATGGCGAAGAGCCACTGGCGATAGAAGATATGCTCGAGATCCGCCTCGAATATGCCCGGGTCGGTATAGAAGGCCCGGTCGAGCGAATATCCGGGTTTGCGATGTGCGAGCAGATCGGCAAGAGGAGGTGTCACGGGCGCGGCCTTTCCTATCCAAGCGTGATTTCACCTCATTTCAAATTTGCTTTTTTGTGCCTCTCAACGTCATAAATATTCATCCGGGGTGAGTTGAACTCACCCAAGACATATTTCGACATGGAATGGTTCGAAACCGACATCATGCAGCGCCCCTATGATCTTCCCTCGCTTAGCTCACTGAATTGTTTCGAGGCGGCTGCCCGAAAATTAAGCTTCAAGGCGGCGGCGTCAGAGCTGAACGTGACCCCGACGGCCGTCAGCCATCAGATTCGGGCGCTCGAGACGGAGCTTGGCCAGCAGCTTTTCCGCCGCCAGCATCGCGGCGTCGAATTGACCGAAGCCGGGGCCTATCTTTTCAACGCGGTGCAGCGCAGCTTCGAAGCCATCTCCGACGTGGTGCGCGACATGCGCGGGCCCGTCGCGGAAGACGACGTGATGGTGCTGGCCTCGACCGCGGTGAGTTCGCTTTGGCTCACCCCGAGATTGACGGAATTCTGGCTGACCCACCCGGAAATCAACGTCTCGCAGATCGTGAGCGACGCGGTGGATTTGGAAGCGACCGTCGATCTGAGCCTGCATTACGGCGTGTTCCCCGAAGGGGACGAAAGCTGCACGCAGCTCTTTCAGGACCGTATCTGCGCGGTCGGCTCGGAGGCTTTTGCCGCGCGTTACGGCATCGCCTCCGCGCATGACCTGCATCGTGTCCCGCTGATCCACATCACCCGCGAGCGCCATCGCTGGACCGAATGGCCCGACTGGCTGTCCGAGCTTGGGTGCCCGCAGCCGACCGGCAAACGGATCACCGTCAACAATTACATGATCGGGTTGCAGATGGCGAAGGAAGGCATCGGCGCCTTGCTGGGCTGGGACGGCCTCGTGGGTCACCTCATCGAGGCCGAAGAGCTCGTCACGCTCGGGGCGGAAAGCGTCGTGTCACCGCAGTGCTTCTACATCAAGGTTCACCGGCGCGCCTCCGCAAAGGCGAAGAAATTCCGCGACTGGCTCGTCGCGCAGAGCGTCACGACGGACAGCGCCCGAGCGCGCATCACCGCGATGTCGGGCGATCAGGGTTGACGTCAATGACGCCGAAACTGCTGGAATCGCCTTGCTTGCCGGCCTCTCCGATATAGCCTTCGGCCCCGAGGCCGCGTCGGAGCAATTCGCGAATGGCGGCAGCACGGCTCGGCATCCGCTGGGAAAAACGCCAGTCATCCAGTGCTTTGATTTCGTCGTCCGAAACCATGATCTGGAGTCTGGTCAGGCGCTTGCCGCGGTCGTTCGCCATGAAACCCTCCGGACCGACTAAACTTACTCAACTTAAATCAGCTTACCCAAGGTTAATACCTTCGAGAAGTTTGTCAATTGAGGGCAGGGAGGTCACGAACTGCTCGCAGTCAAGGTTGTCAAGTGGCCGAGGGTGTTAAGTTTATGTAATTGAAATGAATACCGAAAACCTCAAATTTATGCTAGACTTCACACATGGAACAGAAGAACGCAGAGACATATCAAGGCGATCTGGTTCGTTCTCGCCCTGTTGTGCTTTTTACGAGTGAAACAGTCCTCGCGCTCGACTTCGAGCAGGTGCTGGAGGAGGCCGGATTCCGCGTCGCGCATTGCGCCACGTGCGATGTGAGTGAGCTGAAGGCGTATGGCCCGGGCGGGATTCTGGCGGCGGTGATTGACGTCACGCTGCACGAAGCCGCCGCTGCCCAAGCGCTTCCCTGGCTGAAACGGCACGGGATTCCCGCGGTCATCGTCGGCAGCGGTGCGGAGGTCGTCAATTTCGAACGATCCAAGTTCCCGAACATCGTCGCGGAATTCGAAAAGCCGGTGATCGCCGACGAATTGGTCCGGCGGTTCCGGCGTTATCTCGAGACCGCGCCGCCCGACCTGAGGCCCGCGTCTTCCAGCGCCGTCTGGAACCGGTCCGACGGCTGATAACGCGATCTCGTTGCCGACTGGTGGGCCGCTAAAGCGAGCGGGCAGATCGCATTTGGAAAGGTCGGGTCACCTGCAGGCACGCGCCCCGGTTGGGGGCGCGCGTCCGTTCGCAGCCACGCCATCCGGCCTCGGGCGACGCGATCTCGGGAGCGGCGATGTCAGGCCGCTTTCTCGGCAGACGGGGCCGCCGAGAGGGAGGCGATAGGACGGACCCGCCTGATCAGGAGCAGCGCGAGGCCAAGCAGAACTGCATCCGCAATCGGAAAGGCGAACCAAAGGCCCTCGATACCGGCCAGCGCATTCATGAGGACCAGCAGGGCCGGCACCAACAACCAGGGTTTCACCAGTGTCAGCACCGCCGTCCGCAGCGGATGGCCCATCGCCTGAAAGTGCATCGCGAGAACGAGGATCGGCCCGGTGAAGACGTAGAGCGCCGTCATCGGTCGCAGGATCGCGGCGACTGCCGCCGTGACCTGCGGATCTTCCGAAAACATCGCACCAAGCGGTTCACCCGCGACGAGACACGTCAGCGCCACACCGGCACACCAGAGAGACACGACGGCGATTGCGAGGCGCAGGGCCGCACTGGCGCGCGCCATGCGGCCTGCGCCGACATTGTTTCCGGTAATGCTCTGCGTCGTCAGCGCGATCGCCATCTGCGGCAGGAAGGCCAGCCCGAGGATGCGCGTCACCACACCATAGGCCGCGACATAGCTCGCGTGATCCGCGGAGGTGGTGCCGATCAGAAGAAGAACCGTGCTGCTGACCAGCGCCATCCCGATGAAGGTCAGCGACAGCGGCAGGCCGAGCGCGAGAATCCGCCCCCATCCCGACAGCCAACTGGCCTGCACGAGCGCCCCGAGCGGCAGCAGATCCCGATCGCGCGCCCGCACGATCAGCACCAGCGCCAGCCCGAGGATCTGCGCGCTCACGGTGCCGAGGGCAGAGCCCGCGACGCCCAGCCCGAGGAGTACGATCGCGACATAGTTCGCCGCGATGTTCAGCAGGTTCACCAGGACCGAGAGCAGCGCGATCAGCCCCGCGCGTCCTTCGTTGCGAAGGGCATCGGCGTGCAGCCCCAAGGTGAACTGGACCGGCGCGCCGAGGATCAGGATCAGCAGGTAGCTGCGCGTTTCCGCCGCGACCGCTTCGTTCCCGGCGGCGAGGGCGGAGACGACGGACGGGCCGAGAGTCAGCGCCGTGGCGATCAACCCCGCGCTGATCGCGAGCGCCAGGCCGTGCGCGCGGGCGAACACGGCGCCCGCCTTGCTTCGATCGCCGGCTCCGAGATGGCGGGCGAGCAGGCTCGACATGCCGCCGCCGCCCAGGGCGGTCAGCGCGGTGAGCAACATGACGACCGGAAAGCCCAGGCTGACGGCGGCCAAGGCTTCAGCGCCGATGAAACGACCGACGAAGATGCCGTCGATCACGTTCAACAGCCCCCCGGTGGACATGACAACCGCCATGGGGAGCGCATTCGAGAGGAACAATCGCCCGACGGGGCGGGTCAGGAAGCGGTTTTCAACAGTGTTCGAAGCGGGTCCAACAGACATCGCTCACTCCTCCGCAGAGGCATTTCGAATGGGGAGGGTGCCTGCATTGCCCACCTGCGAAATGCATCGAGGGTGAGATGTCATCTTGCTCCGGGCTTCACCGTGACGTTTGTCTGCAGGCGGCAGGTGCCCGGCACCTGTCCGTTCGATAGCCGCAAATCACCGCTCGGGCAATATGGCGCAGCTCGGCCGGATCCGTTTCTCGCAGCGCATGATGTCCCTCTGCCACGCCTTGGGCGCGCGCGTTGCCGATGTCGACGCGGCGACGCGCCATTGCGTCAGGCGTCGACGGGCTTCACCTTCGGCGGGATCGGCGCTTCGGAGGGCGTGATGCCGTGTTTCAGCAGCGCCTTGTGCATGTAGCTTCCGCGCCGGGGGCGGTTGTTCTCGGCCTCTTCCAGACGCGGCTTCATCCGACGCGCCCACATATGCACTGCATAGGTGTCGTCGGTGAGGAAATCCGCCTCCACGTCGAAGCGCGACATGATCATCTTGTTCCGGTCCTTGAAGGAGATCGGATAGAAGGCCTGTTGCGAGAGCGCATGGTCCCACTCGCCGGTCTCGCGCAGGAAGTGGCTCAGCGCGGCCGGGCCGGTCAGTCCCCATTCCTGCTCGGAGAAATGCACCGGTTCGCCGCGATCGCGGGCTGCGCGCAATTCCTGTTGCTGCTCTTCCTTCAGCCATGGCCCGATCGCGTAAGGGTCGGCCACGAAATCCAGCAGCCCGCGCAGGGTCTGCGACTCCGCCGGCAGGCGCATCACCGCGTTGCAGATCAGGTGCGGTTTCTCGAGCCCGAATACGTAATCATCGGTGAAATCGAAGGGTTTCACGCAAAGCACATCGGCATCGACCCAGATGTAATCGGTCTTTTCCATCAGGTGCAGCCGCCACAGATCGGCATGGATAGCGGGGCTGCCGGTGCGCTTGTGGCGGATGATCTCGTCGCCCGGAAATATGTCGCGCGCATCGCGCAGCGTCACGCCGGGCGGGGCGTTCGGGATCAGGTTGTAGCAATAGAGCAGGGTGTCATGGCCCGCATCGACGAAGGATTTCAGGCTCAGCTGTTCGAGCCAGGACAGGCGGTCACCGATCCACAGGGTTGCGATCGTCGGCAATTGGGACAAGGGTAGGCTCCTGTTCGGAAGGGTCTTTCGCGGCGCTCAGACGGCAGGCGGGGTGTAGCTGGGCCAGTCGAATTGCTTGGCGATCTCGTCCATCGCTTTGCGGTAATGCGGTCGCCGCGCGGGGTGGGAGGACCTCAGCACCGCATGGGCATAGTCATAGGTCAGGCGCGGCCGCTTCATCGCGAGAAGCTGTTTCAGCAGGGTTTTCTGATAGGCGGGCACGGTGCGGCGCGCACGCAGCAAAGCGTAGATCTCCGCCGGGGTCGCGTCGCCCGCGACCACCCGTTGCGTGATCGGTTTCAGAACGCCCATCGCGGTAAGCGATGACCCCAGTCGATGGCCGAAGCGTCGACAGCGGATCCGGGTCACGTTGGGCGCGCGGAACAAGGTCGCGTGCATCGAATCCTCGCGCACCGTCGGATCGTAGAGGAGCCACATCTGCGCCGCCTGTGCGGCCTCATCGGGCGCATAGCCGTAGCGATCGGTGAAATTGCGCCGCCAGACCGCGCGATAGCGCCCTTCCCAGCCGCCGGTCACGTCGCGGTCGAGCGTGGCTTGCGGCGAGAGTGCGAGCACCGTGGCGCCGGGAGCTGCCGAGGAAAACGCCGCTGCCGCGTAGCCCGCCATCGAGGTGCCGTAGAACACCACGCGGCGGAACCGCTCGAAAAATCCGGTCTCGCGCATCTCGTCGAAGAAATCATAGACCGCTTCGGCGCGGTACCATGTCCAGCCATGCGCCCCGATGCCAAGCGCCGACCAGCCCTGCGAGTTGATGAAATTCACTCCCCAGGGCAGGCGCTCTTCGACCTTCTGGCGCGCATCGTCGAGATTGTCGAAGGTCACGACCAGCGTGTCGTCGCCCTCGACGAATAGTGCCTTATGCTCGGCATCGAGGCGGCGGTAGAAACCATGATCCGCCCCGATCCGTTCGAGCTGCCCAGTCCAGGCGATCTGGCGGTCTTTCAAGGCGGTATCAGGCATTGGTGTAACCTATCTCGGCGGTTTGGCGGGGCCCGAAATCGTGGCCATGTCGGGCGTCTCTCGGGGGCGAGAAATCATGAAAAATCGTTCACAATATGGCGGATAGCACAAATGGGGTCCAGCCTGCAGCACGCGGCTTGGTGCACTGGAGCAGGGCGGCTCGGCCGAGACTCAGCCGGACGTCGCCGCGCGCAACCGGGCGGCCTCATGCATCATCGCGGTTAGCCGGGCGACCTCGGGGCGCTCGGTCATCTCGTGCTTCATCGTCAACCCGACAGCGCCCGACATGAACTGCGCGCCCAGCGGCAGGCTCACCAGAAGCCCCGAGGCCAGTTCGCGAGCGACCACGCCGCGCGAGATGAACCACAGCATATCCGACCCTTCCAACAGCCCGAGTCCGGTCGCGAGCGACACTGTCTCGATCGGGCAGCGCGGCTCGGTGATGCCCTGCGCGCCCAGATAATCGTCGACGATGCGCCGGATGATCGCGCCGCGCGTGGGCAGGATCACGTCGCATTGGCGCAGCGCCTCGGGGGCGGGGCGGTGTGCGAATGGATGGCCCGCGCGCGCGGCCAGAATGACCTCTTCCTCGTAGAGAAAATCGAAACGCAGCCCCGGCATGTCGGCGGCGGCGGGCATCCGTCCGATCATCAGGTCGATCGCCCCCAAGCGCAGACGGTCGAGCAGATACAGGTTGGGCCCGGTGCTGATCGAGAGCCGCGTGCCCGGATGGGCGCGGCTGAACTCGAGAGCTACGCCCGGAAAGATCGAGCCCGCCACCGTCGGCAGCGCGCCCACATTGATCACGTCGCCGATCCCGTCGCCGCTGAGCGCAGCCGCGCCGGCCTCCAGTTCCTGCAACGCCTGTATCGCATGGCGGCGAAACGCCTCGCCCGCCGGCGTCACGGTCAACCGCCGCCCGCGTCGCTCCAGTAGCGCACCGCCCAGCATTGCCTCCATCTCGGAGAGGGTCTTCGACAAGGCAGGCTGTGAAATCCCCTGCTTACGCGCCGCAGCCGAGACTCCGCCCGCCTCGATCGTGTCGAGAAAGGCGCGGATGTGACGGAGCTTGAGACCTTTATGCATAGCCATGGGGTTATGGATTAACGTGCATTTTATATTTGGCTCAAGCGAAAACTTCAGAAAAGATTATGGCGGGAGGAAGAGGATGCACGCACTTAATTGCGACTGGGGGCATATCCACTACCGCGAAGACGGCGCGGCGCAGGGCGTCCCGGTTATATGTCTGAACTCGCTGGGTACCGATTTGCGGATGTGGGAAGGCCTTGTCGCCCCGCTCTCCGGCTATCGTCTTGTGCGCATGGATAAGCGCGGTCACGGGTTGAGCGCTACTTCCGAAACCGCCCCCACGATCACCGATCTGGCGCAGGATGCGCTGACGGTCGCCGATCATCTGGGTATCGAGGCGGCAGTGTTCGTCGGCTGCTCCATCGGCGGCATGATCGCGCAGGAGATCGCGCGGATCGCCCCCGAGCGGGTGCGTGCGTTGGTGCTCAGCAATACGGCCGCCAAGATCGGCACCGAGGAAAGCTGGGCAGAGCGGATCGCCACCGTGGAAAGTCAGGGTCTGCCCGCGATGGCGGACGGCGTGATCGAGCGCTGGTTCGGCCCCGCGTTCCGCGCCCATCCCGACTGCGCGCTCTGGGTGACGGAAGTCGCGCGCACGGATGCCAAGGGCTATGCGAATTGCTGCAAGGCGCTCGCCGGGGCTGATCTGCGCGACGCTCTGCCCGAGATTTCCGCCCCGACGCTGGTGATCGCGGGCAGCCATGACGGCGCGACCCCGCCCGAACAGGTCATGGAGATGGCCGCCGACATTCCCGGCGCGCGGGCCGAATTGATCGAAGGCGCGGGGCATATCCCCGCAATCGAGGCGCCCGATCACGTCGCGCGTCTCATCACTGAATTTCTGAAGGAGCACGAGCTTGTCTGAGCGATATGAAGCAGGGATGGAAACGCGCCGCCGTGTGTTGGGCGACGCCCATGTCGACCGCGCCGATGCGAGCAAGACCGAGTTCGACGCGCCGTTTCAGGAGTTCATCACCGAGGGCGCCTGGGGCTCGGTCTGGTCGCGGCCTGAGCTGACGCCGCGCGAACGCTCCATCGTGACGATCGCGCTTCTGGCGGCGCAGGGCAATCACGAGGAAATCGCGATGCATACCCGCGCCACCGCCAATACCGGCGCCACGCCTTCGGATCTGCGAGAAGCGATGCTGCATGTCGCGGTCTATGCGGGCGTGCCGCGCGCCAATCACGCGATCAAGATCATCAAGGAAACGCTGAAGGAGATGGGCCAATGACCGGTCGTTTGATCCCCCGCGAGGCCGGTATCCATCCGCCTCTCTTCACGCCAGCCTACAAGACCTCGGTGCTGCGCAGCCCGCAGCGTGCGCTGATCGCCTTCGACAGCTCGCCCAGCGAAGAGACCGGGCCGACCTTCGGCCATGTGAAGCTCGGCGCGCTCGATAACGACCTGCTGCTGAACTATGCCCGCCCCGGCACCAGCGCCATTGGCGAGCGGATCATCGTGCATGGTCGGCTTCTCGACGAGAACAACCGTCCGATCCCGAACGCGCTGATCGAAATCTGGCAAGCCAATGCGGGCGGGCGCTATCGCCACAAGAAAGACGGCTATCTGGCGGCGCTCGATCCCGATTTCGGCGGCTGCGGGCGCACGATCACGGGCGAGGACGGCTCCTACGCGTTCCGCACCGTGAAGCCCGGCGCCTATCCGTGGCCCAACGGTCCGAACGAATGGCGCCCGGCCCACATCCACTTCTCGATCTTCGGGCACAGCTTCGGCCAGCGCCTGATCTCGCAGATGTATTTCGAGGGCGATCCCCTGATCGCGCGCTGCCCGATCGCGCAGACGATCCCCGACAAGGCCGCGCTCGACCGGCTCGTGGCGGCGCTCGACATGAGTGAGACGAAACCGATGGACGCGATCGCCTATCGCTTCGACATCGTGCTGCGCGGCCACCGCCAGACCCATTTCGAGAACCGTCCGGAGGGCATGTAATGGTGCAGAAATTCGACAAGCCGATCCTGACGCCCTCGCAGACGGCAGGGCCTTACGTCCATATCGGGCTCGCTCCCGAGGCGGGCGGCATCGAGGGGGCTCCTTTCGAGACGCTGGGCCGCGAGATCGCCGGGCCGGAGGCGAAGGGCGAGCGGATCAAGGTGACCTGCCGCGTCGTCGACGGCGGCGATCTGCCGCTGCGCGATTGTCTGGTGGAGACCTGGCAGGCCGATGCCGCCGGGATCTATCCGGGGCAGGAGGGGGCAGATCCGGCGGTCTCCGGCTTCGGTCGCATCCCCGCCGATTTCAGCACGGGCGAGATCATTTTCGAAACGATCAAGCCCGGCGCGATTGCGCTTTCGGGCGACCGCGAGACGCCGCCGCATATCTCGTTCTGGATCTTCGCGCGCGGCATCAATCACGGGTTGCACACCCGGATGTATTTCCCCGAGGACGATCTCTCGGGCGACCCGCTTCTCGCGCGGATCGAGCATCGCGACCGGATCGCCACGATGGTCGCCGAGGCGACCGGCCCGGGCGAATACCGCTTCGATATCCGCCTGCAAGGTGCGGGCGAAACCGTCTTCTTCGATATCTGAGCCATGACCCAGGACCCCTGCATCATATGTGTCGCGATCACCGGCTCCGTGCCGCAGCAATCCGACAATCCGGCGGTGCCGATCACGATCTCCGAGCAGATCGAGTCGACGCAGGCCGCGTTCGAGGCGGGTGCGACTATTGCGCATTGCCACGTCCGCAACGAGGACGGCTCGCCCAGTTCCGATCCCGACCGCTTCGCACGACTGATGGAGGGGTTGCATGAACATTGTCCCGGCATGATCGTGCAGCTTTCCACCGGTGGGCGCTCCGGCGCGGGCAAGACGCGCGGCGGGATGCTGCCCTTGCGGCCCGACATGGCCTCGCTCTCGGTCGGGTCGAACAACTTCCCGACGCGGGTCTATGAGAACCCTCCGGATCTGGTCGACTGGCTGGCCTCGGAGATGAAGACCTACGATGTGCGCCCCGAGATCGAGTGTTTCGATCTCAGCCACATCTTTCAGGCCGCGAAACTGGTCGGCGACGGGCGGTTGCCCGCGAATGTCCATGTGCAATTCGTCATGGGCGTGAAGAACGCGATGCCGGTCGACCGCGCGGCGTTCGATTTCATGCGCGAGACCCGTGCCCGCGTTCTGCCCGAGGCGACGTGGTGCGCGGCAGGCGTCGGGCCGGGGCAGGTGGTCGTCAACCAATGGTGCATCGAGACCGGCGGGCATTGCCGCACTGGTCTGGAGGACAACATTCGGCTGGATCGCGAAACGCTCGCACCTTCGAACGCGGCGCTTGTCCAGCGCACGGTCGATCTGTGTGAAAAAGCGGGCCGTCCGGTTGCCACATGGCAGCAGGCGCGCGAGATCCTCGCGCTGCCCATGAAGGGGGCCGCATGAGCCTCTCTCCCCTCGACAGCCCGCTCTGGTCCGGTCTCTACGGCGATGCGGAACTGGGTGCGATGCTCGACGATACCGCATTGCTGGCGGCGATGGTGCGCGTCGAAGTGGCGCTGGCCGAGGCCTGCGCGGCCGAAGGCGTCGTGTCCGAGGCTGCGGCGACCGAAATTGCCGAGAAGCTGACCGGTTACCAGCCCGATCCGGCGACACTGGCCGAGGGGGCCGCGCGCGACGGCGTGCCGGTTCCGGCGCTGCTGAGCGATCTGCGCGCCAAGCTGTCGGAAGAGGCGGGGCAGGCGATCCATTGGGGCGCGACCTCGCAGGACATCATCGACAGTGCGACGGCGCTTTTGATGACGCAGGCGCTCGCCGTGATCGCGGCGCGGCTGCGGCGCGTGATCCGCGTGACCGGCGAGCTGGCCGGGCGCGAGGCCGAGACGGTGATGGCCGGGCGAACCCGCAGCCAGATCGGTTTGCCGGTGACTTTCGGCGCGCTGGTCGCGTCTTGGGGCCAGCCGCTGATCGACGCGGCGGCGCGCATGGCGGTGATGCAGGGCGCCGGGCGGGTCGCGCTACATGGCGCCGTCGGCACCGACGCGGCGCTGGGCGACAAGGCGCAGGCGGTACGTAACCGCATGGCGGAGGCGCTGGGGCTTCAGGCCGAGGATCAGCCGTGGCACAGCCGCCGCGACGCGATGGCCGGGCTCGGCGCGCAGGCGGTGCTGTTGACCGGGTCGCTGGGCAAGATCGGCACGGATGTCGTGACCCTCGCGCAATCGGGGATCAACGAGGTGCGGATCGCGGGGGGGGGCTCGTCCACCATGCCGCATAAATCGAACCCCGTGGCCGCCGAGGCGCTGGTGGCGCTGGCGCGTCACGCGGCGCATCTGCAGGGGAGCCTGTTTGAATCCGCGCTCCATGGTCAGTTCCGCGACGGCGCCGCCTGGGCGCTGGAATGGATGAGCCTGCGCCCGATCCTCGTGGCCTGTGGCGCGTCGCTGCGCCTTGCCGGAGAGATGCTGGAAGGGCTCGAGGCCGACGCCCCCCGGATGCGCGCCAATCTCGCGGCTGCGGGCTTCGGCCCCTATGCCGAGCGCGCGATCTTTACGCTCGCGAAGACGCTGCCGCGCAACGCGGCGAAGAAAGCGGTGCAAGAGGCGATGGCCGCACCCGATCCCGTGGCGGCGCTTCTGGCCGCCCATCCCGAACTCGACGGGAACATCCTGACCGATCCGCTTCTTGCGGCAGGGCAGGCCCCGGCGCAGGCGCGCGCTTTCGCGCAGCGCTGCAATGACCTTTGCGGAGGAAACGCATGAAGACTCAAGTCGCCATCATCGGCGGTGGCCCGGCCGGGCTGCTGCTTTCGCAATTGCTCGACCTGCACGGGATCGAGAGCGTCGTGCTGGAGCGCCGCTCGCGCGATTACGTGCTGTCGCGCATCCGGGCCGGGGTGCTCGAACAGGGCACCGTCGATCTGCTGCGCGCCGCCGAAGTGGGCGCGCGAATGGACCGTCAGGGCGAAATCCACGACGGTGTCGAGATCTCGTGGCACGACGAGCGGCTCAATATCGACATCAAGAGCCTGACGGGCCGAGGGGTAATGGTCTATGGCCAGACCGAGGTGACGCAGGACCTCTACACCGCCCGCGATGCGCGCGGCGGCACCGTGCTGCACGAGGCCGAGGTAACGGCAATCGAGGGGATCGAGGGCGACGGCGTCACCGTGCATTTCACCCATGAGGGCGAGGCCAAGACGCTGACCGCCGATTTCGTCGCGGGCTGTGACGGCTTCCACGGGCCGTCGCGCAAGGCGATCCCGGAGAGCCACCGTCAGGAATTCGAGCGCGCCTATCCGTTCGGGTGGCTTGGCCTTCTGTCCGAGACGCCGCCCGCAGCGCCCGAGCTGATCTACGCGGCCCATGATCGGGGCTTTGCGCTGTGTTCGATGCGCTCGCCCACGCTGAGCCGCTATTACGTGCAGGTGCCGCTGAGCGAAAAGCTGGAAGACTGGCCCGCAGAGCGGTTCTGGGACGAGCTGCGCACCCGCATCCCGGCCGATGTGGCCGAGACGCTGGTCACCGGCGAGCCGCTGGAGATGTCGATTGCGCCGCTGCGCAGCTTCGTCTCCGAGCCGATGCGCCACGGGCGTTTGTTCCTGGCTGGCGACAGCGCCCATATCGTGCCGCCGACCGGCGCGAAGGGCCTGAACCTCGCGGCCTCGGATGTCTATTATCTGCACCGCGCTTTCGATCGGTTCTACAACCACGGCACGTCCGAAGGGCTCGACGCCTATTCCGAGACGGCGTTGTCGCGGGTTTGGAAATGCGAGCGCTTCTCGTGGTGGATGACCTCGATGCTGCACGATTTCCCGGAAACGGGTGCGTTCGAGCGCCGGATGCAGCGCGCGGAGTTCGAATATCTCCAGATGTCGGAGACCGCACGCAAGAGCTTTGCCGAAAACTACGTGGGCCTGCCTTACTGACGGGCCGAACCGCCCCCGCGCAAGGGGCACAAAGGGAGGAAATAACTATGAAACTTACGAAACTGCTGGGCCTGAGCGCCGCAGCCATGCTCTGGGCAAGCGGGAGCTTCGCACAGGAGATCACCCTCAAGCTGCACCATTTCCTTGGCGCCAAGGCGCCGGTGCAGACGCAGATGCTGGAGCCCTGGGCCAAGCGCGTCGAAGAGCTGTCGAACGGCAAGGTCAAGATCGACATCTACCCGGCGATGACGCTGGGCGGTCGCCCGCCGGAACTCGTGCAGCAGGCGCGTGACGGTGTGGTCGATCTGATCTGGACGCTCAACGGCTACACGCCGGGTCTCTTCCCGCGGACCGAGGTGTTCGAGCTGCCGACGGTCTATAACAACGACCCGGCCGCGACCAACCTCGCGATGCGCGACATGTTCGACAAGGAACTGAAGCAGGAATACGAGGACAAGGGCCTCGAAGTGATGTTCCTGCACGCCCATGCGGGCAACGGCATCCACACCGTGGATACCCCGGTGCACAGCCCCGCCGACGTGAAGGGCCTGAAGCTGCGCACGCCGTCGCGCACGGGGGCCTGGGTGATCGAGGCGTTGAACGCGCAGCCGGTCGCGATGCCGGTGCCGGAACTGCCGCAGGCGCTGTCGAAGAAGGTCGTCGACGGGGCGCTGATCCCGTGGGAAATCATCCCCGCGCTGAAGCTGCAGCAGCAGACACAGTACCAGATCGAAGGGCAGGACCATTGGCGTCTGGGCACCTCGATCTTCCAGGTGTCGATGAACAAGGCGAAATGGGACAGCCTGCCCGATGACGTCAAGGCGGCGTTCCGCAAGGCCTCCGACGAGGAGTGGCTGAAGGAAGTCGGCCAGATCTGGCGCACCAGCGACAATAACGGGATCAAGGCCGCCGAAGCCGATGGCAACGAGCTGATCACGCTCTCGGCCGACGAGACCCAAGCCTTCAAGGATGCGATGCAGCCGGTCGTCACCCGTTGGGAAGACGAGGTGAAAGGCCAGGGCATCGACGGTCCGGCGCTGGTGAAAGAAGCCCGCGAGCTGACCGCTGAAGAAGAAAAGAACCTGGCGAGCCAGTAACCAACGGAGCGGCGACGATCATGCATTCTGCAACTGAGACTTTCTTGCGCAAGGCGATCTATGCCTGGGCCCTCGCCGGAGGCGGGGTGCTTGCAGCGATCGTCGCCGTAAACGTCTGGACAGTGTTGGGCGGCTTTATCGGGCTGCCCTTCGCGGGGGACTTCGAACTGACGGAGATGGGGGTCGCCATCGCGGCCTTCATGTTCCTGCCCTACTGCCAATTGGCCGATCAGAACGTGACGGCGGATATCTTCACCTCGAAACTTAGCGCCGCCGTGCAGCGTCGCTTCTCGGCCATCGGCTCGGTGCTGGCGCTGGGGTTTGCCGCGCTTCTGCTGTGGCGGATGTATTTCGGGATGCTTGATCAGAAATCCTATTCGCTCGCCACCACGATCCTGCAGATCCCGGTCTGGTGGGCTTACCTTCCCGCGCTTGCCTCGCTTGCGCTACTTTTCATCGCCGCAGCGCTGAGCCTGCGGGACAACTGGACGGGGCGTGCCTGATGGACCCGATTACTCTCGGCCTGCTTGGCCTCGCCATTCTCGTGGCGCTTATCGTCATGCGTGTGCCCATCGCTTACGCGATGATCCTCGTGGGCGCTGGCGGCACCGCGATCATCAACGGCCCGGCGATCTTGTTGAGCCAGCTTAAGACGCTCGCTTACGGTCAATTCTCGATCTATGACCTCTCGGTCGTGCCGATGTTCGTCCTGATGGGGGCGCTGGCCACCAAGACGGGCCTGTCGCGCGACATGTTCCGCGCCGCCAATGCGTGGTTCGGCTGGATGCGCGGCGGCACCGCGATGGCCTCGATCGCCGCCTGCGCGGGCTTCGGCGCGGTCTGCGGCTCCTCGCTTGCAACCGCCTCGACGATGGGCAAGGTCGCCCTGCCGGAGCTGGAGCGCTACAACTACTCTCCCGCGCTCGCGACCGGTTCGGTCGCGGCGGGCGGCGTGCTCGGCATCCTGATCCCGCCTTCGGTGATCCTTGTGATCTACGCGGTGATCGTGGAGGCCAATATCGTCACGATGTTCATGGCGGCACTGGTGCCCGGCCTGATCGCGGTCGCTCTCTTCCTGCTGACCATCGCGATCTATGTCCGCCTCGTGCCGAGCGCGGGCCCTGCGCAGGGCGTGTCGGACAAGGCCGAGTTCTGGGCGGCCACGCGCGGCGTGCTGCCGGTGCTGGGCATCTTCGGCGTCGTCATCGGCGGCATCTATGCGGGCTTCTACAACCCGACGCCCGCCGCTGCGATCGGCGTCTTCGCGGTCTTCGTCTATGGCCTCTTCCGCGGGCTGATGTCGCGCGAAGCCCTGCGCTCGTCCATCCTCGAGACGGCGGGCACCACTGGCATGATCTATCTGATCCTGCTGGGCGCGGAGCTTCTGAAGATCTTCATGTCGCGGGCAGGCGTGCCGCAGGCGGCTGCCGATATGGCGGTGAATTCCGGCCTGCCGCCGATGATGGTGATGGCGATCCTGCTGATCGCGCTGATCGTGCTGGGCTGCCTGATGGACTCGATGTCGATGATCCTGCTGGTGCTGCCCTTCTTCTGGCCGGTGCTGGTCGAGATCAATGGCGGTCTCTACCAGATGGCGGACGGCTCGGGCTTCGGCCTCTCGACCGACGAGCTGAAGGTCTGGTTCGGTATCCTTGCGCTTGTCGTGGTGGAGCTGGGGCTGATCACGCCGCCGGTGGGGATGAATGTCTTCGTGATCTCGGCGCTGGCGAAGAACGTTCCGATGGGCACCACCTTCCGCGGTGTCTTCCCGTTCTTCCTGTCCGAGCTCGTGCGCGTCGCGCTTCTGCTAGGCTTCCCGGCGCTGACGCTGTGGCTGCCTCGCGTGCTTGGTGGCTGATCCACTCAAGACAAGCGGATGAGACGGAACGGGGGGCGCAATCGCCCCCCGTTTCGCATTCACCCCGCGCGCATCGGGGCGAGGGCCTTGTTCTCGACCCCGATCCGCACCCAGAGCATCGCCGCGTTCAGTACGGTGAACAGAACTGCGACCCAGAGCAGGCCCAGTACCATCGGGGCGACGAAGATCTCGGCCACGACCAGCATGTAATTGGGGTGCGAGACGTATTTGAACGGCCCGCGAGCGACCAGCGGCTCTTCGAGGATGATGATCCGTGTCGTCCAGCGTCCGCCGAGGCTGGTGAGGATCCAGATGCGCAGCACCTGCAGCACCGCAAAGAGAGCGAGCCAGCCGAAGTGTACGGGCTGGCCGAGGCCGAAGACGATCAGGCATAGAATCCACGCGCTGTGCATCGCGACCATCACCGGGTAATGCGCCGCGCCGACCTCATGGGCTCCACGCGCCAGAAGCCGGGCGGTGTTGCGCCTGGCGATGACAAGCTCGCTCAGCCGTTGGACGATGATGAAGGCCAGAAAGAAAACGCTCGGGAGGGACATCACGCGGCCTCCGCCTCGATTTGGGGCGGGCCGACATGGAAGGGCAGGAACGAGGCGGTAAAGCCCGGCCCGAGCGCGCAGCCCATCATCTGCCCGGTCTTGCCCGCATCCAACACCGCGCGCATCACGAAGAGCATGGTCGGCGCCGACATGTTGCCCGCCTCGCGCAGCACGTTGCGCTCGGCATCCAGCACGCCCTGTTCCAGATGCAACGCGGCCTCGATCGCCTCCACGACCTTCGCGCCGCCCGGATGGCAGACATAGCGGTCGATATCGGCGTGATCGAGGTTCGCGGCCCGCAGCGCGCCCTCCGCCGCCGTCGCGAATTCGGAATTGACGAAGCCCGGGATCGAGCGGTCGAAGATCACGCCGAAGCCGATCTCGTCCACGTCCCAGCCCATGATGTCGAGCGTGTCGGGCCATGTCTTCTGGTGCCCCTGACCGAGCGAGATCACCTGACCCGCGCCCGGCGCGTCGGTACTGATGCAGGCCGCTGCCGCGCCATCGGCGAAGAGGACGGCAGCGACGATATCGGCCTTCTGCATCCGGTCGGCGCGAAACGAGAGCGAGCAGGTCTCGACCACGACGAGCAGCACTTTCGCGCCCGGACGGCCCGCCGCGATGGATTGCGCCGTCGACAGTCCCGAAACGCCGCCCGCGCAGCCCAGGCCGAAGATCGGCACGCGCATGATGTCATCGCGAAAGCCCATCTCGCCCAGAACCTGCGCCTCGAGCGAGGGCGTCGCGAGGCCGGTCGAGCAGACGGTGACCACGCAATCGACCTCCGAACCCTGCCAGCCTGCGGCGTCGAGCGCCGCCTGCGCCGCGTCGATGAACAGCGCTTTCGCGCCCTCCATGAACGCCGCGTTGCGATCCGCCCAGCCGTGGGCTTCCGAGAACCAGTCGATCGGCACGACCGAATAACGCCGGTCGATCCCCGCCGTGTCGAAGGTTTTCGAGAGCCGCTCGAATTGCGGGTAGGTCTCGCCGAAGATGATCTCGGCCCGCTCGCGCACCTCGGATTGCGCGAGGCAATGCGGCGGCAGGGCGGTGGAGAGACCGTGGAGGTAAACTGACATGGCAATTCCTTTTCGCTGAAGGCTGATGCTGGTCAGTCCTTGAGGAAACTGTTCGAAAATCTCGGGGGCGCGCTGGACTACCCTGTAAAACAACGGCCCGGAGCCGGGTTTGGTTCAGCCGCAAGGAGGAGAAAGCGGGGACACGCGACGTTATCCTTTAGGTTTAAGATTGCCTTGTAGGCACCTGAAAGTGCATGGTTTTGTGTGATTGGATCTGCACAGCTTTCCGACCTCAACACCAAGCTGTGATCGCTGGCTGGCGCATCGGTTCCGCGGTCAGCTTTCCTCATCGACGAAAGGCAGGCACGTGAGCGGAACCTGCGTCGGCATTCCCTCACTTTAAAGTCGCCTCATAGTTCTTTGGTTTTGAATGATTTCTCGAAATCGGCGCGCCCCCAACCGAAATGATCCGCGACCGCGACGCCGCAGTGCGGCACACGGCGACTTGAGGCTGAAATCGCGCTTCGAAACCGGTTTCGGCTTTACGAAATCGGTTTCGGTGACCTAGTCTCTCGCCATGGAGGAGATTCGCGACACCGATAAGAAACCGTCCGAGCCGGCACCGCGCCGGGTTCGGATCTCTGACCTTGCGCAGGCGCTGGGGCTGACCAAGAGCACCGTGTCGCGCGCGCTCAACAACTATTCCGACATCTCGCCCGAAACCCGCGAACGCGTGGCGCGGGTGGCAGCCGAGATGGGCTACGCGCCGATGCCCTATGCGCAGGCGGTGCGTACGGGGCGGGTGCGGGCGCTGGGGCTGGTGCTCGAACTGGACGCACCGGACCGCTACGGCCCGTTCCTTACGGATTTTCTGGGCGGGATCACGCAGGAAGCCTCGCTGGAAGGCTGGACCCTGACGATCGCCTCGTCGAATTCGCGCGAGGAGATGGAGGACACGGTCACGCGGCTTCTGCAGGAGCACAAGGTCGATGGTTTCATCCTGCCGCGAACGCAGGTCGTCGACCCGAGGGTGAAATTCCTGCAATCGAAACATGTGCCCTTCGTTCTGTTCGGCCGCACCGGTCACGGCAAGCCCGATCCGGGCCTGTCGTGGTTCGACGTCGATGGCGAGGGGGCGATGCGCGCCGCCGTCGCGCGTCTGGCGGGTTTCGGCCATCGCCGCATCGCCTTTGCCGGGTCGCATACGAGCTACAATTTCGCGCTGTTGCGCCGAGACGGCTACCGAAAGGGGCTGGAAGAGGCCGGATTGCCCTTCGATCCCGCGCTCGAGGTGATGGAGGTCTCGAACCGCGCGGAAGGGGCAGAGGCCGCGCGCCAGTTGCTCGATCTGGCCGAGCCCGCGACGGCGATCGTCTACTCCACCGACGCGACGGCGCTCGGCGCCTATGACGTGGCGCGCGAGCGGGGGCTGACGATCGGGCGCGATCTGTCGGTCATCTCCTATGACGGCATTCCCGAGGGCCGGATGGTCGATCCGCCCCTCACGACATTCGCAGTCGACAGTCAGCATGCGGGCGCGCGTCTCGCGTCGCTGCTGATCGCGCAGCTCCGTGGTGCGCCGCCCGGTGAGCTGACGGAATTGGTGGCGGCGCAACTGGAACCGGGAGGCTCCGACGGGCCGCCCGTCGACCCATAAGAGTAACGCAATCTACCGGGAGGAAAGTAAATGAAATCGATACTTGGACATAAAACGGCGATGCTGATGGGCTCGACCGTGCTTGCGCTGATGGCGGGCGCCGTCGCGGTGCAGGCGCAGACGATCAAGTTCTGGACCACCGAGGAACAGCCCGAGCGTCTGGCCAAGCAGCAGCAGATGGCCGACGACTTCAAGGCCAAGACCGGCATCACCGTCGACGTGATCCCGGTCACCGAAAGCGACCTGAACCAGCGCGCGACCGCAGCCTTCGCGGCGGGAGACCTGCCCGACGTGATCTACACGCCGCTGCAGAACGTGCTGCCCTGGACCGATGCGGGCATTCTCGACACGCTGGCGAGCTCGGACGTGGTCGACAAGCTCGATCCGGCGACCTTCGCCCCCGGCGCGCTGAAGATGGTCGAGACCGATGGCGATTACGCCGCGGTGCCGGTCGATGGCTGGACGCAGATGATCCTTTACCGCAAGGATCTGTTCGACAAGGCGGGCCTCGCGCCGCCGACCGATTTCAAATCGATCGAGGCCGCGCTCGACAAGCTCAACGATCCGCCGAGCATGTATGGTTTCGTCGCCGCGACCAAGGTCGACGACAACTACATGAGCCAGATCCTCGAGCAGATCTTCCTCGCCAACGGCGTCTCGCCGGTGGGGCCGGACGGCTTCAAGCCGCTCGACGAGAAGAAGACGGTCGAAGTGCTGAACTTCTACAAGAAGCTGGCCGATGCCTCCCCGCCCGGCGAGAACTACTGGAAGCAGTCGCGCGAGCTGTATTTCGCGGGCAAGGCGGCGATGATCATGTGGTCGCCCTTCATCCTCGACGAACTGGCCGGCCTGCGTGACAGCGCTCCGCCGATGATCAACGATGACCCGACCTCGACCGAGCTGTCGAAGGATACCGGCGTCGTGACCAACCTCGCGGGCCCGTCGAATCCCGATGGTGCGAGCTGGGCGGACCTGCGTTACTTCACCATCACCGCCGACGCCGACACCGATGCGGCCGAGAAATTCGTCGATTACTCGATGAATGACGGCTACGAGCAGACGCTGTCGATCGCGCCCGAGGGCAAGTTCCCGACCCGTCGCGGCACCGACGCGGATCCGGAGAAGTTCACCAAGCTCTGGGCGACCCTGCCGGTGGGCGTGGATCGCAAGGCGCCGCTCAAGGATCTCTACGATCCGGCCGTGGTCGACGAGATCACCAAGGGTCTCGACACTGCACAGCGCTGGGGCGTGAAAGACGGGCAGCTCGCGCTGGCCTCGAAGATGCTCAACAGCCAGGTCATCAACCGGGTTGTGCGCGACTTCATCGACGGCAACATCTCGGCCGAGGATGCGGTCGCGAAGATGAACGACGAGCTGGGCAAGATCAACTGATCCGATCTCTGGCCGGGGCAGGGCGGTCGCGCCTTGCCCCGGGGTCGAAGCCCGCTCTGACTGCATGGATTGGAGACTGTCATGACCGACATATCGCCGCCCAAGGGGCGCGGCGCGCTTGCCCGTCGCGAAGCGCGTCTCGCCTGGGGCCTGCTGTTCCCGACCATCGCGATCGTGGCGCTCGTCGTGATCGTGCCGCTGCTGGCGATCTTCTGGATCTCCGTGAAGCCGGTGACGTTGGGCGATCTGCGTCCGGCCGAGATCCGCACGCGGGTGGCGCTGCGCGAGCGGGGCGATCAGCCGCTTCTCGAGTTGCGCGTGATCAATCCGTCGGGCGAGCAGGAGATGACCAAGGCGGGGTTGAATGTGACCCTGCCCGAGGGCGTGACGCTGACCGGCGATCTCCCTCAGGGCTGCGCGATGGACGGGCAGGACCTGTCTTGCGATTTCGGCACGCTCGAACCCGGCGCGAACGAACGCTTTCGCGTCGATGCGCAGGTTAGCGGGGACACCCGCGAGGCCGAGCGCGCGATGCGTGACGCCGAGGTCACGGCGACCGGTCACGTCTCGAACGTCCTGACGAATTCCACCTTCACGCTCGAGAACTTCCGCCGGCTCTTTTCGGGCAGCGAGTTCTGGAGCGTTCTGGGCATCACGCTGTTCTACACGGTCTTCGGCACGCTGGGCGCGCTGGTCGTGGGGCTGTTCGCGGCGCTGCTGCTCAACAAGAGCTTCCGCGGGCAGGGCATTCTGCGCGGGCTTTACCTGTTTCCCTATGTGGCCCCGGTGATCGCGGTGGCCTTCACCTGGATCACGCTCTTCGATCCCTATTCCGGCTCCGCCAACGCGCTGCTGGTGCAGATGGGCGTGAGCGAAGGCGCGATCAACTTCTTCGGGGCCAAGCCGCTCGCGCTGATCATGGTGACGGTGTTCGAGATCTGGCGCTATTTCCCGCTCTCGTTCCTTTTCATCCTCGCGCGGATGCAGAGCATCGACACGGATATGTACGAGGCGGCGGATATGGACGGGGCCTCGCCGTTCCAGAAATTCTGGTATCTCTCGATGCCGCAGCTGCTGGGGATCCTCTCGGTCCTGTTCCTGCTGCGCTTCATCTGGACCTTCAACAAGTTCGACGACATCTTCCTGCTCACCGGCGGCAATGCCGGCACGCGGGTCCTGACGGTCAATGTCTACGAACAGGCTTTCGCGGTGTCGAATATCGGTGCGGGAGCCGCGGTCGCCGTGGTGATCTTCGCCTGCCTTCTCGTCTTCTCGGGGCTGTTCTTCCGCACCATGAGCCGGGAGGAAGGGCTATGAAAATCCTGCACAAAGGCTATCTCGCCGGACCGATCATCGGAGCGCTCTGGGCGCTGGTCATGTCGGTCACGCTGGGGGTCGCGATTTCCTTCGCCACCGGGGCTGCGGCCAAGCCCGCTCTGATCGGCTCGCTGATCCTCGGGCTTGCGACCGGGTTTGCCCGCGTGCGCATCGCCAATCGCTGGGCTGCGGATGCGGTGGCGGTGGTCGTGGCGCTGGTGCTGATGGCCATCGGCCTCGGCGCGCTGCAATTCGACGAAAGCTTCAACTTTGTCTGGCGCTTCGTCCTCAGCGTTGTGCTCGCGGGCACGGTGTCGATCCCGCTCAACTCGATCCTGCGCGAGCTGCAATTCGGCGCGCTCACCCGCCACCAGTTCGAGGATGCGGTGATCCGCTTCCTGACCGGTTTCGGCTACATCTTCTTCACCGCGATCGTGGTCATCCCGTTCTACGTGATGGTCATGACCTCGATGAAGTCGCAGCAGCAGCTGATGCTCAACCCGCTCGATTTCTCGATCGACCTGAGCCGGGGCTGGCACCTGTTCGACAGCTATTACGAGCTGATGACGCGGTTCCATTTCGGCCGCTACCTCTGGACGAGCTTCTATGTCTCGGTGCTGACCGTGCTGCTGACGCTGCTGTTCTCGGTGCCCGGCGCCTATGCGGTGGCGCGGCTGCGCTTCCGTGGGCAGAAAGTGTTCTCGCGCGGTATCCTGCTGATTTACATGGTGCCGATGATCGTGCTCGCGCTGCCGATCTACATCGCCTACTCGATGGTGGGTCTGCGCAACTCGATCCTCGGGATCGTGATGATCTATCCGGTCACCACTATTCCCGTCGCGCTCTACATGCTGCAGGGCTATTTCCGCGGCCTCCCCGTCGAGGTCGAGGAGGCGGGGCTGATGGACGGGCTCTCGCGGCTCAAGGTGATCTGGAAGATCACGCTGCCGCTGGCGCTGCCCGCGATGGCCTCGGTCGGGCTCTATGTCTTCATGATCGCGTGGAACGAGTTCCTGCTCGCCTTCATGCTGCTCGACGATCCCAGCAAATTCACCCTCACGCGAGGCATCGCCTCGCTCAACTCCTCCGAGATCCCGCGCCAGCACCTGATGGCGGGCGCCGTCATCGCGACGGTGCCGATCATGGCGCTGTTCCTCGGGCTCGAACGTTTCATGACCCGCGGCCTGACGGCCGGCGCGGTGAAAGGATAAGACATGATGACCGAAACTGTGGCCGCCACCGATTTCTCCGACCGGGACGCTGCGGCGCGCGAAATCCTCACGCAGAACGACCGGGGCGGCTACACCGTGCCGACCGATGGCCTCTATCCCTACCAGTGGAACTGGGACAGCGCCTTTGCGAGTCTCGGTTTCGCCGAATTCGACCTGGACCGCGCCTGGCAGGAAATCGAGACGCTGTTCACCGGGCAATGGGACAGCGGCATGGTCCCCCATATCATCTTCCACAAACCCGATCCGGGCTATTTCCCCGGTCCCGACGTCTGGGGTTGCAACGGGCCGATCGCGTCCTCGGGCATCACCCAGCCGCCCGTGGCACTCAGCTTCGCGACGCGGCTTCTGGCGGCCGATCCGGAGGCGGGGAAAGCTCGCTTCGCGGCCCTTTATCCGAAGATGCGCAAATGGGCGGAGTGGTTCCTGAAATGGCGCCGTGACGAGAAGGGCGCGATCTTCGTGATCCATCCATGGGAATCCGGCCGCGACAATGCGCCGGACTGGGACGACGCGATGAGCAAGATCGACCCGCAGGACGTGGGCTATTACGAGCGCCGCGACACCCAGCATGTCGACGCCTCGATGCGCCCGACGAAATACGATTACGACCGCTATATCTGGCTGGTGCAGCGCGCCAAGGCGCTGGATTGGGACGATGCCAAGGTCGCCGAGGACAACCCGTTCAAGGTGGCCGATCCGACCATGCATTTCATCCTGATGCGGGGCCTGCGCGACCTTCTGGCGGCAGGTGAGGCGCAGGATCTCGATACCGGCGACATGGCCGCGCAGCTGGCCGAACTGGAGGCCGGTGCTCAGGCGCTGTGGAACCCCGGCATGGGCTTCTACGACAGCTACAACTGCAACAACGGCATCTGGTCGAACGCGCTGAGCAACGCCTCCTTCCTGTGCTGGTTCGGCGGGCTCGACGCGCCGCAGATGGAGCAACACCTCGCCCGCGTGCTAGATGCCGCGCCCTATGGCGTGCCCTCGCTCGCGCCGTTCGATCCGCGCTTCGACGCGAAGCGCTACTGGCGCGGCCCGACCTGGGGGATGATGAACATGATGATCGGCGAGGGCGCCTCGGAACGGGGCGTCGCGCTTGGCGAAGAGGTCCGCAAGCGCACTCGCGAGGTGATCGGGCGCTACGGTTTCGTCGAGTATTTCGACCCGATGACGGGCGCGGCTGCGGGCGGCAAGGCATTCACCTGGACGGCGGCCGTCTGGCTCGCCTGGGCCGGCAAGGAGGGCTGACATGGGGTCGATCACGTTAAACGGTGTCGAGAAATGGTTCGGCGAGGTGCAGGTCATCAAGGGGATCGACCTCGAGATCAAGGATGGCGAATTCGTCGTCTTCGTGGGCCCGTCCGGCTGCGGCAAGTCCACGCTTCTGCGGATGATCGGCGGGCTCGAGGATACCTCGCGCGGGGCGATCGAGATCGACGGCGCGAACGTCACCGATCAGCCGCCCTCGAAACGCGGCCTCGCGATGGTGTTCCAGTCCTACGCGCTCTACCCGCATATGTCGGTGGCCGAGAATATGGGCTTCTCGCTCAAGATGGCCGGGGCGCCGCAGGGCGAATGGCGCGCCAAGGTCGACGAGGCTGCGGACATCCTGAAACTGCAGAGCTTCCTCGACCGGCGGCCCAAGGACCTGTCTGGCGGCCAGCGTCAGCGCGTGGCAATCGGGCGCTCGATCGTGCGCGACCCGACCGCGTTCCTTTTCGACGAGCCGCTGTCGAACCTCGATGCGGCGCTGCGCGTGGAGATGCGGCTTGAGATCGCGCGGCTGCACCGCAATCTCAAGCGCACGATGATCTACGTCACCCATGACCAGGTCGAGGCGATGACGCTGGCGGACCGGATCGTGGTGCTGGAATATGGCAAGCTCGCGCAGGTCGGCACCCCGCGCGAGCTCTACGAGAAGCCCGCGAACCTGTTCGTGGCGCAATTCATCGGCAGCCCGAAGATGAACGTGATGCCCTGCGCGGTCACGGATGGTCGCTACAGCCTCGAAGGCGGGCGCGGCGGGGCCTGTCCCGCGCCGCAGACCACGCAGCTTGGTATCCGGCCCGAGCATATCTCGCTCGTGGCCGAGGGCGAGGGGCAATGCGACGGTCGCGTCGATGTGGTGGAATTCCTGGGCGCCGATACGTTCATCCTGTTCGATTGCGGACCGCTGGGCGCGATCAATGTGCGCGTCGCGGGCGATACCGACCTGCGCCCGGGCGATGTCTCTGGGTTGGCCTTCGAGGCCGACCGCACGGTGTTCTTCGACGCCGACGGCATGGCGGTCTGAAACCGCGCGCCCGGGCGCGCGTCCCGGGCCGCAGGGCAGGGCGCAGGCCTTAGCTCGCCGTTCAAAGGCACCGAAATCGGCAGTCCGGTGCCTTTTGGCGATCGGGCTGTTGTACTGGCGGAAGGTCGGGCAAGCGGCGGCGTTTACATAATTTTTCTCAATAATCATTGGGTTCCGTGACGCTTTTCTCAAATTAATGTTACCGGCGGACGATTGCTGATCGGGGCCGTGGAGGCTAGGTTTTGCGGCAATCGTCGAGCGGGCGCATTCGCGTGCATTGCGCAACCTGATGGTCGACGATGGGCCGAGACGCTCCTCCGGGTGAGAAAACACGCCCGTGCGGGGAGGTCAGGCGGTCTCATCACGCGCAAAGCGAATGCGGTCCGACAACGATCGCAAACAATCCAACGGATGAGAGGAAAACACATGCGGAAGACGACACTTCTCGCGGTCGCCGGTGCGACTGCAATTGTGACCGGTTTTGCAGCTCAGACCGGGACTGCCCGCGCTGCCGAGCAGTGCGGCGACATCTCGATCGCCCAGATGAACTGGGCCGCTGCCGAGGTCACCACCAACATCGCGAAATTCATGCTGGACCAAGGCTACGGCTGTAACACCAGCCTGGTCAAATCCGACACCATCCCGGCCATCACCTCGATCGCCGAAAACGGCCGCCCCGACGTCGTCACCAACCTGTGGCTGAACTCGGCCGGCGACGCCTACAAGAAGCTCGAGAGCGAAGGCAAGATCAAGCGCGTCGCCAAGACGCTCCAGCCGGGCGGCGTCGAAGGCTGGTGGATCCCCACCTACCTCGCCAAGGAGCACCCCGAGCTGAAGACCATCGAGGGCGTGATGGCGCACCCCGACTGGGTCGGCGGCACGTTCAACAACTGCCCGGACGGCTGGGGTTGCCGCGTCGTGAGCGACAACCTGATCAAGGCGCTCGACCTCAAGAGCTCGGGCATCGAGGTGTTCAACCACGGCTCCGGCCAGACGCTCGCTTCGTCGATCGGTTCGGCCTTCGCCGACAAGAAGCCGTGGTTCGGCTACTACTGGGGCCCGACCGTGGTCATGGGCAACTATGACATGACCCGCGTCAAGCTTGGTGACTACGACAAGGCCAAGTTCGACAAGCTCCAGAACAAGGACACCAAGGATCCGCAGGTTTCCGACTTCCCGGCAGCGCCCGTGCTGACCTCGGTGACGAGCGACTTCGCGAAGACCCACCCGGCCGAGACCGAGTTCTTCTCGAAGATGAGCTTCAAGACCGACACCATGTCGAAACTGCTCGCGTGGCAGGACGAGAACAAGGCGTCGGGTGAAGAGACCGCGGTCTACTTCATCAAGAACTACCAGGACACCTGGAAGAACTGGCTCAACGCAGACGCCCAGAAGAAGCTTTCGAAGCTGATCGGCGGATGATCGTGACGCGCGCTTGATGCGCACACCTTGGACGGGGCCGAGGCAGGCCCCGTCCTTTTTCGATCCATCACGCAACAACATGGGGCGGGTCCTCCCCAATGACCCGGAAAACCAATGGCAGCTTACGAGAATTTCTTTAACGCCGTGGGGCTGAAGGACTGGTGCTCGGCTGGCGGTGACGGTGGCGGCGGCATGACGTCGATGGCCGACCTGATCGCACAGACCGACGGCACCACGACGCAAGGCCCCTCCCTGTGGAACTGGCCCTTTCCCTCGCTCGACGCCCTCAACAAGGCCTGCGCGGCGATCCCGCCCTCGCGCGACGTGACGCAGGGCCTCGAAGACGGATTTCTCGCGATCCGTGGCGGTCTGCGTGCCGTCGTCGACCCGCTGACCCAGCCGCTGAGCTGGGCGCTGCGCGACATGCTCTGGATCATGACCAACACGCCGTGGTGGCTGATGGTGCCGATCCTGATGCTGATCACCTGGCTGGTAACGCGGTCCTGGAGACTTGTGGTCTTCGTGCTGGTCTCGATCGCCTTCCTCGCCTTCATCAACCATTACGACGCGGCGATGCAGACGCTGGCGATCATCTTCGTCTGTGCGTTCATATGCGTTCTCTTCGGCGTGCCCATAGGTATCGCGATGTCGCGGAGCGACAGGCTCCAGCGCACCGTGATCCCGATCCTCGACATGCTGCAGACGCTGCCGCCCTTCGTCTACCTGATCCCGCTGATCTTCCTGTTCTCGGTGACCGAGCCGAAGCTCTACGGTATCGCGATCATCCTCTACGCGATCGTGCCCGTGGTGCGCCTGACCGATCTCGGCATCCGACTGGTCGATCCCGACGTGATCGAGGCAGCCGACGCCTTCGGCATGACCAAGCGCCAGAAGCTGTTCGGCGTGCAGATCCCGCTCGCGCTGCCCAACATCATGGCCGGCGTGAACCAGACGATCATGATGAGCCTCGCCATGGTGGTGATCGCTTCGCTCGTCTCGGCCCCGGGTCTGGGCGTGCTCGTGCTGCGCGGTATCCGGTCGCTCGAACTGGGTGTTGGTCTCGTGGCGGGCTTCGGCATCGTGATCATCGCGATCCTGCTCGACCGCGTGACGAAAGCCTCGCTGGCGCGGATCGACACCAGCAAGAGCGGCAAGTGAGGAGACAGGCATGACCAAGGAAATCAAGGTCTCGATCCGACACCTCTACAAGATCTTCGGGTCGGATCCGCAAGCGGCGCTGGAAGACGTGAAGGCAGGCATGGGCAAGCCGGAACTGCTCGAGAAGCGCAACCACGTGCTCGGGCTCAGCGACATCAACGTGGACATGAAAGAGGGTGAGATCACCGTCATCATGGGGCTTTCGGGCTCGGGTAAATCCACGCTGATCCGGCACCTCAACCGGCTCATCGAGCCGACCGCGGGGGAGGTTCTCGTCAATGGCGAGAACATCCTCGACTATAACGAGGCGCAGCTGCGCAAGCTGCGGCGCGAGCGGATGTCGATGGTGTTCCAGAAATTCGCCCTTCTGCCCCACCGCACGGTGGCGGAGAACACGGCGATGGCGCTGGCCACCCGCGGCTTTCTGGCCTCGGACTATGTCGCGGAGGCCGAGAAATGGCTCGACCGTGTCGGGCTCGGGGGCTACGGGGACCACCACCCGCACCAGCTCTCGGGCGGGATGCAGCAGCGCGTGGGGATCGCCCGGGCGCTGGCGTCGAACTCGGACATCATGCTGATGGACGAAGCCTTCTCGGCGCTCGATCCGCTGATCCGGACCGACATGCAGGACCTGCTGCTCGAGCTTCAGGCCGAGCTGCACAAGACCATCATCTTCATCACCCACGATCTGGACGAGGCGCTCAAGCTCGCCGATCACCTGGTGATCCTGAATGACGGTCGGGTGGTCCAGCAGGGCGAACCGCAGGAGATCCTTCTCAACCCGGCGGATCCCTACATCGAGGACTTCGTGGCCGACATCAACCGCGCCCGCGTGCTGCGCGTGCGCTCGGTGATGGAGCGTGGCGCGCCGGAAGGCGAAATGTCGGGCGATATCGACGGCAACGACAACCTCGAGAGCGTCATCGCCAAGGCGGAAGGGGCGCTCGACCGCCGCTACCGCGTGATGATGGGGGGCGAGCCGGTGGGCAGCCTCACCATGCCCTCGATCATGCGCGCGCTGGTGCCCGCGCAATCCTCGGGCGAAACCGCCAAGAGGTAAGAAGAAAGGGATCCGCCCCTGTATTGGGGCGGGTCCGACCCGCCGCGCGACAGGCGCGGGCTTTTCCCAAATATAAGCGTGGGATGCCGCAGGAGCGGGGTGCGCGCTGCCCGGTGTGCTGTCGCATCCCGGGCCGTGTCCTTAGCTGCGCACGACGTAGACCGAGCACTCCGCATGGGTCACGACATGCGACGCCGTGGTGCCCAGCAGATAGTCCTTCACCTTCGGGTTGGCGGCTTCCATCACGATGAGGTCCACCTTGCGCTCGTCCGCCAGCTTGACGATCTGACGATGCACGGCGCCCTTGCGCACGACCATCTCGATCTCGGGCACCCCGCTGGCGGGATTGTCGTTGACGAACTTGCGCAGCTGCTGGCCCCAATAGGTATCGGAGTTGTAGATGTTGAGATTACGCTCGATCTCGGGCGCGATCGTCGCGACGATCAGCTTGGCTTGGCGCCGCCGCGCCATCTCGACGGCTTCCATGTAAGCATGATGTTCGACCTGGGCGTGGCGCAGGTTGATGGGGCAGAGGATGAGCTTTGTCTGGCGTGCCATGATGGCCTCCGGGAAGTTCGAGGCGGAAAATGAACCTCGTGGCGACCGGGCGCGTACCCGGATTGAAACAGCCTCGCCCCTACGACGAATTCCGGAGCTCGAAATGGGCATAAGCGTCACTCCGATGTCGCGCAGCGACATAGGCGCCCGCAAAGAGCGCCACAGTGCATTCAGGCCCCGTGCGTATCGCCGCGAAGGCCTCGCAACGACGCTGCCGCGCGAGCATGCGGGAAGGAGGCTTTCACACGCGTCCGTGCACAGTCTCTTTTGGGCCTCGCTTTCGACGTGTGTTTTGACGCGATGGGGCTGGTTTCGGACGAGTTGCCTCAACGAGAAATCGCGACGATAGCAGGGGAACTCGGTTGAGTTTCGGGAATTAATACAACCATAACGATAGTCACAAAATCTTCAGGCGATAACGCGCCGAGAGCCATGAAACGAACTTTGCCAACAATATCCGAACCTTCGCGAAAGTCGGCGGCAGGTTCCCGCTGAGCGCTCGAAAAGACCGTCAGTCGTGATGGAACTAACCCGCAAAGCACCTGTTAACGGACCGTAAATTCGCTGTTAACCGAAGTGAGCGGGAGAACTCAACATGGCCAACTTCACGAACGCAACCGAAACCCCCCGTGTTCTGTTCATCGACGACAACGCCATTCTCGCGGATGCTGTGGAGCGGAGCTTCGCTGCGGATGGAAGCATCGCGGTTGTCAGCGAATGCAAAGATGTTCCCTCCGCATTGACCTCGAAGGACGTCCCGATGGAGACCTGCGACGTGGTCGTGTTCGACCCGAGCCAGACCTCTGCGGACCCTGCCGAGACCCTGAGCGCCGTCCGCGAGGCCGCCGGTCCGGTCGCCGCAATCGCCTACCTGCCGGAAACTGCACTCGAGATCGCGCGCCAGTGTCTCCAGTCGGATTACGACGGCGTCGTTTCCCGCAGCGGCAATATCGAAATGCTCATCGACGCGGTTTTCTCGGTCTCCATGGGAAGTCTGTATGTCGACGGGTGCTATGCCGAAGCGCGCAGCGATTCCAGCGCGCCCATTCTGGTCGGCACCGAAGCCCTCACCAGCCGGGAGCGGGAGGTCGTGCGCGGGCTCGTCGACGGCAAGAGCTGTCGCGCGATCGGAAACGACCTTCTGATCAGCGGCAAGACCGTCGAGACGCATAAGTACCGCGCCCTGTCAAAGATGGGTCTCACATGCGCGCGCGAGCTCGAAACCTTTGCGCGCCGCAACGCCTGGGCCGTGTAACCGGGTCTAGTGGAAGATGCGAAGCGTTAGTCCGATCCGGATCGGCGTGGCCGACCAAAGTCCGATTTTCGCGTCAGCGGTGCTCGACCTCGCGGCGTCGACATTCGACGACACGGGGACGCACGGCGACGCGCTTTCTGCCACCGACATAGAACGCCTGCGCGATCCCGACTGGGATGTTCTCCTTATCGATCCGCAGTTTACTCCGAACCTTGAAGATCTGGTCCCGCAGATGCTGGCCGCCTGTCCCTCGCTGGCGCTGATCGCCGTTGCGTCGCAGCCGACAAAGGAGCTTGTCAGCTTCTGCATGCGGATCGGCTTCAGCTCCGTCGTGGCGAAATCGATCTCGGGCCCCGCGCTGATGCGGGTGATCCGCGTCACCCTTGCGGGCGGCAGCCTGGTCGACCGCGGTCTTTCGCGCTCCGCCGAGGGCGAGATGCCGGGTCCCACCGAGGGCAAGGCGCTGACCGAGCGCGAGGAATATGTGCTGCGGCTCTGGGCCAAAGGCTATTCCAACAGCGACATCGCGGACCAGATCGGCCTCAGCCGAAAGACCGTCGACAGCCACCGCGCGCGTGGCATGAACAAGCTTGGCCTCGCGGACCGGCCCGCGCTGATCCGGATGGCGAGCGCGCGGGGCTGGCTCGTCTGAGCCCGTCCGACCTCCCGGGTGGGTTTTTGCCCTACACGGGGGGTCAGGAAGCTCCCGACCCCTTTCCGAAATTCCTCCGCTCTTCGCCCGTATTCCCGACTGAAAGGGCTGCGAATCTTCCTTTATCCCTTGGGTCGAACCGGGCGGTACCCCTGCCCATTACACGTTTCGATTCGCCCGTTTCGAGGGGAGAAGGAAAAGAATTATGGCAAAGATCAGTGTTTTCGGGATCGGCTACGTGGGCGTCGTGTCAGCGGCTTGCCTTGCTCGTGACGGCCACGAAGTGATTGCGGTCGATCTCGACGAGAGCAAGGTCGATGGACTGAATGCGGGCCGCGCGCCCATCGTTGAAAAAGGGCTCGACGAGCTGGTGGCCGAGATGGCTGCGAGCGGTCGGCTCAGGGCCACGACCGACGCGGCGGAGGCCGTCGCGAAGACCGACGCCTCCTTCGTCTGCGTGGGCACGCCTTCGGCGCCCGACGGCTCGGTCGGTCTGACCTTCGTGGTCTCCGTCTGTCAGGACATCGGCAAGGCGATCGCCAACAAGTCAGACCGCCACACGGTCATCATGCGCTCGACCATCGTCCCCGGCACCATGGAAGAGATCTGCATTCCCACGCTCGAACGCGCCTCCGGCAAGCTCGCAGCGCGCGATTTCGGCGTCGGTTACTTTCCGGAATTCCTGCGCGAAAGCACCGCGATCGAGGATTACGCCGATCCCGGCCTGATCGTGTTCGGCAGCCTGGACGCGCAGACCGAACAGGTCCTGACCGAGATCAACCAGGATCTTCCCTGCGAGATGAACAAGGTCGATATTCGCACCGCCGAGATGGTGAAATACACCTCGAACAGCTGGCGCGCGGCGAAGATCAGCTTCGCCAACGAGATCGGCAACATCGCCAAGGCCAACGACCTCGACGGTCAGAAGGTGATGGCGGTCCTGTGCAGCGACACCAAGGTCGCCATGTCGCCGGCCTTCCTGCGTCCCGGCTTCGCCTTCGGCGGCTCCTGCCTGCCCAAGGACGTGCGCGCACTCAAGGCGGTGGGCGAGACATCGGGCGTCGCGACGCCGCTTCTGAACGCCATTCTCGAGGCGAACGAGGCGCAGATAGAGCGCGCCGAGGCCATGGTGCGCTCCGCCTCGAAGAAGACCGTCGGTCTCGTCGGCGTCAGCTTCAAGTCGGGCACCGACGATCTGCGTGAAAGCCCGCTGGCCGATCTGGCCGCGCGGCTGATCGAAAGCGGTCAGGACGTGCGCATCTACGATCCCTATGTCGCCACCGCCTTCGCCAACGATCCCGGCGCCGCCGGCCGCGGCAACGCCGTCGTGCCCGACCTCTTCGAACGGATGGAAGACGATCTGGACCGTCTGATCGAAGACAGCGAGGTCATCGTCGTGGGCAACAAGTATCCCGAGGTGACCGCCCGCCTGAAGGAGACGCTGGGCAACCGCCGCGTGGTGGATCTCGGCCGCATCGACCCGAACCTCGTCAGCGACGCTGGCTATCAGGGCATCTGCTGGTAATCCGCAATGCTGGGTCATCTCATTTATATCGCGGCTTTCGTCGCATTGGGCCTTGCCGTGCGCGACACCAGCCTGGCTGCCGCCGATAGTGCCATCGTGGTGCTCGGGGTGATCGGCCTGTGGCGGTATGGATGGGCGGCACTGAACTTCCTGCGCGCGACCGCCTATGTCCGGGTGCTCTATCCCCGGCGCCGCGCGCGGGCCGAGGCCGCCTATGCGCGCCGCCCCGTTCCGGCGCACGCGTATTTCATGGTCACGACCTACAAGATCGAGCCGGGCGTCACGAGCCGCGTCTACAGCTCGATCTTCGAGGCGGCCCGCCGCTCGCCCGGCGGCGCGACCATCGTCGCCTCGGTGGTGGATGGCGCCGACCTAAGGGTGCTGCGCGATCTCTTCGAGGCGCGCAGGCACGACATGCCGCAGGTGCGCTTCATCATCGACCAGATCCCGGGAACCGGGAAGCGCGACGCCATCGCCCGCTCGCTGCGGCTGATGCAGCGCGAGGCCCCGCGACGCGACGACATCATGTTGTTCGTCGACGGCGACAGCGCCGTGCCAGCAGACATCGTCGAGCGCTCCGCGCCCTTCTTCACCGACGAACGGGTCGGGGCGCTGACCACCGACGAATCCGTCGAGATCCCGGATGACTGGCTCTTTCGGAACTGGTTCGATCTGCGCTTCATGCAGCGCCAGATGATGATGTCCTCGATGGCGTTCGGCGGCCGGGTGCTGACGCTGACGGGCCGGATGTCCGTCTTCCGCGCCGACCTGGCGGTGGACCCGAGCTTCATCCGACAGGTTCAATCGGACCATATCGATCACTGGCGGCTCGGTCGGATCAACTTCCTGACCGGCGACGACAAATCGACCTGGTTCTGGCTGCTGAGCCGCGGCTACCGGATGACCTATCTGCCCGACGTGCGCTGCGTCTCCTACGAGGAGCAGCCGATGCCGGGCTTCGTCGAAAGCGCCGTGGCGCTGATGAAGCGGTGGTTCGGCAACATGCTGCGCACCAATGGCCGCGCGGTGGCGCTGGGCCCGTCGCGGATCGGGTTCTTCACCTGGTGGTCAATCCTCGACCAGCGCGTGTCGATCTGGACGACGCTGTTCGGGCCGATCTCGATCGCGCTGACCGCGCTCTTCGCGACGCCTGCGGTGATCCCCGCCTACATCGCCTGGGTGATGTTCACCCGCTACGTCTTCTGCTGGATGCTCTCGACCTTCCGGGGCGGCGGCTTCCCGATCATCTACGCGCCGCTGCTCTACTTCGGCCAGATCCTCGGCGCGTCGGTCAAGAGCTCGGCCCTGTTCCGTCTCGACCGGCAGAAATGGACGCGCCAGGCCGCCAAGAAAGCCGCGGCGCGCATGCCTCTCGGAGCGCGGCTGCGCTCGGCCACTTCCACTTACATGCAGGTCCTTGCGCTGGGGTGGCTAACCCTCGCCGCGGCGCTCTCGACCGGACTTCTCTAAACGACCGACAGGACGCACCATGACACACGCCCCCGATACTTCACCGGCGCCGCTTTCGGCCGGAAACGAACACCCGTTGATCGATATCCCGTTTTCCGCGGTCATCGACGGACGGCGCTACGCAGGCGACGGTCTGTCGCTGACCGAGGCGCAGGTCTCGGGCCTGATAGACCGCCGGATCGACGGCACGGAAAAGATCGTCCACCTGATCTTCGACTTTCCCGGCTTTCAGGTGGCGCTCGTGCCGACCGCGCGGGTCATGGTGGAAGGCGACAATTCCAGCGTGCTGGTCTTCACCGAGCCGACGGGCGATCACTCGCCGCAGCTGCGGCAAATCCTGAACGACTATATCTCGGGTGACCTGACCAGCTCCGGCGGGCTGATCCGCAGCGGATCGCTCGCGCAACCCAAGGGCGGCACCGGAGCGGCGCCGAAACCCGGGTTCCGCAAGCGGCTGCGCAGCGCGTTCGGCACGCTCGTCGTGCTTGCCCTGAGCGTCGCGCTCATCGCGCTGGCCGTCAGCCTGATGCAGGCGCGCCTGTTCACGACCGATATCGCCGCCCCGGGCCGCGTGGTCGCGCAGGGCCAGACGATCCGGGCGACCGCCGACGGTCAGATCAGCTTCATCAACCCCGATGCCGGTCCGGGCGATGTGCTCTTCGCGCTCGACACGGTGGACGGGGAGACGCTTTCGATCGCCATGCCGACCAAAGGCACCGTCCATCCGATTTCCGTGGCCGAGGGCAGCACCGTTCTTGCCGGCGAGCCGCTCTTCGAGATCTCCGCTCCGGATGCGCCGCTGGTCATCGAGGCGCGCCTGCCGCAGGAGCTTTTGTTCGAAGTGCAGCAGACCGGCGGCGTCAACGTGACCCTGCCTGACGGGACCGAATTCCGTGCGACCCTCGGCGACGGGTTCCGCGCGCCGGGCGCTGTCGGCTCCGACGGGCTGGTGCGCGCCAATCTCGTTCCATCGATCGACCTTTCGCCCGACGAGGCGGGGCAGGTCGCCGCGCTCAGCGTCAGCCGCGATGCCTTCGGGGTCGATTGGGGCAGCCTTTCCCGCGACGCGCTCGGAGAAGCGCGCGCCTTTACCCGTAGTATCAAAGCAATTGGAGACCAGTCATGAATAGTGTCGTTAATCCCGTAGTTCTGTCTGGAGGGATGGGGACCCGCTTGTGGCCGATGTCCCGCGTCGCCCAGCCCAAGCAATTCCAGTCCATCGACGGCAATGGCGGTCCGACGTTCCTGCAAAGCACCGTGGCGCGCCATCTCGATGACGATTTCGCTGACCCGTTGCTGGTCGCCGCCGCCTCCGAGGAGGGTCTGGTGCGCGATCAGCTGGCCGAGATCGGCGTCACCGGGCGCTTTCTGGGGGAGCCGATGGGCCGCAATACCGGTCCCGCGGTTCTCGCCGCTGCCCTGACGCTGGCGGAAGAGGATCCCGAGGCGCTGCTTCTGGTCCTGCCGTCCGATCACAAGATCGAAGGCGACATGAACACGGTGGTAAAGCAGATGCGCGAGGGCGCGCAGCAGGGCCGGATCGTGCTGTTCGGCGTGGTGCCGAAATATGCCGAGACCGGGTTCGGCTATATCTCCGGCGGCGCGCTGGTCGATGGCCAGGAAGGCCTCCACGAGGTCACCAGTTTCATCGAGAAGCCCGAATTGGAGAAAGCCCAAAGGCTCGTCGCATCGGGCGACACGTTCTGGGCGTCGGGCATCAGCCTGATGCGCGCTGACGTCCTGATCGAGGAATTCGAGAAATACGACCCGGCGACGCTGGCCGCCGTTCTGGCCGCGCTCGACGGCGCGAAAAAGACCGAAACCGGCCTGTGCCTCGACGGCGCGCATTTCGCCGAGGCCGCGAACGAGCCGACCGAACGGCTGATCTTCGAACGCTCCGACCGCGTCGCCGTCGCCCCCGTCGAGGTCGACTGGGACGACGTCGGGGCCTGGACCGCGATCCATTCGATCAGCCCCAAGGGCGAAGACGGCAACGTTTCGACCGGACAGGCCCTGACCCTCGACTGCCGCAACTCGCTGATCCGCGCGGGTGACAAGCTGGTCACCGTGATCGGCATGGAGGACGTGATCGTCGTCGACACGCCCGACGCGCTCCTCGTGACCAATCACAGCAACGCCCAGAAGGTGAAAGACGCCGTCGCCGAGCTCAAGGCCCAGAACCGCAGCGAAGTTGCGCGCCATCCCGAGGTCGCAACCGAAGATATCGGGCAGGGCGGCGAGGCCTTCCCCGCCGTGTCGCGTCTCACTCTTGACGCGGGCGAGACCGCGACTTTCCGCGGGCCGACCCCGGGTGGAAAGCTGCTCGCTGTGTCGAGCGGTCGCGGCCACTGGAAGAACGGCGGGCCGACCCATGCCTGCAGCCAGGGTCATAGCATCAACGTAAGCCCAGGCTCGTCGGTCGAGGTCTGGAACACCGGCGACGGGGCGCTGAGCCTTTACGAAATCGACCTCTCGGAAGACGAGGCCGAAGAGACATCGAAGGGAACGCGCGATGCACGTGAGTGAACACCTGCGTTGCCTTGGCCTGTCCTGCGGGCTGGCGCTGGCGCTCACCGCGCCGGCGGCTGCTCAGCAGGCGGTCAGCGCGTCGGTGTCCAACGTGCGCCTGGCGCTGACCCAGCTTGCCGCCGGGGCCGGGGTCGAAATCGACACGGAGCTTCTGGGCGATACGCCGGGCGGCGGCTCGGCGATCTACCTCAACCAGGGCGATGTGACCTTGGCCATGCTCGACGACCTGCTGGCGGATTCCGGCCATCCCGATGCGCTGATCCGCAAGGATGACCGGTTTGTGGCCTCGATGCCCATCGTGGTGCTGAAAGGCGCGTCGCTTTCGCTGTCCGAGGGCGATCGGCTGGACCTTTCGCGTCGCGAGGGCAGCTACCTGATCTCTTTCGGCGCACTCGACGTCGATCACGCCACCATCGCCGCGGGCCCCGACGTGCATCCCGATATTGCGGGGTTCCGCCCCTTTGTCGCAGCGCTCGGACCGCAGAGCCTGTCGCTGAAAGATGCCACGCTGACCGGCCTCGGCTATGGCGACCGGGCCTATAGCGCAGGGCTGTTTCTCGGCGGGCGCGGGTTGCTCAGTTTCGGCAGCCCGGCCGCGATGACCGGGAACAGTTTTACTGATCTGCGCGGCGTCGTCCTGCAGGATCTCGACGGGGTGAACCTCACCGATACCGAGATTGCCGACGCGCGGGGCAGCGGCCTGATGCTGCGCGATATCGACGGGGGCACGATCACCGATCTGACCGTCCGCGATACCGGGGGCGAGCAGGCGTTGCACCTTTCGGGCGTCTCAGACATGCGGCTCGTCAATGTCGCGCTCGATGGCGGGCAGGGCAAGGGCATGCGCGTGGATGACAACAGCCGCGCGCTTCAGCTTCGCGATGTCGCCGTGCGGGGCTTCGACGGTTCCGGCGCGACGATGGCGCAAGGCGCGACCTGCGTTCTCTTCGACCGGATCGAGGTCTCGGGAAATAAAGGCGCCGGCTTCGCCGAGCGCGGTGCGGGCACGACGATCTTCAACGAGAGCCGGTTTGCCGACAATAGAGGCCCCGGACTGATGATCGACCGCCAGCGCCCCGAAACGCGGGTGCTGATCACCGACAGCCGCTTTGCGGGCAACCGGATGGGCATCCGCGCGACCGGCCTTGCCGACCTGCGCCTGCATGACAACGATTTCACGGATCAGCGCCCCCGGCTTCTGTCGGGCGATCTCGACGCGCTGACGCCCGATTTCCTGCGCGCGAGCGCTGATGGCGGCGCGGGGGATCTCAGCGTCACCGGCGTGCGCGCGCTCGATCCCGCACCTCTGCGCCGTGATGCCGCGCGCGCAGCTTTTGACACCTGTTCCGGAGAGGGCGCTACCTGATGGTCTTTTCATCCGAAACCTTTTTGTTTCTCTTCCTGCCTCTGGCGCTCGCGCTCTATTATCTGACGCCGAGCCGCTGGAAGTCGCTGACGCTGCTCGCGGTCTCCTACGTGTTCTACGCGTGGTGGCGGGTGGATTTCCTGCTGCTGCTCGTCGGCACCACCGCCTGGACCTGGCTCACCGGCCGGGCGATCCGCCATGCCGCGAATGTGCGGATGGCGAAGATATGGACCGGCATCGGCGTCGCCGGCTGCCTCGCCGTTCTGGGTTTCTTCAAGTATTTCAATTTCTTCATCGACAGCCTGACCGCGCTGTTCGGGACCACGCCCGACGCCATCGGCGTGCATTGGCAGATCCTTCTGCCGATCGGCGTCTCGTTCTACGTGTTCCAGTCGGTGAGCTATATCGTCGACACCTATCGCGGCGATGCGCCCGATGACGTGCACCCGCTCGACTTTGCGGCCTTCATCGCGCTTTTCCCGCAGCTCATTGCCGGGCCGATCCTGCGCTACAAGGATCTCGCGCATCAGTTCCGGCACCGCACCCACTCGGTCGAGATGTTCTCGGACGGCATGATGCGCTTCTTCGTCGGTCTGGCGAAGAAGGTGCTGCTGGCCGATGCGGTGGCCCCGCTGGCCGATCTCGCCTTCTCGACGCCCGATCCGTCGCTGACGCTGTCATGGGGCGGGGCGATCGCCTACATGATGCAGCTCTACTTCGACTTCTCGGGCTATTCCGACATGGCGATCGGGCTGGGCATGATGCTGGGCTTCCGCTTCATCGAGAATTTCGACACGCCCTATATTTCGCGCTCGATCACCGAGTTTTGGCGGCGCTGGCACATCTCGCTGTCGGTCTGGTTGCGCGACTATCTCTACATTCCGCTCGGCGGCAACCGCATCGGCCCGGCACGCACTTACGTCAACCTGATGACGGTGATGGTGCTGGGCGGCTTGTGGCACGGCGCGGCCTGGACCTTCGTGATCTGGGGCACCTGGCACGGCGGCTGGCTGATGTGGGAACGCTATTCCGGCTGGGTCAAGTCGCGCTCCACCGCGGCGCTGCTGCGCACGCTTCTGGTCGTGCTCATCGGCTGGGTGATCTTCCGCGCCACCTCGATCGTCGAGGCGGGACAGGTCTTCGCCGGCATGCTGGGGGCCAACGGGATCGGGCTGTCGCCGGATGCCGCCTTCGAGATCACCGGCGAAAGTGTCGCGGTGCTCGTCATCGCGATCGGCGTCACCATCCTCGAGCCCTGGCTGGCCCGCATGGTCGAGGGCCCGCTCTCGCCGCGCCCTGACGGCACGCTGACCGCCACGAGCGCCATCGTGCCGCCGATGGCCGTCACCGTGCTGGCGACGCTGACCATCCTGAAGCTGGCCGAGCAAAGCTTCTCGCCCTTCCTCTATTTCCAATTCTGAAGGACCGGACCCATGCAGATGATGCTGAAAGCCATACGCACCAGCGTGCCGATCCTGTTCCTCGGCTACGCGCTGTTCGTGAACGTGGATATCTTCGAGAAGGGGCTGCCCGGAACGGTCAAGGGCGACTTCGTGAGCGGCAAGGCTGCGACGTCGCTCGGCGCGCTCTACGGAAAGGCGCAGCCGCACCGCAAGACCGCGGTCGGCCTGATCGGGGCTGCGCGCTACGAGCTGATCGGCGAAGGCCGTGACGGCGTGACGGCGGGCGATGACGGTTGGCTCTTCACCGATGAGGAATTCGACCGCGCCACGCCGTCCGAGATCAAGACCGCCGCCGGGGTCGTCGCCGACGTCAAGGCGCAGCTCAACGCGCTGGGGACCAAGCTCGTCGTCGTGCCGGTGCCCGCGAAGATCGACATCTACCGCGACCACGGCGGCGAACAGGCGGGGCAGGCGATGGAGGACCAGTATCGCGCCTTCCGCGCGGCGCTGACCGATGAGGGCGTCACGACCGTCGATACCCGGCCCGCGCTGGCCGATGCCGGGCCCGATCCGGTCTTCTTGACGCGCGACACGCACTGGACCCCGCAGGGGGCTGCGAGGGTGGCCAAGGCCGTGGCGCAATCGGGCAAGATTTCCCATGGCGACACGGTGTTCAAGAAGGTCCCGGCGCGGCCCAAGGAATTCATGGGGGACCTGGTGTCCTTCGTCACCACCGACGATTTCGCGCCGAGCGTGGGGCTCGGCCCCGAGCGGGTGACGCCCTATGTCGCCGAAGAGAAAGGCGCGGAAAAGAAGGGCATCTTCGCCTCCGACGATGCGCCGATCGACACCGTTCTAGTCGGCACGAGCTACAGCGCCAACAAGTCCTGGAGCTTCGTGCCCGCCCTCAAGATCGCGCTGGGGCGCGACATCCTGAACCTCGCCGAGGAAGGCCGCGGCCCGATCGAACCGATGAACGCGTTCCTGTCCGAGCCGAAACTGGACGATGCGCCGCCCGCGCGGGTGATCTGGGAATTCCCGATCCGCTATCTCGGCGAGCCGAAATACATCGACGGAAAGGAGGCCGGAAATGCGTGATCCGCGTCTTGCGACGACCATGGCGGGCCTGCTCGCGGTCGTATTGGCCGGACCGGTGTTCGGGCAGGCGGTGATCGACGACCGCGTCACCGAGACCGCCGACCTGCCGACCTGGAAGTTGCAGCACGACCGCAAGCGGATGCTGCACGACCAGCATCTCAGCTTTGCCGAGATGCGCGCGCTCGCGGATGCGGGCGACGGGCTGGCCGCGTTCCGCTATGCCAACCGGCTGATGGCGCTCGACGATCCGAGCGTCGTCGGAGACGCGGCGCTCTATTACGCCTCTGCGGTGTTCACCGGGCGCGACTACGCGTTGGGGCCGCTGATCCGCATCCTCGAGCGGCCCGATCTCGATGTCTCGGACAAGCGACTCCACCATCTCGAGAACGCGATCCGGACGTTGGCGGTGCAGGGCTACACCAAGGCGCGCGAGGCGCTGACGGGCTTTTACGAGTCCGGCAAGCCCTTCGGCTACCATCCCGAGCGTGCCCGCGACCTGCTGCTAGAGCTGGCCGAGTCCGGCGACGGCGCCGCCGCGATCCAGATCGGCTCCAAGGCCTTGCAGAACCCGGACCTCGTCGCGCCCGAACGTCTGCATTCCATCCTCACCCATGCCGCTTCGGACGCGGATGAACTGGGCACGCGCACGGCCGCAAAGTCGATCCTCGCGCAGCTCGACGCCCGTTCCGACGATACCGAGAAGGAAACGCAATGATACTCCGTTCACTCGCACTTGCCGCCGGGTTGCTGGCCGCCGGGACCGGATCGGCCTTGGCACAGCAGAAGTCGGCCTATGACTGCCACGGGCTCGCCACGGCGGATAACCTGCCGGTTCTCGAAGGCAGCGACGGCTTTTTCTACCGCCTCAACCTCAACATGCGCACCTATCACCCGCTCTCTGCGGCGGCCGCGAAAACCGTGGGCACGCTGTCGCGGGTGCTGGCCGAGAGGGGCACCAAGCTGATCTACGTGCCGATTCCGACCAAGAGCCTCGCGATGCCGGAGCACCTGCCGCCCGAAGCGGCGGATTACGGCTATGACAAGGCGCTCGCCCAGGCCGGGTACAAGGCGTTCCTGTCGCGGCTGGCCGACGCGAATGTCACCGCCATCGACACCGTCGCGGCGATGAATACCTTGCCGGACGATCGCCAGCCTTTCATCGGCCTCGATTTCCACTGGTCGCCGGACGGCGCGCATTCCGTGGCGAAGGCGATCGCCGACACGATTCACCAGACGCCATCGCTCGACGACATGAAAACGACCAAGATCGAGCTGACCTCGACGGGCACCAAGCCGGTCGAATCCGCGCTGCGGCGCCATATTCAGAAATTTTGCCGCGACGGCTTGCCGGTGCCGCGGACCGAACGGTTCAAGGCCACCGAAAAAGGCGGCGGCAGCGGCGACGCGGGCGATATCTTCGCGGCCGACAGCGCCGGTCCGCCGATCGCGCTGGTCGGCACATCGATGTCCGCCGAGAAGATGTTCAGCTTCGAAGATGCCCTGTCCTACGAGACCCAGGCACAGGTCGCGAACTACTCGGTGACCGGCGGCAACCAGTTCGGCGCGATCACCTCCTACCTGCTGTCGGAGGATTTCCGCGAGAACAAGCCGCGCGTGCTGATCTGGGAAAACCCGATCTACAACAATCTCGGCGGGTTCGGCGAACGCCCCCTGCGCGAGTTGATCGCGGCGGCCGGCGCCGACTGCACGCCGCTCAAGACCGCCAATCCCGACCCGAACGTGCTGACCGCGGACCTGCCCGCCAACAGCTGGACGCCCGAGAGCTATCTCGGTGTCGATACCGGCCGGGCGAACGGTGTGCGCGCCACGCTCAAGTTCTCGAACGACGGTGGTCTCACCGGCTCCACGACGATCCAGCGCTCCGAGCGCGTGGGGCCGACCCGTTGGTTTTACGAGTATGCGCGCCCGCTTTGGCGCAAGGACTACACCCATGTGCGCGTCGAACTCGACCAGCCGGCCGAGAAGGACGCCACGCTCTCCACATGTACCTTGAAAGGATCCCAGACATGATGAACAAGCGAACGCTTCTGCTTTCCCTCCCTGTCGCGCTGCTGACCGCGCTGCCCGCGGCCGCGCAGGATGAAGGGCTCTACCCCGAGCCGTCCTCGCCGGATGCCTCCTTCCTGCGCGTGATCGCGCCCGATGCGGATTCGGTGTCGATCGACGGTACGCGGCTCGAGACCTCGGATGCGGGCCTGACCCCCTATGTCGAGGTTTCCCCCGGCGACGTGGACCTCACCGTCGGCGACGAGGAACGCTCCGTCGAGGTGGGCGCCAGCACCCATTACACCATCCTGTCTTCGGTCAAGGACGAACCGATGATCAAGGACGACATAACCGAAAGCCCCGCGCAGGCGGATCTGCTGCTCTACAACCTGAGCGACATGAAGACTTTCGATCTCTATGCAACCGAGGCGAAAACGGCGGCACTGTCCGATGTAGCGCCCGGCACTGAAGGGGCAGTCGGCCTGAAGGCGCCGCTGACCCTGACCTTCGAGCTGCGTCAGGACGGTGAGACGCTCTCGAGCCTCGATCCGCTGGAGCTGCGTCGCGGTACCGCGACCACGGTGATCGTCGGCGCCGACGGCGCGCTGACCGCCACCGACAGCACCTACGCGAACTGAAACTGACACGCCTCGTCCTGGAGAAGATCACCATGTCTCTGACACGCATCCTTTCCGCCATAGCATTGGGCCTGATTGCCCAGACCGGATCGGTCCATGCAAAACCGGTCTCGGTGCCGTTCGATCCTCCCCAGGTCGAGGCTGGCAGCGATACCTGCAGCCCCCGGCCTCCGCAGCACGTCCTGACCGAAAGGTGGAAGGACTATGAGGGCGGGCCGCTGGGCGACCGCGACGTGAGGCTCATCCGCCGCGACCTGCGGCTGCTGCGCCAGAACGACGCGAAACGCTGGTTCGACGTCATCGAGGCGGCGGACCAGCGCCTGCTAAAGTCCGGAGACGGCTACGACAAGACCAACCTTCTTCTGGACCGCATCGACCTTCTCGTCGCTGCGGGCCGGATGCAGGATCTCGCGGATGAAGGTCTGGTCAAGCGCCTGCTCGACATGGCGCCGGCCGGATCGGCTTCGGTCAAACGCACGGCGGCGGAACTGCTCTATAACGGCACCGGTGTCGCGCGCGATCGCAAGCGGGCCATCGCACTCTGGCGTCAGGCCGCCTATGCGGGCGACAGTACCTCGCTGCTGCGCATGGTCGAGCTGTCCTACAAGCAGAAGATCGACGACTGGAACATCGCGCCCAACGTGGCCGTGACCATGGCGCTCGGGAACCTGCTGGGCGATCTCGATCCGCTTCTGTGCGACCGCGTGAACCGCATTGCCGCCATCTTCCGCGACGGCGAGGTCGTCGCACCAGATCCGAAGCTGGCCGAGGACTGGTACCGTTTCGCGGCCAGGCTGGGCGGGGCCAACGCCGCCTGGAACCTTGCCGAAATGAACCGCGAGGCGACCGAAGTCGACCGGGACAACGACCTGATGATGAAGAGCCTGCGTCAGGCGGCGGATTTCGATCTGCCCTACGCGATGCTGCGCCTCGGGGGCATCCTCGAACGCGGTGCCCTGACCGAGCGTGATCCCGAAGAAGCCCGCGCGCTTTACGAGGAGGCCGCCGGTTACGGCGACCCAACCGCGCGGATCCGTCTCGTGAACATCGCCCGCGCCCATAAGAACGAGCCCGGCGGGCGGGCGCGTCTTGCGGATGCGCTGGACCGGATGATCGACGCGCCGGGTACCCCCGCCTGGGCCTATGCACAGCGCGGCAATCTCGTCCTCGAACAGCAGGGGCGGTGGGCCGGCGAGGACCGTGCCGCCAAGCTCTACGCCGAGGCGCTGAAGATCGATCCGACGCTCTCGGCGGCCCGGATGCACCTTGCGGAGATCAAGATCCGCGATGCCGACGGCGAGCAGGACCTGCTCAACATCGTCTCGGAGCTGCGTGACGCGGTCTATATCGACGGCAAGACTGAACCGATGCAGGATCTCCAGGCCATTTTCCAGTGCCGGTCACGGGATGCCCCGATCCTCTCGGAGTCGAAATACTGGACGAAGATGGAAGAATTCGCCGGCGACTCGACCGTCGAACTCACTCCGAGCCAGCTCGACGCGGTGAACCCCCAAGACGATCCGCTGACGGTGGCCCGGCTGCAATCGCAGGCGATCAACATGCGCGCGCGCTCGCTGGCCAATTTCCATGACGTGAACCCCGAAGGCGCGGGCGACAAGATGCGCCGGATGACAGAGGCCTCGGGTGGCGCGCTCTACACGGCGGAAGCGAAACTCGCGCTCAATCGCGGCCATGTCGGCGCCGCCGAGGATTTTCTGGCGCAGGCCATCGACGCGGGAGAGACGGGGGCGAAGACGCTCTACCTCTCTGTGCTGGGAAGCCGCACCGAACTCGACAAGACCCAGCGTGAACGGATGATCTCGCTTGCCCGCGACCTTGCGAAGAACGGCAACGGCACAGCGATCGGGGTTCTGATCGATCACGGTATCATGGATTCCGACACGGCATGGCGAACCTATCGCGACGCCATCGCGCGAAACGGGGACGTGAAGGCCATGCTCTTCGCGTTGCCCTATCTCAAGAAGGCCGGCGATGTCGCGACCTACCGGGCCCGCATTCGCAGCACCATCGACTGCACGACGTCCATGGCGCTCGACTATGCACATGTCCTGCGCAAGATCGACGCCAAGGATGGGGCGCATCATTGGCTCAAGATCGCGAGCGCGGTTTCCGAAGGCGACGGGTGGGAAGACGTGGCCGTTGCCGACGCCCTGCGCGAAATGGGGTCGTCCGAGGACGACAAGGCCCGCGCGATGAAGCTTTATCGCGCTGCCGCAGACCGTGGCTATCCCCTTGCGCTGCGCCGGCTTCTGTCGCTGCGACAGGACGGCAAGATCGAGATGAGCACCGAGAAGACGGCTGCGATGACGGTCCGCCTGCTGAAGATCGCGGCGCCCAAGGACATCGCCGATATCTTCAATTTCCTCGAATATTCGGACCCGAAAGTGCGCGAGATCGTTAACGCGAAGGTAGATCGCCGTGCCCTTTACGCCGAGGCCGCAAAGAAGGGGAATGCCGCGGCACAGCTCGAACTGGCCCGGATCGTGCGCGAAAGCGACGCACCCGACGACACGGCAGAGCGCTACGCCTCGCTGCTGCAAAGCGCGGCAGACGGGGGCAACGCCGACGCGATGTATCTGTTGTCGCAGGCCTATGCCTACGGGGTTGGCGTCGACCAATCCATGGAGCGGTCGCGGAAACTGCTTCTCGCCGCCGCCCGTGCGGGCAACGAAACGGCCGCCGCCACGGCGCGCCTCATTCAGTAACGCGAGACACGAAAGTAGAGTCATGAAACGATTTCTCATCATCGGGGCGCTCGTCGCTGCCTTGCCGGCGCCCGCCCTCTGGGCGCAGGACGCAAGCGACGTCACCTGCATGAACGTGCCAGAGCCCGTCGTCTCTCTCGACTATGGCAGCCGCTACACGGACGACAGCAAGGACCGTTCGGACATCGACAAAGCCTCGAACGCGGCGGTGAACGAGGCGCTGGGCCCGATCGACGATTTCATCGTGGATCTCACCGGCAAGGCCAACAAGGCCGCCAAGGGCGGGGACGGCGCCGAGGACGCCGCCGCCTGCGTGGTGGACGCGCTTAGCGTCTGGGCGAAAGCTGATGCGCTCAGCGATCTTCAGAGCATGAACGCCAATCTCTCCTCCCCGTCGCGCTTCGGCGCGATGGCGCTGGCCTATCTTCAGGCCGAATCCGCGACGGAGGTCGATCCCGACAAGGCGAAAACGATCGAGGACTGGCTGAAGGCGCGGGCGCGTCACACTGCCAAGTGGTTCGACACCGAAGCGCCTGACATGGCGAGTCAGAACAACCTGCGCGCCTGGGCAGGGCTCGCCGCGGCGGCCGTCGGCAATGCTGCGGGCGACGATTACCTCAAGGCCTGGGCCAATACGAGCTTCGCGCTCGTCGCCTGTCAGGCCGACGAGGACGGCGCGCTGAAATGGGAGATGGAGCGCGGTCCCCGCGCGCTGCACTATCAGCTTCACGCCGTCGCCCCGCTCGTAGTCGGCGCGGCGCTTCTGCAAGGTGATGGCTATCCGACCTTCGACATGTGCGACGGCGCGATCCATCGCGCGGTCAAATTCATCCCGGCCGCCTTCGACAACCTCGACATGGTCGCCGAGAAGGCCGGCGAGGAGCAGACCTTCGCCACCGGCGACGAAAAGCTGAAAAGCTTCGAACTGGCTTGGGCCGATGCGTATCTGTCGCTCTTTGACGCGCCGGAAATCGCTTCCTTCGTCGAGGAGTATCGCCCCCTCAGCAATTCCAAGCTCGGCGGTGAACAATCCGCCCTGTGGTAAGCGAGGCGAAGCCGAAGCGAAGGGTCCGCCCTGATGTCCGGACGGGCAGGGCGGACCTCACCGGAACTTAGCTCCACATCTGTCGCATCGACGCTGCGACGTCGATGGGGGCGGGGGCGGGGCGTTGGGCCGCCCCGCCATGTTGCACCGGCGACCAGTGAACGGACTCGAAATGGTGCAGGATTTCCCGCGGGATGAACCGCGTCCGCATCGCATAGACATGCCGGTCGCCGTTGCGGGTCTGTTGCGTGACGTAGAACCGCAGCGGCAGCCCCAGGGTCAACTGATCCTTCGCCCGCGTCATCGCGACGTAGAGCAGCCGCCGCTCCTCCTCCAATTCGTGGCTCGAACCGGTCCCGAGGTCTGACGGCATGCAGCCGTCGACGGCGTTCAGCAGATGGACCGATTTCCATTCCTGCCCCTTGGCCGAATGGATGGTCGACAGGATCAGGTAATCCTCGTCCTTGAGTGGCACGCCCGCCTGATCGCTGGTGGCGTCGGGCGGATCGAGCGTGAGGTCGGTCAGGAACGCCTCGGCCGACGGGTAGCCGGTCGCGATCTGCTCGAGTTGCAGCAGATCGGCGCGCCGGGCCTCGGCATCCTCGTGCAGCCGGTCGAGATGCGGGTCGTACCATGCGCGGGCAAGGCCAAGTGCTGCGGGCCATGCGGCCTGCGTGCTCATGGCCTCGACAAAGCCTTCCCAGTCCGCTCCGGCGCGGGCTGGCGGCGCGACATCGGCAAGCGCTGCGCGGGGATCGGGGGCGAGGTCGAGCGCGTCCAGAATGCGCCCCGCCGCCTTGGGCCCGATGCCCGGCATCAGTTGCAGCACCCGGAACCCCGCCACCCGGTCGCGCGGATTGCGCGCCAGCCGCAGGAACGACAGCAGGTCTTTCACATGCGCGCTGTCGAGGAACTTGAGCCCGCCGAATTTCACGTAAGGCACATTGCGCCGCGTCAGCTCGGCCTCGATCTGCACCGAGTGGCTGGAAGTGCGGAACAGCACCGCCTGCTCCTTGAGCTTCATGCCGGTCTCGCGGCTCTCGAGAATACGATCGACCATGAAACGCGCCTGCTCGGTCTCCGTCTGGACGGTCACCAGCTGAGGTTTCGGCCCCGAAGCGCGCTCGGTCCAGAGATCCTTGGTGAACCGCTCTTTCGCGAGGCCGATGACCGCGTTGGCTGCGGCGAGGATCGGCTGGGTCGAACGGTAGTTGCGGTCGAGCGTGATGACATCGGCGCGTTGGTCGAAACTGTCGGGAAAATCGAGGATGTTGCGCACGGTGGCGGCCCGGAAGGCATAGATCGACTGGGCGTCATCTCCGACCACGGTCAAGCCGCGCCCGTCCGGTTTCAGCGCCTTCAGGATACGCGCCTGCAGACGGTTGGTGTCCTGATACTCGTCGATCAGAACGTGGTCCCAGGCCCCGCCGATATGCGCGGCGAACCCCGGATCCGCCATGACCTGCGCCCAGGCCAGCAGCAGGTCGTCGTAATCGAGCACGTTCTGCGCCTGCTTGGCCTGCACGTAAGCGCCGAAGAGTTGCTTCAGCTCCTCCTGCCACTGCGCGCACCACGGAAAGCTGTCGCGCAGCACCTCGCCCAGCGGCGTTTCGGCATTCACCGTGCGGGAATAGATCGCAAGGCAGGTGCCCTTGGCGGGAAAGCGGCTTTCGGTTTTCGAAAAGCCCAGCCCGTGACGGCAGAGATTCATCAGATCGGCGCTGTCTTCGCGGTCATGGATCGAGAACTCCGGGTGAAGCCCGATCGACAGCGCATGCTCGCGCAGGATCCGCGCGCCGATGCCGTGGAACGTCCCGGCCCATGTCAGGGCCTCGGCGGCGACAGCTGTGCCCATGGCCTGCGCGGTGATCCGTTCCACCCGACGCGTCAGCTCGGTCGCGGCGCGGCGCGAGAAGGTCATCAGCAGGATGCGTCGCGGATCGGCGCCGTTGACCAGCAGATGCGCGACCCGGTGGGCGAGCGTATTGGTCTTGCCCGACCCGGCCCCCGCGATCACCAGAAGCGGCGGCGAGAGCGCCTCGCCGCCGACGCCGAATTCCACCGCGGCCCGCTGGTTGTCGTTCAGCTTGTCGAGATAGCCTGCCTCTGGCATTCCCTGCCCCCCGTTCCGATCCGTGGAAGAAAGTTAACGGAATAGAAACGAAATGAGAACTTGAAATGTTCGCCTTTCGTGCCGAGCTTGCACGGTGGGCTATCAGCCGCCGACTGAACGCGCGCGGCGCCGGATCACCTGCACCAGCGACATCACGATCAGCCCCGCAGCTGCGATCATGAAAGTCGCGGCGAGCGGGCGCTCGAGAAAGACCATCGGGTCGCCGCGGGCGATGAGCAGGGCGCGGCGCAGGTTGGTCTCGATCAGCGGGCCCAGCACGAAGCCCAACAGCAGAAGCGCCGGGTTGAACCGGGCCAGCGAGAGCGCGTAGCCCACCAACCCGATCGCGGCGACGGCGAACATGTCGAAGCTGGATCCCCGCACCGAATAGACGCCGAGGCAGACGAAAATCAGGATCGCCGGATAGAGCCAGCGGAACGGGATACGCAGCATCGACACCCAGATGCCGATCAGCGGCAGGTTCAGGATCAGGAGCAGCAGGTTGCCGATGCCGAAGCTCGCGATCAGGCCCCAGAACATGTCGGGCCTTGCATCGAGCATCAGTGGGCCGGGCTGCACGCCGTGAATGACCAGCGCGCCCAGCATCAGCGCCATGATCGGATCGCCCGGGATGCCAAGCGCGAGCGTGGGGACGAAGGCGCTGATCGCGGCGGCGTTGTTGGCGGCCTCGGGCCCCGCGATCCCCTCGATCGCGCCGGTGCCGAACTGCTCGGGTCGGCGTGAAATCCGGCGTTCCGCAGCATAGGCGAGGAAGGAAGAGATCGTCGAACCGGTGCCGGGCAGCGCGCCGAAGAAGCTGCCGAGGCTGGCGCCGCGCAGGGCGGGGAAGGGGATGCGGCGCAGCTCTGCCCGGCTGGGCAACAGCTCGCGCAGCGCGACGCGGGGCGGCACGCCGGTACGCTCGGCGACGTGGATATTGGCGATCACCTCGGCCACCCCGAACAGGCCCATTGCGAGCGCCACGAGGTTGACGCCGTCCATCAGCTCGGTCTGGCCGAAGGTGAAACGTTGAACGCCGGAATTCACATCGGTGCCGATGCAGCCGAGGATCAACCCCAGCACCACCATCGCCAGCCCCTTGGCCGGGTGTTTCGCCCCTACCGTCGAGGCTGCGACGAGGCCGAGGATCATCATCGCGGCATATTCCGCCGCACCGAAGGCGATCGCTGCCCGCGCCAACGCGCCCGACAGCAGGATCAACACGACGATCCCGATCATCGAGCCGGAGAAGCTGGAGATCATCGAGGTGAAAAGCGCCACGCCCGCGCGGCCGCTCTGGGCCAGCGGATAGCCGTCGAGCGTGGTCACCGCCGATTGCGGCGTCCCGGGCAGGCGCAGCAGGATCGAGGCTACCGCGCCGCCATATTGCGAGCCGTAATAGACCCCGGCCAGCATCACCAGCGCCGCCTCGGGCGACAGGTAATAGGTGATCGGCAGCAGCAGCGAGATCGTCGCCATCGCGCCGATCCCGGGCAGGACGCCCACGAAGGTTCCGAGGAGCACGCCGAAGACGCAATAGATCAGCACGTCGGGTTGCGCCGCGACGCTCAGCCCGTGGAGGAACCCGTCCCAACCGCTCATAGCCAGATGCCTCTCATCGTCCCGGCCAGAGCGGGACGGTCATTTTCAATCCGAAGGAGAACACCGCGACCGACAGGAGCGTGACGACGAGCGCGAGCGCGATGCGCCAGCCGATCCGGCGGTCGGGAGCGGCCAGCGTCGCGATCAGTACGCTGGCCAACGTCACCGGTACCAGCCCCACGCGGTCGAGGCCCGCGGCAAAGACGAGGATCGCCGCCAGCACCGCGAGACATTCCTTCCACGCGATGCGGATCGCCTCACCACGCCGGGCGAGGGCGGGTAGGGCGATCATCACCCCCAAGACCGCCAGCACGCCGCCAAGAAGCGCCGGGAAGAACCCCGGCCCCATCCGGCGCAGCGAGCCGATCTCGTAGTGATCCACCGCGTAGAGGGCGACGAAGAGGCCGATGGCGGCCAGAAGGACGCCACCCGCCAAATCAGGAATGTCCCGCTTCATCGATCAGTTCTTCGCGTCGATCCGGTCGAGCACCGCGCCCCAGACCTTGGTGTCCTCGGCGATGCGCTGTTTCAGATCCTCGGGCGAGCCGCCCGCCGCCTGCCAGCCCATGTCCAGCAGCCGCTTCTGCACGGCGTCATCCGCGAGGATCGCGTTGATATCGGTGTTGAGCGTGTCGATGATCGCCGGATCCGTCCCTGCGGGGGCGATGAAGGCGTTCCACAGCTCGGCGCGGAAATCGTCGGGCAGACCGGCCTGACCCGCCATAACCGGGACGCCCGGGGCCTGCGCGAAGGGCTTCTCGGAGGTGATGCCGAGGATCTTCAGCTTGCCCGCCTCGACATACTGCATCGCAGCCGAGGGCGCCATGAAACCGCAATCGATCTCGTGCGCGATGATCGCGGTGGTGACCTCGGCATAGGAGGTGAAGGGGATATGCAGCATCTCGACGCCGGCGCGGTCGGAGAACAGCTCTGCTGTCAGATGCGCGCCCGAGCCCTTGCCGACCGAGCCGTAGGCCAGCGCCTCGGGCTCTTTCCCGGCGGCTTTCACGAAGCCCGCGAGATCGTCGGCGGGGAAATCGGCAGCCACGACAAGCACCAGCGGCGAGGTCGCGATCAGCGTGACCGGCGCGATATCCTTGGCGACGTCATAGCCGAGATTCGGCGTCAGGCGCGGTGCGGTGGTCAGCGGGCCGTTGATCGTGGTGGCGAAGGTGTTCTTCTGATCCTGCGCGTTCAGCATCTGCTGGATGCCGATCACGCCGCCCGCGCCGGGCTTGTTCTCGATCACGATGGGCTGGCCCAGCTTGTCGGCCAGTGGCTCGGTCACGATCCGTGCCAGCAGGTCGGGCGAAGAGCCCGCGGGGAAGCCCACGAATACGTGCTGCGGCTGGCTCGGCCAGTTGGCATTCTGCGCCAGAGCGGGCTTGCAAAGCGAAACAGCGGCAGCGCCCAAAAGGGCCGCGCGACGCGAAATGATCATGGTAGAGCCTCCCGGAGTCATATTTGGCAAAAATGCCCGTAATCGCGCGCAAGATTGCGGAATGTTCTGGGCTTGGCAAGGCGTTACCGGAAATTGGTCGGCATCGGCGCACCTGCTATTCCGCCGCCAGCCGCAACAGTTCGTCGCGCAGTCTGAGCGCGAGTGGCGACAGCGGGCGCCGCTTGAGGCAGAGCAGGTAATAGGGCGACACGCTTAGCTGATGGGGCATCCGCAGGATCTTGAAGCTCGCATTCACCGGCGCGCGGATCAGCAGTTGCGCGACCTCTTCCGAGACCGAGGCGACCGCGTCGCTCTGCGCGAGATAGGCGATGGTGAACAGAAGCGAGGGGCTGTTCACGCAGTCGCGGGGCTCGGACAGGCCGAGCGCGGCGAAAGCCTCGAAGGTAGCCTCCCGGATCGGCGCGCCGCGCTGCTGCATGATCCATTCATACTCGCCCAGCTCGGTCATCGTCACGATGGGCGCGCGCGCCAGCGGGTGATCGGAGCGCACGAGGAAGACGACCTTCTCGTCGCGCATCGGCGTGATGTCGAACAGTGCGCTGTCGAATTCGGGCAGAACCCGGGCGAGGATGAAATCCATCTCCCCCGCCGCGAGATAGCCCAGAAGATCGCGCGAAGGCAGAACCTCCACGGAGATGTCGGTCTCGGGCGAGGCGCGCTTGATCGCGCGGATCGCGGGCACGAGATAGCCCACCGCCGGGCCGGTCACCGCGCCGATCCGCACCCGCCCGGCGTGGCCGTGGCGCAGCGCCTCGATGTCGGAGCTCATGCTCTCCAGTTCGCGCAGAACCGCGCGGGCGCGGCGCAGGACGGTGAGCCCGATCTCGGTCGGCTCCATCCCGGTGGGCAGACGGTTGAAGAGGGGGGCGCCGACGCGGCGCTCCACCTCGGCCAGCATCCGCGACGCGGCCGGCTGGGTCATCGCGCAGCTTTCGGCGGCGAGTTGCAACTGGCCGGATTCAGCGACGGCGCGGATCAGGCGCAGCTGCGCCGGTTTCAACATCAGGTGGGAAAGTGACATATCAATATTGGTATGCAGATCGCGTTGAATGTAATTTTATCATCATGCACCGACATTGCTAGTGTCTCTTCCACGCCCGGTATCGGGCTGCGCGAGGAGATCGACGGACCGCGCACCGTCATAGGGAGGACACCATGAAAATCAAAACCGCCGCCGCAGCGCTGGCGATCGGCACCGCATTGCTCGGGACCGGCGCCTGGGCCGAAACTGTCGGCATCTCGATGCCCACCAAATCGTCGGCCCGCTGGATTTCCGACGGCAACTCGATGGTCGAGCAGTTCCAGGCCGCAGGCTACGACACCGATCTGCAATACGCCGAAGACGACATTCCCAACCAGCTCGCCCAGGTCGAGAACATGATCACCAAGGGCGTGGACGTTCTGGTGATCGCCGCGATCGACGGCACCACACTGTCGAACGCGCTGGCCAACGCGAAGGCCGCCGATATCAAGGTCATCGCGTACGACCGCCTGATCCGCGACACCCCGGATGTCGACTATTACGCGACCTTCGACAACTTCAAGGTCGGCGTCGAGCAGGCCAATTCGCTGGTGCAGGGCCTCGAAGAGCGTTTCCCCGATCAGAAGCCGTGGAATGTCGAGCTGTTCGGCGGCTCGCCGGACGACAACAACGCCTATTTCTTCTACAACGGCGCGATGTCGGTGCTGCAGCCGCTCATCGACTCGGGTGATATTGTCATCCCCTCGGGCCAGATGGGCATGGACACGGTCGGCACGCTGCGCTGGGACGGTGCGGTCGCACAGGCGCGCATGGATAATCTGCTCTCGGCCAACTACACCGACAAGAAGGTGCAAGGGGTTCTGTCTCCCTATGACGGGCTGTCGATCGGCATTCTGTCCTCGCTCAAGGGCGTGGGCTACGGGTCCGGCGACATGAAGATGCCGATCGTCACCGGTCAGGACGCCGAAATCCCCTCGGTGAAATCGATCCTCGCGGGCGAGCAGTATTCGACCATCTTCAAGGACACCCGCGAACTGGCGAAAGTCACCGTCGGTATGGTCAACGCGATGCTCAAGGGCGGCGAGCCCGAGATCAACGACACCGAGACCTATGACAATGGCGTCAAGGTGATCCCGTCCTTCCTGCTCCAGCCGGTGCCGGTGGACAAATCGAACTGGGAAAAGGTTCTGATCGACTCCGGTTACTACACCAAGGATCAGATCGAGTAAGCCGGGCCTGCCCCGACTTGCCACGCTGGCCGCCCTTCGGGGCGGCCAATTCCCCCCGATTTGACGCCGGAGAGGTCGGATGACCACCCTTCTTGAAATGCGCAACATCACCAAGACCTTTCCTGGTGTGAAAGCGCTCGACGACGTCTCGATCGCGGTCCGCGAGGGCGAAATCCACGCGATCTGCGGCGAGAACGGCGCGGGAAAATCGACCCTGATGAAAGTGCTCTCAGGCGTTTATCCCGCAGGCAGCTACGACGGCGAGATCGTCTATGACGGCGCCGCTGCCGAATTCCGCGACATCCGCGACAGCGAAGATCGCGGCATCATCATCATTCACCAGGAGCTGGCGCTCGTGCCGCTTCTGTCGATTGCCGAGAACATCTACCTCGGCAATGAACGCGCCCAGAGCGGCGTGATCAACTGGCAGGAAACCTTCCAGCAGACCGAGGGCCTTCTGAAGAAGGTCGGGCTGCGCGAGGCGCCCGGAACGCTGGTCGACAGCCTCGGCGTGGGCAAGCAGCAGCTTGTCGAGATCGCGAAGGCGCTGTCGAAGAACGTGCGCCTGCTGATCCTCGACGAGCCGACTGCGGCCCTGTCGGAATCCGACAGCCAGGCGCTGCTGGATCTGTTGCTGGAGCTGAAGGCGCAGGGCGTGACTTCGATCATCATCAGCCACAAGCTGAACGAGGTGAAGCGCGTGGCCGACAGCGTGACCGTGATCCGCGACGGGGCCACGATCTCCACCATTGACGCGCGCGGCGGCGATCTTACCGAAGACCGCATCGTGCGCGACATGGTAGGCCGCGACATGGCGCATCGCTTCCCCGACCGGGAACGGCGCGCGGGCGAGGTGCTGTTCGAGCTGAAGAACTGGAACGTGCGCCACCCCGAACACCGCGACCGCCAGATGATCCGCGACCTGTCGATGCATGTCCGTGCCGGCGAGGTAGTGGGGATCGCGGGGCTGATGGGCTCGGGCCGCACGGAACTTGCCATGAGCGTCTTCGGGCGCAGCTACGGGCGCGACATCTCGGGCGAGGTGCTGATCCACGGCAAGCCCGCCGATGTCTCGACCGTCGACCGCGCCATCGCGGCTGGGCTCGCCTATGTCACAGAGGACCGCAAGAGCCTCGGGCTGATCCTCGAGGAGACCATTCAGCGCAACACCACGCTGGCCAATCTCGGCGCGGTGGCGAAGAACGGCGTTGTCGAGGATTATCGCGAAACCGAGGTGGCCGAGAAATACCGCCGCGACCTCAATATCCGCACGCCTTCGGTGTTCCAGAAGGTGATGAACCTCTCGGGCGGCAACCAGCAGAAGGTCGTGCTCGCGAAATGGCTCTTTACCGAGCCGGAGGTGCTGATCCTCGACGAGCCGACGCGCGGCATCGATGTCGGTGCGAAATACGAAATCTACGGGATCATCAACGAACTGAGCGCGGCCGGGAAGGCCGTCATCATGATCTCTTCGGAAATGCCGGAACTCCTGGGCATGTCCGACCGGATCTATGTGATGAACGAGGGCAGTTTCGTGGGCGAGTTGAACGCCGACGAGGCCAGCCAGGAGCGCATCATGTCCTTGATCGTTAGGGAATAGGAAAAGTCATGGACCAGATCGAACAAGCGAATTCCGAGCCCTCCGGTGGCCTTGGGATCGGCGCCTATATCGCGCGCCACATCCGCGAATACGGACTGCTGTTTGCGTTGATCGCGATCATGCTGTTCTTCCAGATCGTGACGGGCGGTACGCTGCTCAAACCGGTCAACATCACCAACCTGTTCCTGCAGAACAGCTACATCATCATCATGGCGCTGGGCATGCTGCTGGTGATCGTGGGGGGCAATATCGACCTCTCGGTCGGCTCTGTCATGGGCTTCATCGGGGCCTTCGCCGCCGTGCTGATCGTGTCTATGGACCTGCCGGTCGCGGTGGCGATCCCGGCATGCCTTGTGATGGGCATGGCGATCGGCGCGGTGCAGGGTTATTTCGTGGCCTATTGGAAAATCCCGTCCTTCATCGTGACGCTGGCGGGGATGCTGGTGTTCCGCGGGCTGTCGCTCTGGCTGCTCGAAGGACAGTCCATCGGCCCGTTCCCGAAATCGTTCCAGGCGCTTTCGACCGGGTTCATCGCGGACCCGTTCGGCGTGGGCCGCCCCAATTCGCTGGCGCTGGCGGTGGGTGTCGCCGCGGTGGTGCTGCTGGTGTGGCTGGGTGTCCGTGCGCGCTCCCGCGATGCGCGCTACGGGATCGAGGGTGAACCCCTTGGCCTCTTCGTGCTGCGCAACGCCATCGTCGCCGCAGCCCTTCTCTTCGTGACATGGAAGCTCGCATGGTTCCGCGGCCTGCCCAACGTGCTGCTGTCGATGGTGATCCTGACGATCATCTATGTCTTCGTCACCGAACGCACCACGCTGGGCCGCCGGGTCTACGCGGTGGGCGGCAATGCGAAGGCGGCCAAGCTGTCGGGCATCCGCACCGAGCGGCTGACCTTCCTGACCTTCGTGAACATGGGCCTGCTGGCCGCGCTCGCCGGTCTCGTCTTTGCCGCGCGTCTGAACACCGCGACCCCGAAAGCGGGCTTCGCGGTGGAGCTCGACGTGATCGCGGCGGTCTTCATCGGCGGTGCTTCGATGTCGGGCGGCTCGGGCAAGATCATCGGCGCGGTCGTCGGCGCCTTCATCATGGGCGTGATGAATAACGGCATGTCGATCCTCGGGATTGGCATCGATTACCAACAGGTCATCAAGGGGCTCGTTCTGCTCGCCGCCGTCTTCTTCGATGTCTACAACAAGAACAAGGAAGCCTGAGATGTTGCTCTCGCAATTGACCCTTGCCGACGGATCGCGCGCCGTGGCCGCGCGTGAAGACGGCCCCGCGCATCTGGTGCCGGGTGTCTCCACCACGCGCGATCTGGCACTGGCCGCCATCGCCGCCGGACATGATCTGGCTGCCGAGATCGCCGCGCGCGGGCAGGGGGACGAGGTGGACCTGGAGGCCGCCTATGCCGAGGGGCGCATGCTGGTGCCGCTCGATCATCCCGATGCCGCGCATCTGCATCTGACGGGGACGGGGCTGACCCATCTGGGCTCCGCCTCCACTCGCGACGCGATGCACACCAAGGTCACCGACGAGATGACCGACAGCATGAAGATGTTCCGCATGGGGCTGGAGGGCGGCAAGCCCGCCGCTGGCTCCGTGGGTGTGCAGCCCGAGTGGTTCTACAAGGGCAACGGTCTGGCCGCTGTCGCGCCGGGCGCTGCGCTGACCTCGCCGAACTTCGCGCTCGATGGTGGCGAGGAACCGGAGGTCGCGGGGCTCTACGTCATCGCGCCCGACGGACAGCCGGTCCGCGTGGGCTTCGCGCTGGGCAACGAGTTCTCCGACCACGTCACCGAGCGCGGGAACTACCTGTGGCTCGCCCATTCCAAGCTGCGCCCGGCGAGCTTCGGTCCCGAGATGCTGGTGGGCGATCTGCCCGAAAGCGTCGAGGGCACCAGCCGCATCCTGCGCGATGGAAAGACGGTCTGGGAAAAGCCATTCCTCTCGGGCGAGGCGAACATGTCCCACACGATAGCCAATCTCGAGCATCACCACTTCAAATACGCGCCCTTCCGCGATCCGGGCGATGTGCATGTGCATTTCTTCGGCACCGCCACGCTCAGCTTCGCCGACGGGATCAGCGCCGAGCCGGGGGACGTCTTCGAGATCGAATGCCCACAGTTCGGTCTCGCGCTCCGCAATCCGCTTGCCCGCAATTCCGACGCGTCGGCCCCCGTGGCCGTCGCCAGCCTCTGAGGTCCGACATGGCTTTCACCCCCGCCCCCTGGCCCCGCAAACTGCGCTCGCAGGAATGGTATGGCGGCAATACGCGCGACACGATCTACCACCGCGGCTGGATGAAGAACCAAGGCTATCCGCATGACCTGTTCGACGGTCGCCCGATCATCGGCATCCTGAACACATGGTCCGATCTGACGCCCTGTAACGGCCACCTGCGCGAGCTGGCCGAGAAGGTAAAGGCGGGCATCTGGGAGGCCGGTGGCTTCCCGGTCGAAGTGCCGGTCTTCTCGGCCTCCGAGAACACCTTCCGCCCGACCGCGATGATGTTTCGCAATCTCGCGGCCCTCGCGATCGAAGAGACCATCCGTGGCCAGCCGATGGACGGGGCGGTGCTGCTGGTGGGCTGCGACAAGACCACGCCATCGCTGATGATGGCGGCGGCGAGCTGCGATATCCCGTCCATCGTCGTCACTGGCGGTCCGATGCTAAACGGTTATTTCCGGGGCGAGCGCGTGGGCTCGGGCACGCATCTGTGGAAATTCTCCGAAGCCGTGAAAGCGGGCGAGATGACGCAGGAAGAGTTCCTCGAAGCCGAAGCCTCGATGTCGCGCTCCTCGGGCACCTGCAACACGATGGGCACGGCAAGCACGATGGCGAGCATGGCCGAAGCGCTCGGCATGGCGCTGTCGGGCAATGCCGCGATCCCGGCGGTGGATAGCCGCCGCCGCGTGATGGCGCAGCTTTCGGGGCGGCGCATCGTGCAGATGGTGAAGGACGATCTGAAGCCCTCTGACATCATGACCAAGCAGGCCTTCGAGAACGCGATCCGCACCAATGGCGCGATCGGGGGCTCGACCAATGCGGTGGTGCATCTGCTGGCGCTGGCGGGCCGGGTCGGCGTCGATGTCACGCTCGACGACTGGGACCGCTGCGGGCGCGATGTGAAGACCATCGTGAACCTGATGCCATCGGGCAAATACCTGATGGAGGAATTCTTCTACGCGGGCGGTCTGCCGGTCGTACTGAAGCGTCTCGGCGAGGCAGGGCAGCTGCACAAGGACGCGCTGACCGTGTCGGGCGGGGCGATCTGGGACGAGGTCAAGGACGTCGTGAACTGGAACGAGGACGTGATCCTGCCCGCCGACAAGCCGCTGACCGATCAGGGCGGCATCGCGGTGCTGCGCGGCAATCTCGCGCCGAAAGGGGCTGTGCTCAAACCCTCCGCCGCGAGCCCGCATCTTCTGACCCACCGTGGGCGCGCCGTCGTCTTCGAGGATATCGATGACTACAAGGCGAAGATCAACGACGACGCGCTCGATATCGACGAGACCTGCGTGATGGTGCTGAAGAATTGCGGCCCCAAGGGCTATCCCGGCATGTCGGAGGTGGGCAATATGGGCCTGCCGCCGAAAGTGCTGAAGAAGGGCATCACCGACATGGTGCGGATCTCGGATGCGCGGATGTCGGGGACGGCTTACGGCACGGTCGTGCTGCACACCTCGCCCGAGGCCGCCGCCGGTGGTCCGCTGGCGGTCGTGCAGAACGGCGACATGATCGCGCTCGACGTGCCGAACCGCAGCCTGACGCTCGAAATCTCGGACGCGGAACTGGCCGAGCGGCTTGCCAAGTGGCAGCCGAGCCATGAGCGGCCGGAAGGTGGCTATGCCTGGCTGCATCAGGCGCATGTGATGGGCGCGGATACCGGGGCGGACCTCGATTTCCTCGTCGGCTGCCGCGGCAACCCGGTCGGAAAGGACAGTCACTGATGAAACTCGCGCTCGTCGGCATCGGCAAGATCGCCTTGGATCAACACGTGCCCGCCATCTCCGCCAGCCCGGATTGGGAACTGGCAGCGACGGTTTCGCGGCATGGCACGGTCGAGGGGGTGCCAGCCTACACCCGGATCGAGGAGATGCTCTCCTCCCATCCCGAAATCGAAGTTGTGAGCCTCTGCCTGCCGCCCGTGCCGCGCTTCCTCGCGGCGCGCGCAGCCCTTGAGGCCGGGCGGCACGTCATGCTCGAAAAGCCGCCCGGCGCGACCCTGGCCGAGGTGCATACGCTCGAGGCGATGGCCGCCGCGCGGGGCCTCACGCTGTTCGCGACATGGCATTCGCGCATGGCCCATGCGGTGGCGGCCGCCAAATCATGGCTCGCGGATCGCAAGGTTCACTCGGGCCGGATCATCTGGCGCGAGGACGTGCGCAAATGGCATCCCGGGCAGGAATGGGTGTTCGAGCCCGGTGGCATGGGCGTCTTCGATCCGGGCATCAACGCACTCTCGATCCTGACCGAAATTCTTCCCGCGCCGGTTCACCTTACGGCGGCAGAGCTGGAATTTCCCGCCAACCGGCAGGCCCCCATCGCCGCGCGGCTGAGCTTCACCGGCTCCATCGAGGCGGATTTCGACTGGCGTCAGGAAGGCCCGCAGACCTGGGATATCGAGATCGACACCGATGCCGGGGCGATGGCGCTGCGTTTGGGCGGCAATGTGCTTGAGATCGGCGGTACGAAAGCCGAGGGTGCCGAGAGCATCATGGAAGAATACCCCGCGCTCTACGCCCGCATGGCAGGGCTGGTGCGGCAAGGCGCATCCGATGTGGATCTTGCGCCGATGGTGCATGTGGCCGATGCGTTCCTGCTGGGCCGCCGCACCGCTGTTGAAGACTTCGAATTCTGAAGGATACCGAAATGACCTATACCCCGCATGGCAAGCATCTGATCGCAGGCGACTGGATCGAGACCGAGCCGAAATTCACATCGGAGCCTGTCGAAGGGCCGTCGCATGAGTTCTGCATGGGTACGGTCGAGATGGTGAATGCTGCCTGCGAGGCGGCGGAGGAGGCGTTCTGGGACTATGGCTATTCGAGCCGCGAGACACGGGCGACATTCCTCGACACCATCGCCGACGAGATTGACGCCCGCGGCGAGGCGATCACCGAGATCGGGACGCAGGAAAGCGGTCTGCCCGAGGCGCGCCTGAACGGCGAGCGCGGCCGAACCGTTGGCCAGTTGCGCCTCTTTGCCGATCATATCCGAAAGGGCGATTACCTCGACAGGCGTCACGATGAAGCACTCCCCGACCGCCAGCCGCTGCCGCGCCCCGATCTGCGGATGATCCAGCGTCCAATCGGCCCCGTCGCGGTCTTCGGCGCGTCGAACTTCCCGCTGGCCTTCTCGACCGCAGGCGGCGACACAGCCGCGGCGCTCGCGGCGGGCTGCCCGGTCGTCGTGAAGGGCCATCCGGCGCATCCCGGCACCGGCGAGATCGTGGCCGAAGCGATCAAGGCCGCGGCCGAGAAATGCAACATGCCCAAGGGCGTGTTCAGCCTCGTCCAGGGTGGCTCGCATGATGTGGGGCAGGCGCTGGTGCAGCACCCGCGGATCAAGGCCGTGGGCTTCACCGGATCGCTGGCGGGCGGCAAGGCGCTCTACGATCTGTGCGCCCAGCGTCCCGAGCCGATCCCGTTCTTCGGCGAGCTGGGCTCGGTCAACCCGATGTTCCTGCTGCCCGAAGCGACTTCGGCGCGCGGCGAGGATCTGGGCGTCGGCTGGGCAGCCTCGCTCACCATGGGCGCGGGCCAGTTCTGCACCAATCCCGGCATCGCGGTGGTGATGGAGGGCGACGCGGGTGAAGCCTTCGTCAAATCCGCGCTGGCCGCCCTCGAGGCGAGCGGCGCGCAGGTCATGCTGACCGACGGCATCGCCGAAGCCTATCGCAAGGGCGCGACGCGGATGCAGGAAGCCGGCGGCGTGCAGGAGCTGCTGACCCAGGTCTGCGACCGGCGCGAGGCGAAGCCCTACCTGTTCCGCGTCTCCGCCGCCGACTGGCTGGAGAACGCGGCTCTCTCCGAGGAGGTGTTCGGCCCGCTCGGCCTGATCGTGACCGTCAAGGATGCCGACGAAATGGTGAAAGTCGCACGCAGCTTCGAGGGCCAGCTGACCGCGACCTTGCAGATGGATGACGCCGACGCCGATCTCGCACGCCGCCTGCTGCCGGTGCTCGAGCGCAAGGCGGGCCGGGTGCTGGCGAACGGCTTCCCCACCGGTGTCGAAGTCTGCGACGCGATGGTGCATGGCGGGCCGTATCCGGCATCGACCAATTTCGGCGCAACCAGCGTCGGCACGCTCTCGATCAGACGCTTCCTGCGCCCGGTCTGCTATCAGAACATCCCCGAGGCGCTGTTGCCCGAAGACCTTCGGGGCTGAGGAGGCCCGCCGGTTCGGGCGGGGCTTCGCGAAATGGCATTCGGCCCGGCGAGCAGATCGCCGGGCCGAATGTCGTTCGGTGCGCAGGCAGTTCTTTGCTTGGGCTCGGGTCTTCAAGGCCGGCGTTGGTCAAGGACCGCGATCAGACGCGCCGGGGGAGCTATGCCATTGAAATGCAAAGGTGAGGGAAACGAAGCGGGACCGCGGTTCGCCCACGTCGATCTCGGGTGTGGTTATGAGGGCTGCCAACGCCCCAAGACCGGTCGTGGCTCTGCCGCTCTCGCGGAATTTGGGCCGACCAATCGCCTGGCCGAAACCCGGCAGGCATAACTGGAATGTGTGATGGCGGAGACGAAGGGATTCGACGGGGAAGACGAGTGTGCAAAAAAAGCCATATTTGTATGGACATTTTGCCATTATCGACCCCCAGAGGTGACATCGAATGTGTAGCATGTTGTGTAGCGAGCACTTCGGACATTCTTGAGCAAAATGATTGCGACATACTGAGGACGATTTATGGCAGGGCTGATTAAGCGCGGGCAGACGTGGCATCTGCGGATGAGGGTCCCGAAGCGGTATCTCGAGGTCGCTGGGCGAAAAGAGATACACAGAAGCTTGGAGACTGATAGTGAACGTCGGGCGCGGGAACTTCTACCCGCTGTCAAGGCGCAGATCCTCACCGAACTTGATCAAATGATTGCCATCAAGCAGCGCCCCGACGAGGCGGCTGCATACCGTGCCGCCCAGAAGGTCGCTCAGGCACGAGGTTTCCAGTATCGGCCGCTTAGCACGATTGTCAGCGATCCGCTGGACGAAGTATTGGATCGAGTGGAGGCAGCCAGTGCGGATTCGGCGCCGGAAACTGTCAAAGCGCTTCTGGGCGCGGTCGAGGATCCCGCTCTGCGTCTTTCGGCTCTTGTCGACGAGGTCGAGCGCGTAGCGGCCCACGAAAATCGCTTTAAGAGCGAGAACCAGATGCGTCTTTGGCGCAATCCTCTGAAACGTGCGGCCGCCAACCTGAAGGCTGCAATTGGCGGCAAGGACGTCTTTATTTCCGAGATCGACCATGCAGCCGCTCTCAAGCATAAGGCTTGGTGGCAGCGAAAGATCGCCGCTGAAAACCTTTCTATCGAGAGTGCGAACAAGGACTTCGCAAACATGGCCGGCATGCTCCGGCGCTACTATGAGAACATCGCTCAGCCGGATCCGCCAGAGCCATATCATCGTGTGTCCCTGAAGGACCGGCATAGAAAGGAAAGCAGGAAGCTGGAGATCCCCGTGAACTGGATCACCGAGCGCTGGTTCGCGCCGGGTGCCTTGGACGGTATCAATGCCGAAGCGCGGGACATCTTGCTCATTTCCATTGAGACCGGTTGTCGACAGTCTGAGATCTATGACTTGCCTCCAGGGGCCATCGTTCTCGACCACCCAATCCCTCATTTTCGAATTGGTTTCGAAGTTGGCGAATACCGGCGAGAGATCAAGAACGCTCCCTCCGGTCGCTTGGTGCCGCTGGTTGGAGTGGCGTTAGCGGCGGCCCGACGGCACCCTGATGGTTTCCCGCGATATCGCGGGAAAAGTGGATATTCTGCCAACGTCAACGGTAGGCTCCGGAGCCGAAAGTTATTACCTACACCCGAACATACAATCGGCGGCTTACGGCACACTTGGGAAAGCCGCCTAAAGAAGGCGGGCATCAGCCAGGAAGACCGTGGCGAGATGATGGGCCACAGCGTCAGGGCGATCCGAGATCGGGAGGTTTATGGGGACGAGCTGCGTCTGGAAGAGAAGCTCCGGCTTGCCAGTCTTGTCGTTTTGCCGGTTCCTTCGCACCTGGAGTAACGCCCCATGCCTAAATGACATTCGCGGCTCCTCGATTCTTTCTGGTGCAGAGTTCCCGAATCGAAGGGAGTGTTCAGTTGCCTGTGTGCGCCCTTCTGTTCTCTTTTCTGCATCAACGATAGTGATCTACCCAGCCGTATCGACGCGCTCGGCCCATATGTATGTGTCGGCTGCTGTTCGCAATCGAGAAAAAGCACGATTTCGGAAATCGCTCATATGTATCCGGCCTGTTGATCGGCTCGCGGGCCGTGGCATTGATGGGGTTACGCACGCGCCGTGGTTTCATTAGCCGCAAGGTCCGTGATGACCACTTGGGCCGTCAGACTCTGGGGGCGTATATTCTCCGTTCCATGCTTTTATCTCTGTCGCGAACTCCTTGGTGACCTTGGAAGGCGTCAGATCGCTTCCATGGTCGCGTCTTTTGGCGCGTCGAACGTAACCATCCGCCGTGGACCGCACATGGGCGCAATTCTCAGGTCGTGCCCTTGGGGGCTTTGGGTTTGCGAGCCCGCGGGGCCCATTTCTTGGCAAGCCGGTTGAAGCGTTCAAGGATGCTGTCGATCCTGGCATCTTCGGCGTCGAAGTCCCCACCGGACCAGTGGAGCATGTCCTCGTGTTGCTCGTGATCGGGATCGGCGAGGGCTTCGAGGAACTCCTCGTAGCCCCAGGCACCGCCGACGTCCTCGGGTGGACAGGCACCGGTCGCCTTGAGAAGCCGTGGGTAGATCATGCCGGGGATGGCCTCGTAGACCCGCTCGATACGGATGCTGTGGTCCCAGTCATCGCCGAAGTCATAGATATACTGGATCGTCCTGGCGCCGGTGTCCTCGAGCACCTTTTCCAACGTCGTCTTCTTCGCGTCCATGGGGCCGTCGTAGAACCCGTCCCGGTCGGGCACGCCCCAACCGGCATCACCGGCGCGGAACTCGTAGAGGTGGGTATCTGTCCAGCCCATGGCAGCCTGTATGACCGCATGCAGCCGGTCGAGCCTGATCTTCAGCGGCACCTCGATATGGCGCATCGGCTGCGGATCGACGTCGTTCAGGATGATCCGCAGGCGGGCGATCAGGGTCATGCGGCTATCCTTTGCTCAGCCCGGGCCCAGTTCCAGGGCAACAGATCCGGCACCCGGGAGGCGGTCGTGCCAGGCAACCGGACGAGGACATCGGCGAGCCAGGCCTGAGGGTCGACATCGTTCATCTTGGCGGTGACGATCAGGGAATACATGAAGGCGGCGCGGTCCCCGCCGCGCTCGGAGCCAGCGAAGAGCCAGGACTTGCGGCCAAGGGCGATGCCGCGCAGCGCCCGCTCCGCGGCATTGTTCGTCAGGCAGATCCTGCCGTCCTCGAGGAACCCGGTAAAGGCTGGCCAGCGCTCCGCCTTGAACATGTAGTCGATCGCCTTGGCGACCGGGTTGTGCTTCGACAGCCGGTCGCGCTCGGCACGCAGCCAGTCATGAAGCTCCTCGACCAGAGGCCGGGACAGCTGGTGCCTGGCCGCCTGCCGTTTTGCAGCCGTCAGCCCGTTGATTCCGCGCTCGATGTCGAAGATCGCGTCGATACGGGCCACGGCCTCCAGCGCGACGGGGGAGATATCATGGGCCGGCTTGCCCTTCCGGGCGTTCCCCTTGATGTCGGCGAGCTCGAAGAACTTGCGCCGGGCGTGGCTCCAGCATAGCGCAGACTCGACCGGCCCCGGGTCACGGTCGGCGCGGTAGAGGTCGTTGTAGCCCCCATAGGCATCGGCTTGCAGGACACCCTGCCATCCGGCGAGATGCCGGTTCGGGTTGGTCATTCCTCGGTCGCGGGAGAACTGGAACAGCGCGGCAGGTGGAGCCCCGCCGCCGAAGGGTCGGTCATCCCTGACATAGGTCCAGAGCCGGGCGGTTTTTGTCCCGCCCTTCGCCAACAGCGGCACTGTCGTATCGTCGCCATGCAAGCGGTCGCCATCCAGAACATGGGCACCGATCAACGCATGGATCGGCTTCAGCGCGGCGGCGCAGGCGCCAACCTGGTCGGCGAGGGTCGACAGGCTGAGATCGACGCCTTCCCGGGCATAGCGTTCGGCCTGGCGATTGAGCGGCTGATGCTGTCCAAACTTCTCAAAGAGGATCGTCGCCAGCAGGTTCGGGCCAGCCCATCCGCGCGGCGTGGCGTGGAAGGGCGCCGGCGGTTGGCTGATCTTCTCGCAGGTCCGGCAGGTGAACTTCTCGCGGACGGTCTGGATCACCTTCCACTGCCGCGGGATCACCTCCAACGTCTCGGTGACGCCTTCCCCCATCTTCACGATGCGATCCGAGCCGCAGCAGGAACAGGCCGTGGGCGCCGCGATCACCACGCGCTCGCGCGGCAGATGCTCCGGGAAAGGCTTGCGCGCCGGGCGGCGACGTTTGAGCCCCGCGACGATCGTGGTCTTCGCCAGCTTCTCGGCGGCAATCTCGTCTTCGGTGGCCGCGGCTTCGAGTTCCTCGAGCTGCAATTCCATCTGGTCGATCAGTCGGGCGCGGCGTTCCGAGCTGTGGCCGTATTGCTCGCGTCGGAGCTTGGCGATCTCGAGCCGGAGATGCTTGATCATCGCCTCGGAGGTCGAGACCACCGCCCGGGTCTGCGCCAGCTCGCTCTCGGCGGCCTCGGCACGGGCCTCGGAGGCCGCGAGCGCGGCGCGCAATCTGGCAATCTCGGAAGCGTTGTTCGACATGACCAAGACCTACCATGCCGGCATCGGAAAGCCCATGCAAATAAGGTCGATGAGGCCAATTTATCCCGCCTTTGCAGGGCGTTGGGTCCAGCGTGGATTGCGCCAGTCGATCCCCTCCAGAAGATAACCGAGCTGGGCCGCGGAGATCTGCACCGCCTCGCCGCTTCCACTGGTCGGCCAGATGAACTTCCCCGCCTCCAGCCGCTTGGTATAGAGCGACATGCCCACCCCGTCGTGCCAGAGAAGCTTGACCAGGTCGCCCTTGCGCCCGCGAAAGCAGAAGATCTCGCCAGCATGGGGATCGCGCCCCAGACCCTGCTGCACCGTCAACGCCAAGGTGTTCATACCGCGCCGCATGTCTGTCACTCCGCCCGCGATCCAGACGCGCACCCCCGCCGGGAACGCGATCATGACGGATCCAGGGCTTGCACGAGGCGCGCCAGCACCATCGGGTCAATCGTGGCTGCCACAGACAGGCGACGGCCATTCGCGAGGGTAATATCTGCCATCAGGACCTCGGCTGTCTCTGGCGTCGGAACCGGTGCAAACGGTCCGCCTTGATCCTCCGCTTCCTCAGGAGCGGCGATGGCCAACGGTGTGAACTGCGGTCGTGCATCGCCGCTCGTCAGCCTGCCTTCGCGGTATTGGCGACGCCAGCGCACCAGCAGAGTGCGGTCAATATCATGACGCCGGGCTGTCTCGGCGACACGCCCTCTACCGCCAAAGCTTTCTTCAACGATGCGCACCTTCTCTTCATCCATCCAACGCCGACGGCGCCCGGTATCGGTGACAGAAAGGATCTCAATTTCGGGTCTGTATCTATGGTCGGACATAGCTCCGGACCTACGCCGCCAGCCTCAAATCCGAAAGACGGTCCTCCCCGGAGCCTTACCGTCGAACCGGGTGCCGTGCCGCAGAAGGCTCCAGGCGGTTCGAGCGAGTTTGTTGGCAAGCGCGGTGGCCGCCGTGTTTCGCGGCATACGGGCGACCGCCTCGGTCAGCCATGGGCCAAAGCTGAAGTCAGACCATCGGTGCGGGCGCATCATGATCACTTTCGTCGCCTGCACAAACAACATCCTCAAATAGCGACTGCCGCGTTTGGTCATCCTGCCGAGAATGGTGCGGCCGCCTGTGCTGAATTGTCGGGGCACCAGGCGCACCCATGCCACGATGTGCCGCCCGCTCAATGCTATGTTGCGAAAATCTCATGATGCTTACTCGTCGATTACGCTCCAAGAATGTGGATGAAGTTTGCAGAGGGCGAGGCGGATTCAGATTTTCTGGGGCTTTTCTTCAGACTAAATTTGAGATGTTTTTCACACCAAAGACACGGTAGCCCTCATACCTGAGGGCGAGTTCAGATGGTGCGGACGTGCGTCCAGCCCGGTTATCGCGCCTGTGCTTTGTCGAAGCCATTGCTGAACGAAAATCGGTGATCTGGTCAGCCGAATCTGCCGTCGCGACTCTTCGTTTCTCCCCCAATTAAATCGGTAACAATTCATGCCCTGCTGAACAACACCAAGGAATTATTGGAAAACGTCGGAGTTGACAGCTCGAATGCTAAACGTTTAGTTTTCCCATCAACACTAAACGTTTAGGTTGGAGGAGCTGAGCGTGCCGCCCAAAGTCACTTTACGCGATATTGCCACTGCGGCAGGGGTTTCAACCTATACGGTGTCGAAGGCTCTGAACGACGGAAAAGGCGTGTCCGAGAAAAGCCGGACCCATGTTTTGGCGGTCGCACGAGAGCTCGGCTATGTTGCCAACCTCGCAGCGCAGGAGCTCCGTGGCGCGGCGCGCTCGTCAGTCGCGGTGATCACCGCCGGCACCGCCAATGCCTATTACGTCGACATGATGAACGGCATTCAGCGCGTGGTGCAGGACGCGAACCAATCTGTCGTATTGATGGATATCACGATCAACGGCGCCTATGACGCCGATCTCGAAGATCGCACCGTTCAGCGCCTGCTCGAAGCGCGGATGGCCGGGGTCATCACGACCCTGACGCTGAAGCCCGCAAGCATCGAACGGCTGGCCAAGTGGGACATTCCGGTGGTCTTCGTCGACAGTTCGCCGCCCGAAGGTATGGAGTATCTGCCGAGCGTCACCACCGACAACTACGATGCGAGCCTGAAGGTCGGCGCCCATCTGGCCGAGCTCGGTCATCAAGATTGGCTGTTCCTCGTTTACCCGGGTATTTGGTCCAGCCGCAAAGACCGCGAGGCCGGGTTGCTCGAAGCGGCGCGCCGCGCGGGCGCCAGTATCGAGGTGGTCGAAAGCGCGAACAATGCACAGTCGGCGAAAGAGACGCTTGATCAGGCGCTGGAGGCGCGCGGCACGCGGCCCGACGTTCTGATCGCGGGCAACAACCCGCTGCTCCTGGGTATCCTCAACTGCTTGCGCGAACGGGACCTACAGGCCCCGGGCGATATCGCCGTGGTCAGCTATGACGATTTTGCATGGGCGCCCTTCATCGAACCGCCGATCACGGTGCTCGATGAGCGGTCGGAAGAGATCGGAACGCGCGCGGCGCAGACCCTGGTGAAGATCATTGGCGAACAGATCGCAGATGGCTCGTCCAGCATGCCCGCCGCGCCGAACTACCGCGAAGATCTGAAACAACAGGTTCCCGTCGGGCTGATCGTGCGTCGGTCCTGCGGATGCGCCACACCGCCAGACCCCAAGGCGTAACGCGGCAATAACCGACCGGGACAGGCCTCCAGCGACCTGAACCCCACCACCCAAGCTGGATGACAATCGGAGGAGACTTTATGACTTTCAACGTTTTCCGCGGCGCCGGCTTCGTCGGTGCACTCGCAACATGCGGCCTCATGGCAACCACCGCGATCGCTCAGACCATGCCTGACAAGATCGAAAAGATCGGGCTCATGGTGCAAGACATGTCCAACCCGTTCTTCTCGGCCATGGACAGAGGTGCCCGTCGCGCCGCCGAAGAAATCGGCGCTGACCTGAACGTTCAGGACGCACAGCTCGACCTCTCGGCTCAATACAACCAGATCGACGCGTTCATTCAGCAGGGCGTCGACCTGATCGTGATCTCCGCTGTCGATGGTGGCGGCATCGAGCCGGCGATCATCAAGGCGAAAGACGCAGGGATAATCGTGATCGCGGTCGACACGCCCGCCAATGGCGCGGACGCGGTCATCATGACCGACGCCGTGCAGGCCGGTATGAAATCCTGCACCTACCTGTTCGAACAGATGGGCGGTGAAGGTCAGGTGCTCTTGGTCGACGGCACGCCGATCCAGACCATCATCGACCGGATCGACGGCTGCAAGACCGTCGCTGCCGACTTCCCGGACATCGAAATCGTCGGGCAGCAATCCTCGATGAACGACCGGGCCTCGGGTCTTATGGTGACGACCGACATGCTGACGGCGAACCCGGACGTGACCGGCATCTTCGGCATGAACGACCCCTCGGCGCTCGGTGCCGTGCTTGCGGTCGAGCAGGCTGGCAAGACCGACCAGATCATCGTGACCGGTGTCGACGGCAGCCCCGAAGGCGTGGCCGAGCTGAAGCGTGAAGGATCGCCCTTCATCGGGACAGCGACGCAGAACCCCGGCAAGATGGTCGAAGAAGCGGTTCGGATCGCACAGGAGATGGTCGCGGGCAACGCCCCGGAAGATGACACCATCCTGATCGAGTCGGTTCTCGTGACCCGCGAAACCGTGGCCGAATACCCCGGCTGGTAAAATCGGTTCAGTGACGCGGGCGGGCCCGTCTTGCCCGCGTCGACCCTTTCGAAAGGAGCCTTTGCATGACCGCGCCCCTCCTGAAGCTCGAAGATATAACCAAGCGCTACGGCGGAACGCTGGCGCTCGATGGCGTGTCGCTGGACCTGCGCGCGGGCGAAGTGCACGCGCTCATGGGCGAGAACGGGGCCGGGAAATCCACGTTGATGAAAGTGCTCGCCGGGAATGTCGCAGCGGACGCCGGGCGCATACTGATCGACGGCAAAGAGGTCGACATCCGCTCGCCCGCCGAGGCTTCGGCGAACGGGATCGCGATCATCCACCAGGAACTCAATACCGTGCCTTACATGAGCGTGGCCGAGAACCTCGCCCTCGGGAAAGAGCCGCGTGGCCGGTTCGGCATGCTCGACCGCAAACGTATGTTGCGCGAGGCGCGTGAAAAGCTGGCACGCATTCATGCGGACGTCGATCCGACCCGTCCGCTCGGCTCTCTCAGTGTCGGTATGCAGCAGATGGTCGAGATCGCCCGCGCCGTCAGCGAGAATGCGCGGATCTTGGTTCTCGACGAACCCACGGCGGCGCTCTCGCGGCGCGAAAGCCAAGAATTGTATGCCCTGATCGACCACATGCGCCGGGTCGGTGTGGGGCTTGTCTATATCTCGCACCGCATGGAAGAGGTCTGGCAACTGGCCGACCGCATCTCCGTTCTGCGCGACGGAGGCCATGTCGGCACCGGGCCTGCTTCTGAGCTGACCGAGGCCAAGGTCGTCTCGATGATGGTCGGGCGCGATATCGAAGACCTTTACCACCACGAATCGCGCACGCCCGGCGCTCCGGTGCTCGAGGTCGAAGGGCTCGAAGGCAACGGCGTCGGCCCCGTGGACCTGACCGTGGGCGCGGGCGAAGTCGTTTGCATGGCCGGGCTGATCGGCTCGGGCCGCACCGAAATGGCGCGCATGATCTTTGGCGCGGATCGACGTGCGGCTGGCGTGGTCAGGATTTCCGGCAAGGTCAGCGCCCCGGGCGATCCGTCGGCGGCGATCGCGGATGGGATCGGCATGGTGCCGGAAAACCGCAAGGAAGAGGGGTTGTTCCTCGAACACTCCGTCCTCGACAACATCGCGATCTCCAGCCTCGACCGGCTTTCCACCCTGGGCCGCATTCACCGCACCGAGCGGCGCAAAGAAGTGCTCGACCGTATGGCGGCGCTTCATCTCAGGCAGAACGCCGTCGACCTTCCGGTCGAAGCGCTGTCTGGCGGCAACCAACAGAAAGCCGCCGTCGCGCGCTGGCTGATGCGCGATTGCGATCTGCTGATCTTCGACGAGCCGACGCGCGGTGTCGACATCGGCGCCAAGAGAGAAATTTACGATCTGATCGACGGGCTGGCCCGCGAAGGTAAGGCTATCCTCGTGATCTCTTCCGACCTTCCCGAAGCCATCGGGATCGGTGACCGCCTGCTCGTGATGCGCGCGGGCCAGATCGTCCATGAAATGCCATCGCAGCAGGCGACCGAAGAGATCGTCATGCTGCACGCAACCGGCGCCGCGACAAACAGCGCCTCAGACACGACCGCCGCCGCAGAGGAGGTGCAGCCATGAGTGACAACACGAACACACAATCCGGGGCCGGAGCCGCGACGGGCAAGCCGCCCTTCGACTTTGCAAAATGGTGGGACCGCGTCGGCATCCTGATGGTGCTGGCCGGGCTTGTCATCTTTATGGCGATCTTCGCGCCGAACTTCACGCGGGTCGATAACCTGTTGAACATTCTGCGGGCCATCTCGATCAACGCCATCCTCGCGGCGGGGATGACCTTCGTCATTCTGACCGGGGGCATCGACCTGTCGGTGGGCTCGACCGTGGCCGTCTCCGGCGTTGTCGCGGTCCTTGCGGCCATCGCGGGTATCCCGGCCCCCTTGGCGATCCTTGTCGGGGTCGGGACAGGCGCGATCTGTGGCCTCGTCAACGGGGCATTGTCCGCCTACTTGGCGCTCGCACCCTTCATCGTGACGCTCGGGACCATGACGTTTCTGCGCGGTCTGGCCTACACCCTAACAGAAGGTCGGCCCATCGTCGATTCGGCCCTCAGCTTCAAAGCCTTGGGGAGCGGGTATTTCCTTGGCATCCCGATCCCGGTCTACGTGATGATCGTGGTCTATGTGCTCGCGTGGTATCTGCTTGAACGGACGCGTTTCGGCCGCCACGTCTACGCGGTCGGCGGGAACGCCAAAGCGGCGGCTCTGGCCGGGGTCAAAGTCAACCGCATCCAGACCATGGTCTATGTCATCGCAGGAGCCTGTGCCGGTCTCGCGGGGCTGATCTTCGCGGCGCGGGTCATCTCGGCACAGCCCACCGCGGGCGAGGGCTATGAACTCGACGCCATCGCCGCCGTCGTTCTGGGTGGCACCGCGCTGGCTGGGGGGCGTGGCCGGATCATCGGCACGCTGATCGGCAGTGTGATCCTCGGGGTGCTGACCACCGGTCTGATCCTTCTGAACGTCCCGTTCTTCACCCAGCTACTCATCAAAGGGGCCGTGATCATCTTCGCGGTGTCCATCGACAGCCTGAAACAACGGCCGCAGCTATTTACCGCTTGGAGGAAAAAATGAACGTAGCCAACACCACCACGCAGGTAGCGGCTCAGACGACCGATCCGTGCGGGTTCGAGGTCGATATCACCGACGCGCTGCCCGATGCGCGGGACCATGAGCCGGTGACGTTCCAGATCCCGGGCCATGTCGAGGCCGCACTTCTGTGGGCCGAAACCGAAACGGGCGCGCGCGTGCTGTGTCAGCGTGTGGCGAGCCGCTCGAGCGATGGTCACACGGCCTATGTCGCCACGGTCAGCTTCACCGGCGCCGTGACGCTTCGCATCACCGAGGTCTGCGACGACGCACCCCAAGGGATCACCGCGCTCGACGGGCAGGAACAGGATTGCTTCGTGCGTCTCGACACCGGCGCCTTCGATCTTGAGATGTGTTCGGGCACCGCACAGGGCACCGGCGCGTCGAAATGGGGTCTGCGCCACTTCCGCGCCAAGGCGGACGGGTTCGAGCTTCTGCCTTCGGGCAACAATGCGATCGGCGGCTTTTACGGCCCGTTCTTCACGCCGGAGAACGGCCTGATCAACCCGCCGGAACACACGACCGTCGAGATCGAAACCGTTGAGTCCGGCCCGGTCATGCACCACTATCGGATGCACGGCACGATCCCCGACGGGCTTTTGGACGAATTGAAGGGCAAGACCTTCACCATCGACTGGGTATTCACCCACAACACACCCTATTTCCAGCGCCGCTATCAGGTCGATCCGTTCCGCACCGTGATCAACGGCCGCTCGGTAGACAATAAGATCACCGTCGGCGACGAATTCGAAGGCGGGCAGGGCGCGTTGGTGTTCGACCGTTTCGCGGCCTACCAAGGCACGACCTACCGCGCGGGCGATCCTTATGCGGGTGAGCTTATCGACATGGTGCGCGATACACTTGCCACGTCGACGACGCAGAGCGAAAAGTTCGTGGAATTCCGTCATGAACTGGAAGACATCGAAGCTGCGCATTGGGATCTCTACTGGCGCATGTTCTGCGCCTGGGAAGAGGTGCTGCCCGACGACGAAATCCGCGAGCGCCTCGCACGGGTGCGTGCCTCCTCGCATGTTCTGGCCGATTTCACCGATCGTCCATGGCAGATTGCGCAAGAGCCGGTCGACGTGTCTGCGCTGCCGCATGAGACGATCTTCCCGGGCGCCGCCGACAAGACGGTGGAATTCCACGAAGAGACGGGTCGCGCGATGGTCTGGTGGACGTCGAAGCCTTCGGGCGCCTTCCAGATCGTTCAGCGCAAGCAATCGGGCTGGGTCAATTGGGGGTCGAACGGCGAGAACGAATGCCCCGAGCTTCCCGTCGGTGTCGACATCAAAACCGCCTATGGGCTGTTCGCGGATCGCTGGACCGGCGTTGCCGACCAATTGGAGACCGCGCCTGCGGTGACTGTCCGCGCCTCCTGATTGCGCGACATCCGTTTTGTTTGACCGCGGGTGCCAACCGCCGGAAAACAGGGCCGCCCTCGTGCCCAGCCGTTCACTTAAACTGTGCCAGAGTGCAGAACTTGACTTGAACGCTTAACGTTTTCCTATATGCGGGCCGGATGTTAGCATCCTGCCCGTAACGCTTTGCGCGCCGGAGATATTTTCGGCAGACCATCGAAACGGCCAAGATGCGCGGTCTCAATCCGCAAGCCTGGCTCGCCGACATCCTCGACCGCATCCGTGATTATAAAATCAACCGCCTTGACGAATTGTTTCCATGGAACTGGACGCCGCCGAACTGATCCGCGCTGACGGTCAGGGAGCTGGCAGAGCGCTTGGGCGTGAGCCAATACTTTCTCTATTCCTGGAATAGGAAGTTCGCGAAGGCGTCATCCGGCGACGCTGAGAAGGATGCCGAGATCCGACGGCTCAAGCGTGAGCTCCTGAGAGTGATGGAGGAGCGGGACATTCTAAAAAACCGTTCCGGGCCGCAGCCCGCCTGTGCGCGGTAGCAACAGCCTGTGTTATGATCATGTCGAAGGGCAGTTGCCGATCGCTTATTGGTGGGCTGGTGACCTGCCACTGATCTTTCATCCAACCGGGCTCCGGTCGCCGCCGGATGAAAGACCGTGGCAGGTCACAGTTGATAATGGGGAGGGCCCTCGCCGTGGCTCTGTTTCGGATTGGATTGACCTCTCTTCAGAGTTTGTTCAGCAGGATCGCTCCAGCGATGATGAAGGCGGCCCAGAGGATCCGACCTCTCAGTGTCTTGAGGTGCATCGCAGTTGACCTGCCACACGTCTTTCATCCAGCCACGATCGGAGCCCGGTGGTTTTGTGCTCTGCCTACGTTTTTGGACCGTCGGACGTAGGAGTTTCCGGTCTCTGTCACGATGGCGGGAAGAAGCTTGAAGGGCTTCGACGCTGGCTGAACGTATCACGCCGCCCGGTGAGGGGCGGCGTCGTTATTAGCGATTTCGACAGCTTGGAGCAGAAGACCTTGGGTTTCTTCAAGCGTCGCGAGTTCGTCGTTGAACCGTTTCAGCAGAGGTAGCAGCCAGAGTTCACCGTCCTTGATCTTCTTTGCGATCAGTGTCCTGGCCCGGTGGATCCTGTCGATCCTACTCTGCAGCGATGTCAGCGGGTTCTTGGGGGAGCGGGCTGTTTTGATGGCCGCGGCCCGGGCGGCTTGTCCTGGCGACATGTCACTCCATACCCTACCACCGCGTAAGCGCGGCTGGTTTCATGGGTAGGGGCTGGGTGCTTACATGTCTGGTCTCCAGTATCTGAAACACTTGCATACTCAGAATAGTCGCCTTTTGGAAGGGGACGATTTGGAAACAATCCGTTGCAGTGTGCCTGCCGGGCGTTTCTCATCGCCTTGATGGCCCCCAGCGGTGATAGAAACAGTTTTGTAGCGCCCGATCGATTTGCGCTCGCTACATGACTTATCGTTTCGTTCGTCTTATGGTTTCGGTTATCTGGTTGTTTTTCATCATTCCTTTATATCTCGACAATGACACTGACAATCATACCAATAGAACATCGAAAACTTTGCCACGGCTGGGCATGGGCTGTTGACGATGAAGACGTGCTCGCCGAACGGGTAGCGCGCATCGTGCTCGGTCAGTATCGGCATGTCGCAAAAATCTTGAGCGGTGCAGGCGTTCCGGGGCCCGTCGCAAATGCCGAACAAGCCAGAGCGGCCATCAGGCAACTAACCTTGGCTGATGGTGAAGATCCATGGCATCGAGACGGGTGGATGTTTCAAGCGATTTCCTGGATTGCTGCACATCAGCGGCCTTCCGCTTCGTTGACCCGGATGCCGCATATCCGCAAAGCCGAAAAAGGGTTTGACGGAATGCAACTCGAACTCGATGAAGATGGCACCGAAGTCATCGCCGTCGTGATCTTCGAGGACAAGGCTACCGACAGACCCCGCGATACCATCCGTGACGACGTCTGGCCTGGTATTGCGGCGCTCGAAAGGGGCGAGCGCTTGAACGAGCTTAGCCAAGAGGTGAGCGGTATGCTCGATGCGCGGGCGGCAGCGGTTCCTGAGTTCGACATCGACACAGCGATCGCAAACACGATATGGAAGGACGCCAGACGCTACCGTGTTAGCATCACGATTGGTGATACGCACAATAACGAAAATGCTCGGGCGCGACTTTTCAGCGGGTTCGATGGCGCCGCGGTTGGTGCCGTCGAACGCCGTCGCGCTGATACGATTTACCTACCGGCAATGCGCGACTGGATGAATGGCTTTGCTGAACGAGTGATCGAGAAGATCGAGGCGGTCGCCAATGTTTGATCCGACTACCGCAGCGCTAATCCGGGCTGCACCTCCTTTGGAGGGCCTTGATCTTAACGAGTTGCCCAAGGTGTTGACCGAAGCATTTGCCGACATCGTCTCTGCGCGCATCCGATTGCGAGGGGCATCTTCCGATGCAGGCGATGAATCTTTGGTGGCCACAGTCAACAAGCTTCGCCACATAGCGGCCGCTCACGAAGCTTATGCAGCTTTGCTGCCCGATCGCGAGAACCGCGCCTCTGCGGCGTTTGTAGCAGCCACTGCGCACCAAGCCATCTCGCTTGCGCTGTATGGCGAGGCTCCCGACAGTAAAGTCGGCATTGCGGCAGTAAGCGCTGACGTCTGTGCTACGCTACTGTTTCTTCTGGCGGAGGCGCACGCGGATGCAGCCGAGGCGGCCAAGCGCATTGCGCCTTCTGCCGAAGCAACCCCGATCGAGCAGGCATTGCTGTTCGCGATCCGAAATCTTGCGCAGGGCCGGCTCGGAGATATTGTCGATCCAGAGGAACCGGCGATTGATGTCGAGGGCGACAACTTGGAGGACAGCGCCGTCGATGCCCTCCGCCTTCTGCTACTGCGCGGCGTAACCAGCTTGGCACGGCGGCTCAGGCTGCCCGTCGACCCTCCGCCGGAGACGGAAGGTGTTGCGCCTCCAAGTGCGCTCTTTGAGCAAGTGCGCGCACTTTCCATTGAAACTGTCGATGGTGCCGGTGTGGGTGGTGAGACGCTGCTAAGTCTCTACCCGGGCCCATTGCACCTTGCCAACTTGCTGCTCGGACTCGAAGGGGATCTTGTTGGGACTGCGCTTGCTCGCATTCCCACACCCGGTGGGGTCAATGAGAATGGGTGGTGGCAGATACTTAGGCGAATGGCTCGGAAGCGGCCCTATCTGTGGCGCAACCATCGCGAAGCTATTGAAGAAGGCTACCTCGAACAAGGCGTGTCCTCGGCGATCAGCTTCCCGACCGGGGGCGGAAAATCGACGCTTGCTGAGCTCAAGATAGCGACGGCGCTTTTGCGAGGAGACCGGGTTGTTTTCCTGGCGCCCACTCATGCCCTCGTGGGGCAGACACAGCGGTCCCTCCAGAGCATTTTTCGAGACTTTAGCATCTATGCCGACGTCGATGACGAAGTTGGTATCGGCGAAGCCGTCCTGCTTGGTGAAGTTACAGTGACAACCCCCGAACGTTGTCTGATGCTGCTCTCGGTCGATCCCGAGGCTTTCACGAGTTTAGGTCTGATCGTCTTTGATGAATGCCATCTGCTGCACCCACGCGAAGGAGATCGGAGCCGACGTGGTCTCGATTCTATGCTGGCCATCCTAAATCTGACGCATGTTGCGCCGACCGCAGACTTGCTGTTGCTCTCCGCAATGATGAAGAACACGCAGGAGATCGCCGGATGGGTTGCATATTTAACTGGTCGCAAATGCCTGACGCTTGATTTGGCCTGGAAACCGACGCGGCAGGTGCGAGGCTGCGTAGTCTACCCTGCTGAACAAATCAGGGCACTCAGGAACCAGCTCGCTCAAGCCCGCATTGACTATCCAGATTACAGCGGGCCACCCGCCGCAGTGAAAGAGGCATTGCGTGCGCAGCCATATGGGTTGTTCAGTTTGCTTCAGACTTGGTCGACAACCAGCCGCAGCGATTACGCTTTGCTTCAGTTGCTCGCAGATGCCAGACCGCTGTCGAGCGGGCGAACCAAAGGGGGGCAATGGTATCTGACCCCCAATGGCAATGAAACAAGCTCCGCAATAGCTGCCGCTTCGGCAAGCGCGGGTATGAAAACTCTTGTATTCGTGCAAACCACTATTTTCTGCGAAAGCTGCGTAAAGAAGTATCCTAGCCGTGTTGACGTCAGCGCGATCACTCTCACTGAGGAAGAGCAGAACCTGCGGGCACTCGCCGAAGAGGAGATGGGGGGAGCCCGTTATTGCTACATGACTCTCGCGACTGACGGCACTCTTCGAACTGGCGCTGCCAGCCATCACGCACTGCTACTGCGGGAAGAACGCGAACTCCACGAAAGCCTCTTTCGTCGCCCAGACGGTATCAAGGTCCTATTTGCAACCTCAACACTTGCCCAGGGCATGAACCTGCCGAGCGAGGTCGTGATCATTTCGGGAGACAGCCGATTCGATCCTCAGGCGGACCGGATGAAGAAGCTCGAAGCGCACGAGCTACTTAATGCGGCTGGCCGTGCGGGACGGGCCGGTGAGGGGGCACAGGGCTTCGTTCTACTTGTGCCGAGCAAAGTCATCGACTTTGACGACCAGAACAACCGGATAAGCGGCCACTGGATGGACCTACAGGCAATATTCGAGCAAGCGGATCAATGCCTTGAAATCGATGATCCTCTTAACGCTGTGCTCGACCGCATCCATGATGGCGTCACCCAGACCGGCACTTCCGCCTATCTTCTAAGCAAGCTTCCGTTGGCGGTCGCTGGTGCCGACGTCGATCCAGCAGAGGCGCTTCTCAGACGGAGCCTTGGCGCTTATCGAGCACAAGTCTCCGCAGATACTGACTGGCTCAATACCAGGATTGCTTCTGCTCTGGCAGCGAGAGCTGTTCCTGATCTTTCTGAGACGGATCATTGGATTGAACAGGTCTCCAGCGCGACAGGACTCTCAATAGCAATACTCCAACCGCTCATTGAGCAGCTCGACGCTGGGGCATTTTCTGGAAGTTCGGCCGAGGTGGTCGGAGCCTTGCTCGATTGGCTTGATGGACAACCTGAACTGTTGCTCCGCCTGGTGCGCCCTGAGAGCCTCGAGGAAATGTTTGGAAATCATTACAAAGGACTACCCGACGATAGAGCGCGTGGGGAGTATGCGCTTTCTTGGTTGCGTCAACTCTGGCCGATTTGGATGTCTGGCTCGCCATTGTGTGACATAGAGAGAGCCTTCCTCGGGGCTGGCGCAAATCTCGAAAAGTGCAAGAACGCCCGTCACTTCGTATTGCGGCTCGTCCCCGATCTTTCATTTTTGGCAGGTATTCCTGGACGTTTGCTCGCGGCACGTTTGCGCGCGGCTGCCGACGAGACGCCCATCCCATTAGTCCTGTCGACACTCAGCCGCGTGGTTGGTGAAGGTTGCGACAGTCCTGAGAGTTTGGCAGTGCGCTTGCACCTGACGCGCGCGTTTTCGCGGGTTGCCGCCCGCAGGCACTTTGACGCCATCCGTCGGCACATTCCGCCAGGCGCAGTCAATGAGAGTTTTGACGAAACATTGGCTCGTATACGCCAAGCCGAAGCCGTTGCACGCTTCGACGAACTCGACGACGGCGGCTAAGTTATGATTGCTCCTATTCAATGGGCGCGGCTCCTCTCGGAAGAGCTGTTATGATGTCCGAGCTTCAACGCTTGAAGATCAGGCCGGGGAAGCCCGGCCTGATCTAACGGTTTACTCTGCGGCGATGGCTACCGGTTTGCGTCGCAGCGAAGCGACCTGCCGCTCCGCCGCCAACTCGTCGAGGACGCGCCGCCGAAAGCGCCTGAACAGCCGAAGGCTTTCCCAAACCTTGCGGATTCCTTCGAGCTCCTCGTCAACGAACCAGAAATCGTCGGTGCAGTGATTGAGCATGATTTGCCGGTAGCCCGGCACACGCTGGGACAGGACGCCGAGCACACGCGCGCGAAGCGTTTCGAGTGCGGCTTCTTCGTTGTCGCGGTAAAGGTGCCCGCTGCGGAACGCTTCGAGCATCCTTCGGATGCGGGTCGCATCGTGGCCGAGGTCGAGGGTGCTGTCCGTGATCACGGTCTCCAGCTCGCGGGCGGCTTCGATTGCTGCGAGAGCGTTGGATTCGAGCAGGGATCCGTCTTGGGAAATACGCATGGTCTACTCCGTGCATCGACCGGCAGGATTGCCGGCCGCTCAAGACCGCGCCGCCTGTAGGTGGGCGGCACGGGGACGTCAGGCGGCTTTAGCGCGCGTCCTGAAGATCGAGGGGGCTTCGACACGAAGGGCCATGAGTGCATCGTTGAAGCCATCGGTGAGCGCGCAGATCTCCACGACCACCGGATCATCGGGGTCGAGCAGAGCGAACCGCTCAGCCTCCACGGTGTCGAAGTCGTGGACGCGTTCGAGCGTCAGCAGGCCCTCGAGCCATTCGAGCGCCCGCCCGATCCGGGAGGTCAGGGGCACCGGTTCCGAAAGTTCATGTGTCAAAGCTGAGACGCGCCTCGCGGCCTCGGGACCGCCGAGCACTTCCGCTGCGTTACGCATCGGCTCGAGGTTGTCGAGAAGGTAGGTTGCAAGCGCGACCCGAGCGACTGGAAATATTCTGGAATGGAACATGACGAAGGACTCCTGTCCTGCCGCGCGGTCTGGTCCGTGCAGCTTCAAGAACGGCTGGGCTCGCGCTCCGGCCGTGCGAGTGATTGGCTTGGTTCTGGGGCCTCCGCAGGACGGCAAGAATTACCCTGGAGGCTCGCGGCCAGAGGAAATGGGGAAGCGCGTTCCTTTACCTTCCCGATCAGAGTCTGCGTGGTCCCGCACTTGATCCTTATCGTCGAATGTATGGAGGAGTTCGCGGATTTGACGGTAGTCGAGCACGCCAGTTTCTTCGACAGAACGGCCGATTCTGATCCAATGCCGCGCCTGTCCTGCTAGCGATCGACGCTGGATCGCGGCCTCACGTCGTATGAGCGCCATCATGTGGGCGCTGAGGGTTATATTTCGTGCCATGTCTTGGGTCCTCATTGTGTTCGGGGCTATGATCTGCGGTGGTGCTGCCGGGATCGCGCTTCACGCTGAAGGCGCGATCCCGGGGCGACCGCCGCGTCGTTTCCCTTTCTCAGGCCGCCAAAATGTCCGCGGCGGCTTGAAGGTGTGCCTGCACCATCTGCATCCGTTTCAGCGACCTGCCGGTTAAGCGCCCAATGATCGGGGTCCTGAAGACTGGGCTCACCGCGAGCGCCGGATCGCTGGTAGTGATGGTCAAAATGCGGTCGCCGCGGAAGCCGGTCGCCCGGTCGAGCCCAGCGGCGGCGGCTTCGCCGGCGTTGACGAGGATCCCCCGGCCGTTACGGGCCTTCTTGAGCACGGTCGTGCCATATGCGACCAACATCCAGCGCCGACCGTCGACAATGGCAACGGCGAGCACGAGACACGGGCGCGCCTTCGGTCGAACGCCACCGGTGTCATCGTCGGTGGGAAAACGGAACGAGATGATGTCGCCTGCGGCGACTTCCTCCGGCCACGAAACGCGGTCGGTCGTCTGGGTCTTGGCGGTCATGGTGGGGGCGGTGTGGATCATGGGTCTCTCCTGGAGTTGAGGATCGACGCACGTCCTGTGGGCCCTGTGGGGCGTCCGGCATCGGTCGCGCGTCAACCGGCGCGCGCGACCGATGCGGATGCCCCAGTGGCCCGGGGCTTCATGCTTTCATGACACTCGTCTCGCGATTTTCTCGATCGAGGTTTGCCAGGCCTTCACCGACGCGGAGACCCTGAAGTCGGTCTGATAGGCTCGCTGTGAGAACCGGTGCGAGTGGCCGAGCAGGGCCTGTGCGGCCCAGGCGGCGTCGGGTTCCTCGGTCCGAAGGAGGTTCGTAATTAGCGTCCGGACCAAATGACCAGAGATGCCGAACTCCTCTTTCAGCAGTGCGGTGGGGTGGTAGGTGTCGAAGCTCTCGGGGGCGAGGCTGAGAAGGTTCATGCCGTCGAGTTCGGCGACGCGGTCGGCGATCTGCCAGGCAGGCCGATCGCCGAGCACATGCGCATCGAGCAGACGACCGGTGAACGGCCAGAGGGCGCCGATCTCCTTCTTCCGTCGGGTCTTGGCCTGGCGGAAGTCGAGTTCCCAGTCGCCCTCGTCGGTGCGCCGGATCTCGCGGCCGATGCGGAAGCGGGACAGGTCGCCCTGCCGATCCGAGCCGTTCACCAAGAGCGCAAAGACCACCGCCTTGCGGCGCTGTCGCTCGGCTTGGGCGCTGTCGCCACGGCACTTCATCGCCGCCTCGGCGTGGCGAACGGCTGCATGGAGGATGTCCGCCAGGTCGAAGCTCCTTGCGAACGTTCGGATCTTCGTCCGCTTGCCCGGTGTGACCTCCGCGGCTTCGGCGCGCAGCTGTCCCCGGATCGCGGCGAAGGCCTCGGCAGCAGGGCGGTCGAAGAGACGGGCCCGGTAGCCGAACCCCTCTATGCGCTCGACGTAGTCGGCGGCTGAACGGGGCGAGATGGCCCGCTCGACGAGCGTGAAGCGCAGCAGCACTTCCGCGAGATCTTCCGAGAATGCCTCGCCGATCTCGATGCCACGCTCCGCTGCCCATGTTCGGGCCACCGCGCAGGTGCCGACCGCGGCGATCACCGCGGCCCGGGTCTTCCCCTTGAGCGGCCGATAGACCGTCTCGCCGCGCCGGACGGTGCGGTCGAGCAGCGGCAGGGCCTTCCGCCAAGCCTCGGGCCAGTCCTCGGGCATGAGCGCGATCCGAGTCGATTGGCGCTCCTGCCTCGGTTTCGCGTTGTAGCGGGCGTTGAGCCAGCGGTCCCACTCGCGCGTCAGCGCGCGGGCGGGTGCGAGCGGCACGGAAGGATCGAACCGGTCGAGTGCTGCAATGAAGGTGCGGTGCCCGGTGCGGCTCGTCGCGGCGGCGGCGAAGTCCGCGGTCGTGGCCGTCTCGGGCGTCCGGCCTGCGGCGGCGAGGGCGGCATGGAAGCGCTCCAACGCGGCCGGGACGCCCCGGCCCCGGAGAGTGCCGTCGATAACGGCCGCCGCCACCGCCCCGGCGACTGTGCGGGGCACGTTGGGCATGCGGGCTAGGAGCCGGGCCTCGCGTTTGGCCCGGCAGAAGGGTGAGTGGGACATGCGGCTTCCTCAGAACAGGTTCAGGGTGGGATCGAGGCGCGAGATCACCTCGGCGAAGAGTTGCGCGGCCTCTTTGCCGGGGCCGCGCGAGTAGAAGGCTTCGGCGGTCTGGATCCGGTCACAGAGCAAATCGGCCACGACGCCATGCTGACCGGGGTTCTGCGCGATGAAGAGCGTGGCGCCCACATGGCGCATCATGTGGGGCTTGAGGCCGATCACCCCGATCCGAGACATACCCCGGTTCCAGACCTTGTTGAGCGTGCCGCGCGAGACCGGCGCGCTGTCCTTGAGGCCGGGGAATAGGTAGGGGTTTAGATCGGGGTCGATCCCATGATTCTCACACCACAGATTGCGTGCTTTTTCGAGCCAGAGCGAGATGACCTGCCATTGCGGGCGCGGGAGGTCATGCACGATCTCCCGGTTGTTCTTCACCTTTTCCCGCGGGATGTCGATCGTCGCGAGCGTGCCGGCCCGGCGCGGCAGCAAGAGCTCCGCCGCCTCGCCGCCACAAGTTAGCTCGTTGATGTTGCGGGTTCTCAACGGCCGCGACAGCTGCAGCGCCATCGCGGTCGAGACCATCGCCATGTGCAGGGCCTCGGCTCGTGCGTTTGCGCCCAAGTTCTGCCAGTCGTCCAGGCCACGTTGGGCCTCCCGTGCCAGCACCCGCGGGCCGGTCAGGATGGCGCGGACGATCGCCGGATCGCGGTCGAGGAGCTTCAGGAAGGCCACCCGGTCGGCGGCCATCTCGCGCGCGTAGTCGCTGTGCGCGAGATCCGAGAAGCGTAGCTCCGCGATAGTGTCGAGCACCTCGCCGTCGATCCCGTTTCGCCCGGCGAGAGTCTCCAGCCTCGAGAGGATCGAGTTCAGCGAGGATGTCTCATCCGTCGCCTTCAGGAACCGGTTTTGCGCGGCACGCTGGTGGAATCGGTCGGCGGCGTTCTGCACGTGTTCGGCAGTCAGCAGGTCGTCGAGGCGTTCGATGTGGCAGGCCTCAGTGCGATCCTCCCAGGCGTGCCGGATCAACCAGGACAGCGCGTTGCGATGGGCTTTTCGGGCGGCGTCCGGGTTGCGGACCTTGCGCCTGCCCTTGATCCGGCGCGGCATCGGGTCCGCACCGAGTTTGCCGCCGAAGCGGTCGCGTTTGGCGCGCTCTCCCAGAATCGCACGCTCGATCGCGGAGTCGCAGGAGGTGACGAGCGAAGGAGACAGGGTTTCCCATTTGAGGGCGGCGTCACGCATGCCGGGAAGCGGACTGATCGGCGTCGCGGGCAGCAGGGCGGCGATCTCCGCGTGACGATGTCGGTCGGCTGCCATCTTGTCGAAGAGACGCAGGGCGCGGCGGTAGCTGGAGGCCTTGTCGGGCGGGATCTGCGCCAGAGCCTCGGTCGCTGCTGCCGTGTCGAGCTGTGCCGGCGCCACATGGCCGACCCGTGACCGCAGGGTTGCCAGAGACACGTCGGCCATTCCCGGCAGCACCTTGGCGCCGTCCGGACCCGGCCGGTTCTGGTTCTTCTTCGCGTAGCCGACAATGAGATCCCAAGCGAGGCGGGCATCCGGGTTGGTCTCTTTCTGCTGTTGGTCCGCGGACGCCTTCCGGATCGCGCGACCGATCATCTTGGTCCACTCGTGGAACGCTGCCTCGGCCGCCCGCGGCGAAGCGGCCGTGAACTCGCCGGCCCAGACGATGCGACTGGCGATGTCGCTCCACGCGACATCGTTGGCCGGGAGCTGGTGCAGCTTGCGGCCCGTCAATCGTTCAACGCGCTTGAAGGCGCCAACGTATTTCTCAGCGGACAGCTTGGAATAATGGTTGGGCAGGGAGAGGTAGACTTCCTGGAGGGTCATGGTTTCATCCTTTCATTGGGGGTTTCATCTGCTGAGCGGGACCGTTCATTCGCGAGAAGATGAACGGGACGGCCATGCAGGTTTGGCCCATGAACTTGCAGGGACGTTCCGTTCAGAGGGGTGCGAGCAGGGTTCAGACGGCGATTTGGCGGTTCAAGGGCGGAGTGCGCGCTCATGTCCACGTTCCCAGCCAGCGGTCGACTTCCGCAGGGACGAACAGGGTGCGACGGCCGACCGTTCGGCAGGGCAACACGCCACGCTTCGCTTTTGTGACGAGCGTGGATGCCTTCAGCGGACAGCGTTCTGCCGCCTCCTCGGGGGTCAGGAGGTCGAGGCGATAGGCTTCCTCCAGTTCGTCCGGGGGTTGCCCCCCTTCGAAGGCCCAAATGGCCTGCCAGTCGTAACCCTTCCGACGGCCAATGCGGCGCGGGATCAACAGCCCGTCCTGTTCGGCGCGCCAAAGAGTCGCCGGGCTGCCGCCCTGCCAGCGGCGGATCAGGTCTTTCGGGCCGAGGAGGGCAGAAGGTTGGGGCGAGGAGATGGAGGGTGTTGGCATCAGCGGTTTCCTTTCTCCCGGGAAGAAAGGGAAAGCGTCGATCAAATCCAAATTTTGGCGATCAATGGTGAGGGAGATCAGCGATACTTACGTAGGCCTCAGATGTCAGAGACATCTGAGACAGGCTCTTTCGAGTTCGGCACTCGAGCCTTTTTATTCGCAGCACTGCACTTGGCTGGCCGAAGTGCGCGGACAATGCTGCGCCGACGCAGTCGTTCGACGGGAAGGCGGCAACTGGGCGTTCGCTGTGCTGCCTTCGAAGCTCGGTTGCGCGGCATTTTCGGACGCGCGCGCGATATTCGAGTGTCAGTAATGATCCAGTATGCTATCTGAGATAGAAAAAACGTCAGGCAGCACACATCCATGCAGATCCGCCATGATCAACCATCGGACTACGAACGCATCGTTGACCGTCAACTCGCAGCGGCGCACATTCTTCGACACGGCAGCGGTTTCCAAGGTGAGCCATCTCACGAAGCTGCGCGCGTTGGGCTCAAGTCGTTAGTGGACGCAGGCGATTAATATGGATGAACTGCAACGGTTGTTCTACCGCCAGCACTTTCGCATTGCGTTCCTTGAGGAAAAGGGCGCTGCATTTGAGAAACTGTTTTCGCGGATCATGGCCCACGCCCATCCAAGCGATTTTGAGCCGGTGCGCCCCTATGGCAAGTTCGGGGATCTCAAGTGCGACGGCTATCGCGCAAGCGATAAGACGGTTTTCCAGTGCTACGGCCCCAGCACGCCAACTCTCAAGGAGTTGCTGGCTAAAATGAAGCGTGATTTCGAAGGGGCCGTTAAACATTGGGGCCCGCTCATGGAGCGCTGGTCCTTGGTTCACAACTCAGATGACGGCCTTCCAGCGCCGGCAACGCAACTCCTTGCGGATTTTCGCGCTGTCAATCCGAGCCTCGATCTTAGTCAGATGGCGTATGCCGAGCTGCTTCGCGTCGTGATGGGGCTAACGGTGATGCAACTGGAAGACCTGTTCGGCCCCGTGCCTACGCAACAGACAATGGCCGCTCTGGACTACGAGGCCCTCCGTCCGGTTGTCAAAGCGATCCAGCGCATGGACCCAGGCAACGATCCCCCCCTCAAGGCACCTTCGCCTTCCAAGATTACGGCGAACGATCTGTCGGAAGATGCCGCCAGTATGCTACGCCAAGGTCGGCGTCGTGAGCCTCTCGTGGAGGCGTTCTTCGGCCGGTATCCCGATCCCGGCTTTGGTGAGGAGATTGCGCAGGGGTTCAGGGACCGCTATCGGACCCTGAAGGATGAAAAACGATCCGCGGAGGCGATTTTTATGGAGTTGCAGACCTTCGCTGGGGGCATGTCTGGGACGCCAGCCCATCAGGCTGCAGTGTTGGCTGTAATGTCTTATTTTTTTGAGCGTTGCGATATCTTCGAAGATCACCCTTCGGCTGAGGCGCCTAAATGACAGGAGTGGCTACATGATCCTGCCGACAAAGCACATCCGCCCCGAACGGGCTCTGCTGACGATCGGTGCGGATATTCTTTCTGCGCTGCGTCGACCGATGACTGTGTCGCGCGTCTGGGATGAGTTGCGTCGACAAAGGGGTGAGGCTACGGAGCCCGCGCCGATAACCTACGACTGGTTTGTTCTGGCCCTTGATCTGCTTTTCACACTGAAAGCAGTCGAGTTCGAGGACGGGCTGCTTAGGAAGTCAGTGGCATGATTCATAGTCTCAAAAGCGATCTGGCGAGCTTCAAGACGCTCGCGTTCCGACCTGGCCTGAATGTGCTGCTGGCCGAGAAGAGCAGCGGCGCAAACGACCGTCAGTCCCGCAATGGGGCGGGCAAGACGAGCTTCGTCGAACTGATCCATTTCCTCTTCGGGGGTAACGCCAGGACCGACAGTATCTTTCGGTCGGATGCGCTCAAAGACGCGTCTTTCGAGATGCAAGTCGACCTCGGGGGGGATGTGATTTCTGCTGCTCGATCCGGCTCCAAGCCAAGTCGCATCAAAATACAGGGTGCGACGGAACACTGGCCGATTCCGCCCTTGCTCGATGACGATACCGGCGATCTCATCCTGTCAAATGACAACTGGAGGACGAACCTCGGCGCTCTCATTTTTGGTCTGTCGGTGGACCCTGAGATGCGAAAACGTTTCGTTCCGACGTTCCGCTCGCTGTTTTCTTACTTCGTGCGGCGCCAGAACAGCGGCGGTTTCGTGCAGCCTACGCAACAGTCAGGAAAACAGCAAAACTGGGACCAGCAAGTAGCGATATCTTATCTTCTTGGTCTCGACGCCGGCATTGCCCAGGAGTTCCAAGAGGTGCGCGCGCAGGAAAAGGCAATGGCCGAACTGCGCAGAGCCGCGAAGCAAGGTGATCTCGGGCGGTTTTACGGCAATGCTGCCGATTTCCGAACTCGTCTCGCAGTAGCGCAGACAAAGGCTCGGCAGCTTCGAGCTCAAGTCGAGGCCTTCAACGTCGTTCCTCAATACGTGGATATGGAGCGCGAGGCGACAGAGATTACTCGCGCAATCAGCGCACTCAACAACGACAATCTCATTGACCGGGAGCTGATCGACCAACTCGCAATGTCTCTCGACGACGAGCGACCGCCCGCGACTGACGACGTCGAGCGACTCTACGCGGAGATTGGCGTTGTGCTCCCCGACAGCATCGGCCGTCGCTTTGAAGAGGTTGCTCGGTTCCACGAGGCCGTAGTCGGAAACCGGCGGGCGCATCTGTCGAGCGAAATCGAAGCTGCCGAGGGTCGCATCGTGGCACGCGATCGCGAGCGCGCCGACCTGGATCGGCGCCGCGGACAGTTGATGGAAATCCTGCGATCGGGAGGAGCGCTCGAGCATTACAACAGACTGCAAGAGGAAGTGGGCCGGGCGGAAGCAAACGTCGAGACGCTACGACAGCAGCTTGAAATCGCCGAGCGGATCGAGAGCACGAAGGTTCAGCTGGAGATAGAGCGCGCGCGGCTCCGTCAATCGCTGCAAAACGATTTGCATGAACGCAATGGGGTGGTCGAGGAGGCAATCGTCCTCTTCGAAGAGTTGTCGAACGCACTCTATGAGCGGGCGGGAAGTCTTACGATTGCCGCTACTCCTAACGGTCCGACTTTCGAGGTGACAATCGACTCCCAGCGGAGCAAGGGCATCAACAGCATGCAGATCTTTTGCTTCGACATGATGCTTGCGACGCTTGCGACGCGGCGTGGCCTTGGGCCAGGCTTCCTGATTCACGACAGCCATCTGTTCGATGGTGTTGACGAACGGCAAGTCGCGAAAGCGCTGCAACTCGGAGCGGATCAGGCTGAAGCGGAAGGTTTCCAATATATTGTGACAATGAACTCAGATGCATTGCCGGATGATGGGTTCCGCGAGGGTTTCGACGTGAGGAAGTTTGTCAATCCAACGGTGCTCACTGACGAACTTGAATCCGGGGGGCTCTTCGGGGTTCGTTTCGTCTAAGAATGCTCTATTTTACAGACGATCAACCGGCACCGGATTCGATTGGCATCTCAGGATACCGCCCCGCTCCGGGGCGACCGAGTTTGTGGATTAGGCGGCACGGAAAGTAAATACCGCGCGGTCGTTTCGATAGGCCTAATAGCTTGCGGAAACTGCCTTCCGAACCAAGGCGTGTAGCCCGAGGACTTCGCCCGAGTTTGGCAGCGTTAGCTGTCCGCACGGAGTGTCGCTCGTCTTGGTGGGTTGGATTTGGAGTGCCATCGCTCGTCGTGTTCTCTCGACTGGCAGCGTTTGGAAATATGCGATGTCTTGCGGGTGCCTGTCGATGCCCAACCCAAATGCACGAAGCGTTTCAGTCCCCTGCTTTTTGCGCATGAACCGCGGCGCGATACGCCGCGACATCTCCTTCTGTGGGCATCTCGCCGGCTAGCGCTTCGCAAGCCTGAACATTTCTGAACGGCAACGCGGAAAGGGCCGCAATCTGTTCCTGAGACATATTGGCGGTGTCCCGCAGCGCACGAAGTTCCATCGCAAGTGCGATTTTGTCTCGAAATGCGGCCTCGCGCTCAGCGATCTCCGGGCGCACCTCAAGCATTTTGTCGCGAAAGCTTTTCATAAGCTAAGCTTAACACGGTTCGGTCGTGCTTGGGAGCTGCGAGTTCCCGAGAGATTGAGCGACGGGTGCGATTGACCTACCGCGACTCTTTCATCCAGCAGGACCGTAGCCCGGTTGGTGTTGAGTGATCGGAGGTGCGTCAGAGTGCTGCCGGTTTCTGGGTCTGGAGGTGAGTTGGCAAGGAAGTCGTCATGGGCGAACTTCTCCGTAGAACAGCTCCCAAGACGTCGTCCTAACCCAGTGGTTCCCCTTGTTGTGGACACGGACCTGTCCAGCATCAGCATGTGGGCGGTTCTGGCAGGGTGCCGGATTTCAGGCGTTTGTAATAGGTGCTGCGACCTATGCCGAGGTCCTCCCACGGCCTGGTGCGCGACGCGCTGTTGACGGCGAGCCAGTTAGTCCGCGACTTCGCTCCCGTCCGCGCGCGGCGCTCGCGCTCTGCGGCTGCTCGTCTTTCCCTGCGGATCTTTGCGGGAACGACTTGGCGGAGGGCGAGCTTCCGGGCTTCCTCGCCGGAAATGTCGAGCATCTCCGCGATCCGATCGCCTGAATAGTGGTATCTGCCGTCTGCCAACACGCCGGTGCTTGTGCTGCCGCTTGCCTGTTTTTCGGCGGCGCGAATGATGGCGGCGACTTCCTTGTCAGGCAGATTGGGAGTTCCGCGCCGCGCCGCTTCGAAGATTTCCTGTTCAATATCCTCGATATCTGGATCGTGAGTCAGGGCAGTCGCGTATAGGTGGAGCCAAATGTTGCGGCGGCCTTCCTGGATTGTGCCGCCGTGTGACATGCGGATCTTGTCGAGATCCTCCCTGATTAGTTGGAAGCGTGCCCTTGGTGACAGGCCGCGCGGTGTGCTGGCGCCCGCTGGGGTCTCAGGCGTAGACTTGGCGGCTTTCGCTCGCGCGACCATCAGTTTGGCTCGCGTCGGGCGACCGCTGGCGCGGAAGATCGCATCGGATAGTGTATCGAAATCGTGGCGCAAGCCAGAACCACCCTCGACCCGGACCTGCTTGCCTGACTTTTCGTTACGACTTCCAGGCAACCGAAAGACCCGGGCCGGGTCGCGGCTCGCGCGGTCGGCTCCGAAGTTTGCAAGGACCTCGTTCAGAGCCGTTATTGCCGCTCGCCATCGCGGCAGGGCGGCCGGGGGCATCTCGTCGATAAGCCAGATCACTGCCGTGCCACGGCCACTGTTCAGCAATACCGAGGGCTCCGGCACGTTTGCGATATCGAGGGTGTCAAGAATAGCGGCTTTGACTTCGCCGGATTGGTGCACCCGCCAACACGCCGTCTTGTGCCAATCGAGATCCGCATAGAGCGCGTTAAGCGCTGCGAGTTGTCTGGCGCCGCGCCGTCTATGGAAACGGTTGAGGGATATGTATGCGCGGCCGTCGAGTAGACCCGGCAACGCGAGGTTAAGCGCGGACGGCGAAGCACAGAGGCTGCCCGGAATCTCTTCTTGGAACCACAGTAGCGCCGGACGACCGTGATGCCCGGTCGGATGGAGCAGGTCAACATAGCTCTCGGGAGTTAAGTCGGCGATCGAGGGACGGGGCGCGTAGGCGCGAGACGTGAGGCTTTGCATGCCACGTAAATGAGGCGAGAGGGGCAAAGCAGAAGCCGATTTTCGGCGGTGCCATCGCCCCCCCTTTCGAGGCCAGATCCGCCAGTGCCGGTGACTTTCAAAATGACAAAACAAACCGACATACAAACCTGACGAACAAACTTTCAAACAGACCAAACAATACGACTTTTCCTCTTTGATTTTCCGCATTCGAAGGCCCGATGCTTTCTCGCATTTTCGTGTTTTGTTCTCACCGAGGCAGGCCCAACTTCCCGAAACCATCAAAGACTGGAAAGGAAAGAAAATGGCGCGCAAGCCGATCTTTACGGAAGAAGAAATCATCGAAGCTGGCAAGGCTCTCGAGGCAGAGTTGGGCGCACCCGTTTCGGGCTGGCAGATCCATCAAACGATGGGTGGAGTTGGCAGGCCGTCGCGGGTCGAGGAGGCGTGGCAAAGGCACCTCTCTAAGCGGGAGTCGGCGGCTAAAAATGTGGTGGAGGTGCCGCTGCCGCGCCCATTGCAAGGTTCGCTTGAAACCGCGGTGGAGCGGCTTCAGGTCGGGGTCGAAAAGCTGCTGCGGGATCAGCGCCGCTCGCTCATCGAGGAACACCAGCGCCAGCTTGAACTGCAGCAACGCGATCATGCTGACGAGCTTGCCAAGGCGCAGGCTGAGGTCGAACGCCATCGGCACGAGGTGATTTACCTGCGCTCGCTTCTCGATGCGGACGAGGAGGTCGAGGACGAGCCGAAATGATCACCGGGTGTCCCTGTCCAAGACAGCATCTCAATCACACTGAAAACTCAAAAGCACCGAAATGAAAACCTTGAACAAAACTGAAATCCTGAATCTGATTGTTGGCATCGACCGCGACATGTATGGCAATCCCCGCTACTTCATCCCTGCCCACGCTCTCCCCGTGGAGCGCGGCTCCATCGCCGCCCGTAAGATTGGGCTTACGAAGAGCCGAAGCGGGAAGCGTGGCCCCGGCTTTGTCTTCAAATCCTACGATGTTACGGATGACGTGAACCGCATTGTTGACGCGTTGTCTGCCGACGAGACGATCGCAGGTGTGGCATGATCAACGAGGAGGTCTTTGACGAGCTGAACAAGCCCGCTGGTTACATGCATGGGGTGGTGTCAGAGACCTCAAAGCACCTCTTCTCGGTGTCTCGTGGGCGTCCACCAAATACGAGAACTCCTGCTCGATGGATTGATCCCCGCCGGGATTCAGGGCACGTTCTCCAAAAAGTTGTCTTCCTTGTCGGCTTTGTGACGAGGGGGATACCGAGAGCAGGGATTTCAAAGTGAGCATTGAGAAGACACTCTTCGCGGCAGCCGACAAGATGCGTGGCGCGATGGACCCAGGCGAATACAAGCATGTGGCCCTTGGCCTACTGTTCCTGCGATACGTCTCGGCCGCCTTCGAGAAAATGCACGAGCAGCTCTCGAACGACGACTACGCTGACGCCGAGGACCCCGAGGAATACATTGCCGAGAACGTATTCTGGGTGCCCGAGAAGGCACGCTGGTCCTACCTCGCTGGCCACGCCAAGGATCCCCGGATCGGTGTCATAGTCGATGACGCGATGCGGGCGATCGAGGCGGACAACACCTCCCTCAAGGGGGCGCTGCCGAAGGTCTATGGCCGCGAAAGCCTCGACAAGTCGATCGTCTCTGGCCTCATCGACCTCTTTACCAATCTCAAGCTCGACGGCACCGGCGCTGATTTTGACCTGATCGGCCGCATCTACGAATACTTTATCGGCGAGTTCGCCTCGAACGAGGGTAAGAGGGGGGGGCGAGTTCTACACCCCGAAATCCGTCGTCGGCACGCTGATCGAGATGATTGAGCCGACCCGCGGGCGCGTCTACGATCCCTGCTGCGGCACCGGCGGCTTCTTCGTCCAATCCGAGAAGTTCATCGACGCCCACTCCGGTCAGAAGGCCGACATCGCCATCTACGGGCAAGAGCGCAACCACACCACGCTTAGCCTCGCCCGCATGAATCTCGCGATCCGCGGCATCTTTGCCGAGCTGCGATGGAACCAGGAGGGCACGCTCCTGCGTGACGCCTTCCCGGACGAGCGCTTCGACTACATCCTCGCCAATCCCCCTTTCAACATCTCCGACTGGTCCGGCGACCTGCTCCGCGAGGATCGGCGCTGGGCCTTCGGCACACCGCCGGTCGGCAACGCGAACTTCGCCTGGCTCCAGCACATCTACGGCCACCTCTCTGCCTCCGGCGTCGCCGGGGTGGTGCTGGCGAACGGCTCCATGTCGTCGATGAGCGGCGGCGAGGGCGATATCCGCCGCGCGATGGTCGAGGGCAACGCTGTAGACGCCATGGTGGCCCTGCCGGGGCAACTCTTCTTCGGCACCCAGATCCCGGCCTGCCTCTGGATCTTGGCCAAGGACAAGTCGAACGGCGTGGCGATGAATGCGACCCTGCGCGACCGGCGCGACGAGATCCTGTTCATTGACGCTCGCAAGATGGGTGCCCTGATCCCCGGTAGTCGCAAGCAGAAGCAGCTTTCGGACGACGAGATAGCGAAGATTGCCCAAGCCTATCATGCGTGGCGGGGCGAGCCTGAGGCTGGCGCCTATGCTGACGAGCCCGGCTTTTGCAGGGCCGCGACGCTGGAAGAGATCCGAAGCCACGACTACGTGCTCACCCCGGGCCGATATGTTGGCGCCGGTGCTATCGAGGAGGACGACGAGCCCTTTGAAAACAAGTTCGAGCGGCTGACCGCGACCCTGCGCGAACAGTTCGCTGAGGGACGGCGGCTGGAGGCCGAAATCGAGGCGCGGCTGGGGGCGGTGGGATGAAGTTTGGGGACCTCTACGCTGAAGCTTCGAGAAATGGCCTCACGAAACCTAAGAAAGTGCGGGGTGAGGGTTTTAAGTTCCTGAACATGGGTGAGCTTTTCGCTCACCGAAGGGTTAGCAATGTGCCGATGGATCGAGCTCCGCTGACAGAGAAGGAAAAGAGTCGTTCCATACTGGAGCGCTACGATTTGCTGTTTGCACGCCAATCCATGGTTGCAGCTGGCGCAGGAAAGTGCTCGGTTTTTCTTCACGACGACGAACCAGTCTGCTTCGACAGCCACCTTATTCGCGTCCGCTTGGATCAAAGAATATGCAACCCACTGTTCGCCTTTTATTTCTTTGAAAGCCCTGTCGGCAGAGAGCTCATCCATAGCATCACCTCACAGGGCGCTGGGGTGGCTGGCATCACCGGTTCGGATCTTCAAGGTTTGGACGTTTCCTTTCCGCCCTTAGTGGAGCAAAATGAGGTCGCCGCCACCCTCGGCGCCCTGGACGATAAGATCGAGCTGAACCGCAAGACGACGGCGGCGCTGGAGGAAATGGCGCGGGCACTCTATCGGTCATGGTTCGTCGATTTCGACCCGGTCGAGGCCAAGGCCGCCGGCCGCGCCCCCGTCCACATGGACGCCGCCACCGCCGCGCTCTTCCCCGACCGCTTTGGCCCGGACGGACTTCCGGCGGGGTGGACGAAAGCGAGCCTTCTCGATCTGGTGACCCTGATCTCCGGCGGCACGCCCAAGACGTCTATTCAGGAGTATTGGGATGGAGACATTTCATGGGCCAGTGCCAAGGATGTCAGTCAGTGTAGGGATGCTTTCCTCGTTGAGACCGAGCGCACGATCACAAGACTGGGGCTTGAGAATAGCAGCACGAAGATCATTCCAAGGTTCGCGACCGTGGTTGTTGCTCGTGGCGCGACGACCGGGCGGGCGTGCATGTTCGGCAATGACTTCGCGATGAATCAGACCTGCTACGCGTTGCATTCCAAGAGAGGCCAGCCCTTCTTCGCGAACTGCCTCGTCATGGATGCGATCCCCGAAATCGCATTGTCTGCCCACGGCTCCGTCTTCGACACCATCACGACCAAGACGTTGCAGACCGCCACTGTGAACTCCCCTCCGGTTGCCATCCGCCAAGCGTTCGAACGTGAGGTCTCCCCCATGTTTCATCGTATCCTCCAGGTCATCAACGAAAGCTGCACCCTCGCCACCCTCCGCGACGCCCTGCTGCCCAAGCTGATGTCTGGAGAGCTCCGCGTGCGGGAAGCCGAGCACCAGATCGCTGAGGCGGTCTGATGCTCTCAGGTTCCCAGTGTAGAAGGTAGCAGTGCAATGTTTCAGGTCGACCGCCCCTCCAACCGCCTCCAGCGCCTCGAGAAACGCCGGTTCGCCGACCTCAACTTGCGCGAGCGCGACCACCTCCAAGAATGGCTTGCCAACCAGCCGGATGCCCTCGGGGAGGATCTCCTGATCATCCAGAAGGAGTTCGACGGTTTCGCTGATACTCGTGAGCGGCTCGACCTGCTGGCGTTGGACAAGGAGGGGCAGCTCGTCATCATCGAGAACAAGCTCGATGACAGCGGGCGCGACGTGGCCTGGCAGGCGCTGAAATACACGGCCTACGTCTCAAGCCTGACCAAGGCGCAGATCGTCGACATCTACCAGCAGTATCTTGATCGTTACGCAGGTGGGGGGAATGCCGCGCAGCTGATCTGCGAGTTCCTCGAGGAGGAGGAACTGAGCGAGGTTGTGCTGAACCCGGGAAACGACCAGCGCATGATCTTCATCGCCGCGAACTTCCGCAAGGAAGTGACGGCGACTGTCCTTTGGCTGCTTGGCCATGGCATCCGGGCGCAGTGCTTCAAGGTGGTGCCCTATGTCTTCGGCGAAGAGCTCTTCATCGACCTCCAGCAGATCATCCCGACGCCGGAGGCAGCGGACTTCATGATCGGGATCGCCGCGAAGGAAAGTGATGAGAAGATCGCCGCGGGCGAAATGAGGACGAGCCAGTCGATCCGGCTGGACTACTGGGGCATGGCGCTGCAGGCGCTGCACGAGGCCGGAGTAAACCTCTACCAGAACATCAGCCCGTCGAAGGACCACTGGTTGAGTGCGGGGTCCGGGATCTCGTCCTGCCCCTTCGCACTGATCCTCCTCAAGTCGGAAATCCGGGTCGAGTTCACCTTCGGCCGCGCCGACCGGGATGAGAATAAGTGGATGTTCGACGAACTGTCGAAGTATCGTGACGAGATTGAGCAGGATTTCGGCGCCGAGCTGGAATGGATGAGGCTCGACGACAAGAAGGCCTGCCGGATCCACTATGGCCAGCGGTGTGACGGCTATCATAGGGAGAACTGGCCGGACTACGTCGCCTGGCATGTCGAACACATTCAGCGCCTCGAGAAGGCCATGAAGGGGCCACTCGGGCGCGTCTCCCAAGCGTTCAAAGCGCGGGGCGGGCACAACTGATGGCGTTCATCTCGGAAGCCGAGCTTGAGGCGATGTTCCTCGCCAATCTCAAGGGGCAGGGCTTCGCCGTGCTTCACGGTGCCGAGGTCTCACCGGAGATGCGCGCACCGCTGCGGGAGAGTTTCCGTGATCCGATCCTGTCGGTTTTCCTGGAGCGATCCCTACGCAAACTGAACCCACATCTGCCCGACAGCGCCATCAACGAGGTCATGGCACGGCTTAGCGATACCGTGTTCGTGGGTGATCCTATCCAGGAGAACAAACGTCTGCACGAAGCGCTGCGCGACGGTGTGCCCATCACTTACCTACGCGATGGCGAGGAAGTGGGGGACCGTGCCCGCTTGGTCGATTGGGACGACGGGCTGAACGAATGGCATGCCGTCAACCAGATGGATATTGTCGGAAAGACGCCGCGGATCCCTGATGTCATCCTGTTCCTGAACGGCCTGCCGATCGTCGTGGTCGAACTCAAAGGCACCGAGGGCGCCGATCTGCCGGCGGCCTTCAACCAGGTAGAGACCTACAAGACTGACCTTCCCGACCTCTTCCGCACCAACCTGATCTCGGTGATCTCGGATGGATTCAGCGCTCGCTACGGATCTCTCTCAGCCGATTTCGAGCGTTTCATGCGCTGGCGCACGGTCGATGGCGAGACCGTGGTGAAGGGCCACGCGACGCTGGAGCTCGACACGCTGACCCAAGGGCTCCTGACTCGCCGGACGCTCCTCGAGCTACTGCGCTGGTTCGTGGTCTTCGAGGACGAGGGCAAGGGGCCGATCAAAAAGGTCGCTGGCTACCACCAGTTCCATGCCGTCAGGAAAGCCGTGGAAACGGTGCTGGCGGCGCGCGGTGGCGATGGTAAGGGCGGGGTGATTTGGCACACCCAGGGCTCCGGGAAATCGCTTCTAATGGCCTTCCTCGCCGGACGGATGATGCATCACGCCGAGATGCAGAACCCGACGCTTCTGGTGCTGACCGACCGCAACGACCTCGACAATCAGCTGTTCGCCACCTTCGGCCGTTGCATGGGGATTCTGGGTGAGGCGCCGGTGCAGGCCGATAGCGTCGCTGACCTAAGGACACTCCTGAACAGAGAGGTCGGGGGTGTCGTCTTTTCCACGATCCAGAAGTTCCGGCCCGATGCCGGCGACAGCTTCCCGGAACTCACGGCGCGGTCCAATGTCGTCGTCTTGGTCGATGAAGCTCACCGCACTCAATACGGCTTCGACGCCAAAATCGACCGCGAAACGGGCGAGGTCCGCCATGGTCTCGCCTACCACCTGCGCAGCGCACTTCCGAATGCGGTTTTCGTGGCCTTCACCGGCACGCCCGTGGAACTTGTAGGGGCGAACACCAGGGGTGTTTTCGGCGACTATATCGACGTCTACGACATCGCCCAGGCGGTCGAGGACGGCGCTACCGTGCCGATCTACTACGAGGGCCGGGTCGCCAAGATCGAGCTTGATGAGAACATGATCGCCTCGATCGACGAGGAGTTCGACGAGGCCACAGAGGCCCTCCCCGAGGAGGCAGCGGGCGCCGCGGCAAAGAAATGGGCGCGCGTGGAGGCCCTGGTTGGTGCTGACAAACGGCTCGACGCGGTCGTAGCCGACATCCTCCAGCACCTCGATGCGCGTCTCGAGGCGATGGACGGGAAGGCCATGATCGTCGGCATGAGTCGACGAATCTGCGTCGAGATCTACGACCGGATCGTCGCGGCTCGGCCCGACTGGCACGGCGAGACCGACGATGTCGGCCAAGTGAAGGTGGTGATGACGGGCAATGCGACGGACCCGGCCGCCTTCCAGCCGCACATCCGCTCGAAGGCGAGGCAGGAGACGCTCCGCAATCGATTCAAGGATCCGAAGGACGAATTGAGGCTAGTCATCGTCAGGGACATGTGGCTGACCGGCTTCGATGCCCCGAGCATGCACACGCTCTACGTTGACAAGCCAATGAAAGGCCACGGGCTGATGCAGGCGATCGCCCGGGTTAACCGCGTCTTCCACGAAAAGCCCTCCGGCCTTGTCGTCGACTACATCGGCCTCGCTGCCGAACTGAAGTCCGCACTCGCCTACTACTCGCAAGGTGATCGTGATCAGACCGGCATCGACGAGCGCGAGGCCGTCGCCGCCCTCTTCGATGCTCTCGACGTGGCACGAAGCCTTTTCCACGGCCTCGACTATGCTCTGGCTCTCACCGGCACGGCCGAGGACCGCCTGCGTCTTCTGCCTGCCGCCATCGACCACATCGTGCGGCAGGCCATCGAAGACGAAACGACCGACGAAGATGGGCTCGAGGCGAAGCGGTTCCGCGATGCCGTGGCGGCGCTGGTCCGCGCCTTCAAGCTCGCTTCCGGCTCGGCAGAGGCGAAGGCACTTGCTCTCGAGATCGGGTTCTTCGTTGCCGTGCGTGCCGGGCTCGACAAGTTGGGGATCGGGAAGACTTCGAAGACCGGGGGAGCGGATTTCGCGATCGAGCAGCTCGTCAACAAAGCCGTTGCTTCGACCGAGGTCGTTGACATCCTGGCGATGTGCGGTGTTGATCGCCCAGACATCAGCGTGCTGTCGGACGAGTTCCTTCTTGAGCTCCAGCAGATGAAGCGCAAGAACCTTGCGGTCGAGGCGTTACGCCAGCTCCTGAACGGCGAAATCTCGGCGCGCACACGCACCAACGTGGTCCAGCAGGAGGCCTTCTCGAACCGCTTGCGTCAGGCGATTGCCCGCTACCACAATCGCAGTGTCGACGCCCTTCAGGTGATCCAGGAGCTGATCGAGATCGCGAAGGACCTTCGGAAGGAGCCGGATGACACGCTCAGCCAGGAGGAGCGGTCTTTCTATGACGCTCTGGCCCAGAACGAGAGCGCGGTTGAAGTCATGTCGAACGAGGAGCTGCGTATCATCGCTGCCGAACTGGTTGCCACGGTGCGCCGGAACGCTGGGGTCGACTGGTGGCGGCGGGAGAATGTCCGGAGCAAGATGCGCGTCGCGGTGCGCAAGATCCTCCGGCGCCATGGGTATCCGCCGGACTTGGAGAGCGATGCCGTGAAGACCGTGATTAGGCAGGCGGAAGCACTGGCTCAAAGCGTCAATGATTCCCAATAGGTGCTCCGGACCATTGTGAAAGCAGGTTTGGCGTTTGGCACGATGATGAAGCTTCGACGTTGGGCGCCGCGTAGGAGAGGGCGGATGTCGTTAGAAGCTGAAGCGCGGGAAGAGATTGGTTCTTAAAGAAATCAGGCCATCAGAAGATGAGTGCGTCTCAACGAAAGTGTAGCAAAATGTGTAGCAAGAAGCGCGGCTGGAGCCACTAAATCCGGCTGGAACCTCTGCAAAATAAGGGGTATGGTCGCTCTTGCTATAAGGGCAAGTGGCGGAGACGAAGGGATTCGAACCCTCGAGACCCTTCCGGGCCTACTCCCTTAGCAGGGGAGCGCCTTCGACCACTCGGCCACGTCTCCGCGGACCCGTATAGGGATCGTCTCGGGGGGAGACAAGCGGTTTTTCGACGGAATTTCTGGTGGTTTGCGATTTCTCTCGTGTGGGGCCGAACGGGCGCGGGTGGGGCGCGCGGCTCGGCGTCGGGCAGGGCGCTGGCCCTCATGAAAAACGCGCGCGAGAGGGCTCGCGCGCGTTACATCGTCTTGGCTCGTGGTTGGCTCTAGCGGGTCGTCTCGCCGCGCCGGCGCACCACCACGTCGACCGTGATCGACGCGAGCAGCACCGCCGCCGTCGCCATCAGCTGCACCGCCGCCGGCAGACCCAGAAGCGCCATGCCGTTGACGATTGCCGCGATCACGACGCCACCGAGGATCGCGTGGATTGGATGACCGCGCCCGCCGAACAGGGACGTGCCGCCGATCACCGCGGTCGCGACGACATAGAGCACGATCGTGCCGCCGTCGAAGCTGGTGGAGATCGAGCGCAGGCGCGAGGCGTAAATGATGCCGCCCAGACCCGCCGTCGTCGCCGCCAGCGTAAAGGCTGCGGTCCGGATCAGGCGCAGGTTGATGCCCGCCCGGCGTGCAGCCTCGGCATTGCCGCCGATTGCGAGGACATAGCGGCCGAATTTCAGCCGTCCCAGCAGGAAGGACCATGCCAGCAGCACCGCGAAGACGATCGGGATCACCCACGGCATCCCCGAGAGCGGGAAGCGCGCGACGCCGCGGTTCATGTTCGAGATCGTCACCAGCACGATACCCGCGATCACGGCCGCGGCGATCTTCGCGATGGTGAGGCCCATCGGCGGAGCGACGAGGCCGCTCTTGCGACGTTTCGCATCCTTGCTGAAGGTGAGGATCGCGAAGACGAGAACCACGGCGCCGGTCATGAGCCAGCCCATCAGCGGGCTCAGCGTGCCATTGGCGAAGTTGTTGATCGTGTCACTCGCCACAGGGATCGTCCCCCCGGCGCCCAGCAGTTGGATCATCAGACCGTTGAAGCCCAGAAGGCCCGCCAGCGTGACGACGAAAGAGGGCAGTTTCAGGCGCGTGATCAGCGAGCCCTGGAAGATGCCCAGAACCGCCGGCACCGCCAGACCTGCCAGAACCGCCGCCCACCAGGGCCAGTCGGAGCCCGGTGCCACCAGCAGTGTCGCTACCGTCGCCCCGATCCCGGCGACGAAGCCGAGCGACAGGTCGATCTCGCCCAACAACAGGACGAAGACCTGTCCCATCCCGATCATCATGAAGACCGAGCCCTGGACGAGCAGGTTCACGATGTTCCCCGGCGAGAGGAATTTCGGGTTCTGCAGCTGGAAGATCAGCGAGATCAGCACGAAGCCCAGAAGAACCGGGAGCACGCCGCTTTCGCCTGCCTTGATCTTCGCCCAGGTGCGCGAGAGGTAGCTCGAGAAGCTCTGATCCTCGGTCGTGGCGCCCACCACGGCAGAGGGGCCGCTTTCGCCCGATGCCTCGCGTTGCGCCGCGACGTCCTTGGCGTTCTCTGCCGCGATCGAGGCGGCGGCGCGCATCGCGCCCGGCTCGACCACATGGTCGGATTTGCCCGTGGTCATCAGCTCGACCACGCGTTGGGTGTCGTATTCCTCGATCGGGCCCTGGCTCACCATCTCGCCCAGACGGAGGATCGCGATCCGGTCGGAAACTGCGAAGACGTCGTTGAGGTTGTGCGAGATCATCACCACCGCGAGGCCCTGATCGGCGAGGCGACGCACGAGTTGCAGCACCTGACCGGTCTGGGCCACGCCGAGCGCCGCCGTGGGCTCGTCGAGGATCACCAGTTTGGAATTCCACATCACGGCCTTGGCGACCGCGATCGATTGCCGCTGACCGCCCGAGAGCGCCGAGACCGGCGCGCGGATCGAGCGCAGCGTGGTCACGCGCAGTCCTTGCAGCGTCTCTGCTGCGGCGCGCTCCATCGCGTCCTCGTCGAGCATCCCGTTGGTCAGGATTTCGCGACCCAAGAACATGTTCTGCACGACGTCGAGATTGTCGCACAGCGCGAGATCCTGATAGACGACCTCGATGCCCAGCTCCGCACTGTCGCGCGGCGAGCGGACGCGGACCTCGTTGCCTTCCCATTCGATCACGCCGCCATCGGCTTCATGGATGCCGGCGATGGTTTTCGTCAGCACGGATTTGCCCGCGCCATTGTCACCGACCAGTGCCGTCACCTCGCCGGGGCGCACGTCGAAATCGACCCCGCTGAGCGCCTGCACTGCGCCGAAACTCTTTTCCAGACCCCGAATGCGGAGGATCGCGTCGCGATCCTCCGCTTGGGACCCGGTGCCGTTGCCCGTGTCCATCATCAGCTATCAGTTCCCGATGCCAGCGGATTTGCACGCGTCAGCCGCGTCGCCCGCACAGAGCTTGGAGGTGTCGACGAAGCCGTCTTTCACGACGGTGTCGGCCATGTTCTCCGGGGTGACCCAGATCGGCTTGAGCAGGATCGAGGGCACGTCCATGCCGCCCTGGCTGTCATTGACCTTGCCGTTGACGAGACCGTCGGGCGGGTTTTCACCGGCGCGCATGTAGAGCGCGAGTGCGGCGGCCGCCTGGGCTTCAAGATAGATCGGCTTGTAGACGGTGCCGCACTGGTAGCCGGTGAGCACGTTCTGCAGGCCGGTGACGGTCGCATCCTGACCGGTGGTCGGGAAGGCTTTCGCCGGCACGTTCAGCGTCTTGAGATAGGAGATGACCGCGTTGGCGTTGTCGTCATTCGGGGTGACGACGGCGTTCATGTCCTGATGCGCGGTGAACTGCTGCTCGAAGGTGGTCCGTGCGACAGACGGGTCCCAGGTGCCCGCGGGCTCGCCCGCATTGGTGTAGCTGCCGTCGTCGAATTTCGGCTGAAGCACCTTCATGTAGCCCTGCTTGAACAGCGTGGCGTTGTTGTCATCGGGGGAGCCCGCCATCACGAGGATATTCGGCTTCTCGATGTTCCAATCGCTCAGGCACTGTTCCATGCCCTTGCCGATCAGCTCGCCGACATATTCGTTGTCGAAGCTGATATAGTAGTCGCGCGAACCGCCAAGCGTGATCCGGTCATAGTCGATGACCGCGACGCCGTGCTCTTTCGCGTATTTTTCGACAGCGGCACCGCCGCCCGAGGAGATCGGGTCGATCAGCAGAACCGTCGCGCCCTGGCTGATATCGGTCTGCGCCTGCGTGAGCTGGTCGGCTTCCGAGCCTTGCGCGTTGGTGATGATCAGGTCGTCCGAGGACAGGCCCGCCGCTTCGAAGGCTTTCTTCAGGTAGGGCTCGTCGAAAGAGGTGTAGCGGGCGGAGCTGGCGGTGTCGGGCAGCAGCACGCCGACCTTGCCTTTGCCCTTGGACGCGATGTCCTTGAGTTGGCTCATGGCCGAGAAGTCGGCGCCGAAGCTGTCGGCGGTGATGTTCTGGGCCTGCGCGGCACCTGCAATCAGGCCGAGCGCGAGAACGCTGGTTCCGGCGAGACGCGCGGCGGTTCCGCACGTCGAGCGACGAATGTTTTTCATTGTAATCCTCCTAAGGCCGGATGGGGTTCCTCCCGGTGGAGCGGGCAACGCCTCACTCCCGCGCGCCGCCCGTGCCGACCTCCGGCAGGACAACGCCGGGACGCGCATCCGGCACGCGCCCCGTTAGCGCCATCATGGGGCGAATTGTTGCTCTGAACAGGGGGCGAAAGCCAAAATTTACTCACGAAACCGTGACGGAACGCAGCGTCGGGAGCCTGATGGGAAATTTGCTGGGGCGGGCAGGCGGCCGCCTCGTGGGCGGAGAGGTGGGCAGAGAGGCAGTCTGGCGGGCCGGATCGTTCGCGTTCCCCGGACGTCTCGCCCGGAGTGGTTGACACCCGCGCGCGCCGATGTATAAGCCCGCCATCCCGGTAACGCGAGTTGCCGGGGTTATTCATTGGTGTTGGTGGACCTCGCAAGAGGAAACCTGTCGCCGGTCGCCGCAAGGCCCGGAGGAGGACAACGCCCTTCGAAACGCTAAAGAAGGAGATCAGCCGTGACCAAACGCACGTCTGCCAAGTACAAAATCGACCGCCGCATGGGCGAGAACATCTGGGGCCGCGCCAAGTCGCCCGTCAACCGTCGTGAATACGGCCCCGGCCAGCACGGTCAGCGCCGCAAGGGCAAACTGTCCGACTTCGGTATCCAGCTCCGCGCCAAGCAGAAGCTCAAGGGCCATTACGGCGACCTGACCGAGAAGCAGTTCCGCCGCATCTACGCCGAAGCCGAGCGTGTGAAGGGCGACACCGGTGAAAACCTGATCGGTCTGCTCGAGCGCCGCCTCGACGCGCTGGTCTACCGCGCCAAGTTCGTCCCGACCGTCTTCGCAGCGCGCCAGTTCGTGAACCACGGCCACGTGCTCGTGAACGGCAAGAAAGTGAACATCCCCTCCTATCGCCTGAAAGAAGGCGACGTGGTGGAAGTCCGCGAGAAGTCCAAGCAGATGGCTCTGGTTCTCGAAGCCGTTCAGTCGCCCGAGCGTGACGTTCCGGATTACATCGAAGCCGACCACAACAAACTGACCGCGAAATTCGTGCGCACCCCGGCCCTGTCCGACGTGCCCTTCGCGGTTCAGATGGAGCCGAACCTCGTGGTCGAATTCTACGCGAAGAACTGATCTCTCAGTCTTCGCCGATCATTTGGAAAGGCCGTGCCCTCGGGGCGCGGCCTTTTTCTTTTGGGCAGTGGGCGAGGGGAGCTTTTGTCCGGAACAGCCGCGCAGCGGCCCGGACAGCGCCCGGCCGCCCCCTCGGGCGGGCGCTCTTCCCTCATCGGCGCGGCGAGGTCGTGCGGATGTGGTGAGATAAAGGGGCAACCGCTGAATGAAGCGCGCCCACCCGGCGGTCGGGCGCTGCCCTCCGGCACTCGTGGGCAATACATCTCTCATCGACGTGCTATGACATCCGTTGCATCCCTGCCGCGTCTGCTATGCGGGTGATCTTCTCACTAGCCCTGTCGCGCCATGGCGGATAGAACTCGGGCCACGATTCAGGAGTGCACAATGACCACGCATATTCGCCCCCAGCCCGGTATTATGGACATCGAGCTCTATCAGGGCGGCGCCTCCCATGTGGCGGGGCGCACCGATGCCGTGAAGCTCAGCTCGAACGAGAACCCGTTCGGCCCCTCGGACAAGGCCAAGGACGCGTTCGCGAAATGCGCCCATTCGATGCATCGTTACCCCTCGACCGACCACGGCAAGCTGCGCACGGCCATCGGTGACGTGCACAAGCTCGATCCCGACCGGATCATCTGCGGGGTGGGCTCGGACGAGATCATCCACTTCCTGTGCCAGGCCTATGTCGGCGCGCGGGACGAGGTGATTTTCACCGAGCACGGCTTCCTGATGTATCGCATCTCGACCATGGCCGCGGGCGGCACGCCGATCGAGGTGAAAGAGCGCGACCGCACGACCGATGTCGATGCGATCCTGAGCGCCTGCACCAAGAAGACCAAGCTCGTCTTCCTCGCCAATCCGAACAACCCGACCGGCACGATGATCCAGCTGGCAGAGTTGGAGCGGCTGGCGGCGGGCCTGCCGAAAGGCGCGCTGCTGGTGATCGACGGCGCTTACGCGGAATATGTCGAAGGCTATGACGGCGGGGCGGAGCTGGCGACACGCCTGCCCAACGTCTTCATGACGCGGACCTTCTCGAAGATTTACGGCCTCGGCGGGCTGCGCGTCGGCTGGGGCTACGGGTCGCGCGAAGTGATCGACGTGCTCAACCGTATCCGTGGTCCGTTCAACCTCTCGACCGCGCAGCAGGAGACGGCAGAGGCCGCCGTGCGCGATCAGGACTGGGTCACGAAATGCCGCGACGACAATACGCGCCTGCGCGCGTGGCTCGCAGAAGCGTTGGCGGAAAAAGGCGTTCCGTCAGATACTTCCACGGCGAACTTCATCCTTGCGCGTCTGGCTTCCGAGCAGGAAGCGGCCGATTGCGATACCTATCTGAAATCCGAAGGCATCATCGTGCGCCGGGTCGCCGGCTATAACCTGCCCAACTGCCTGCGCATCACCGTGGGCGACGAACCCTCGTGCCGCCGCGTCGCGCATCTGATCGGCGTCTTCAAGGCAGGCGGGATCGAGGTGCCCAGATGAGCCAACTCTACCAGCGGGTCGCGCTGATCGGGCTCGGCCTGATCGCCTCGTCGATGGCGCATGCGATGCGCGAAAAGGGTCTGGCGGGCGAGATCGTCGGTCACGCGCGCTCTGCCGAGACGCGTGACACCGCGCTGGAGATCGGGCTGGTCGATGCCGTCTACGAGACCGCCGCCGAGGCGGTCGCGGGCGCCGATCTGGTTGTGCTCTGCGTGCCGGTCGGTGCGATGGACAAGATCGCCGAAGAGATCGCCGCGCATCTCGCCCCCGGCGCGACCGTCACCGATGTGGGTTCGGTCAAGCGCGCGGTGATCGACGCGGTCGGCCCGCATATGCCCGACGGTGTGCATTTCATCCCCGGCCACCCGCTGGCGGGGACCGAGCAGTCCGGCCCGCGCTCGGGCTTTGCCACGCTGTTCGCCAATCGCTGGTGGCTGTTCACGCCGATCGAAGACACCGACTCCGAGGCGCTGACCCGGTTGAAAACGCTGGTCGAGGCGATGGGTGCCAATACCGACGAGATGGCGCCCGATCACCATGATCTCGTGCTCTCGGTCGTGTCGCACACGCCGCACCTGATCGCCTATACGATGGTGGGCGTGGCGGATCATCTTCGTCGTGTAACCCACGAGGAAGTCATCAAATATTCCGCCACGGGTTTTCGCGATTTCACCCGGATCGCGGCCTCGGACCCGACGATGTGGCGCGACGTCTTCCTGACCAACAAGGAAGCGACGCTCGACATCCTCGGCCGCTTCACCGAGGAGCTATTCATGCTGCAACGCGCGATCCGCATGGGCGATGGCGACATGCTGCACGACTATTTCACGCGCACGCGCGCGATCCGTCGCGGCATCATCGAGGCGGGTCAGGATACGGATGCGCCCGATTTCGGCCGCAGCGCGCCGAAGAAAGACGCGTAAGGCGCACGCGGGCAGGCGGTCCGCGCCCTGCTGCCCGCCCCGTGTTTCACTGCCGTTGCGCGACCAGTTGCGGTGCGGGGCCCAGCGGCACCGGGCCGAGGCTCATCTGCCCGTCCTTGAAAATCAGCGGCACTTCCAGCGCGCCGTCGGGGTTCTTCGCGGCCAGCATTGCGCCTATCCCGGTGACGAGTTTCACCTCGTCCTTTCCTATCAGCCCCATGCCCTGCGCGATGCCGACCCAGTTGCGCCACGAGGCAGAGCGGATCGTCAGCGTGCCGTCTGGATAGCCAGAGGGATCGACGGTCAGGTTGCCCTCGACCGAGACGTCGTTATCGCCCCAGCTCAGCGACAGGTCCGAGATCGCGAAGGTCATCAGACCCGGCAGTCCTGCCTCCAGCGCGCTTTGGTCGATCGGCTCCCGCGTGCCCATGAGCGCGTCGAAATGGAGGCGCGTGATCGTGTCGGGCAGCGTGCCCTTCGGGTCGATCCGCTCGAGCAGATCGGCCGGCAGTTTCAGTTTCTTGGCTTCCGCGCCCAGGCGATAGGCGGCGGCGGGCATCACCAGATCGGCGGCTTGGGCCGAGGCGCCGATCGCGCCCTGCGCCTTGTCTTTGCGCGCGATGGCGAGGCGCAGCTGATCGGCCGAAAGCTCCGGCTTGGCGGCCCCCTGGGGCGTCAGCACGGGGGACGCGACCACGGCGACCGCGTTTTCCAGCGGCAGCGCGGTCGAATAGCCCACCGTCATCGAGGCGCGCATGTCGTCTTGCGTCAGGCGGTAGGTCTTGTCGCCCAGATGCAGCATCTGGCCCGAGGGCAGGTAGGCGATCACCTTGTTGGGCTCATATCCCAGCGCGAAGATTTGCGCGAAGGGGGCGCTCCAGCGCCACAGGCCGCCCCGATCCTTCAGTTCCGGCTTGTCGAAGGTCAGATCGAAGCGCGAGGGGAAGCCCGCCAGCGAGACCGATTGCGCATCGCCCCAACCTTCCTGCCGGGCCTGTGCGAGCATGTCGCGCGCGCCGTTCTCGATCTTGTGCGCGCCGTAGAACCAGTAGCCGCAATAGGCCAGCGTCGCGACCAGCACCAGAATGATCAGTTTGCGCATCGTAGCCTCTTTGCAAATCGGGTGAACCCCATGTAAGCCCTGAGCCCATGCAGGACCAGAGCGACGACAACAGGATCTGGGTCTTCGGCTACGGCTCGCTGATCTGGAACCCCGGCTTCGATTTCGACGAACGGATGCTTGCCCGCGCGCCGGGTTGGGAGCGCAGCTTCTGCATGCGCTCGCTGGTGCATCGCGGCACGCCCGAGGCGCCGGGACTGGTGCTGGCGCTCGACGAGGGGCAGGGCGCCTGCGCGGGGCTCGCCTTCGCGGTGAAGCCCGGACAGGAAGACGAGGTCATGACCTACCTGCGCGAGCGCGAGCTGGTGACCGCGGCCTATCTGGAACGAGAAATTGATGTCGATCTGGATGACGGGCGGCGCGTGCGCGCCGTGACCTACGTGATCGACCGCCATCACGACCAATATTGCGGAGGCCTCAGCGATGACGAGCAGGCCCGGATCATCGCCTCTGCCACCGGCGGGCGCGGTCCGAACCGCGATTATCTGTTCAATACTGCCCAGCATCTTCACGAATTGGGCATTCCCGACCCCCATCTTGATGCATTGGTGGCACGGCTGCGTGTCTTGTCGCGATAGGCCTTGGCGAAGGGCTGCGCCGTCGCTAGGCTCTGCGCAAACAGGCAAGAGGGGCAATGATGCAAGAGCCGATCCGGCTGGAGCCGCAATTCTCACAACCCGTGCGTCAGGTGATCCTGATGCTTCTGGTGCTCGGCTTGGTCGCTGCGGGAGGCTACTTCGCCTATTCGCGCATCTTCCCGATTTTCCTCGCCAATCCCTGGCTGAACGGGGTGATCCTCGCGGTCTTCGTCTTCGGCATCCTCGCCTGCTTCTGGCAGGTGGTGCAGCTGGTCAAGGCGGTGAACTGGATCGAGAGCTTCGCCGCCGATCGTCCGGGCCGTCCGCAGGTGCGCGCGCCGTCGATGCTGGCGCCGCTCGCAGCCCTTCTGGGCTCGCGCGAGGCGCGCCGCGCGGTGTCGTCCTCCTCCGGCCGCTCGATCCTCGAATCCGTCGCGACCCGGATCGACGAGGCGCGCGACATCACCCGTTACATCGCGGGCCTGCTGATCTTCCTCGGCCTTCTGGGGACGTTCTACGGCCTCGCCACCACCGTCCCTGCCGTGGTGGAGACGATCCGCGCGCTCGCACCGAAGGAAGGCGAGAGCGCGATCGGCGTGTTCGACAATCTGATGACGGGGCTCGAAGCGCAGCTGGGCGGCATGGGCACGGCGTTCTCCTCGTCGCTTCTGGGTCTTGCGGGCTCGCTGGTGATCGGCTTGCTGGAACTGTTCGCGAGCCACGGTCAGAATCGCTTCTACCGCGAGCTGGAGGAATGGATTTCTTCGATCACGCGGCTGTCCTTCACCGCGCTTGAAGGGGGCGATGGCGAAAGCTCTATGGTGGCGGGCGTCCTCGATCACATGTCCGAGCAGATGGACCAGATCCAGACGCTGTTCGTGCGCTCCGATGCCGGACGCGTGCAGACCGAGGCGCGCATCGCGCATCTGTCGAACGCGATCCACGACCTGTCGGAACGGCTCTCGGCGGAGATGGATGCGCGCAACCGCCAGCAAGGCGCGCTGCAGCAGATGGCGGAGGGGCAGGAGCGGCTGATCGGCGCGCTCGATCATCTCGCGCAGCGCACGGCCGAAGGGGCCCCCGAGGCAGAGGCGCTGATGGAGACCCGGATGCGGCTGCGCTCGATCGATCAGCAGATGATGCGGATGCTAGAGGAAGTCAGCGCCGGGCGGCAGGAAAGCATGGCCGAGCTGCGCCATGATTTCGCAGGTCTCACCCGGGCGATCCTAGGCTACAAACCGCATCGCGAGGAGTAATTTATGGCTCTGGCACGGCGCGGCGGCAATCGGTTCTCGACCAACATCTGGCCGGGTTTCGTCGATGCGATGACGGCGCTTCTTCTGGTCCTGATGTTCGTGCTGTCGATCTTCATGATCGTGCAATCGGTTCTGCGCGACACGCTGAGCACCAAGGAAGGCGAGCTGATCCAGCTCAACGAGCAGGTCTCGAACCTCGCCAAGGCGCTGTCGCTGCAACAGACAAAGACGCAGCAACTGACGGGCGAGCTGGAGAACGCGAAGGACAAGGCCGATCAGCAGGATTCGCTGATCGCCACGCTGACCTCGCAGCTCGATGACCGGAAGGCCGCGCTGGCGGATGCGAAACAGAAGATTACAGAATTCGAGGCCCGCGTCGCGCAACTCGTGGGCGAGCGCAACGCCGCCCAGCAGGATGCGAGCGCCAAGGCCGACGAGATCCGGCTGAGCAAGGAAACCATCGCCGATCTGCGCGACAAGCTGACGAAATCGGGCGACGAGGTCGCGGCGATGACGCTGCAACTCGAAGAGGCACGCAAGAAGGCCGAGGACACGTTGACCAAGCTCGCCGCCGCGCAGATCGCGAAGGCCGATCTGGAAAAGCAGCTGGGCAAGCAGCTCTCGGAGGCCGAGAAGCAGGCCGCGCTGAAGGCCACTGCGCAGAAGGCGCTGGCCGATCAGCAGGCGATCTCGGAGGGCGCGCAGAAGAAGGTGGCGCTGCTCAATCAGCAGGTCGCGGCTTTGCGAAGCCAGCTTGCGCAGCTTCAGAATGTGCTCGACGAGGCGCAGCAGAAGGATGCCGAGGCCAAGGTGCAGCTCGACAACCTCGGACAACAGCTGAACGCGGCGCTCGCCCGCGCGGCGTCGGAGGAAAAGAAACGTGCCGATCTGCAGGAGAAACTGCGCAAGGAGGCAGAGGCCAAGGCGAAGGATTTGCAGAACTACCGCTCGGAATTCTTCGGCAAGCTGTCGCAGCTTCTGAAGGGCAAGCAGGGCGTGAAGGTGGAAGGCGACCGCTTCGTCTTCTCCTCCGAAGTGCTGTTCGCGCCGGCTTCTGCCACGCTGTCGGATGCGGGCCGCGCGCAGATCAAGCAGGTCACGGCGCTGCTCGATCAGCTGCGCGGGGAAATCCCGAGCGATATCCCGTGGATCATCCGCGTCGACGGCCATACCGACGACACGCCGCTGTCTGGGCAGGGCGAGTTCAAGGATAACTGGGAACTGAGTCAGGCACGCGCGCTTTCGGTGGTGAAATACATGGTGGACAGCCTCGGCTTCCCGCCGGATCGGCTCGCCGCTGCCGGGTTCGCGCAGTTCGACCCGGTGAACACCGCCGACACGCCCGAGGCGCGCGCCCAGAACCGCCGGATCGAGTTGAAGCTGACCGAGCGCTGAGGCGCGAGGGACAAAAGAAAAGGCTGCCGGGCGATGCCTCGGCAGCCTTTCGCGTTCCGTGTCACCTGAGAGGGCTCAATGCCCCTGTGTCATCTCGCCCTTCGCCATCGCCAGATGGTGCGGCTGATGATGCGCGCCGACCGTCAGGATGCCGATGAAGCCGAGCGCGCGGATTTTCTGCGCATCCGCCCCGGTCACGGTGAGCGCGCTGCCGCCGGGGATTTCCTCGGCTCTCATTTCCCAGCCCCGAATACCGTTCATCGTCGCGACATGGGCGGGCACCATTGCGCGGATGGAGGCGGTAACCGCAGGATCGTCCGAGGTAGCCTCGAAGCGCGCACCACCCTCGATGTCGCTCTCGCTGACCTTGGCGTGCAGGGTGACATTGTTCATGTCGATCAGATGCTGGCGCAGCGCCTCGATATCGACGCGGTTCCAATCCGTGTCGGGATCGGCGAGCAGATGGGCCACGATCTCCTGGATCGCCGCGAAAGCGGATTGACCCGGCTCGGTAATCGCGCCCGCTGCCTGCATCCCGGGCATCTGCTCGGGCGCGGTCATGGGCATCTGCCCGTCGGCATGGGCCTCGTCCGGCATCATGTGATCGTCATGGGCGGGCATGTCCTCGTCGGCGCCCATATGCGCGTGGTCGCCCATCTCCGCATCGTCCATCATCATGTGATCGCCCGACATCATGTCATGCGTGTCCCCATCCGCGCTGCCATCCCCGTGCGCGTAGCTGACGGTGGGCAGCGCCACGAGGGCGAGAATGCTGAGAAAGCGTGTCATGAGTCCTCCGGAGTTTTGCGTCACCCTGTCATCTTTCTTCGGGAATGTCACAGCTTCAGCCTCCGCAGCCGCAACGCGTTACCGATCACCGAGACCGAGGAGAAGCTCATCGCGAGCGCCGCGATCACCGGCGAGAGCAGCAGGCCGAAGACCGGGTAGAGTACGCCCGCCGCGATCGGCACACCCGCGGTGTTGTAGGCGAAGGCGAAGAACAGGTTCTGGCGGATGTTGCGCATCACGCCCTCGGCCAGACGGCGCGCGCGGACGATGCCGGTCAGGTCGCCCTTGACCAGCGTCAGCCCGGCGCTCTCCACCGCGACATCCGCGCCGGTGCCCATGGCGATGCCGACATCGGCGGCCGCCAGCGCAGGCGCGTCGTTTACCCCGTCACCGGCCATCGCGATGGAGGCGCCGTCCTTGCGCAGCTTGTCGACCAGCGCGGCCTTGTCCTCGGGCGAGACCCCGGCATGGACCTCGTCGATGCCCAGCTCGCGTGCGACGGCCCGCGCGGTGCCCTCGCTGTCGCCGGTGGCCATGACGATCCGCAGCCCCTCGTCGTGGAGCGCGCGAATGGCGTCCGCGGTGGTCTCCTTGATCCGGTCGGCCACCGCGATCACGCCGATCACTGCACCGTCGCGGGCGAGATACATCGCCGTCTTGCCGTCCGATTGCAGACGCTCGACCGTGTCGGACTGGGCGGAGGTATCCGCGCCGATCTGCTTCATCAGGGCCGCATTGCCGAGCGCGATCTGCGCGCCGTCGACGCGGCCCGTGACGCCCTTGCCGGTCACCGCCTCGAAGCCTTCGGCCTCGAGTTTGGGCGCACCTTCCGCGCCTTGCACGATGGCCTCGGCAAGCGGGTGCTCCGATCCGCGTTCCAGCGCGGCGGCGAGCGATTTGACCTCTTCCTCCGAGGCCCCGTCCGCGATCACATCGGTCAGCGCGGGCTTGCCCTCGGTCAGCGTGCCGGTCTTGTCCACGATGAGCGTGTCGACCTTGGCGAAGCGTTCCAGCGCCTCGGCATCGCGGATCAGCACGCCTGCACTCGCGCCGCGCCCGGTGCCCACCATCACCGACATCGGCGTGGCGAGACCCAGCGCGCAGGGGCAGGCGATGATCAGCACCGACACCGCAGCCACGGTCGCATAGCCCAAGGCCGGGGTCGGCCCGAAGGCGAGCCATGCGATGAAGGCGAGGATGGCGCAGGCCACGACGGCGGGTACGAAGTAAAGCGCCACGCGATCGGCCAAGCCTTGGATCGGGGCGCGCGAGCGTTGCGCCTTGCCGACCATCTCGACGATCCGAGAGAGCGTGGTTTCCGAGCCCACGGCCTGCGCCTCCATCACGAAGCTGCCCTGCTTGTTCAGCGTGCCGCCGGTGACCGCATCGCCCTGGGCTTTCTCGACCGGGACCGGCTCGCCCGTGATCATGCTCTCGTCGATGGCGGAGGAGCCTTCCGTGACCACGCCATCGACCGGCACGGTCTCGCCCGGGCGCACGCGAAGCTTGTCGCCCGTCTGTACCTGATCGAGTGGCACGTCCTCGTCACCGTTTTCGCCCACGCGACGCGCGGTTTTCGGCGCGAGGTCCATCAGCGCGCGGATCGCATCTCCGGTCTTCTCACGCGCCGAAAGCTCCATGATCTGGCCGATCAGCACCAGCACGAGGATCACCGCCGAGGCTTCGAAATAGACCGGGGGAAGCCCGTGTTCGTTGAGCATCTCTGCCGGGAAGATTCCCGGCAGCAGAAGGCCCGCGAGCGAAAACAGGTAGGCCGCGAGCGTACCCAGCGCGATCAGCGTCCACATGTTTGGCGAGACGTTCACCACCGATTTCCAGCCACGCACGAAGAAGGGACGCGCGAACCACAGAACCGGCGTCGCCAGCGCGAATTGCAGCCAGAGGAAGGCTTTCGGCCCGATCCAGTCCGCGACGGGCAGCCCGATATGCGCGCCCATCTCCAGCACGAAGACCGCCGCCGCCAGCGGCCCCATGATCCAGAGCCTGCGGCGGAAATCGACAAGCTCGGGGTTCGGGCCGCTATCGGCGGTGGGGCTCATCGGCTCCAGCGCCATGCCGCATTTCGGGCAATCTCCGGGATGATCCTGCACGATCTCGGGATGCATCGGGCAGGTATACTGCGTGCCCTCGGGCATCGGCTTCGCCGCCGGGCGCGCGCCCAGATAATCCTCGGGCCGGGCCTCGAACTTGTGCTGACAGCCTTCGGAGCAGAAATAAATTCGCTCGCCATCGAGCTTGGCCATATGCTTTGCCGTCGCGCGCTCGACCGACATGCCGCAGACAGGGTCGGTCGCCTTGATGTAGTCATTCGGTTTGGCCACGAACTTGTCGTGACAGCCCTGCGAGCAGAAATGGTAAAGGTGCCCGTCATGCTCGGCGCTGGGTTTGTCGGCATTCGGGTCGACCGTCATGCCGCAAACCGGATCGCGCGTGATTACGTCGGTGGTTTCCTTGGTATGATGGGCGTGCTGCGGTGTCATCCGTTCATCCTTTCGGCAACTTCGCCCCATCAGATAGGGCTTCCAGTAGCTGGAGGGTCAAGAGCCTGATTGATCTTTCCACGCCAACCTTCGATCGCGTGGCGCCGTTCCCGTATTTCTCACGCGAGCGTGACTTTTGCCTCCAGCCGCTGGAAGGTTTATATGTGTCGCAGGAGGCACGCGCTCATGAATATCGGAACCGCCGCGACGCAGGCCGGGCTGCCGGTCAAAACGATCCGCTATTACGAGGATATCGGCCTGATTTCGCCGGATCGGCGGGCCAATGGCTACCGGGATTTCTCGGAAAGCTGCGTGGAGCAGCTGCGGCTTCTGGCGCAGGCGCGTCACCTCGGGTTCTCGCTCGAGGAATGTCGCCGCCTTCTTGCGCTGAGCGCCGATGAGGGACGGGCCAGCCGCGATGTGCGCGCGCTGGCGCAGGAAAACCTCGAAGCGGTGCGCGAGAAGATCGCGTCGCTCGCTGCGTTGGAGTCCCGGCTCGAACATTTGATCGCGCAATGCCACGGCGACGATGCGCCCGATTGCGCGATCCTCGACGACCTGATGGGACTGCGCGGGAATTGACAGCCGCGTCAGAGCCCATCAGATAGAGGGCAGGGAGAAGCCGGGAGAGTCATGCGCAAAGCGCTGCATATCGTGATGATCGCACTGGTCTGCTTGATCGGTCTGTCGCAGTTGGGCGCGCCCGCTGCCGCGATGACACATGCACGCGCGATGGACGCGGTGGACATGGTCGCCGTGACCGACTGTGCGGCCTGTCCCGACACCCATCACGATGCGGGACCGATGCAGGACCAGTCCTGTCCCCATGCCCAGATGATGGTCTCTGCCGGGCTCGATCATGCGCCGGAATTCTCTCTGAGCCGCGCCGACCTGTCGATGACGCTCCGTCCTGCGGAGACGCCCGCACCCGTGGCGCATGAGCCGCAACTCGACCTTCCTCCGCCCCGTATCTGATCGATCACACCGTCGCTGGCCCCCGAGGGGGCTCGTCTGTCGCGTCCGTGCAAAGGACGCATGATCGAACAGGATACCCTGATGAAACGCTACATACTTTCTGCCGTCGTCGTCGCGGCCCTCGCTGCGGGCGGTTGGCTCGTTCTGCAGCCCGACACCGCGACCGAGGCGGAGGCTGCGCCCGCACGGGGCGAACCGCTTGTCTCTGTCTCCCTGCCGAACACGCTCTCCGAGCAGGCCCAGATGGGCAAACGCGCATTTGATGCGACATGCGCCGCCTGTCATGGCGCGAATGCCACGGGCAAGATGGGCTTCGGCCCGCCCCTCGTGCACAAGATCTACGAACCCTCCCATCACGGCGACATGGCCTTTCAGGCCGCCGTTCAGACCGGGGTACGGGCGCATCATTGGCGCTTCGGCAACATGCCCCCGCAAGAGGGCCTGACCCGCGGCGATGTCGCGAATATCGTCGCTTACGTACGCGAATTGCAGCGCGCCAACGGGATCGAGTGAGATGCGGAACTTCCAACTGACCCGCCGTGCCGTCCTCGCCGGGATGGGTGCGTCTGCTCTGACCGCGCGTGCAGGAGGGGCGGCCACCGCCCCGACGCTGCTCACCGCACAGGTGGCCAAGGCCCAGATCGCCCCCGAGGGCTATCCGCAGACCGAGGTCTGGTCCTATGACGGCACGCTGCCCGGGCCGGAGCTTCGGGTGGCCCAAGGCGTGCGGCTGCAACGCCGCTTCGTCAACAAGCTCGCCGTGCCAAGCTCGGTGCATTGGCACGGCATCCGCATAGACAACGCGATGGATGGCGTGGCCGGGCTGACGCAGGACGCCGTGCCGCCCGGCCAGACCTTCGACTATGATTTCCGTGTGCCGGACGCGGGCACCTATTGGTATCACGCGCATACCAAGTCTATGGAGCAGGTCGCGCGGGGTCTCTCCGGTGCGCTGATCGTCGAGGAGCCGGAGGCGCCGGATGTCGATCGCGACGAGGTTCTGCTGCTCGACGATTGGCTGCTCGACCCCGATACTGCGCAGCTGGAGCCGGATTTCACCCATCCGATGGACCTCAGCCATGGCGGGCGTTTCGGCAATCTCGTGGGCACCAACGGGCATTACGCCCTGACCCTGACGGCGAAGCGCCATGAACGGTTACGCCTGCGGCTGATCAATGCCGCCAATGCGCGGATTTTCGTGCTGCGCCTGACCGGGCTTTCGGGCTGGCAGATGGCGCTCGACGGGATGCCGCTGCCTGCGCCGGAGGCTATTCCCGAGGAACTGGTGCTCGCGCCTGCGCAGCGCGTGGACCTGATCGTAGACGTGACCAGCGATGGCGCCGAGGCCGCGATCGAGCGGCTCGGCAATGATCAGCAATGGCAGCGTCAGGTCGGCTTCGCGATCTCGGGCGAGGCCAGCCGAACGCGGCGCGATCCGCCTGCGGCCCTGCCGCCCAATCCGAACATGGACCCGCCCGATCTGACACAGGCCCGTCCGCTGGAGATGAAGATCGAGGGCGGCGCGATGGGCCGAATGTCACGCAACCGGATGCAGGCCCTGATGCAGCGCGGCAATTTCTGGACGCTGGCCGGTCAGGCCGGAATCGGCGATGCGCCATTCGCGAAGCTGTCGCAGGGCGAACCGGTGCGGCTGCGCTTCGTCAACGATACCGCTTTCCCGCATGCGATGCACCTGCACGGAATGCATTTCCGCGAGCTGCGCGAGGATGGAAGCCTCGGCCCGATGCGCGACACGGTGCTGACGATCCCGGGGCGCAGCCACGAGATCGCCTTCACCGCCGACAACCCCGGCAAGTGGCTTTTGCACTGTCACATGCTAGCCCATGCGGCGGCGGGGATGACATCCTGGATCGAGGTGGCGTGATGGGGCGGATATTCCTTCTCAGCCTCGCGATCACAGGGGGCGTTGCCCTGTCTCCGGCGGTCGCCAGCTCGCTTGAAGGGCGCGATATCGCTCGGGGCAAGCAGCTTTACGCGACCCATTGCGCGAGCTGTCATGGCGCCGATCTTGAGGGGCAGCCGGACTGGCGCGAGGCGGGGCCCGATGGGGTTCTGCCGGCGCCGCCGCATGATGCCACCGGCCACACGTGGCACCACGAGACCGCGTTGCTGTTCGATTACGTCAAGCAGGGCGGGGCGGTAGCTTTGGCCGCGCGTGGGGTCGCCGATTTCCCGAGTGGGATGCCGGGTTTCGGCGGAACGCTGAGCGATGCGGAAATCCTCGACATCCTCGGCTTCATCCGCTCGACATGGCCCGAGCGGATGCAGGCGGTGCAGGCGGCGCGGGACGGGCAGTAGAGGCCGCCTCCGGCGCGATCCGGGAGTTGAAACGGTTCCGGCCATTCGCGAGAGGCGAATGGCCGGTGACTGAAGCGCGGCTGTGCGAGGGCCGCGAAGCCCTCGCCGCAGGCTTATTTCGCAATCCGGTCGAGAATCCGCGCCCAGGAGCGGATCCCCTTGTGGAAGCTTTTGACGTCGTATTTCTCGTTCGGCGAGTGGATCGCGTCGTCGTCATTGGCGAACCCGACGAGCATCGCATCCATGCCGAGGATCGACTTGAAGTAATAGCCGATCGGGATCGAGCCGCCCATGCCGACGATCACCGCCTCGCGGTTCCATTCGTCGCTCAGTGCCTGGCGCGCGGCTTCGAATTCCGGGCGCGAGGTGTCCATGACGGAGGCCGGCGCGCCATCGAGATCGTTGTCCCAGGTGATGCGCGCATCGACGGGCAGGCGGTCCTCGACATGTTTACGCAGAACCTTGCGCACATGTGCGGGGTCCATATCGCCCACCAGGCGGCAGGTGATCTTGCAATGCGCCTCGGCCGGAATCACGGTCTTCGAGCCCGCGCCCTGATAACCGCCCCAGAGACCGTTGATCTCCAGCGTCGGACGTGCCCATTGCTGCTCCAGCGTCGTGTAACCCTCTTCGCCGTGCGGCACCGTCATCCCGGCGTGGTGAAGGTATTCCTCCTCGTCGAAGCCGCAGGTCTTCCAGGCCTCGAGCTGCTCCTGAGGCACTTCGTGAACGCCTTCGTAGAAGCCCTCGACGGCGACGCGGCCCTTGTCGTCATGGAAGCTCGCGATCAGCTTGGAAATCTCGCGCAGCGGGTTCAGCGCGGGGCCGCCGTAATGGCCCGAATGCAGGTCGATGCGCGGACCGTGCAGGGTGAATTCGTCCTTCAGCATCCCGCGCAGGCTGCCCGCAATCGAGGGCACGCCGGGGGAGACCATCGAGGTGTCGCAGATCAGCGCCAGATCGCAGGTCAGTTCCTCGCGGTTGTTCTCGAGGAAGGGCACCAGCGAGGGCGAGCCCGATTCTTCCTCGCCTTCAAGAAAGATCACGAGATTGCCAGGCAATTCGCCGTTCACGGCCTTGTAGGCGCGGCAGGCCTCGATGAAGGTCATCAGCTGACCCTTGTCGTCGGAGGCCCCCCGGCCACGGATGACGCGGCCGTTCTCGGTGTCCTCGATGCGCGGCTCGAAGGGGGGCGTGTCCCACAGCTCCAGCGGGTCCACCGGCTGCACGTCGTAGTGGCCATAGAACAGCAGGCGCGGGCCGTCGCCCTTGGAATGCGCGACCACCATCGGATGGCCCGTGGTCGGGCGCAGCTCCGCGTCGAAGCCAAGCGATTTCAACTCCTTGACGAGCCATTCCGCGGCTTCGCGGGTCTCTTCGCGATAGGCCGGATCGGTCGAGATCGAGCGGATTTTCAGCAACTCGAACAGCCGCTCCATCGCGGCGTCCAGACCATTGTCGATTTCGGTGAGAACCTCGTTCAGTGCCATGCAGGCCTCCTTTATTTTTGCCACAGCCTAGGGCCGCGCGCGAGACTGTCCAGAGGGGGTGACGCAAGGGTGCGACAAATTGCGAAAAGTGAATGTTTGCTTTTCATGACTATCTGCGACATTTTTACGCTTCAGGGAGAGGAATTTGACATTTATCAATGTCGCGCTTTGTGGAGCCCTCTAGGGCAGACCCAGCGAACAGTCATGCAAGGGAAGCATAAGATGGATTACGACCGCGCACTCGATCAGGCGATTGACAAGCTGCACGAGGAAGGCCGCTATCGCGTCTTCATCGACATCGAGCGCGAGAAGGGCAATTTCCCCCATGCCGTCTGGACCAAGCCGGACGGATCGAAGCAGGACATCACCATCTGGTGCGGCAATGACTACCTGGGCATGGGCCAGCATCCGGCTGTGCTGGCGGCGATGCACGAGGCGCTGGACGCCACCGGCGCAGGCTCGGGTGGGACGCGCAACATTTCCGGCACCACGGTCTATCACAAGCGGCTGGAGCATGAGATCGCCGATCTGCACGGCAAGGAGGCCGCGCTGGTCTTCTCCTCGGCCTATATCGCCAATGACGCGACGCTGAGCACGCTGCCCAAGCTGTTCCCCGGCCTGATCATTTATTCAGACGAGCTGAACCACGCCTCGATGATCGAAGGCATCCGCCGCAACGGTGGCGCCAAGCGTATCTTCCGCCACAATGACGTCGCCCATCTGCGCGAACTGATGGCCGCAGACGATCCCGCCGCGCCGAAGCTGATCGCTTTCGAGTCGGTCTATTCGATGGATGGCGATTTCGGTCCGATCTCGGACATCTGCGACCTCGCCGAGGAATTCGGCGCGCTGACCTATCTCGACGAAGTGCACGCGGTCGGCATGTATGGCCCGCGCGGCGCCGGTATCGCCGAGAAGCTGGGCGAGATGGACCGCATCGACATCTTCAACGGCACGCTGGGTAAAGCTTTCGGTGTGTTCGGCGGCTATATCGCGGCTTCGGCCAAGATGGTGGACGCGGTGCGCTCCTATGCGCCGGGCTTCATCTTCACCACCTCCATCCCGCCGGCGGTCGCGGCTGGCGCTGCCGCGTCGATCGCTTTCCTGAAAGGCGAGGGCGGTCAGGAGCTGCGCGACAAGCAGCAGCTGCACGCGAAGATTCTCAAGATGCGCCTGAAGGGCATGGGTATGCCGATCATCGACCACGGCTCGCATATCGTGCCTGTGATCATCGGAGATCCCAAGCATACCAAGGCCTTGTCGGACATGCTGCTCGACGAGTTCGGCGTCTATGTCCAGCCGATCAACTTCCCGACCGTCCCGCGCGGGACCGAACGTCTGCGCTTCACGCCCTCGCCGGTGCACGACACCGGTATGATTGACGCTCTGGTCAAGGGCATGGATGCGCTTTGGGCGCGCTGTGAGCTAAATCGCGCCGAAGCGAGCGCCTGAGCGACATAGGCGCGTGCGCGGCTCGCTTGCTTGTGATAAGCCTTTGTTAATCGAAGGGGCTATTGGCTCCGAATCGACGCAGGCGGGAAAACGGCAGGGACAGGCAGCATGATCGGGCGAAGGGCTAAACCTTCGACGGAGGACGAAGTCAAACCCAAAGGGTTTGACGATTTCGAACTTCGTCTTGGCGATGTGATGCGCGGCGAGCGGGCGACGCTCGCCAAATCGCTCCTTGATGTTCAGCGCGAACTCCGGATCAAGGCAGCCTATATCGCGGCCATTGAAGCCTGCGATGTGGAAGCTTTCGACACGCCCTCCTTCATCGCGGGCTATGTGCGCTCCTATGCACGTTACCTCGGTCTCGACCCGGAATGGTCGTTCCAGCGCTTCTGCAACGAGGCTGGCTATTCGCCCGCCCACGGCATGTCGGAGGCCGCCTCCGGCCCCAAGCCGCAGCGCGACCCGAAGGACATGGCCGAGGCGCTCGCCAATCCCGCTTTCATTCCGCGCAAGGAATCGATCTGGAGCAAGATCGAACCGCGCGCGGTCGGTGCGCTTTTCGTGCTGGCGCTGATCGGTGGCGGGATCGGCTATGGCGGCTGGACCGTGCTGCAGGAAGTGCAGCGCGTGCAGCTGACCCCGGTGGATCAGGCGCCCGGCGTGATGGCCGATCTCGACCCGCTCGACTCGGTCAAGGACGGGCCGGAGATGGCGCAGGCCGATGACACGCTGCCCGAGGTCAACCAGCCCGAGCGCTCCGCACGCATCTACCGCCCGGCCGCGCTCGACGCGCCGGTGCTGGTCTCGCGTGACGGGCCGATCGCCTCGATCGACCCCAATGCGACCGGCGCGCTGGCCGGGCAGGGGGTGGGCGCAGCCGCTCCGGGCCTGACGCCCAATCTGATCGGTCTGGCGCAGAACAACGATGCGCCCAAAGGCACACAGCTCGCCTCCGCGGCGGGCCCCGAGAACAACATCCAATCCGCCGTCGCCAAGGCGCTCGAAGCCGATCAGCCCGACGTCGTCGTGCTGGCCGTGCGCCCGTCCTGGGTGCGGATCAAATCCGCCGATGGCGCGACGCTGTTCGAGAAGGTCATGGATGCGGGCGAACGCTACGTGCTGCCCAAGCTCGAAGAGCCGCCGACGATGCGCACGGGTGAATCCGGCGCGATCTATTTCGCGGTCAACGGCGTGACGCATGGCCCGGTCGGCAAGCGCGGCCAGGTCACCAAGAACATCAAGCTGTCTTCGGCTGCGCTCGACGAGACCTATCCGGTCGCCAATCTCTCGCAGGACAAGGATCTCGCGAAGATGATCGCCGTGGCCGATGCGGGCGATGCCGCGAAGCAGGCCGCAACCGACCAGCAATAATCCGCAGATCACGATCCGCCCCGGCCCGTTGCACCGCAGCGGGCCTTGGCGTATCAGGAGCCGAGGTCTCGAAGGAGCGTTTGCATGTCTCTCAACCCGGTCCGCCCGTGGCGCAATATCTATCGCCGCAAGTCCCGTCAAATCATGGTCGGCAATGTCCCCGTGGGGGGCGATGCGCCGATCTCGGTGCAGACGATGACCAATACCGACAGCTCGGACGTGCGCGCGACGCTCGATCAGGTGATCCGCGCGGCCGATGTCGGCGCGGATATCGTGCGTGTCTCGACCCCGGATGAATCGAGCACCCGCGCCCTGCGCGAGATTTGCCGCGAGAGCCCGGTGCCGATCGTTGCCGACATCCATTTCCACTACAAACGCGCGATCGAAGCGGCGGAGGCGGGAGCTGCCTGCCTGCGCATCAATCCCGGCAATATCGGTGATGAGAAGCGCGTGGCCGAGGTCGTGCGCGCCGCAAAGGATCACGGCTGTTCGATCCGGATCGGCGTGAATGCGGGCTCTCTCGAGAGGCACCTGCTGGAGAAATACGGCGAGCCGTGCCCCGAGGCGATGGTCGAGAGCGCTATGGACCATATCCGCATTCTCGAGGATCACGATTTCCGCGAATACAAGATTTCGGTGAAGGCGTCGGACGTGTTCCTCGCCGCCGCAGCCTACCAGGGCATCGCCGAGGCCACCGACGCGCCGATCCACCTTGGCATCACCGAGGCGGGCGGCTTGACCTCCGGCACGGTGAAATCCGCGATCGGGCTGGGCAACCTGCTGTGGATGGGCATTGGCGACACGCTGCGCGTCTCGCTCTCGGCCGATCCGGTCGAAGAGGTGAAGGTCGGTTTCGAGATCCTGAAATCGCTCGGGCTTCGCACCCGCGGCGTGCAGATCATCTCCTGCCCGTCCTGCGCGCGGCAAGGGTTCGACGTGATCGCGACCGTCGCAGAGCTCGAGCAACGGCTCGAACACATCAAGACGCCGATCTCTCTGTCGATCATCGGCTGCGTCGTGAATGGTCCCGGCGAAGCGCTGATGACCGATATCGGCTTTACCGGCGGCGGGGCCGGATCGGGCATGGTTTACATGGCCGGCAAGCAAGATCACAAGCAGTCCAACGCGGACATGATCGACCATATCGTTGAATTGGTTGAGAAAAAATCGGCAGAGATCGAAGCGGAGAAAGCTGCCGCCGAGTAAGCGGAAAAGCGCCTCCGGCCTCCTGAATTCGCCCCACCTCACGCTGGCGTGATGAGGTGGGCGCGGAACGATTTGGCCCCCTCCACATTTCCCTCTCCACAAACGGAGAGAGGCCGTCGCTGATGACGGTCAGGGTAATAACGGAGGTAAGTCCAATGACCCGCAAACTCGCTACTATTCTCGCTGCTGCTGCCAGCACCACGATGATCGCCGGCACCGCTTTTGCTGAAACCAGCCCGCCGCTTATGGCGACGGCGCAGGGCGACGTGACGATCCATGCAGGGGTCGAAGCGTCGTCGAAAACCGTTGCGACCGTGATGGCCGGCTCGACCATTCCGGTCGAAGGCTGCCTGCCCGACGGCACGATCTGCCAGGTTACCTATGACGGCATGAACGGCTATGCCCTTGCCAGCCAGCTGGGTGTGATGGTCGACGGCCAGATGGCGCTTCTGTCGACGAACCCGCAATCGGTGACGGTGAACCAGATTCAGGTCCCGGGCGATAACGCCAGCAAGGACGCTCAGGGTGCCGCGGCGCTGACCGGTGCTGCCGCGGGTGGTGCGGCCGGCGCGGCCGTGGGCGGTCCCGTGGGGGCCGTGGTCGGCGCGCTCGTCGGTGCCGCAGGTGTCGGCGCTGCCGCCAAGCCCGAACCCACCACGATCACCTGGGTCGAGAAGCACCCTGTCGCACCGGTTTATCTGAAAGGCGAGGTCGCGACCGGCAAGGTCGTCCCGGACGTGGTGACGCTGACGCCGGTGCCCGACAGCACCTATGCCTACGGCAACATTAACGACCGCACGGTCTTCGTGAATCCCGACAACCGCGCGATCGTCTACGTGGTCCCGGCCTCGTAAGGCCCCGAGACGGAAAGCGACATGAGAGCCGGCGCGTCATCGCGCCGGCTCTTTTATGTGGGGGGCATTTTTACCTTGCTGGCGCTGGTGCGCCGCCGCGATGCGCGATCCACCGAGGACCGTCTAACGCGCAAAAGCTTTGGAGGGTCACGGTAAACGAAAGGAAAACGCCGCCCGGATCGTGATCGAATCGGGCGGCGCTGACAATCTCGAAAAATTAACCTGAAGAAGGCTTTGCACGGCGTTCTTCAGGTGCGGATCACTCGGATTGGCGCTCTTCGGCGACCATTTTCGCCATCGCGGCTTCGGGGGCATAGCCGCGCAGCATTTGGCCGCCGATCACGAAGGCCGGGGTGCCCGAAATCGCCATGCGCTGTGCCAGCTGGTAGTTCTGGCGCAGAACCTCGGTGACCGAGTCGTCGTTCATTTGCTTCAGGATCGGCTGCGGATCGAGACCCTGATCCTTCGCGATCTGGCTCAGGCTCTCGACGGTCAGGTCTCCCCGCGCGGTCATCAGCGTGTCGTGCATCTTCGCATAGGCGTCGTCGCCGTTGATCTGCTTCGTCGCCACCGCGAAGCGCGCCGCCAGTTCGGATTGCTGGCCGAGGATCGGGAATTCCTTGACGATGAAGCGGATATTGCCGTCCTTCGAGATCAGGTCCGAGACCTCGCTATAGGCTTTCTTGCAGTAGGTGCATTTGTAATCCATGAACTCGACCATGGTAATGTCACCGTCGGGATTGCCGCCGACCCAGCTGTGACCGTCCTCGAAGATGTCCTTCGCATTGGTCTGGATGAGCTTCTTGTCATTGTCGGCCTGCTGGGCCTGTTGCTTGGCCTCCAGCTCGTTGATCGCCTCGACCAGAACCTGCGGGTTCGCCATCAGATATTCGCGCACGGCGTCGCCGAATGCGGATTTCTGGCTGTCGGACATATTGGCGAAGTCGAAATCCTGGGCGGCTGCCGGGGTGAGCGGGGCGGCCGTGGCGAGCGCGGCGAAGGCGGTCGCGGCCAGAAGCGTGCGGAGCATGGGCATTTCCTTTGGATCGGGTCCTGTTGGTTCGCAAGCAAACTGACCGCTCGGGCGCGCGGGATCAAGTGGGCGTTATCGCGCAGGGTGAAATGCGGGCGCATTGACGCTCGGGCGGCTTCGGCCTAACCCCTTGGGCGAAATCTCAAGCGGCAAGGAGTTGGCAGGATGCGGCAGTCGAAACGCGGGCAGGTGGAACCGTTCATCGCGATGGATGTGCTGCGCATGGCAGCCGAGGCGGAGGCTGCGGGCCGCGACATCGTGCATATGGAAGTGGGCCAGCCGGGAACTTCCGCACCGAAAGCCGCCAAGCGTCGTCTGGCCGAGGCGCTGGAGAGCCGACCGATGGGCTACACCGTTGCGCTGGGGCTGCCCTATCTGCGCGAGGGGATCGCGAAGCTCTACAAGCGTTGGTACGACATCGATCTGGATCCCGCGCGCGTGGTCATCACTTCGGGATCTTCCGGGGCGTTCCAGCTGGCCTTCACCGCCCTGTTCGACGTAGGCGACAAGGTGGGTCTGGGCGAGCCGGGCTATCCGAGCTACCGCCAGATCCTCAAGGCGCTCTCGATTGAGCCGGTGGGCATTCCGACCGAGGCGCAGAACCGCTACCAGCCGACGCCCGAGGAAATCCCGGACGATCTGGCCGGGCTGATCGTGGCCTCGCCGGGCAACCCGTCAGGCACGATGCTGGGCAAGCCGGAGCTGCAGGCGCTGATCGAGCATTGTCAGGCCCGCGACATCGCTTTCATCTCGGACGAGATCTATCACGGGCTGCAATATGAGGGCCGTGCGGTCTCGGCGCTGGAGATCAGCGACGACGTCTTCGTGATCAATTCGTTTTCGAAATATTTCTCGATGACGGGCTGGCGCGTGGGCTGGATGGTGGTGCCGGAAAGCCATCTGCGCACCGTGGAGCGTCTCGCGCAGCACATGTTCATCTGCGCCCCTCATGCGAGTCAGGTCGCGGCTCTGGGCGCGCTCGAGAGCCTCGACGAGATGGCCGAGAATGTCGCGCGCTACGGGCAGAGCCGGCAGATGCTGCTCGAAGAGCTGCCGAAGATGGGCTTCACCCGGATCGCGCCGCCCGACGGGGCGTTCTACCTCTATGCCGATGTGTCGGAGCTGACCGAGGATAGCGCCGCTTTCGCCGCGGAAATCCTCGAGAGCGTCGGGGTGGCGGTCACGCCGGGGATGGATTTCGACCCCCATCGCGGCGCCCAGACCATCCGCTTCTCCTACGCGCAAAGCCCCGAGCGGGTGGCGGAGGGGATCAAACGGCTGCGGAGCTTCATGGAGAACCGCTGAGGTTGCGATGAGGGGTGCGCCCGACCCTTGGGTGGGCGCGTCGTATCGTTGGTGGCCGGGCGCTTTATCCCGCAAGCCCGCAAGTTGGTCATGCGCGAGGTGACATCGCCATTGCGCCCTGCCATGGGGGAGGGGTGAGCCGGATCAAACGGCCTTCCTGTGGAAGGACGTCCGGCGAACGCCCGTAGCGCAAGCGGAGGGCCGGACGGGCGCGGCCCGGGCTGGTCGCCCCTGCCAAGGGCGGCCCCATTCGCCCTTTGCTCCGCGCGAACCCGGCCGCTATAGTGCCCGCAAAACGAAAGCGCATAAAAACGGGGCGCGTATGATCGGGCGGTTCATTCTTCTTCTCGCGATGTCTCTCGCGCTGGTTCTGCCTGCGCGGGCTCAGGATCTGTCGGCCTTGGCGCAATACGCACCGGCGCGCAGCCAGATCGCGCAAAGCGGCGACAAGCTCGCGATCACGCTCGGGATCAGCCAGCCGGTGCCGTATCGCGCCTTTCTGCTGGCCGATCCCTACCGGCTGGTCATCGACTTCCGCGAGTTGAATTTCGGGGCCAACCCACCTGAAAATCTGCTGAAAGGCAGCGATGCGATCAAAGGTCTGCGCTGGGGCAAGTTCCGGCCCGGCTGGTCGCGGATGGTGGCCGAACTGGCCCATCCGATGCGCCTCGTGAGCTCCGAAGAGCGCACCAAGGGCGACCCGCAAATCGCGCTGACTCTCGCAAAAGTCCCCGCTGCCAAGTTCACCCCGCGCAAGGGGGCAGCCGATTCCGCGCTCTGGGACTTGCCGCAGCCCGCGCCGACACCCGCGCCGCACCGCCGTCAGGATGGGACGCGGCCGCTGAAGGTCGTGCTCGATCCCGGCCATGGCGGCATCGATCCGGGTGCGGAGGATGGCGGCGCGCATGAGGCCGATATCGTGCTCGGCTTCGCGCGTCAGCTGCGCGACGCGATGCGCCGGGCGGGGATGCAGGTGGTCATGACCCGCGATCAGGACGTGTTCGTGCCGCTCGAGACCCGCGTGACGGTCGCGCGCGCGGCGGGGGCGGATATCTTCATCTCGCTCCATGCCGATTCCATCGCCGAAGGCCGGGCGACGGGCTCCACGATCTACCGGCTCGACGATCACGCCGAGACCGAGGCCACGCGCAAGCTGGTCCAGCGCCACGACCGCGACGATATCCTTGCAGGTGTTGATCTGAACGGGCAGGGCGATGCGATCACCCATATCCTCGTAGATCTGGCGCGGCGTGACACGCAGCCGCGCTCGGTCCGGCTGTCGCAGGTGCTGGCGGGCGCGATCAAGGGAGCGGGGCTGCATATGCACAAACGCCCGGTGCAGGGCGCGAATTTCTCGGTGCTGAAATCGCCCGATATTCCGTCCGTCCTCGTGGAGCTGGGTTTCCTGTCGTCGCCTGCCGATCGGGCGCGGCTCAAAGACCCCGACTGGCGCGCCCGGATGGCTGCGGCGATCACCAAGGGTGTCGAGACCTGGGCGCAGGCCGATGCCGCCGAGGCGAAGCTTTTGCGCCAGTAATCGCGTGTTTTTCCAGGTCTGACGCGCGGTCATCCGCCCATTCGGCGAGATTATGACCATGCGGCGTCTTCTCGGAAGCGTGAGCGCACATTACTTTGACCGTCACGAAGGCGCGATGTATAGGCTGGCGCGATGGGGTAAACTGCCCCGAGGCAAGGGGTGTATCTGTGATCCGTTTCATTCTCGGCTCGATCGGCGGCGTGTTTTCCTGGGTTGTGACCGGGCTGTTCTTTGCGGCGCTCACCATCGGGGCGATCTTCTGGATCTATTCGCGCGATCTGCCGAGCTACGACCAGCTTGCGCAATACCGCCCCAAGACCATCTCGCGCATCTATAACGGCGACGGCCGCCTGATTGACGAATTCGCCGAGCAGCGCCGCCTCTTCGTACCGATCCGCGACATTCCCGACCGGGTGAAGGGCGCGTTCGTCTCGGCGGAGGACAAGAATTTCTACATCCACCCCGGTTTCGATCCGCGCGGGATCGCCGCGGCGATGTTCACCGCCGTGAAATCGGGCGGGCGCGACGTGCGCGGGGCCTCGACGATCACCCAACAGGTGACGAAGAACCTGCTTCTGTCCTCGGACCGCTCGGTGGAGCGCAAGATCAAGGAACTGATCCTGTCCTCGCGCATCGAACATGTGCTGAGCAAGGACCGTATCCTCGAGCTTTATCTCAACGAGATTTATCTCGGCCAGAACTCCTACGGGGTCGCCGCCGCGGCGCAGACCTATTTCAACAAGCCGCTCGCCGATCTGACGGTGGGCGAGGCCGCCTATCTCGCGGCGCTGCCGAAGAAGCCCGCCGATCTGCATCCCGTGCGCGACTACAAAACCGCCGTGGATCGCCGCAACTATGTGCTGCGCCGGATGTACGAGGATGGCCGCATCGACAAGGCGACGATGGAAGCGGAGCAGAACAAGCCGCTGAAATCCGTGCAGAACGGCGATTACGCCCCGTTCCGCGCACAGCTCCCGCCGCGCGACTATTTCACCGACGAAATCCGCCGCCAGCTGTCGAAAAGCTTTGGCGAAGAGGAATTCTTCGGCGGTGGCCTGACCATCCGCGCGACCGTGAACCCTGATCTTCAGTCCCATGCGACGAAGGCGCTGCAGCACGCGCTGGAGAAATACGACCGCGAGCAGGGCGTCTGGCGCGGCACCGGCGCGAAGATCGCCGAGGACAAGCTGAAGAAAGAAGCCGATTGGCGCGCCGCGCTCGACGATGTCTCGACCGCGAAGGCGCCGCGCGACATCGAGGGATGGCACCCGGCCGTGGTGCTGGGCTTCGAGGGCGGTTCGGCCCGGATCGGCATCGAGGGTATCGAGGAAGACAAAGACGGCCACTGGATCCCGCCCGAAGACGTGACTTGGGCGCGCAAGCTGAAAGATGACGGCAAGCTCGGTCCGCGCGCGAAGCAGGCGCAGGACCTTCTTGAGACCGGCGACGTGGTCGAGGTCCGTGCGATGACGAGCGATAGCGACGGCTCCTTCATCCGCTGGACGCTGCGCCAGGTGCCGAAGGTCGAAGGCGCCTTCATGGCGATGGACGTGAATACCGGCCGCGTGTTGGCGATGCAGGGCGGCTTCTCCTATCAGGCTTCGGTATATAACCGCGCGACGCAGGCGATGCGCCAGCCGGGCTCGAACTTCAAACCCTTCGTCTACGCGGCGGCGCTTGATTCCGGCTTCTCGCCCGAGACGATCGTGGTCGACGCGCCGATCGAGGTGAACACGCCGCAGGGCATGTGGCGCCCGAAGAACGCCTCGAACAAGTATTACGGCCCGACGCCGATGCGCACCGGTCTGGAGCATTCGCGCAACCTGATGACGATCCGGATCGCGCAGGAAATCGGCATGGACACGGTCGCCGCCTATGCGGAGAAATTCGGCGTCTACGACCATATGCGCCGCTTCCTCGCCAACGCGCTTGGCGCGCAGGAAACCACGATGTTCCGCCTGATCTCGGCCTACGCGATGTTCGCCAATGGCGGCGAGCGGGTGGAGCCTACGCTGGTCGACCGCGTGCAGGACCGCTACGGCCGCACGATCTACCGTCACGACCAGCGCAGCTGCGACAATTGCGACGATCCGAACCTGCCGGAGGGGCAGGGCCCGAAGATCGTCAGCCACCGCGACCAGATCATCGACCCGATCACCGCCTACCAGATGATCTCCTTGATGGAGGGCGTGGTGAAGCGCGGCTCCGGCTACGGCGTCGACCTGCCGGTTCCGATCGCGGGCAAGACCGGCACCACGAATGACGCGAAAGACGTCTGGTTCACCGGCTTCAGCTCGAACATCGTGGCTTCGTGCTACATGGGCTACGACAACCCGCGCTCGCTGGGCCGTCACGCTTATGGCGGTACACTCTGTGTCCCGGTGTTCAACGAGTTCATGCGCGAGGCGATCAAGGAATTCGGCGGCTCGAAGTTCAAGGTTCCGCCGGGTGGCACCTGGGCCAAGTTCAACCGCTATACCGGCGAGCGTCTGTCCGACTCCGCCACCGGCGAATTCGTCCAAGCCGAATATCTGCGCCCCGGTCAGGACATGTCGGGCCTCGGCTCGCTGGTCGTCGATGGCGGCTTCGCGATGGGCTCCAACCTGCCGCTCTTCGCGCAGGGGGAGCGTGACGACGCGGGCTCCACCACGGTCACCACCTCGACGGGTCAGCAGAAGGTCATTCCGAAGAAGAAGGCCGATTTCGGCTCGCTCTCGGCAGGCGGCCTCTACTGAGCGCACCACGCGTCAAAACCGACCGACAGTAAATAAGGGGGGCGCTCGCCCCCCTTTCTCGTTTCTGCTCGATTATTCCTATCTCGGAGGTCGTCCTTCGGGCTTGCGCAAATATCCCGGGGGAGGCCCGCAAGGGACGGGGGCAGAGCCCCCCGCTACCCCGATCAGAACCCTTCGCTGCCGTCGCCCTGCCAAGGCTTGGCGAGATCCGAGAAGCGCGTGAACTGGCTCTCGAAGGCCAATTCCACCGTGCCGATCGGCCCGTGACGTTGCTTGCCGAGGATCACCTCGGCCTTGCCGTGCACGCGCTCGGCCTTCTGCATCCATTCGGCGAATTTCGGGTCGTCTTCCGGTGGCTTGAGGCGTTCGTGATAATATTCGTCGCGATAGACGAACATCACCACGTCGGCATCCTGTTCGATCGAGCCGGATTCCCGAAGGTCGGAAAGCTGCGGGCGCTTGTCCTCGCGGCTTTCCACCGTCCGCGACAGCTGCGACAGCGCGACCACGGGGATGTTCAATTCCTTCGCGATGGCCTTCAGACCCATCGAGATCTCGCCGATCTCCTGCACACGGTTATCGCCCCGGCCCGAGCCGCGCAGCAGCTGCAGGTAGTCGACGATCACCACGTCGAGCCCGTGCGTCCGCTTCAGCCGGCGGCAGCGCGCGGCGACCTGACCGATCGGCAGGGCGGGCGTATCGTCGATATAGAGCGGGCATTTCTCCAGCGCTTTCGCGGCTTCGACGAAGCGGCGGAATTCGCTCTCCGTCATGTCGCCGCGCCGGATGCGCTCGGAGGGCACTTCGGAGGCTTCGGATAAGATACGCGCGGCCAGCTGTTCCGCGCTCATCTCGAGCGAGAAGAACCCGACAACGCCGCCTTCGATTGCGCCCTCGACCCCGTCGTGGCGCATGCCCTTCTTGTAGGCCTTGGCGATGTTGAAGGCGATGTTGGTCGCAAGCGAGGTTTTCCCCATCGAGGGACGCCCCGCGAGGATCAGCAAATCCGAAGGGTGGAAGCCACCGAGCTTCTTGTCGAGATCGCGCAGCCCCGTCGAGACGCCCGCCAGACCGCCATCGCGCTGATAGGCGGCATTGGCCGATTGCACGGCCTCGGTCACAGCCGACAGGAACGAGGTCCAGCCCTTCTGCGCCTGACCTTCTTCGGCCAAGGTGTAGAGCCGCTGTTCGGCCGCCGCGATCTGCTCTTTCGGATCGTCGTCGATCTGCGGTTTGCCCGCGCGCGACGAGATATCCTGACCCAGTTCGATCAGCCCGCGCCGCACCGCCATCTCGTAGATCATCAGCGCGTAGTCGCGCGCCGCATAGGCCGAGATTGCCGCCCCCGCCAGACGCGCCAGATAGGCCGGCCCGCCCAGTTCCTGAAGGCCCGCATCGTCCTCGAGATAGGCTTTCAGCGTCACCGGCGAGGCGAGCGCGTTCTTCTGGATCTTCGCCGCCGCCACCTCGTAGATTCGCTGGTGGACCGGCTCGTAGAAATGCTCCGGTTTGATGACGGAAGCGATCCGGTCGAAGATGTCGTTATTCGTGAGGATCGCACCCAGAAGCTGCTGTTCGGCTTCGATATTATGGGGCAGCGCGGTGCCCTCTGCGGGCAAATTTCCGGGCTGCCCCTCATCGGGGCGTTGTGCCTGATCGTTCATGTTCCTGCCTCGGTGTCCCCGTCCCTCAGGCGGTCTTTTAACCGCAGTCGGGGAGAATAGGAATCTGGATAAGATTGGGGAAAACCCCGCTGTTTCAGCGGAGTCTTCGGAATTTATAGTGTGCGGTCGCGACCGAACCTACCACATTTCGCGAGAGGGCGCGATTAGCGAGAGTCGCGGGCGAAAATGCTCCCCAGAGCATCCACAGCTTCATCCACAGAAATCTCGGGCCGTTTCAGCCCTTGCGCGCGTCCTGCCACGGGCGCGGATCGCTCAGGAAGGCTTCGACCTCGTCGAGCGTCTCTTTCGAGAAGCTGCCCTGTTCGCGCGCCTCGGCCAGAACGTCCCACCAGGTGCACAGGTGATGCAGCTCGACGCCATGCTCGCGCAGGTTCGGGACCGTCTCGGGGAAGATTCCGTAATAGAAGATCACCGCGGTATGGCCGCAGGTCGCGCCGGTGTCGCGGATCGCATCGACGAAGCTCAACTTCGAGCCGCCATCGGTCGTCAGATCCTCGACCAAGAGCACGCGCTGGCCCTCGGTCATCGCGCCTTCGATGCGCGCGTTGCGCCCGTAGCCCTTCGGCTTCTTGCGCACATAGGTCATCGGCAGTGCCAGACGCTCCGCCACCATCGCGGCGAAGGGAATGCCCGCCGTCTCGCCGCCCGCGATATTGTCGAACGCCTCGAAGCCGGCTTCGCGCATCACCGTCACGGCGAGGAAATCCATCAGCGTCGAGCGGATACGCGGGAAGGAGATCAGCTTGCGGCAATCGATATAGGTCGGCGAGGGCAGGCCGGAGGCGAGCGTGAAGGGCTCGTCGGCGTTGAAATGCACCGCTTCGATTTCCAGAAGCATCCGAGCGGTCAGGCGGGCGATTTCTTCTTTGCTGGGGAAGGAGCTGGGGATCATCATCTCGTCCTTATCAAGACTGGCTTCGGCTTGGTCTAAATATCCCCCGCGGAGCGTCCGCCGGCGGGCCTGGGAGCCTCCGGCGGGGATATTTGCGCCAAGGCGAAGATCAGCGTTTTACATGCCAATGGACCGGGAAACCCGGATCGAAGAGGGTGACGGGGCCCGCGCCGGTCTCGATCTTGGCGGGCCAGTTGTTGGGCTGGTCGGTCTTCTCGAGCGTGAGCGTCGCCTCGTTGACCGGAAGCCGGTAGAAGGCGGGGCCGTTGCGCGAGGCGAAGGCCTCGAGTTTATCGAGAGCGTCCTCGGCCTCGAACACATGCGCCAGAAGCGGCATCGTGTTGGTCGCGGTGAAACAGCCCGCGCAGCCGCAGCCGCTTTCCTTGGCCGCGTCGACATGCGGCGCAGAGTCGGTGCCGAGGAAGAAATGCGGATTGCCCGAGGTCGCGGCGGCGACAAGCGCCAGCCGATGCGTCTCGCGCTTGGCGACCGGCAGGCAGTAGTAATGCGGCTTGATCCCGCCCACGAGGATATGGTTGCGGTTGATGATCAGGTGATGCGTGGTGATCGTTCCGCCCATGTCCTCGCCCTGCGAGGAGACGTAATCGACACCGTCCTTGGTGGTGATATGCTCCATCACCACGCGCAAACCGGGCGTCGCGCGCCGGATCGGGTCGAGCACGGTTTCGATGAACACGGCTTCGCGGTCGAAGATGTCGACTTCGGGGCGGGTCACTTCGCCATGGACGCAAAGCGGCAGGCCAATCTCGGCCATCTTCTCCAGCACGCCGCGCACCTTGTCGAAATCGCGCACACCGGAATCGGAGTTCGTCGTGGCGCCCGCCGGATAAAGCTTCACCGCCTTGACCAGTCCGGAGGCTGCGGCTTTGGCCACGTCTTCCGCGTCGGTCTTCTCGGTCAGGTAGAGCGTCATCAGCGGCTCGAAATCGCTCCCTTCCGGCAGCGCCTTCAGGATACGCTCGCGATAGGCGGCGGCATCGTCCCCGCGCACCACCGGCGGCACGAGGTTCGGCATGATGATCGCGCGGGCGAAATCGCGGGCGGTTTCGGGGGCGACACCTTCCAGCATCGCGCCATCGCGCAGATGCAGGTGCCAGTCATCGGGGCGGGGCAGGGTGATCGAGTTCATGGGAAAAGTCCTTAGCCCGAGGTCGCGCGCGAATCCAGAGGGTGCGCGCATGCCGCGCTGCAGCATATGCATGGCGGGGATGCGCAGATGGCGGTAGTAGAGGCAGCGAGGCTGACCTAAGTTCATCGCCAAGGGAGGAAACGAACCTGTACGCTAAACCCTCAGGAGGTTTCCATGGCATTCGTTACCACCGCCCATGGCGGACAATCGATCTTCGCTCGTATGGGCCAAGCAATCGCACAAGGCCTCGTCGCCTACATGGAGCGCCAGTCGCGCCAAGATCAAATCCGCGCGCTCGACGCGAAAAGCGACGCTGAGCTTACCGATATGGGTCTGACCCGTGACGGCATCGTGCGCCACGTGTTCCGCGACCGTTTCTACATCTGAACCCGGTCCGGGGCGCCGAAGCGCCACGTATTGAAAAAGGGCGTGCCCCCCGCCGGGGCGCGCCCTTTTTACATGTCTGCAATACTGTTCGGGGTTTCAGGCGGCGCCCGCGCGTTGCAATGGCTCGGGCAACTCGATCCCTTCTTCGGCGAGCCTCTGTGCGAGCGCTTCGTAGCGATTGCGGAATTTCGGGCGGTTCTGGCTCGTCCCGACCGCGCGGCACATGATCGCCTCCAGTACCGGACGGCGCGCCCTCCGCAGGTGGTCGAGCAGGCGGAAGACATAGCGTCTCGACAGCCGCCGCGCGCGGAAGAAAGTCCAGAACAGCGACGGGGTCAGCTTGCCAGCGCCAGCCGCGATCAGCACCTCGTCGAGAATATCCATGTCGAGCAGCGCCGTCGCCGGGTCCGGGCCGATATGCCGGCAGGGCATCAAGGATACGCACGGCCGCGCAAACAGTGCTGCGTGCATCGCGTCGAGTCGCTCGAACGGGTCATAGAATATGAACGCCTGCGCTACGCCGTCGAGCATCTCGGGCGCGAAGCCGTAGCGATCGGTGAAGGACATGCGGCGGGTCTGCGGGAAACGGTCGTCCCAGCCCGCGAGCGTCGGATCGAGCGTCGCCTGCGGGGCGAGCGCGACCACCGTGGCGCCGGGCGCCGCGACCGAGAAAGCCGCCGCCGCGTAGCCGCCGGGGCCCGCACCGTAGAAGACCACCCGGTCGAAATCTTCGAAGAAGGCCTCGTCGACGAGTCGGTCGAAATAGGCATAGACCGCCGAATCCCGGAACCAGCTTTCGTCCGAAGCGATCACGCTGAGCGCGGACCAGCCTTCGTCGCGGGCGATCTTGTAGCCGAAGGGCAGGGCCTCGTCGGCATCGGCCTCGATCTGGGCTCGGGTCTCGAAGCTGACGATCAGGACGGGCGAGTCGTCATGGAACAGCACCTCGTGATCGGTGCCGAGCGGCTCGTAATAGCCGGTCTCGTCCGCGATCTCTTCCAGCCGTGCGCGCCACTCCGTGTCTGCCTTGCTCACCTTCGCCTCTTTCAGCTTTCGTGCGCATCTCGCGGGTTGCGGATGCGGGCGGGACACCGCCAATTCTGCTCTCCCAACGTATCACCGCAAGAAAGGGGCACAAATAGGAGCCAAGCGAGGAATCTGCCGCCACATTTCTTAACAGGCGACAATTGGCCCATTTTCGGATGTTTGTTTACGGGTTTTCGGCCGCGGCCGCTTTTGCAAGGCGCACCATGAGCTTAGCGGCTTGAGGCGAGAGCGGGCGGCTCGGCGGGCACAGGAGAAGCCGGCCGAAAAGCCCGCGGTAGGCTTCTTCGCGCAAAAGCGTGCGGGCCCGCTCCTTGCGCCACAGAACTGCCGCATTGTGCAGGCGGGTCAGCTCGGGATCGGCGCTCAGCTCTGTAAGAGCGTCCTGCGTGCCCGCATCGTGGCGACGAATCGAATCGTCCTCCACCTCCGAGAAATTGCGCTCTACCCAGTAGGACATGTCGAAGGCGCCGGCCCGCCGGTTCGACCGGCCCCGGTCGCATTTCACGAGGTAGCCTTCCATCGACCCCAGCGGGTAATGGTTGAGCTGCACGAGGTCGTAGGGCGCGCTGCCGGGCGGGGTGAACAGCTTCTGGCGCTGATAGTGCGGCGGCAATTTCCGCCCCGATCCGTCGACCCAGAGCGTGCCCGCCAGCTTGTCGTCCTGTGGCGCGCGGGGGCGGTGGACGCCGAGCTTGGTATAGGCGCCGGTATTGGCAAACAGCGTCTTGAACATCGAGGCGCGCCACGGCCAGAGCATGTCCGGCGGCGCGCAGCGGGGGAATTGCTGCGTGACGGGGCGATCCTCGAAGCCGACCACGCCGCAATTGCCGAACAGTCGCCATGTCATCGCGAAAGCGGTCGCCTGCGGCACGGCCTCGATCAGCGCGTCCAGCGTGCCGTCACCCGTCTTTATGGTGACGAATTCGTCAACGTCGATCACCGCGATCCAGTCGGCCTGGGCCACCAGCGGATGGGCATCGGCCTGTTTCAGCGCGGCCCATTGAGGGCCTTCCTTCCACGGGCCGGGATTGGGCACATGGGTCAGCCAGCCGATCTCCTGCAGCCGATCCAGCATCGCATCGGTGCCGTCGTCGCAGTCGTTGGAAAAGACAAGGAAATCCGTAAAGCCGATGGCGCGGTGATGGGCCAGCCATTCCAGCAGAAACGGGCCTTCATTCTTGACGGATGTGATCGCGAGCGCACGCATTGCGCCACTCTAGAGGGGCCGCGCGCGCTCGCAAGTGGTTGGGATCACACGGTGACGCGGCGCGGCAGGGCTGCCACGCTTGCAGCGATCTCTTCGTTGCCGTCGGTCAGCTCGAGGATTTCACGGCTCACCTCGGGGGTGTCGATCAGGGCCGCGAGCACCGCCGCGACATGGCCGCGCGCGACCGAGCCGTAATTCAGCGCATGGGCCAGCGCCACGCGCCCGTCGCCATCCTCATCCATCAAGGTGCCGGGGCGCAGGATGACATAGTCGACCCCGCTCGCCACCACGGCGGCATCGGCGGTTTTCTTCGCCAGCATGTAATGCTCGAAGCCCGGTTTGATCTCCTTGCCGCGCCCCGCATCGGGGAAGACCGAGACGAGGTAGAGCCGCGGCACGCTCATCCGGTTCATCGCGGCGATCACGTCGAGCGGCGCGTCGCCGTCGATCCGGGTGGTGCGTTCGAGCCCGGAGCCTGCAGCCCCCGCCGAGAAGACGACCGCGTCCTGTCCCTCGAACATCGGTTCGAAATCGCCCGCGGTGAGTTCCATGAGATCGCCCTGAACGGGTGTGGCTCCCATCGCGCGCAGGCTGTCGGCCTGCTCGGGTTTGCGGTGCAGCGCCGTAACCTCGTGGCCTGCGTCGATCAGAAGCGGGACCAGCCGATGCCCGACGCCGCCTGTCGCGCCGATGACGAAAATGCGTGCCATGTTTGGTATCCTTTCCTTTGACCGGAAAGCTAGGTCAGGGCGCGCCTGGGTAAAGGCGGCGCGCCTAGTGCGCGGCCTCGTCCGGAGCTTCGACGGTAAAGAAGAAATCCGCGGGCAGGTCTCGGGCATGCAGGTCGTCGGGGATTACGTGCGGGCCGGTGTTGAACACGGCAGAGCCGAAGACATGCAGCATCCGCGAGAGCGCCTCGAACCGCTCCGATGTCAGCGTCTCGTAGAACTCCCGCTGGTCGGGGCGCGCCATCAGCTCCGCGATCTTCGCACGGTGGCTGGCGACAGCGTGGTGATGCGCCGCCGCGATCTCGGGATCGGCCATCATCCGGTCGAACTCGGCGCGGGCCGCAGGCAGCATCCGCTGGATCGAGCGATCCTCGACCGCGTTATGGTTCATCCGGAACCAGTAGTTCAGCCCCTGATCGCGATCGACATGGTTCACCCGGCCGCGGTCGCGCTTCACGAGGAAGCTCTCGGCCGAGCGCACCGCGTAATGGTTCAGTTGCACCCAGTCATAGCCATAGGTGTCGAGCGTCGAGCGCCAGCCATTGCGGAACATCTCGCGCGGCATCGGCTGGCCCGAGCCGTTGAGCCAGTTCACCTGATCCCAGAGGTCCGGGTTCAGCCCCTTGGGGCGGTGAACGCCCAGCTTCTTGTAGAGCGCGATATTGCGAAACAGCGTCTTGAAGCCCCAGGCCTGATGCGGCTTGCGCACGATCTCGGGCGCGCAGCGGGTGAATTGCCCGGTGATGAAGCTGTCCTCGTATTCGTGGACGTCGTTATTGCCGAACAGCCGCCAGGTGAGCGAGATCATGTTCGCCTCGCCCATCGCCTGATACAGCGATTTCAGCGTGCCGTCGCCGATCTTCACATTGATGAACTCGTCCACGTCCATGCAGATAGCCCAGCCCGCCTTGGTGATGACCGGCTCGGTCTCCGCCGCCGCCAGCGCGGCGTGCTGGGGCTTCATATCGACCATCGTGCGGAACGGGTTCTCGCGGTGCTGGACGTAGCCCTTGGCCTGCAGCAGATCGAGCATCGTATCGGTGCCGTCGGTGCAGTCGTTCGTATAGACGAGGAAATCATCCACCCCGATCGCGCGGTGATAGGCGATCCATTCGAGGATGAAGGGGCCTTCGTTCTTCATCGTGGTGACGATGGCGGTGCGGCCTGCCTCGACCGCCTGCGCGGGCGCGTCCTTCACCTTGGAGACCGGTGGGCGCACCGGCTTGAATCCCCAGACATCGCGCGACATCTGCAGCAGGCGCGGGTCTTCCACCAGCGAGGTCTTGGGCGCGAGTTCCGCGGGCGAGGTGCCCGGCACCCGCAGCGCCATCGCGCGCCAGAAGCCATAGGTCAGCCCCGGATCGGGGCGGCAATAGCTGACGCGCAGCAGCCGCCACGTATTGTCCAGTCCGGCCTTGGTCGGCGCGCAGCCCCAGCGCGCGATGCCGCGCCGGGCGTCGAACTGACGGCAGATATGGTCGGGAAAGCGCGCGGGCTGATCGTTGCGCACGCGCCAAGGGTAGATTCGGCGGCCCACCAGAAGGATCACGCCGTTCTCGGCCTGTTGCGTGGCCTCGAAAGCCGAGGGCTGGCCCGGCTCGCGCGCCGCCAGAAGATCGGTCACGTCGAGCACCAGCACCGAGGCCGCCTTCGCGAAGAACCGCCATTTCGCGATCTCGAAGATCAGCGCCTGACCCAGCGGGCTCAGCTGCGGATCGGGGGCGGGCGGCTCCATCCGGTCCTTGCCGGGCGCGTCCGGGGCGAGGAAGACATGGTTCTCCGGCCCCATCCCCGGCTTGCCGAGCGGCAGCGGGCTTTCAAGGATCGCGACCGGCAGGTCCAGCTCGCGCAGCGCCATGCCCGCCTCCAGCGCGTCGGCGAAAGCTTCGCCGCTACCTGCCGGACTGCCCTCGGGCGCGCGGTTCACGATCACCGCGCCCGTTGCGCCGTGATGGTCGTGATGCCAGCAGAGCCAATCGAGCACCGTCTCGACGCTTTCCTCCAGCCGAAGCCCAAACAGACAGTTGCGGCCCTCGAACATGTCCCAATCTGGCGCGGCAGGGGTGATCTCACGCAATACCGGACCATCAGGCCCGGCCATCGCGGCCTGGATCGGTCCCGGCGCGGTCGGTTCATAGATCCCCATCACCGCGCCCGCGACATTGCGCGCCTCGGCCAGATGCGCGGCGCCCGGCACCGGGTCGAGGTTCAGATCCTCGGCCTGCGAAGGGGCGGCGAAGAAGGCGCGCAGATGGTGACGGGGGCCGAGATCGGTCTCGTCGGTCCAGCCCACCGCGTCGAGCAGCGCGGGCTTGCCCGTTTGCGCCTCCATCCTGCGCCGGATCACTCGTTGCTTGCCCATGTCGATCTCGAAACTGCCTCTCGTTGCAACTAGCATGCAGGGGGCGACGCGATAAAGGCCACGCGAACCCGCGCGTCCGGGAATCGATGTCGCCTCCGAACGGGGCGATTTCGCGCGATGGGAATGGCGAAACCGGGGCAATCGCGGCGGAGCGCGCGCGACAGCGGATCAGACCGCGAAAAAAGCCCCCCAATGACGGCGCGGGGCGAGGCGCTCGCGTGAGCGCGTCGTGTGCTCTCAGAGCCCGAAAATACAGCCTTGCAGGAGGGTGGATCGGCGAGGGGTGTGGTTCTCCTCACGCCCGCCTCACCGAGCCTGCCAGAAACGTGACCATTGGAACAGTTTGTCGCAGTTCAAACGCGATGAGTTTTGACCTAAGTCAAGTTCAGCACACGGATACTCCCATATCACAAGTGCATCGGGTTCTTGATCTCCCTGACGCGGTCGACGCCGCACAGAACCCGACCAGAGGAACAGACGTTCTCCCTCGTCTTTCCCCAAACGCGCCGCGGGTCTCCCTCCCGCGGCGCTTTAATTTTCAACCTCTGGAAAATCGCCCGCCGCACGCCACGGGCCATGAAAAAACCCTCCCGGTGAGGGGAGGGTTCAAACCGTCTCGGAAGGCTCGGCCGCTTATTTGGCCGGGGCGATCATCATCACCATCTGGCGGCCTTCGAGCTTGGGCATGTTCTCGACCTTGCCCAACTCGCCCACGTCGCTCCGGACGCGGTTGAGCAACTCGAGACCCAGATCCTGGTGCGCCATCTCGCGGCCGCGGAAGCGCAGGGTGACCTTCACCTTGTCGCCGTTCTCGAGGAACTTCACCACGTTGCGCATCTTGACGTCATAGTCGTGCACATCGGTGCCCGGGCGGAATTTGACTTCCTTGATCTCGATCGTCTTCTGCTTCTTGCGGGCTTCGGCTTCGCGCTTCTGCTGTTCGTATTTGAACTTGCCGAAATCCATGATCTTGCAGACGGGCGGGTTGGCGTTGGGCGAAATCTCCACGAGATCGAGCCCGGCCTCTTCGGCCATGGCCATCGCTTCGCGCGGGGAAACCACGCCGACATTCTCACCCTCTGCACCGATCAGGCGAATCTCGGGCGCGCGAATGCGTCCGTTCACTCGGGGGCCGGTATCACGGGTCGGCGGGGCGTTGTGGGGTCTGCGGGCTATGGTGGGAATCCTTCTGTAGCCATTGAGTAATTTCGGGCGGAAAAGATAGTCCCGAGTGCCGCCGTATTCAACCGCAAAGGCACGGGAACCGGGCAGGGAGGATCTGCGTTGTGTCCCGCCGGGCAGGGCCAAGGCGTTTGCCGCGCGATCGCGGGCCTCGCGGGCCGCTGCGTTCGAAGATCGTGGTCGGGCGAAGAGGGCCCGCAGAGCAAGACAATCAAGGGAAATAGCGTGATGAACAAGCTTGTGGCAGCAGTGATCGTGGTGCTGGGGGTGGCCGCCGGACTGATCATCCTGAATACCGATATCTCGGACGGAACCGAAGCGACCGATGCGACGCCGAAGGCCGCTACGAGCGCCGAGAGCGCCGGAAAGACCATGGCCGACAAGGCCAGCGATGCGGTGAAATCCGCAAGCGAGTCGGTGAAGGCCGCCGCGGACAAGGCGACCCAAGCCGCTTCCGACGCGGCCGACAAGGCGACGCAGGCCGCCTCGGATGCCGCGGAAAGCATGAAGGACACGGCGGCAGGCGCGACGGATGCCGCCTCGAACGCGGCGTCGGATGCGGCGGATGCCGCGAAAGAGGCCGCGAAGAAGGGGGCCGATCAGGCGCAAACTGCTGCCTCCGATGCTGCCCAGAGCGCTGCCGATACCGTCTCGAAAGCGACCGATACAGCCAAGCAGGCGGCGAGCGACGCGACCAGCGCCGCCAAGGACGCCGCTTCGGCTGCGAACGAGGCTGCGAAAGCCACGATGAATTCCGCCAGCGATGCGGCCAGTGCCGCCGCCACCGATGCCGCGAAGGCCGCGACGGCGGCAGCGGAAGCGGCCGCGAAGGCTGCGAACGCGGCGGCGTCCGCAGCCAGCGGCGCGCAGGCCGATGCGAGCGAGACCGCGATCGAGGGGGCGAGTTCTGCGGCGCAAGCAGCCGCCGAGGCCGCCAGCCAAGCCGCGAATGCCGCCGCCGACGCCGCGGCCGCCGCCACCAATGCGACGCAGGCGGCAGCCCCCGCAGGCGCCGCGAGCGGTGGCGATACCCAGACGCCGGTGCAGGGCCAGGGCGTGATGAGCGCCGCGAAGGCGCTGACCGTGGAAGGGTTCGACGCCGACAGGGTGATCGACATCGTCGATACGTCCGAGCTGCCCGAGGCCACGAAGGCGCAGTTGCGCACGGCGGTGCAAAGCGCCCGCGACAATCCGCAACTCGTGGAAGGGGTGGTCGATCAGATCCGCGCGGCGCTCGGCTTCTGATCGCGCCGCTACCCCTCGAAATCCCCAAGGGTCGCGCGACATCCAATCGCGCGGCCCTTTTCTTTGCGCATTCCGCGGATCGGATGGGAACGCCTGCGCAAAGCCTCGCGTTCGCTCTTCAACGAAAGGAGCCGTTCATGAGCACCCGTCTCGAATTGCAAAGTATCAGCCCCGTCACCCATGACACGCATCACCTCGTCTTCCCGCGCCCCGACGGGTTCGACTTCGACCCCGGTCAGGCGGTCGAGCTGAACCTGACCCGGGAGGGCTGGACCGACGAGAAGCGCCCCTTCACCTTCACGAACCCGGTGGACGGCGACACGCTGGAATTCGTCATCAAGTCCTATCCGGACCATGACGGCGTGACAGAGCAGATCGCGACGCTCAAGCCCGGCGAGGCGGTGGAAGTCTCCGACCCGTGGGGCGCTATCAAGGACAAGGGCCCCGGCACCTTCATCGCGGGCGGGGCGGGGGTGACGCCCTTCATCTCGATCCTGCGCGCGCGACTGGCCCGCGAAGGTACGCTGGAGGGTTGCCGCCTGATCTTCTCCAACAAGACCGAGGACGACATCATCCTGCGCGACGAGTTCGAGGCGATGTCGGGGCTGGAGACCGTCTGGACCGTGACCAAGCAGGACGATCCCGGCGCGGGCGTGCAAACCGCCAAGATCGATCGCGGCTTCCTCGCGCCCTATGTCGAGAAGGAGAGCGGCAAGTTCTATGTCTGCGGCCCCCACGAAATGGTGGACGAGCTCGAGGCCACGCTGAAAGAGCTCGGCGTCTCGCAAGATCGCATCGTCCGCGAAGATCTCGACTGACGCATCGCGATCACGCCTAAGTGGCCTCGGCCCGCGCATCCCGCGCTCTCCCGCCCCCTTGCCCCCGGTAAGGGGGCGGCCTAGTTTGCCCACGCGCAAATTCTTGCCGAGTAAAGCCGACAGACAAGCCGGGGGTCCGCACGCATGGCCGAAAAACGCAGCATCTTCGAGGAAGTCGGAGCCGAGGGCAGTGCCAAACGGGCCGAGCCCAAGGGAGGCATGATCGACGCCAAGCCGCGCGGCGCGCGCCGGGCGATCCGGATGTGGCTGTTCGTGCTGTTCACGCTGGTCGTGGCGATGATCGCGGTAGGCGGGGCCACGCGCCTCACCGATAGCGGTCTGTCGATCACGCGCTGGGACCCGATCTCGGGTGCGATCCCGCCGATGAGCGATGCGGACTGGCAGGCGGAATTCACTCATTACAAAGAGAGCCCGCAGTTCAAATACATGAACCCGAACATGACCGTGTCCGAGTTCAAGGGCATCTTCTGGTGGGAATGGGGGCACCGGCAGCTGGGCCGCCTGATCGGCATGGTCTGGTTCATCGGCTTCATCGGCTTCTGGCTGACCAAGAAAATCCCGACCGGCTGGACGGGTCGACTGTTCAGTCTCGGGATACTGGGCGGTTTGCAGGGCGCGATCGGCTGGTGGATGGTGTCTTCGGGCCTCGTGGGGCGGATGACGTCGGTCGCCTCTTATCGTCTGGCCACGCATCTCGGCCTCGCTTTCATCATCCTTGGTCTGATCTCCTGGTTCGCGCTGCAACTCTCGCGCCCGGAATCGGCGCTGTTGCAGGCACGTAGACTGGCCGAACCGCGCCTGACCCGGATCGGCTCGGTGCTGATCGGGCTGGTTTTCGTGCAGATTCTTCTCGGCGCGCTGACCGCGGGGATCGACGCCGGGCTCGCTTTCCCGACATGGCCCTCGATGAACGGACAGTTCCTGCCCTCCGAGAGCTTCGATTACACGCCGATCTGGCGCAACTTCTTCGAGAACCCGGCGCTGGTGCAATTCATGCACCGGATGGTCGGCTATCTCGTCTTCGCCTCGGGCCTTTATGCCGCATGGCGCGCGCGCAGCTCGGCCCATCCGCGCACCAAGGAAGCCTTCGCGCTGATGGCCGCGATGATCTTCTTCCAGATGGTGCTGGGCATCACCACCGCGCTTGAGCTGGTGAATTACTGGTGGCTGGGTCTCATCCATCAGTTCGGCGCCGTTATTACATGGGTCCTCGTGATCCGCGCGCGTCACATGGCGCGCTTCCCCCTTGTTCGTTCCATCCGGGAGGGCCGCGTATGAGCGCCTATCAGGACCTGCTCGCGCATCAGCGCGAAACCGAAGCGCTGGGCAATATCGCCGGGCTGCTGAGCTGGGATCAGGAAGTGATGATGCCGCGCGGCGCCGCCGATCAGCGCGCCGAGGAATCCGCGGCGCTGGAATCGGTGCTGCATGCGCGCCGCACCGATCCGCGTATCGAAGACTGGCTGGCCCGCGCCGAGGCCGACGACGCGGTGAGCGCGCGCATTCTCGATCTGGTCGGGCGCAGCTACAACCGCGCGACCCGTATCCCGGCGCGCCTCGCGACCGAGATGGCGCGGCTGACTTCTCTGTCCCAGGGCATCTGGGCCGAGGCCCGCGCCAACGAGGACGCGTCCGCCTTCCTGCCGACGCTGGAAGAGGTTGTGCGCCTGAAGCGCGAAGAGGCGGAATGCCTGTCCGAGGGCAATCTCTACGACGCGCTGCTCGACGACTATGAGCCGGGCGCGACGTCGAAGGAAATCGCCACCGTCTTCGACCGGATGCGCGGCCCGCTGGTGGAGCTGCGCGACCGGGTGCTGGGCTCGGAGATCTCGCCGCAGCCCTTCGACAAGGTCTTCCCCGAGAACGCCCAGCTGCGGCTCGCGCGTAAATGCGCCTCCGCCTTCGGCTATGACTGGACGCGCGGGCGGCTGGATATGTCGGTTCACCCGTTCTCCTCGGGCGGCGGCGATGATGCGCGCATCACGACGCGCATCTCCGAAAGCGACCCGTTCGGCAATATCTACTCGACGATCCACGAGGTCGGCCACGCCACCTACGAGCAGGCGATCGACGCGGCTTATCGCTTCACGCCGCTGGGCCATGGCGTCTCGATGGGCGTGCATGAAAGCCAGAGCCGGATCTACGAGAACCAGCTTGGCCGCTCGGCCCCGTTCACCGGCTGGCTGCACCAGCGCATGACCGATGCGTTCGGCGATCTCGGCATGGATAGGGAGGCCTTCCACGCGCTGGTCAACCGCGTCGACATGGGCTTCATCCGCACGGAATCGGACGAGTTGAACTACAACCTCCACATCATGCTGCGCTTCGATCTGGAGCGCGATCTGATCTCGGGCAAGCTGGAGGTCGCCGATCTCGAAGAGGCGTGGAATGCCCGCTTCGAGCAGGATTTCGGCGTGAAGGTCACCAAGCCCAGCCAGGGTTTCCTGCAGGATGTACACTGGTCGGTGGGACTGTTCGGCTATTTCCCGACCTATGCGCTCGGCAATGTCTATGCGGGCTGTCTGGACGAGGCGATGCGCGCGGTTACGCCCGGGATCGACGCAGCCCTCGCCGAGGGCGATGCGACGCCCGCGAAACAATGGCTCGACGAAAACCTGCGCGTCCACGGCGGGTTGCGCACGCCGCGCGAGACGATCCGGCATGCCTGCGGGTTCGAGCCGACCGAGACGCCGCTGCTGGCTTATCTCACGCGGAAATTCGAGGGCATCTACAAGCTGTGAGCCGAAGCGCTTGCCGAAAGGGCAGGCGCCTCCGGCGGGGATATTTGGGTCAAGAGGAAGGGGCGGGCGGCCCCTTCGACGATCTTAATTTTGCTCAGCGGTTTCCAGCTTTTCCAAGGCCGCCATCCAGAGTGCTTCGGCCTTCTCCATCGCCTGCGTCGCCTCGGTGTGCTTCGCTTGCCAGACCGCGAGGTCCTTTGCCTTTTCCGGCTCGTAAAGCGCGGGATCGGCGAGTTTCGCGTCGAGCTTCTCCAGCATGCCGCTAAGCTTCTCGACCCGGGCCTCGCAGTCGCGCACCTCGCGCTTCATTGCCGTCATCGCATCGCGGGAGGGCTTGGCCGTTTTCGGTGCTGCGGGCTTCGCGGGCTTGTCTTCGGGCGGCGGCGCCAGCAGCTCGGCGCGGTAGCTTTCCAGATCGCCCTGATAGGGCGCGACCGCGCCGCCTTTCACCAGCCAGAGCCGGTCCGCGACCAGTCCCAAGAGGTGCATGTCGTGGCTGACGAGGATCACCGCGCCGGAATATTCGGTGAGCGCGGTCACCAGCGCCTCGCGGCTCTCGATGTCGAGGTGGTTGGTCGGCTCGTCGAGGATCAAGAGATGCGGCGCGTCGAGCGTCGCCAGCAGGAGCGACAGCCGCGCCTTCTGTCCACCCGAGAGCTTGCCCACCGCCGTCTCCGCCTGATCCGCGCCGAGGCCGAAGCCAGCGAGCCGCGCGCGCAGCTTGGCGGGATGCTCGTCGGGACGCTCGCGCTTGAGATGGGTCAGCGGCGTTTCCTTAAGGTCAAGCTCATCCACCTGATGCTGGGCGAAATAGCCGATCCGAAGCTTGGAGGACCGCGTGATCTTGCCCTCCATCACCTGAAGTTTGTCCGCCAAGAGCTTGGAAAGCGTGGATTTCCCCTCACCATTTCGACCCAGAAGCGCGATCCGGTCGTCCTGATCGATACGCAGGTTGAGACGCTTCAGGATCGCCGGGCCGCCATAGCCGACAGCGGCGCTTTCCATCGCGATGATCGGCGGCGAGAGCTGCTCGGGCTCGGGGAATGTGAAGACCTGCTTGGCCGCTTCTTCCGGCGCGGTGATCGGCTCCATCTTCTCGAGCATCTTGACCCGCGCCTGCGCCTGCTTGGCCTTGGTGGCCTTCGCGCGGAACCGATCGACGAAGCTTTGCAGATGGGCCCGGCGCGCGTCCTGCTTCTTGGCCTGCGCGGCCTGCGCCTCGCGGCGCAGCCTGCGGGTGCGGGCAAAGGTGTCGTAGCCGCCCTGATAGAGGGTCAGTTGCTTGTCCTCGAGATGCAGGATCGAGCCCACCGCGCGATTCAGCAGATCGCGGTCGTGCGAGATCACGATCACCGTATGCGGGTAGCGCATCAGGTAGCTTTCCAGCCAGAGCGCGCCTTCGAGATCGAGATAGTTCGTCGGTTCGTCCAGAAGCAGCAGATCGGGTTGCGCGAAGAGCACGCCCGCCAGCGCCACGCGCATCCGCCAGCCGCCCGAGAAATCCGAACAGGGGCGCTTCTGCGCCTCCATGTCGAAGCCGAGCCCCTTCAGGATGGCGGAGGCCCGCGCCTCGCCCGACCATGCGTCGGTATCAGCGAGCCGCGCATGCACTTCGGCGATGCGATGCGGATCGGTCGCCGTCTCGGCCTCGGCTAGAAGACTGGCACGTTCCTCATCGGCGGCCAGCACGGTGTCGAGCAGCGAGGTCGAAGAAGACGGCACCTCCTGCGCGACGCCGCCGACGCGGGCGCGCGAGGGCAGGGCGATCTCGCCGCCATCCAGCGTCAGCTCTCCCCGGATCAGCCTAAACAGCGTGGTCTTGCCCGCGCCGTTGGGGCCGACGAGGCCGACCTTGTGGCCTTCGGGGATCGTAGCGGAGGCGTTCGCAAAGAGCGGACGGCCTTCGATCGAAAAAGAGATATCGGAGATGCGCAACATGGGGCCTGACTTGGCGCAGGGGCGCGCGACAGTCAATCGCTGCTGCGCGCCGCGCCGCTTCGGCTTGGCAAAAAATATCCCCGCCGGAGGCGTCCTTCGGCCCGTGACGCCCGGCGGCCCGCCGGTCTGCCTTGACCAAACGGTCACGAAACCGCGCTAGACTCGCCCCGGGCCCGCCCATGAGGGCTTTTCAAGCCAGCCCCTGCATGATAGCAGGCGCGGGATATTTCGGACCGGCTTTCCGGCCGCGAACACAAGGAAAGGGTCACACATGGCCATCGAACGCACGCTGAGCATCATCAAACCCGACGCGACCAAGCGCAACCTCACTGGCAAGATCAATGCCAAGTTCGAGGAAGCGGGTCTGCGCATCGTCGCGCAAAAGCGCATCCAGCTGACCATGGAACAGGCCGGCAAGTTCTATGAAGTGCACAAAGAGCGCCCCTTCTACGGCGAACTGTGCGAATTCATGGCGTCCGAGCCGGTCGTCGTTCAGGTCCTCGAAGGGGAAGGCGCGATCGCCAAGAACCGCGAAGTGATGGGCGCGACCAACCCGGCGGAAGCCGACGAGGGCACCATCCGCAAGGAATACGCGCTCTCCGTGGGTGAGAACTCGGTGCACGGCTCCGACGCTCCGGAAACCGCTGCGGAAGAAATCTCGTTCTTCTTCTCGGGTCTCGAGATCGTCGGCTGATCTAGCGTTTCGCGATCAGACCAATTTCCGAGAGGGCCGCGTCCAGCCGGGCGCGGCCCTTTTCTTTTGCGGAAGGCGCGGAGCTGTCCTCCGCTGCGATCCGCGCCTTGAGCGCGTCGAATTTCTTCCGGAATGCGGCCTTCTCGGCGCCGCGGCAGTCGTTCCACGGCCGACCCTGCAGCGCCATGTGCAGTGCGTAATAACCGATGAAATGGGCGGGGTTCCCGGCCTCGATCCAGGCGGCATAGGCGGCGTCCGCTCCGATCTCGCGCAGGTCTTCCGCCGAGGTGATCCCGGCGCGCATGAAACCTTCGGCGGTGGCGGGGCCGATCCCCTTGATGGAGGTGATAGAGGTGCTCATCGTGCCGGACGGTCCTTCGGGCCGCGCGGCAAGGGCAGCGCGACGGATTGGCGGATCATCGCAGTCTGAAGCTGGACTTCGCGCCACGCAAGAGCAGCGCGAAGGAGAGATCGAATGGCGGGCGGCGCGAAAACCGGCGGTGGATGAAGATGCCGGTTGCGGGGCCTGCCTGGGCCGCTATCATCGCGGCGCGAGAGAGGGCGTCAGATGGACGCCCAATCGTCGAATACGGTGCCGTTCTGTTGGGTCGTATTGCCCGTTTGGCCTTGTTGCTGGCCAGGACGGTTCGTGCCGCCTTGCTGTTGCTGGCCTGATTGATTGCCCGATTGCTGTTGCATGACCTAAGCCTTGTGATGAGTCGCGTTCTAGCGGGGTCTTCCCGTTGCTGCGACAAGTAGCCACAGGCTCTCGCCGAGAAAAGGGTCGGTCAAGCGAAACTGATTTTTGGTCGCATTGGCGTGAGCGACCGTCATGAAACTGTGACGTCGCCGACACGAAAGCGCGGATTTTGGCGCGAGTGCGTCAAGAATTCGGACCTATCGTGGCCGCCTGCGCGGAGCGTTGTTTCAAAGGGCTATCGCGCAGCTCGCGCCGCCGTGCAGATCGGGATGGGTTGCAGGCCGGGCAGGCTGAGCATCGCTTCCAGCGCGGTGTTGTTCTCGACCAGATCGGCGATGGTCTTGCGGTCGAGCGTTCCGTAAAACGCCTCGAGCGCCTCGCTCAGCGCATCGCGGAACAGGCAGGCGTCGCGCAGCGGGCAGGTGTTGGTCTCGGTGTCGAAACATTCCGCGAAAGGCAGGCGGGCCTCGAAGGCGCGCAGCACGTTGCCGACGCCGATCTGTTCGGGTGGGCGCGCAAGTTTCATGCCACCGGCGCGGCCGCGCAGGGTGGTGATGAAATCCTCATGCGCAAGGGTGTTGATCACCTGCGCCAGATGGTTCTCGGACGCATTGCAGGCTTCCGCGATCTCGTGCTTGCGCACGGTGCGGTCCGGATTGACCGCACAGAACATCAGCACACGCATCGCGAGATTGGTTCGAGTGGTCAAACGCATCGTAACTCCTCCAGCTCACGCGGCGGTGATATAGATAAGTTTGCCTCGCAAGTTTGACCTATGTCACATTCATTGGAAATTTTCGCGCCGAGGCGAGATTTTGCCGCGCCGTTGTCACGCGGGCCAATATCGGTTGGGTGAAGCGGGGCTGCCGGGCCGGCGCGGCGGGCGCGTCCATTCGATGAAGTCGCGGCACACGGTGGCGTGAGCGAATGAGAGCTTCGGTCTTCTGCGCCCGGTTCGCGCGGTTGCGGGCGCTGCCCGGCCCGGATCGTCCCGGGCGGGCCCTTGTCGGAGTGCGCGGGTTCGGACGCATCCCTCGTCGCCTTGCGGGGCAACTTGACCTCCCGCGAGGGCTGGCGCAGATTTCGCGGGCGAAAGGGAGGGCGCCCATGGCTCTGGAAGATGCGAAAACCCAAGTGGATCAGGCCTTTACGCGCGCAGATGCGCGCGGTCTGAGCTTCGAGAATACCTTCGGTGGCGCGACCAGCTTCTTGCGGCGGCGCTACACGAAAGACCTCGCAGGCGCGCAGATCGCCGTGACCGGCATCCCCTTCGATCAGGCGGTGACCAATCGCCCCGGCACGCGGTTTGGGCCGCGCGCGATCCGCGAAGCCTCGACGCTGCAGGCTTTCGATGCGCCCTATGGCTGGGGCTATGACCCGCTCTCCGAGCTGGCGATCGTCGATTACGGTGACATGCCCTTCGACTATGCCAATGTGCCCGAGGTGCCGGGCCGGATCGAGGCGCATCTCGGCGCGATCTTCGGGGCGGGCGTGGTGCCGATCACGCTCGGCGGCGATCACTTCATCACGCTTCCGATCCTGCGCGCGGCAGTCGCCGCGCATGGCGAGATCGCGCTGATCCAGATCGACGCCCATTCCGACACATGGGCCGATGACGACATGGACCGGATCGACCACGGCACTTTCCTCTACAAGGCGATCAAGTCGGGCGTCTTGCGGGCGGAGAATGTGGTCTCGGTCGGCATCCGCACCGACAATCCCGATACGCTGGGCGTGAACATCGTGGATGCGCCGAGCGTGCATCGCGAAGGGATCGGTCCCACGCTCGAACGCATCCGCGCGGTGGTGGGTGATAGACCCTGCTACCTCACCTTCGACATCGACGGTCTGGACCCGGCCTTCGCGCCCGGCACCGGTACGCCTGTCTGGGGCGGCCTGGCGAGCTGGCAGGCGGCAGAGCTGTTGCGCGGGCTGAAGGGCATCAACCTGATCGGCGGCGACGTGGTCGAGGTCTCTCCGCCCTACGATCCGACCGGGGTGACGGCGATCGCCGGGGCTCATGTCGCGACCGAGCTGATCGCCCTTGCGGGCTGGGCGATGCGGGAGAGGGGGGCATGAAACGGGCCGTGACGATCCTCGCGCTCGGGCTCGCCGTCGTGGTGGCGGCCGACGGGTGGGTGCGCCTCGCCCCGATTGATCCGGCGCGCTTCGATGTCGACGGGCTGGCGAAAGCGCCCGGTGACCACCCGGAGACAGGCGGGTTTCAGGCCGTGCGCGACGTCTCCGATCCGCCGGCGCAGATGGCCGCGCTCGACAAGATCATCCGGGGCACCGCGCGCACCAAGCGCGTCGCGGGCAGCGCCGACGAGGGCTACGCGGCCTATGTGACGCGCTCGGCCGTCTGGGGCTTTCCCGATGTCACCACGCTCTGGATCGAAGGCGATACGCTGCAGATCCGCGGGCACCTCGTCTACGGGAAATCCGATCTCGGGGTGAACGAGGCGCGGATCAAGGGCTGGCTCGACGAGGTCGGGCTCTAGCGGGCGCGACCCGCCGTGCGCAGGGTATCTTGCGCCGCGTTTTCCCGCCGACCCGCCCCACGCCGTAGGGTCACACAGACCAACTCTGACAGTGCGCTCCCTTGCGAAGACGGGGGGCGAAGCCTAAGTGAGGCCTCATGCAGCCGGAGCCAGCATGACCATCATGTATCGTTATTTTTCCTGGGCCATCGCCGTCACGGTGGCAGGGCTGGTCGGGTCCTTCGCGCTGGGGTTCGCTCAGACCGGCGGGCTTGGCGGCGCGGTCTCTTTCCTGATGATCACTGCCGTGCTGGCCGTGCTGGAAATCTCGCTGAGCTTCGACAACGCCATCGTCAACGCCAACAAGCTGCACCAGATGACGCCGAAATGGCAGCGTCGTTTCCTGACATGGGGTATCCTGATCGCGGTGTTCGGGATGCGTATCCTCTTCCCGCTTCTGATCGTCGTGATCGCCGCCGGGATCGGACCGTGGGATGCGGTTCTTCTGGCTGCGAAACACCCGGCCGAATATGCCGAGATCATCGAGGACGCGCATCTGTCGATCGCGGGCTTCGGTGGCGCCTTCCTGATGATGGTAGCGCTCACCTATTTCATCGACGAGGGCAAGGAGGTCGACTGGATCCGCGCGCTGGAGCGCCGGTTGCGCGCGCTCGCGTCGATCCGGGGCCTGGAGATCGGCTTCGTGCTGGTCGTCGTTCTGCTTTTCACCTGGATTCTGCCGGAGGGGCGCGAGGACGAGTTCCTCTTCGCCTCCATCTGCGGTCTTGCGACCTTTCTCGGCGTCGAGGTGCTCAGCCACGTGCTCGACCGGACGAATATCGCCGCCGAGACGGCCAAGGCGGGCCTCGGCGCGTTTCTCTATCTCGAAGTGCTCGATGCGTCCTTCAGTTTCGACGGGGTGATCGGGGCCTTCGCGCTGACCCAGAACCTGTTTCTGATCGCGATCGGTCTGGGGATCGGCGCGATGTACGTGCGCTCGATGACCCTGATGCTGGTGGAGCGCAACACGCTCAGCGAATTCCGCTATCTCGAGAACGGCGCCTTCTGGTCGATCCTGATCCTCTCCGTCGTCATGTTCGCGCAGACGCTGGTGGAAGTGCCCGAGGTGATCACCGGCCTGATCGGGGCCGGGCTGATCGGTCTCGCGCTGCTATCCTCGATCCGGTTCAACCGACGCTGCCGGCGCGCCGTGGAAAGCTGAAATATTCTTGACTCAGTGCGGCGCGCGCGGCACAGCAGGGGCACTTCGGTTCCGCGAAAGCGGATGAAAAGGGAACCCGGTGCGATGCGTGCATTCATTCCGGGGCTGCCCCCGCAACTGTGAGCGGCGAGTGACGGCTGACTGAGCCACTGGGGAGACCCGGGAAGGCCAGCCGGAACCAGGACCCGCGAGCCAGGAGACCTGCCGAGGCGCTCATCCTTTCTGCCTGTGCGGGGCGCGCAGCGGAGGCGGTCTTCCGTCAGTGGTGACATTTTTCACCGTCGGCGGAAATTCCAAATTTCCAAAGACTTGCAATGCGAAGTTCACGCGACCGCAGAGTCGCGGCACGAGGGAATTGGATATGATCCGCACCCGTTTGACCGTGGGCCTGATGCTCACCACAGCGCTGGCAGGCCCCGCGCTCGCGCAAGATGCGCAACCTTACCAACTCGATGAGATCGTGATCTATCACGGCGCGCTCGAGCCGCAATCGTCGGACAAGACCGCGCAGGCGGTCACCGTGCTGTCGCGCAAGGAGCTGGAGCGTTCGGGCCAGACCCGTCTCGCCAACCTGATCGCGCAGTCGCCGGGCGTCGGCATCCTGTCGCGCGGGCCGATGGGCGCGCAGACCGGCTTCACCATTCGCGGCGTGTCGCAGAACTACGTGAAGGTCGTGGTGGACGGGATCGACGTCTCCGATCCGTCGGCGACGCAGGTGCTGCCCGACCTGGGCCGGTTCAACACGTTCAACTACGACCGGGTCGAGATCATGCGCGGCTCGCAATCGGCGGTCTATGGCGGGCAGGCGGTCGCCGGTGTGATCAACCTCGACACGCCGCGCCCGACCGAGGATGGCGTGAGCCAAAGCGTCAAGCTCGAGCTCGGCTCCTACCACACCGCGAATGCGGCCTATAATTTCGGCTGGAAGAAGGGCGATGACGAGCTCGCGATTCAGCTGTCGAAAATTTACACTGCAGGCTTCTCGGCCGCCGACAAGAAGAACGGCAATACCGAGAAGGACGGCTACCGCGCCGACCGTGTCAGCCTGCGCGCGCAGAAGCGCATCTCCGACAATCTGCTGATCGGCTTCAACGGGTTCGCGCAGAACGATCGGGGCGAGTTCGACAATGCCTTCACCTCGCCGCCCTCCGACGACGGGGAATACACGATCCACAAGGAGCGGGGCGGACGTCTCTTCGCGAAATTCGCGACCGGCCCGCTCGATCACGAGCTCGGTCTGACCTATTACACGACCTCGCGCTGGTATCCGGTCTATGACTATGGCTACGAGGGCAAGCGCCGCAAACTCGACTGGAAAGCCTCGACCGATCTCGGGCCGGGGCGGCTGACCTTCGGGGCGGATCGCACGCTGGAAACCTATACAGGCACCTATGTCTCGGGCCACGTCCTGACGGCGGATACGGGTATCTTCGGTGAATATGCTTTCTCGCCGATGGACGGGGTGAACGTGACCGCCTCCGCGCGCCACGACGATCACTCGGATTTCGGCGGCAACACCACGGGTCGTCTGGGCGTGACGTGGCAGGCCGACGCCGCGACGCTCTACCGGGCGTCGATCGGCAATGGCTTCCGCGCGCCGTCGGGTTATGAACTCTATGACGGCTACGTGGGCAATCCCGACCTCAAGCCCGAGAAATCGCTGAGCTACGATCTCGGCGTCGAGCGTGACTTCGGTGCGCATAAGCTGACCGCGACGCTGTTCCATATCGAGGTGGACGACCTGATCGACTACGACGGCACCTACTACCAGACCTCGGGCACCGCGAAGCGGCAGGGGCTGGAGCTGGGGCTGAAAGGGCCGATCACCAGCAAGATCAACTACAGCCTCGGCTACACCTATCTCGACTGGAAGAACCCCGACGGGCTGTCGTCGGGATCGACGTGGAACTCGGCCTTCGGGCGTCATACGTTGACCGCGGGCATCGACGCGCAGGTGACCGACAAGATCACGCTCGCCGCCGATATGCGTGTGGTCACCGATCGTCAGAGCCAGCCCGATTACGGCCTGCTGAACGCGCAGATGACCTACGATCTGGGCAACGAGAAGGAGGCCTATCTGCGCATCGAGAACCTGACCGACACCGATTACCAGCTCTGGCCGGGCTACGGCACCTCGGGTCGCGCCGCCTATGTGGGGCTGCGTGCGCGGTTCTGATCTGAAATGGGCGGTTTGCGCCGCCCTTTTCGCCGCCTTGGCGGCGACCTCCTCCGCATGGGCGGAAGAGCCTGCGGGAGATGTGCCGCGGCGGGTCGTCTCCATGAACCTCTGCACCGATCAGCTGGCGCTGGCGCTGGCCGATCCGTCGCAGATCGTCTCGGTCAGCCATTTCGCGACCGACCCGTCGATGTCGGTGCACTGGAAACAGGCTGAAGACCTTCCCGTAAACTACGGTCGCGCCGAGGAAATCTCGATTCTCCATCCCGATCTCGTGCTGGCCGATACGTGGTCGAACCCCGACACGATCCGCATGTTGCGCACGCTCGGGATCCGGGTCGAGCAACTGCCGCCGGGCACCTCGCTGCCCGAGATCCGCGGCCGGATCGAGACGATGGGCAAGCTTCTTGGCCATCCCGGTCGCGCGGCGAAGATGCTCGCGGATTTCGATGCGCGGCTGGCGGCGATCCAGACACCCGCGCCGGGGCTGAAAGCTGCGATCATCGGGCCCTCGGGCTATGGCTACGGGCCGCGGACCCTTGAAGGGCAAATCCTTGAAATGGCAGGGTTTCAGAACGTCGTCAGCGGGCCGGGGCTCGACTGGGGCGGACGGTTGCCGCTGGAAGATCTGGTGATGGATCGCCCCGATCTGGTGGTCGTGGGGGGCTCGCAAGGCGGCACCGGCACGAGCCGCGCGCAGGAGGTGCTGGCGCACCCGGTGCTGCGCGATCTTCCGGTCGTGCGGGGCCTGCGCGATGCGAGCTGGACCTGCGGCGCACCGGCGATGCTGAATGCGGTAGGGCAACTGGCGACGCTTGGGCGCAAGTTCGAGAAAGAGAAGTTAACGCAATGAGTTATCGCGCGATCCTCATTCTCCTCTCAGCCTTCTGCGCGGTGCTTTTCGCAGCGTCGCTGCTGATCGGACCGTCGGGGATTTCGCCGCTCGACGGGATATCCGCGCTCATTTCCGGCGATGGCGCGGCGGGCTTGGTGATGCGCGAATTGCGCCTGCCGCGCGCGATCCTCGGTATCGGCGTTGGCGCCGCGCTGGGGCTGTCTGGCGCCGCGATGCAGGGCTTCCTGCGCAACCCGCTTGCCGAGCCTGGGCTGATCGGCACCTCTGCAGGGGCGGCGCTTGGCGCGGTCATCGCGATCCAGACCGGGCTCTACGCGCTCTTCGCCCTGGCCCTGCCGCTCGCCGCGCTGGCGGGCGCGGGCGTGGCCGTCGCGCTGATCTTGATCCTTGCCGGGCGCGAGGGCCGGGCGCTGGTTCTGATCCTTGCAGGCATCGCCGTCTCCGCGCTGGCGGCGGCGGCGACCGCGCTGGTGCTGAACCTCGCTCCGTCGCCCTATGCCGCGGCCGAGATCGTGTTCTGGATGATGGGCTCGCTTGCCGATCGGTCGATGACCCATGTTGCCCTGGCACTGCCGTTCCTGATCGTGGGCGCTTTGATCCTGCTACGCGCAGGGGCCGGGCTGGATGCGCTGAGCCTTGGGGAGGATGCTGCAGCTTCGCTTGGTATCTCTTTGAAAAAACTGAGGCTTCAGGTCGTCTTCGGGACCGCGCTCATGGTCGGTGCGGCCACGGCGGTCGCGGGTGCGATCGGCTTCGTCGGCCTCGTCGTGCCGCATCTGCTGCGCAAATCCGTGGGCGCGCGGCCCTCACGGCTGCTTCCGGCTTCGGCGCTTGGCGGGGCGGCGATGCTGACGCTGGCCGATATCGCGACGCGGGTGATCGCGCCCGAACGCGACCTGAAACTGGGGGTGCTGACCGCGCTGGTCGGCGCGCCGTTCTTCCTGTCGATGATCCGCAAGATGGGGCACGAGGGCTGATGCTGGAGCTGGAAAACCTGACCGTTCTGCGGGGCGAATGCCCGGTCGTCGATCACGTCTCGGCGCAGGTCACGCCGGGCGAGCTGATCGGGCTGATCGGGCCCAACGGCGCGGGGAAGACCTCGCTGCTGCGCGGTGCGATGGGGCTCTTGTCGCATCGCGGGGACAGCTCGCTGTCGGCGCTCGATCCGATGGCGCGGGCGCGGGCGGCGGCGTGGCTGCCGCAGGCGCGCGAAATCGCCTGGGGGCTGTCGGTCGCCGATCTGGTCGCGCTGGGGCGGTTGCCGCATGGCCGCGATCAGGCGACGCGCGGGGCGGCGGCGGTGGAAGAAGCGCTGCGCCGGATGGGGCTCGACACTTACCGAGACCGCGCCGCCACGCAGCTCTCGGGCGGCGAGCAGGCGCGGGTGCTGATCGCCCGGGCGCTCGCGCAGGAAAGCCCGCTGATCCTCGCAGACGAGCCCATTGCCGGGCTCGATCCGGCGGCGCAGATCGCGACGATGCAGGTATTCACCGCCCACGCGCAGGCGGGCGGCGCGGTCGTCACCTCACTGCATGATCTGGGGTTGGCCGCGCGCCATTGCACCCGGCTTTGGGTGATGGATCGCGGGCGGCTTGTGGCGGATGGACCGCCCGGCGAGGTCCTGACCGAGACGCTTCTGGCGCAGGTCTTCCACATCCGCGCGCACTTTAAAATCACGTCGGAAGGCGCTGTTTTCCAACCACTTTCCACATTGGGGATCTGATGGCATTTCCTCCTGAACGCATCGTCTGCCTGACCGAGGAAACGGTCGAGACGCTCTACCTTCTGGGCGAGGACGCGCGCATCGTCGGCGTCTCGGGCTACGCGGTTCGGCCCAAACGGGTACGGCAGGAAAAGCCGCGCGTCTCCGCCTTCATCTCCGCCGATCTACCGAAGATCCTTGCGCTGGAGCCGGATCTCGTCCTGACGTTCTCCGACCTTCAGGCCGACATCGTCGCGGGGCTGGTGCGCGAGGGCGTGGCCGTGCACGCGTTCAACCAGCGCTCGGTCGCGGGGATCCTCGACATGATCTGCACGGTGGGCGCGCTGGTGGGCTGCACCGAGCGGGCGGAACTGTTGGCCGCGGGCTACGAGACGCGTCTGGCGGAGGTCGCCGCGAAGCCGCGCCCGAGCCGTCCGCGCGTCTGGTTCGAGGAATGGAACGAGCCGCTGATCTCTGCCGTCGGCTGGGTGTCGGAGCTGATCGAGATCGCGGGTGGGCGCGATGTCTTCGCCGAGCTGGCGAAAGAGGGCAAAGCCAAGGATCGCATCGTCGCTCCCGAACAAGTGATCGCAGCCGCGCCCGAGGTCATCGTGGGCTCCTGGTGCGGCAAGAAATTCCGCCCCGAGAAAGTTTCCGCAAGGCCAGGCTGGCAGGACGTTCCGGCTGTTGCGCGAAACCGGCTGCACGAAGTCAAATCGACCCTCATTCTGCAGCCGGGCCCCGCCGCGCTGACCGACGGGCTCGATGCGCTCGAGGCGGCTATCTGGTCCGATCCGGGGTTGCGGGCGTAATTGTTCTTCGACATAGAACCCGCGCACGCTAGAGTGGGCGGGCAAAGCGAACACAAGACAAAAAACCCCGCGGGAGGGGGCATGTTCACGCGTTTCATACGGTTTTCTCCGCTCGTCCTGTCAGCCCTGCTGACGCTCTTCGCGCTTTCCGGCTTGATCCTGACAGATTGGTTCCTGGTCGCCGCGATCCTTTTCGGTTTCCTGACGCTGGTCGGCATCTACGACCTGATCCAGGGCCGCCACGCCATCACCCGGAACTATCCGATCCTCGGCCATCTGCGCTTCTTCTTCGAGGAGATCCGCCCCGAGATCCGGCAATACCTGATCGAAGGCGACGACGAGGAGGTGCCGTTCTCGCGTGCCACCCGCACGATCGTCTACCAGCGGGCCAAGGATATCGAGGACGCCAAGCCCTTCGGCACGCGGATGCGTGTGTCGGAATCTGGCTATCAGTGGATCACCCATTCGGTGAAGCCGCGCCACATCGAGGATAGCGATTTCCGCGTCGAGATCGGCGGCGAGACCTGCAAACAGCCCTACAAGGCGTCGATCTACAATATTTCGGCGATGTCCTTCGGAGCGCTCTCGGCGAACGCGATCATGGCGCTCAACAGAGGCGCGAAGATGGGCGGCTTCGCGCATGACACCGGTGAGGGCGGTATCTCGCGCTATCACCGCGAGGGCGGCGATCTGATCTTCGAGGTGGGCTCGGGCTATTTCGGCTGCCGCAATCACGATGGCAGCTTCAACCCCGAGAAATTCGCCAAGCGCGCGCAGGACCCGCAGGTCAAGATGATCGAGCTGAAGCTGAGCCAGGGTGCGAAGCCGGGCCACGGCGGCATGCTCCCGGCCGCAAAGATCACCCCCGAGATTGCCGAGGCGCGCGACATCCCGATGGATCGCGACTGCATCTCGCCCGCCTCGCATTCGGCCTTCTCGACGCCGATCGAGATGATGGAATTCATTGGCGAACTGCGCGAACTGTCGGGCGGCAAGCCAGTGGGTTTCAAGCTCTGCGTCGGGCATCGCCGCGAGTTCATGTGCATCGTCAAGGCGATGCTCGAGACCGGTATCACGCCCGATTTCATCGTCGTCGACGGCAAGGAAGGCGGCACCGGTGCCGCGCCTTTGGAATTCGCGAACCACATGGGCTTCCCGCTCGTGGAAGGGCTCAGCTTCGTGCACAACACGTTGCGCGGTGCGGGGCTGCGCGATCAGGTGAAGATCGGGGCCTCGGGCAAGGTCGTCACCGCGTTCCACATCGCCAAGGTTCTCGCGATCGGCGCGGATTGGGCGAATTCGGCGCGCGGTTTCATGTTCTCGATCGGCTGCATTCAGGCGCAGTCGTGCCACACCAACCGCTGCCCGACCGGCGTCACCACGCAGGACCCGATCCGTCAGCGCGCGCTGGTGGTGCCGGACAAGGCGACCCGCGTGGCCAATTTCCACCGCAACACGATGAAGGCGCTGGCCGAAATGACGGGGGCTGCGGGCCTCACCCATCCGGGCCAGTTCCTGCCGCATCACCTGCTGGTGCGCGACCGCGAGCGGGATTTCAAAGTGGGCGACGAGATCTATCACTACATGCCCGAAGGGTTCCTTCTGCGCGAGGATGACGACCGCTTCGGCTATCTCAAGCGCTGGAAGCGTGCCCGCGCCGAGGCGTTCGAGCCCTTCGACAGCGGCGTGTGAGATCGGATTTCCCGGTATCTTGGGAGAGGCGGCGACGGAGGTTGCCGCCTTTCTTTTTGGCGACGAAGGTATGCGCCGGAGGCTTCGGACGCGTCTGAAACCGTGCCTTCGCCCGGGCGGTCAGCCCGGGCTGCGCCCAACCCTCCCTCCGGGAGGGCGCATCTGCACCGGAGCCGCGCGAACGCAAGTTAGGGAGAGGTGGAGCGATAAACGGAAATCCACCTAGGGAGCGCATGCGCCCACCCAGGGTCGGGCGCAGCCCTCACCGCCCCACCACGAGCTTTGCCACTGCGATCTCCGCCGGCCCCTCGAAGGGGCCATGCGTGAAGGCGGCGACGGTGCGGCCTGTCTTGGGGCAGTGATAGACGGCGTTGGCGCTGAACGGCCCCGCGCCGGAATGGCCGAAAACGCGCGTCTCGCCCCAGTCGCCGCACATCAGCCCCAGCCCGTAGCCATGCCGCGTCCAAGGTCGCTCCGGCAGCGCGCCGCCCAGCTCGCGACAGGCGGTCATGCGGGCGAATGCGTCTTGCGAGAGCAGATCGCTCAGCCCGCGCAACAGCCGCGCCGCATCGCCCGCCGTGCCGATCAGCGTGCGGTGATAGACCCAGCCGGGATGGTAGTCGCGCGCCTCGGGCCAGTGAAGTTCTGCGAAATCGGCAGGCGCCTCCGCGAGCCGCACGCTTTCAAGCCCCAACGGTCCAGCGATCCGGTCTCGTACCAGCTCCGCGAGGCTCCGGCACGCTGCCCGTTCGATCGCCTCGCGGGCGAGCATGTAACCGAGGTTGGAATAGCGCCACTCGTCGCGCGAGTGCTGCGCCAAAACCCGTGCCACCAGCAGATCGCGCGGCCACGGTGCGCGTCCGGCGGCGACATCGGCGTGATAGTCGGGCAGGGTGCCGTAATCGGGCAGGCCCGCGCTGTGGTCGAGCAGACGGGCGAGGGTGATGCCACCGGGCAGCTCCGGCAGGTCGAGCGGCGCGCGCAGGTCGAGCCACCCCTCGGCCTCGAGCATCAGCGCCAGAGCCGCAATCACCGGTTTGGTAAAGCTCCAATAGGGAAAAAGCCGCCCCCCCGACCGCGCCAATTCGCAGCGACCGTCGCGATCAATCGTCGCGGTGAAGGAGGCGGGGGATTGGGGCAAGGCTTTGGCTTTCGGTGGTTTTCTCTGGCGGGCGGGTAGGGTGCCTTCCGACAATATGTCATTTGCCGCATTGCAGCGGTTAAAAATGTTGAAACGGTTCGGGTGTGTTGTATCATCATCTTTGAATATGATTATGGGAGGATCGGAGGTTTTCATGAGAGACGCTCCAAAACCATTCTGGTCACCGCTCGCCGCCGGCACTGCGCTCGGCCTCGCGTTGCTGTTGACCTTCATCGTGACCGGGCACGGGCTCGGCGCATCCGGCTTCGTGACCCGCTTCGCGGCGCAGGCCAATGACTGGATCGCCCCGCAGGCGACCGCCGGCAATTCCTATTTCGGTCCTTTCATGGCGGCAGGCAGCCCGCTTCTGAGCTGGATCACCTGGGAAGTGGTGGGCGTCCTGATCGGGGCGTGGCTCGGCGCGAAAGGCGCGGGCCGGATCTCGGTCAAGGTTGAGCGCGGGCCGCGCACCAGTTCCGGCAATCGCCTCGTCTATGCGCTGCTGGGCGGCGCGCTGGTGGGTTTCGGCGCGCGTCTGGCGCGCGGCTGCACCTCGGGTCTGGGTCTGTCGGGCAGCGCGACGCTCGCCGTGGCGGGCTTCGTCTTCCTGATCGGCTTCTTCGCGGCGGGCTTCGCCGTCTCCATGATGATGCGGAGGATCTGGCAATGAGCATCCCTCTTTACGATAGCGGCATAGCCTCGGGCCTCCTGTCGGGCATCCTGTTCGGCTATGCGCTGGAAGCGGCGGGCTTCGGCTCTCCGCGCAAGCTGACGGGGCAGTTCACGCTGCGCGACTTCTCGGTCTTCAAGGTGATGTTCACCGCGGTGATCGTCTGCGCCGTGGGGCTCTACGTGCTGCGGACGATGGGCTGGATGGGCCCGGCCGCGGTCTTCATCCCGACGCTCTTCTTCTGGGCGATCCTGCTGGGCGGCGTCTTCATCGGCGCGGGATTTGCTGTGGGCGGCTATTGCCCGGGCACCTCCGTGGTCGGTGTGGCCTCGGGCCGGATCGACGCGGTGGTCTTCGCGATCGGCATGGTGCTCGGCACCTCGGTCTTCGCCTGGGTGTTCGACCCGATCAAGGATTTCTACCTCGCAGGTCAGGGGCCGACGGCGCAGACCCTGCCGCAGCTCTTCGGGCTGCCGGAATGGGTGATCCTGCTGGCGCTGATCATCATCGCCGCTGTGGGCTTCCGCCTCGGCACGATCCTCGAGCGGTCGCGTGGCGGTCCGTTCACCGCCGAAGAGGTCTGCGCCCCGGATGACGAGGCCGACGAGTTCGCCCTGACATCAGCAAACGCGCGTGGGTAACCAGTATTAACACGGACGATAGCCTAGGGAGGACAAAGTCCATGAAACTGCACAAGAAACGCAAGAGCCTGTTGCGCGCCGCGATGGTGCCGGTGACGGCGGTCGCGATGAGCGCCGCGGTTCCCGCCACCTCCAGCGCGCAGGCGACCAACCCCTGTGCGCCGGCGGTCGCGAACCCCTGCGCTCCGGCCAACCCTTGCGCTCCGGCGGCGGCCAACCCCTGCGCGCCCGCCGCGGCGAACCCCTGCGCCCCCTCGGCGGCAAAGGCTGCGGATGCGGGCAACGACGCGGCACCGATGGCCAGCGGGCCCTATGACACTACCGTCAAGGCCACGCAGGCGCCCTATGGCGACAAGATGCCCCCGATCGTCGACAACTACCTGCGCGCGACGCCCTATGTCGGCACCGGTGGCTTCATCGACCCGACGGGCATCCCGATGCTTAAGATGCTCGGCTTCAAGACCGTCGTGAGTCTGCTCAAGCCTGACGAGGGCGCGCCGAACGAGGGCGATCTCGTGCAGAAGGCCGGGATGAACTATATCCAGATCTCCGTGCCGACCAAGGCGCCGAGCGAGGAACAGGTCGCCGAATTCGCGAAGATCGTCGAAGACCCGGCGAACTACCCGATCCTGCTGCATTGCGAGAGCGCGAACCGCGTGGGCGCGATGTGGGCGCTCTACCGTGCCTCGAAAGGCGTTCCGAACGAGATCGCCGTGCAGGAAGGCCGCCAGATTGGTCTGAAGACCTCGCGTGAACCGGCTGTGCGTGAGATGCTCGGCATGGAGCCGCTCTGAGCGCAGATGCCGCGATGACAAGGACGGGGTCAGCGCCTAGGCTGGCCCCGTTCGCATGAGGAGAGACCGATGACGCGACCCGAAACATCCTCCGAGATGTCACCCGACAGTGCCAACCCGGCGACGCCAGCGCCCACGCTGCGCATCGCCGATCCGGGGATCGAGGGGCTGCCTCGTGCCCGACTGGAAGAGATGCATGACGCGGCCGAGACCGTGCTCGAATGCGAGACGGTGCTGGCGAAATCGGGAATGAGCGTCGTCTCGGAAGTGCTGCGCGGGCAGGGGGATTTCCTTGTCTGGTCGCGCTACCCGCAGGGCGATGTCTTCGATACCGAGACGCATTGCCACTATTTCTACCATGCCCATGACGCGCGCGAGATGGCCGAGGGAGAGAACGGGCATTTCCACCTGTTCATGCGCCCCGAAGGGATCATTCCGGAGTTGGAGCCGTGGGATCTGCCCGGTGCGAAAATCCCCGAGGACAGGTCCGCGCGCTTCGTCCATATCGGCGCGATCAGCGTGGATGCGAAGGGCCGGGCGATCCGCATTTTCACCACCAATCGCTGGGTGACGGACGAATGCCTCTATCGCGCCGAAGACATGATCCGGCTGCTCGATCATTTCGCGATCGAACTGGCGCATCCGAACTGGGCGGTGAACCTTTGGCTGAGCGCGATGGTCACGCTCTACCGGCCGCAATTCGCCGCACTCCTGCGCGCCCGCGATGCACAGATCGAGGCGTGGCTGGCAGATCATCCGGGCAGCGAGGTGCTGGAAGATCGCGGCTTGCAGAATATCAGCCAATGGCCCGTCGATCCGGTCGCCCAGATCGGCGCGATCGAGGACAAGCTCGACCTCTGAAGCGCAGCGCTACACCGGTACGCTCGACGGTGCGCAGTCATTGACCGACAGGATCTCGGGCGTGCGGGTCTTCGCGTTCCACTCCACCTCCCAGGCGCGGCAGGGGCCGGATTTGTTCTTCAGCTGCCGCCAGCGCAGACGCGGCGAGTCCACGCCCTCGCGCAGCAGCTTGTCGTAAATCGGCATCGCGTGCCAGCGCGTCTCCGCCGCGTTCGAGCCGCCATCGGGCAGGATCAGGCACAGCCCCGTCGCGCGGCCCTCCTTGGCGGCCAGTTGCAGCCGCCGCCCCGCCGTCAGCCCGATCTCGCGCGGCAATTCCCCGATCACAAGCGGCACCGAGCCGTCGCGCAGCGCCTCTTCCATCACCGCGAGCGTGTCGGTCTGGTCCTTGCCGCGCGCCAGCAGAAGCCGCCCGGGGTCGAAGAAGCTCACCAGACCGCGCGGATTGAGCCCTTCGCGGCGATGGCGTTCGTTCACCCAGAGGATCGGCCCCGTGGTGCTGGCGCAGACCGCGCAGGCGAAGCTTGTGGTGCCCATGCCGCAGACCTCATGGGTGCGGCCTTCGCGCAGGGGGAAAGGGTGGGGCGTGGTCATCGGGTCGCAGCGACAGAGAGGGGTGGTGAAAACAAAACATGAACATTTTAGACAATAGAAACCCGGCCCGCAAGGGATCGCGGGCCGGACTGATAGAAGGCCGAAGCCCGGGGGGCGTTACTTCAGGAACTCCATCAGCGCGATGTTGAACTCTTCCGAATGGGTGACGTTGCAGCCATGCGGCGCGCCCTTGATCGTGAAGAACTGGCTGTCGGGGATCGCCTTGTAGGTCCGCGCGGCCGAGCCTTCGAGCGGAACGATCTCGTCGCTGTCGCCGTGAATCACCAGAACCGGCACCCGCACGGCCTCCAGGTCGGCGCGAAAATCGGTCGTGCCGAACGCTTCCATGCAGCCGAGCGCCGCGCTCTGGTCGGACTGGTTGCACAGCGTTACCGCCTTTTCGCAATCCTCGTCCGAGGCCTTGAGCTCTCCGCCGGCGCTGTAGAAAGTCTCTACGAATTGCGGGAAGAAGCTCTCGCGCCCATCACGCAGGCCCTGCTCCATCTCCTCGGCGGCCTCCTTGGTCAGCGGGCCGTCGGGGTTGTCGTCACTCTGCATCAGATAGGGGGTCACGGCGGAGGCGAACACAGCGGCGCGCAGCCTGCCTTCGCCGTGATTGCGGATGTAGCGCGCGACTTCGCCGCCGCCCATCGAGAAGCCCACCAGTGTCACGTCATGCAGATCCATCGCCGTGATGAGGGCATCGAGATCGGCGGCGAGCGTGTCGTAATCGAAGCCCTCGGTGGGTTTTTCCGCCAGACCGAAGCCTCGGCGGTCATAGGTGATGACGCGGTGGCCGGCGTCGAGCAGGGCCGGGACCTGCCGTTCCCACGCCTTGCCCGAGAGCGGCCAGCCGTGGATCAGGACCACGGGCCGACCCGAGCCGCCATGGTCGATTGCGTTGAGTTGGCCGGGGCCAAGCGGAGCTGCTGTCATGGGGGTCCTCCTGGGTCTTCAGCGACTGAAGATCTCTGTGTTCGCTAGGGAGTAACGCGGGCGCCTTGGCAAAGGTCCAAAATCTCTTCGATTTCTCGCCCGGACCGGCGTCGGCGGGAAGCCGCGCGTCGCCGTCGAAGATATTGGGTGCGCAAGGAGGCGCGCCCGCTTTGACGATTGCAATTTTCGCCCGTTCGCCTTATGTCTTCTCTCGCTATGTTTGATTCCCAGATGCACTGTCTCCTTACGGCTTCAGTTTGCTTTCAAGAACTGACTACGCCGAGCTGACGCATTTCGCAGGCAGCATAATTTAATAGGAGACTCACGATGGCCGAAGGCACCGTGAAATGGTTCAATAGCACCAAGGGTTATGGCTTCATCGCACCGAACGATGGCGGCAAGGACATCTTCCTTCACATCTCCGCCGTTGAGCGCGCTGGCATCCAGCGTCTCGATGACGGTCAGAAAGTGACCTACGATCTGGAAACCGGCCGTGACGGCCGCCAGTCGGCAGGTAACCTCGCGCTCGCGTAAGCTGAGCCCGTGTGACGGTTTGAGACGGCCCGTGCAATCGCGCGGGCCGTTTTCATTTGGCTCTTACCAGACGTCCGGGTCGATGCCCTTAGCGCTGAGTTCAGAGAATTTGTCCTGCAAGAAGCGCTGGAACGGCTGATCGGCATAGGCGCCGCTGGCCACGTATTCGAGTCCCGCCAGATGATGGAAGGGCTTGAAATAGCCCGGCATTCTGAAGGCTTCGGCCTCGCGCACGGATTGCGCGCCTGCGTTCGCGGCGGGGATCAGCACCTGCGTCGGCGTGAAGTTCACCGCCCATTTCTGCGCCAGCGCGCGCTCCTCCAAGGCCTCGCCGTCGAAATCGGTGACCTCGCGCGCGCCCCAGAGATCGAGCTGCACCACCAGATAGCTCTTCTCGATCAGCCCGGTAATCTCTGGCTTGGCGAAATTCACCAGATGCATCTCGCGGCAATAGGGGCAGCCGCGCTGCTCGAAGAGCACCATCAGCCCCTTGCCCTGATCCGCAGCCTCCTGAAGATCCTCTCCCAGATCGAGGAACCCTTCGTGGAAGAAGGGCTGCCGGTAGAGCCCGCCATCGCCCATCACCGCCTCGGCCTGCACGGGCCGCGCGCCTCCCAACGCGCCTCCCGCCGTCATCGCTCCGACCGTCAGGGCCAACATCTCGCGTCTGTTCATCGCGTCGCCCTCCCTTCGTGAGAGGCCGAGTATAGCACAGACCGGGCGAATGGCGGGAATCGCGCGCTGAGGGCCGCGCCCGACCTCGGGTGGGCGCTCGTGAGATGTGGGCGAGGGAACTTTATTTCTCCGTCGCCCCGACGGCCTAGTCTCAGTGGTGCAGCGCAGTCGCGCCCTCCCGGGGGGGAGGTCGGGCGCGGCCCGGGCTGGACGCCCGGGCGAAAGTCGGATCGCTCCTCCCGAACGAAAAAGGCCCCGCGCTCGCGGGGCCTTCTCCAATCTCGTGACCGTCAGCCTCAGGCTTTGGCGAGGTTGCGCAGCACGTAGTGCAGCACGCCGCCGTTCTTGAGGTATTCGATCTCCACCGCGGTATCGATCCGGCTTTTGAGCTTGATCTCCTTGGTGGTGCCGTCCTTGTAGGTGATGGTGCAAGGCACGATCGACTGCGGCTTGATTTCGCCTTCCAGACCTTCGATCGAGACCTCTTCTTCGCCGGTCAGGTTCAGATCCTTGCGGGTCTGGCCTTCGGTGAACTCGAAGGGGATCACGCCGAAGCCGACGAGGTTGGAGCGGTGGATACGCTCGAAGCTCTCCGCGATCACGGCCTTGACGCCGAGCAGGTTGGTGCCCTTCGCCGCCCAGTCGCGCGAGGAGCCTGCGCCATATTGCTCGCCACCGAAGATCACCAGCGGCTTGCCGGCTTTCTCATAGGCCATCGCCGCGTCGAAGATCGTGGTCTGCTCGCCGTCGGGGCCCTTGGTGAAGCCGCCCTCGACGCCGTCCAGCATCTCGTTCTTGATGCGGATGTTGGCGAAGGTGCCGCGCATCATGACTTCGTGGTTACCACGGCGCGAACCGTAGCTGTTGAAGTCCTTCGGCGCGACCTGACGCTCGACCAGATATTTCCCGGCCGGGGTGTCGGGCTTGAACGAACCCGCCGGCGAGATGTGGTCGGTGGTCACGAAATCGCCCAGCACGGCGAGGATGCCCGCGCCCTTGATGTTCGAGATCGTGCCTGCTTCCGGCGACATGCCTTTGAAGTAGGGCGGGTTCTGGATGTAGGTCGAGCTGGCGGGCCAGTCATAGGTTTCGCCGCCTTCGACTTCCACAGCCTGCCACTTCTCGTCGCCCTTGAAGACGTCGGCGTATTTCGACTGGAACTTCTCGCGGGTGACGACCTTCTCGACGAGATCGGCGATCTCCTTGTCGGTCGGCCAGATGTCTTTCAGGTAGACGTCCTTGCCATCCGGCGTCTGGGCGATCGGCTCGCTCGACAGGTCGATGTTCATGTCGCCAGCCAGCGCGTAGGCCACCACGAGGGGCGGGGAGGCGAGGTAGTTGGCGCGCACGTCGGGCGAAATCCGGCCTTCGAAGTTCCGGTTGCCCGAGAGCACCGAGGTCGCGATCAGGTCGTTGTCGTTGATCGCCTTCGAGATTTCCGGCTGGAGCGGACCCGAGTTACCGATACAGGTGGTGCAGCCGTAACCCACGAGGTTGAAGCCAACCGCGTCGAGGTCTTCCTGAAGGCCAGCGGCTTCGAGGTATTCCGACACGACCTGCGAGCCAGGTGCCAGCGAGGTCTTCACCCAGGGCTTGCGGTTGAGGCCCAGTTCACGCGCTTTCCGCGCCACGAGGCCCGCGCCGATCAGCACGTAGGGGTTCGAGGTGTTGGTGCAGGACGTGATCGAGGCGATCACCACCGAGCCGTCGCGCAGCTCGTAATCCTCGCCTTCGACCTTGGCGGTCTTGCCGATCGAGACCGACTTGGTCGCGGCCGGGCCTTCGTCGGCCATGTCCTTGGCGTCTTCCGAGATGTCGATGCCGCGATAGTCGGCCACGACGTTCTCGAAGGCGTCGGCCGCCTTGGTCAGCGCGACATAGTCTTGCGGACGCTTCGGGCCCGAGATCGCCGGAACGATGGTGTTCATGTCCAGCTCGAGCGTCGAGGAGTAGATCGGCGCGTAATCCGCGTCGCGCCACATGCCGTTTTCCTTGGCATAGGCTTCGACCAGCGCGATGCGGTCCTTGTCGCGGCCCGTCTGCTCGAGATAGCGCAGGGTTTCGTCATCGACCGGGAAGAAGCCGCAGGTCGCGCCGTATTCGGGGGCCATGTTGGCGATGGTCGCGCGCTGCGCCAGCGGCAGGTGGTCGAGGCCGTCGCCGTAGAATTCGACGAACTTGCCGACCACGCCATGGGCGCGGAGCATCTCGACGACCTTCAGCACGAGGTCGGTGCCGGTGGTGCCTTCGACCATCGCGCCGGTCAGCTTGAAGCCCACGACTTCCGGGATCAGCATCGAGATCGGCTGGCCGAGCATGCCGGCTTCAGCTTCGATACCGCCCACGCCCCAGCCGAGAACGGCCGCGCCGTTGACCATGGTGGTGTGGCTGTCGGTGCCCACGAGCGTGTCGGGATAGGCGACTTCGGTGCCGTCCTGATCCTTGTCGGTCCAGACGGTCTGGGCGAGGTATTCGAGGTTCACCTGGTGGCAGATGCCGGTGCCCGGCGGAACCACGCGGAAGTTCTCGAACGCGGTCTGGCCCCACTTGAGGAACTTGTAGCGCTCGATGTTGCGCTCGTATTCGCGGTCAACGTTCATCTGGAACGCGCGCGGGTTGCCGAATTCGTCGATCATGACCGAGTGGTCGATCACGAGGTCGACGGGCACGAGCGGGTTGATCTTCTGCGCGTCGCCACCCAGACCCTTGATGCCATCACGCATCGCGGCGAGGTCGACCACGGCGGGAACGCCGGTGAAGTCCTGCATCAGCACGCGGGCGGGGCGGTAGGCGATCTCGCGCGGGTTTTTGCCGCCCTTCTCGGCCCATTCGCCGAAGGCCTTGATGTCGTCGGTCGAGATCGTGAAGCCGTTATCCTCGAACCGCAGAAGGTTCTCCAGAACCACCTTCAGCGAGGCGGGCAGCTTCGAGAAATCACCCAGGCCAGCCTCGGTGGCGGCGGGGATCGAGTAATAAGCATAGGTCTTCGAGCCGACGCTGAGTTCGCGGCGGGTCTTCGCGGTATCCTTACCGGTAACGATGGGCATGAGAATGGCCTCCCTTCAAGGGTCCTAAGGGTGTCGCTGGCGTGTGTTTGCCCCAAGCGCGCGATCCGTTCAAGAGGGTCGGACCATTTTTTGTATACCGTTGCACACAAAAGCGGCCTCTCAGGCGACCTCGCGTCACTTTGATCCAATCCCGAGCCGGATACGTTTGATTTATATCGTTTTGCGCGTTCGGACAGAAAGAAAACTCTCAAAACATTGATTAGGCATGGCCAGAGCGGAAACGCTAAGTATAAAGACGGCGAATTGAGGAGAATTTTTCGAGTGCGCGCAGGACGTTTGACCGCGATCGGAGCTGCATGTGCCGTGGGGCTGGTCAGCTCCGCGGTAATCGCTTGTGCGCAAGGGGCGGCAGATGCGCCGCCTGGGATGCGTCTCGATGCGTCCGGGGCGCTGCTCGATCAGATGGCGCCTGCCAAATCCGAGCCCTCCGCCAAGGCTGCGCCCGCGAATCCCGACCCGAATGACGACGAGGAGAAAAACCCCGTCGTGGTCGAGCTTTATACCTCGCAGGGTTGTTCGTCCTGCCCGCCGGCGGACGCGCTTCTCAAGGAGCTTGCCGACCGCGACGACGTGATCGCGCTGGCGTTGCATGTCGACTACTGGGACTACCTCGGCTGGAAGGATCCCTTCGGAAAGCCGGAATTCTCCGCGCGCCAGAAATCCTATGCGATCGCCGCCGGTGAGCGCACGGTCTACACGCCGCAGATGATCATCGCCGGCCGCGAGACGCTGGTCGGACCGCAGAAAGCGGCGCTCAACAATGCGATCCTGCGCGAGACCGATGTCCATCCCGAGGTCGATCTGAAGATCACCGGTGAGGGCGATCATTACGAGATCGAGCTGACCCCGGTCGACGCGCTGGAGACGCCCGCAATGGTGCAGCTCGTGCGCTACAATCCCTCCGCCACGGTCGACATCCTGCGCGGCGAGAATGCCGGGCGCACGGTGACCTACAAGAACATCGTCACCAGCCTGACCGGAATCGCCGAATGGGACGGGCGCAAGCCGGTTACGCTCTCGGTCGATGTCGACGGGGACGCGCCCGCGGTGGTGATCGTTCAGGAATCCCTGGCGAGCGAACATGGCCCGCTGCCCGGTCCCATCCTCGCCGCGGGTGAGCTGGACTGAGCCGGGCAGGGCAGGGCGCAAATGCGCCCCGCAGGCCCCCGGATTTTTCCTTGCATCCCTGCGCCCATCCCGTATAAGGCCGCATCTTCCGCGTTTGCTATGAACCGGCGGAGCCTCTCGTGTTGGGATGCGGAAGTATCATCGCCCAACGTTGAAGCCGCCTCGAAATACAGGAGTTCGCATGCCGCTTTACGAGCATGTCCTCATCGCGCGTCAGGATCTGTCCAACGCGCAGGCCGAAGGCCTTGTCGAACATTTCTCCACGGTCCTGTCGGACAACGGCGGCAAAGTCGTCGATTCCGAGTACTGGGGCGTGAAGACCATGGCCTACAAGATCAACAAGAACCGCAAGGGTCACTACGCCTACCTGCGCACCGACGCCCCGTCGGCCGCCGTGCAGGAAATGGAGCGTCTGGCCCGTCTGCACGACGACGTGATGCGCGTCATGACCATCAAGGTCGACGAGCACGAAGAGGGCCCCTCGGTCCAGATGCAGAAACGCGACGAGCGCGACAACCGTCGCGAGCGCCGTTGATCGGTAGACAGGAGTAGACACCATGGCAAAACCGTTTTTCCGCCGTCGCAAGGTCTGCCCGTTCTCGGGTGAGAACGCGCCGAAGATCGACTACAAGGACACCCGTCTTCTGCAGCGCTACATCTCTGAGCGCGGCAAGATCGTCCCCGCCCGCATCACCGCCGTCTCGGCGAAGAAGCAGCGTGAACTGGCCCGCGCAATCAAGCGCGCCCGTTTCCTCGCCCTGCTCCCCTACGCCGTGAAATAAGGAGACCGACCGATGGAAGTGATCCTTCTCGAACGCGTGGCCAAGCTCGGCCAGATGGGTGACGTCGTCACCGTCAAGGACGGCTTCGGCCGCAACTACCTGCTGCCGCAGGGCAAGGCGCTGCGCGCCAACGAAGGCAACATCAAAGCTTTCGAAGAGCGCAAGGCCCAGCTCGAGGCACGCAACCTCGAAACCAAGAAAGAAGCCGAAGCTCTGGCGTCGAAGCTCGACGGCGAGACCTTCGTCGTGATCCGTTCCGCCTCGGACGGCGGCAACCTCTACGGTTCGGTCACCACCCGTGACGCGGCGAACATCGCCTCCGAGCAGGGCTTCTCGGTCGACCGCAAGCAGGTCATCATCCGCCAGCCGATCAAGGTTCTCGGCCTGCATGACGTCGAAGTGCACCTGCACCCCGAAGTCGTCGCCGAGATCAAGCTCAACGTCGCACGTTCGCCCGAAGAGGCCGAACTGCAGGCGTCGGGCAAGTCGATCCAGGACGTGGCGGCCGAGGAAGAGGCTGCGGCCGAATTCGAGATCGCCGAACTGTTCGACGATATCGGCGGCGCGACCTCCGACGACGACGAGGGCGGCCCCGTTGCCACCCCGGAGTCGGCCGAAGACGACAACAACGCCTGATCGGTCGCTCAGACCCTTCAGTCGAAAGACAGAGAACCGCGCCTTCCGGGGCGCGGTTTTTTCATGCTTGCCTGCGCGGATGCTTCAGCGAATTATGTCTAAAGACATATTCGGGCCGAGACGCGCGGCGCAGATCCCGGAACCGCGTACCGCAATCCGGCGTTGGCCCCTAAATAGCCTCCAGAGCTTTGAAAACAGGGGACGCGCATGACGAAACGACCGGGGCGAAGCCCACGCGACGCGACATCCAGCACACGCGACAGGCTCGTTCAGGCGGGGCTTCTGGGCTTCGGCGCCTACCTCATGTGGCGGCGTTATCAGGAGGATCGGCAGGCCGCGATCCACGGCCCGACCGAAGGCCGCAGCGCGCGGCATATTCCCGCCACCCGCACCGACCGCTACGACCGGCCCGCCGATCGCGCGCTAGGACGTCAGGCAGAAAGCCCCTTCGCAATCCCCCGCGCAGGCTGGAAGGCCATCGTTGCGCGCGCCTATGGCCAGATCGACGAGGATCGCGTGTTGGCCGTGGCGGCGGGCGTGACCTTCTACGCGCTGCTCGCGCTGTTCCCGGCCTTGACCGCAACCGTCTCGATCTACGGCATTTTCGCGGACCGCCAGACCATGCTGCAGGATCTTGACGCGCTGAAGAACGTCGTCCCGCCCGAGGCGCTGAGCCTGATCCGCACCCAACTCGAGCAGTTGATCGGGTCGAGTTCCAACGCGCTCGGTCTCGCCTCGATCTTCGGCATTCTGCTGGCACTCTGGTCGGCCAATGGCGGTGTGAAGGCGATCATCGGGGCGCTCAACGTGGCCTATGGCGAGAGGGAGCGGCGGAGCTTCGTGCAGCTCAATCTCTTCGGGCTGGGCATGACGATTACCGGGGTCGTGATGGTCTGTGCGCTGATCCTCGTGGCGGCGGTGCTGCCGGTCGCGCTGGATTTCATCCCGCTGGGCGGCGCCTTCGACGCGGTGCTGCGCTGGGGACGCTGGCCGGTGATGGCACTGGTGCTGATGGGGATGCTGATGCTTCTCTATCGCTACGCACCCGCGCGCAACGCGCCGCGCTGGATCTGGGTCGTCCCGGGGGCGATCGTTGCCTCGCTGCTCCTGCTGATCGTCTCGGCGGCGTTCTCCTTCTACACCTCGAACTTCGCGAATTACTCGAGCACCTATGGCTCGATCGGCGCGGTGGTGGTGCTGATGATGTGGATCTGGCTTTCGACGACGGCGGTGTTGGTGGGCGCGGAGATCAACTCCGAGGCAGAGCATCAGACGGCGAAGGACAGCACCATTGGCGCGCCGCTTCCCTTGGGCGCGCGCAACGCGGCAGTGGCCGATGCCGTGGCGCCCGCGCCCTCGCGCAAACGCTGAGCGCGGCTGGCCTGAAGCAGGCCCAAAATTCGCCGCTTTTGCAGGGAATCCTCGCAGGGCAAGCAACCTGAAGAGGCCCCGAGATGCGGCTGTTTTCGATCCTGCACTTCGCGCTGACCCACACGATCCTCGTGACCGGCGGGCTTTTGTACCTGCACGATCCCGAGGGCGCGCGCGACCGGCTTGCCTCGGTGGGCGAGGTACTACGCAGCGCGATCCATGACCGGATCGAACCCGGCAACCCGGCGGCGGAACGCACGGCGTCCTTGCAGGTCGACCGGGCCGCGCAGACCCTGCGCGACGTGGCGACCGCGACCGGGCTGCCCTCGCTCATTCCGAGCGCCAAATTCCTGAAGGTGCCGGGCGCAGAGTGACGCGGCGCGACCGCGCTCCGCGCCGGACCACGCCCGGAAACGCAAAAGGCCGCCCCGAAAGGCGGCCTTCGCTAATTTTGGGCTTAGCGCCCGGAGATCACAGCTCGTCGAGCTTCTCGATCTCTTTCTGCAGCTCTTCCTTGGTGACTTCCTTGTCGTCCACCTTGGCTTCACCGGCAATGTAATCGACGACCTTGTCTTCGAAGATCGGCGCGCGCAGCTGCTGCTGCATCTGCGGGTTCTGCTGCACGAATTCGAAGAAGGCGCGCTCCTGACCCGGGTACTGACGTGCCTGGTTCATGATCGCCTGCGTCATCTCGGCGTCGGAGACCTCGATCTCCTGCTTGCGGCCGATTTCGGCGAGCAGCAGGCCAAGACGCACGCGGCGCTCGGCGAGGGTGGTGTGCTCCTCGGTGGTCTCGATCTCGCCGTGGTCATGGCCGTGATCGTCCGGGTTCTCTTCGTGATAGAGCTGGTGGGCGATCTGCTTGGCCTCGGCTTCCACGAGCGAGGGGGGCAGGTCGAACTTCACCTGATCGTCGAGCTGGTCGAGCAGGCCGCGCTTCATCACCTGACGTGCGGCGCCCTGGTACTCGGCTTCGAGACGCTCGGCGACTTGCGCTTTCAGCGCGGCGAGGTCTTCCGCACCGAACTGCTTGGCCATCTCGTCGTCGATCTCGGCAGCCTTCGGCGCCTTCACTTCGTGGACCTTGCACTTGAACAGCGCTTCCTTGCCCGCGAGATGCTCCGCACCGTATTCCTCGGGGAATTTCACGGTCACTTCGACGTCGTCACCGGCTTTCGCGCCAACGAGTTGCTCCTCGAAGCCGGGGATGAACGAGCCCGAGCCGAGCTCCAGCGGGTAGCCTTCGCCCTTGCCGCCTTCGAACGCTTCACCGTCGACGAAGCCTTCGAAGTCGATCACGACCTGATCGCCGTTCTCGGCCTTGCCATCCTTGGCTTCGAAGTTCTTCGCGGTTGCCGCGAGGCTTTCCAGCGCTTCGTTCACTTCACCTTCGTTGGCCTTCACGACCAGACGCTCGAGCTTGACGCCCGAAAGATCGACGTCCGGGATGTCGGGCAGCGCTTCGTACTCGACGGTCACGACCACGTCGTCACCCTCTTTCCAGTTCTCGCCGTCTTTCATCTCGATCTTCGGCTGCATCGCGGGGCGGTCGCCGGTCTTGTCGAAATGCTCGCTCATCGCGCCGTCGACCGATTCCTGCATCGCTTCGCCGAGGATGCGCGGGCCGAATTGCTTGCGCAGCATCGCCATCGGCACCTTACCCTTGCGGAAGCCCTTCATCTCGATCTCGGGCTGCGCTTCGGAAAGCTTCGCGGTGACCTTCTCGTCGAGTTCCTTGGCGGTGATGGTGATCTCGTAGCCGCGCTTGAGGCCGTCGTTCTGGGTCTCGGTGACCTGCATGGTTTGTCCTTTGTCTCTGGGCGCCGCGCGGATCGCGGCCGGTTCTCGAATTTCAGGCGTCCTTCTATTGAGCCTCAGCCATGGTGGCAAGGCGAAAAGGGGCCGCAGAGCGGCCTGCGAGCGGTGAAATGACGTCCGGGCAGGGTGTACGCGTGGGCGAGGGCGGGAACCCTGGATAGGGAGCGGGCAGGGGGCGCTGACGCGACGGAGGAAGGTGCCCCGGTTGGCGCGGCGGGCGATGCGATGAACGTCTGGTGCGCGCGGGCTCGGAAAGCTGCGGCCGGGGCGCACCACCCCACGAAGTCGCTCCGGCCGCGAAACCGGGATTGCGCCAAACCGGCGCACCGTCGTGATCTTCCGCAGCTTCGGAGGGTCCGCCCCCTTGTTCTCGGATCCGAAGCGAGAATGACACGATCTTCCCGAGAGGTAAGCCTAACCGAGAAGTGTTTGAAATTCAGCGGTCATTTTCGGACAGATCGCCCGTCACCCGCCCGCGCAACCCGCCTGTGACTTTCACGCGACAGCGCGATAGGCGCGCTCGACCGCTTCGAACTTCACTGCCTGCCGGCGGAAGTGGGCGCGGATGAAATCGGGCGAGAGCCAGAGCCTGCCGCGTCGGCGCGGCTCTTCCCATCCCAGGTTGCCCGCCTCTTCGGCTTTCTGGACCATGCGCTTGATCTTCGAGACCGAGATCAGGAACTGCTCGGCGAAATCGGCGATGCTGACCCGTTCGAGATAGATGCGCCCGTCCGTTTCGCGCAGATCTCGCAGCATCCGCGTGAGCGCATGCAGCATCATCCCGCCCGTGTCGGAGCCGAGGAAATGCGCCATCGCCGCGGGCGGGGCGTGCCATTCGGGATCGACCCGGATGATCTCGACCATCTGCCGCTGCATCGCGAAGGCGAGGTCGGGGTCGCGCCGGGCCGCGTCCAGCCGCGCGCCGCCATCGAGGATATCGAGACAGTGCAGGTGGCCCTCGCACCAACGCCGCATCCCTTGCTCTGCCAGGGGCGTGGTGGTCACGGGGCGCAGCCGCCCGTCGCCTTTGTACTCGTCCGGCGGGGCGAGCAGCCCATGCGCCTCCATCTCGCCCAGATACTGGCTCAGCGTCTTGCGGTTGATCTCGACATGAGGCGTCAGCGCCGCGAGAAGCCGTCCCGGCGTCAGTTCCGGCGCGCCGGGCTCCATCTTCGCCCTCATCGCCAGCGCGAAACTGGTCTGGCTCACGAGCCAGCGCCGATGCGAAGCCATGTGGCGCGCGATCCGCGGTGTCTGCGCCTGCACGTCGAGCAGCATTGCCGCCACCGCCTGCTGCGCGCCGAAGAAATTCGGATCGGTGGCGATCGTGTCGCGGGTGAGCCCGCGGATGGGAAGGGATGTCTGCGAACCCAAGCCCGGCGACGTGTCTTCGACTGGCCGCCGAGGCGGTGTTTGCGGGCTTTCGACCATCACCTCTCCCACGCATTCGGTCATCCAAGCGGGGGCAATTCCGCCCGCGTAGCCATCTTAAACTAGCGTGCACGCGGGAGAAGGCGAGGGTATGGTAGGAAATTCCGGAGGTTGGGAGTGGTGCGGGTGAAGGGACTCGAACCCCCACGCCAAAGGCGCCAGAACCTAAATCTGGTGCGTCTACCAGTTCCGCCACACCCGCATCAGGGGCGTAATAGCAACAGCTTGCGGGTACGGAAAGAGGAAGATGCGATTTTGCTCGTCTTAACGTGTTGGTGAGAGTTAGCCTTTACGCAACGGCACGCCAGAGGCCGAGGTTACGAGTGGGCAAGAGCAGGTATCGCCATGGGACAGGCGCCACGGCGGGGGAATGGCATGGCCATGCTCCGCCAGATCATCGAATCCAATCCACGTCACGCTCTTCCGGGCCCGGCCGGTCCGGAGGTGGCAGCGCGCACCTCGCCTTTGGAGATGCGCAAACCGAAGCCGGATCTCAGCGCCGGGATCGCCGCCGGGGCACGGGTCTACACGCTGGACGGAGCGATTCCCGTGGAGTTTCTCGAGCCCGGCGACCGGATCGTGACCCGTAGCGGGACCTGCAGGCTCAAGGCGCTGCGGGCCGGCGATTACGTGGGCGCGCTGATCCGCATCTCGCCCGGCGCGCTTGGCCATGATCGCCCCGGCGCGCCGCTCATCATCGCGCAGGGCGCGCAGTTGATGATGCGCGACTGGCGGGTGCAGGTGATCTACGGCAAGCGCGAGGCGCTTCTGCCTGCGCAATCGGTCGTCGACGGGCATTATGTCACGCTAGGGCAAGGTCGCGCGCGGCTCTTCGTGCTGGAATTCGAGACGCCCGAGGTGATTTATGTCGATGGCGTGGAAATGGCCGCCGCGGTCGCAGGCGTCGAGGCCTGATCCGCACGCGATTTCGACCGATATCCGCCGGTATCAAGGGGGGTGATGCGCTTCGCCGTCACATTCGTGGTAGCATTTCGATGCTACCGCTCACGATCAAGCGCGTGTGTTGACAGGGGCGTATGTCATTTGCTTAGCTCGATCGTGCACCAGAGGACGAGTGCGCAGCGTGGCTGCGAAGAGTGTGGGTAAACCCTTTTGGAGATTGCGATGACGGCACCTTTGCGAAATGCAGAGGCGATCTTGCATTGCGCGGGTTGCACCGCTCGCAACCAAGGCGTCTGCGGATCCCTATCGGATCGTGCTCTGGCGAGGGTCGCCGAACGGGCGCGCAAGATTTCCTGCGCGGCCAATGAGCGGCTCTGCGAAGAAGACGTCAGCTGCGAGCACATCGCGCTGGTGCAGCGCGGCATGCTGCGGATGCAGAGCCATTCGCTCGCCGGGCGTCGCAAGATCACCGGTCTGGTCAGCCCGGGCGATAGCATCGGCCAGCTTCTCAACGGCCATCGGGACACCGCGATCGAAGCGGTGATCGATACGGATCTGTGTCTCTTCGAAGCCGCGACTTTCGCGCAGCTCATCGATCAGGAGCCCGAACTGCGCCGGGCGCTGTGCCGTCAGGCGGAAAGCTGGGTCGAGAAGGCGCGGCGGTTGAGCTGGCTTCTCGGCGCCTTCGCGCCGGCGGCGCGGCTGCGCGCGCTGCTTCTGCTGTCGCGCCATATCATGCCTTGGCAGGCCTTGCCCGATGGCGGCGGCGTCTTGACCATGCTGCTGCCGCGTCAGGACATCGCCGATCTGCTCGCCACGACGCAGGAGACCGTCAGCCGGTCGCTGCACCAGTTCCAGAAGGACGGGCTGATCGACATCCTGAACACCCGCCAGTTCCGGCTCAACGATCTCGACGCGCTGGCCGCGGGGCTGGAGGAGCTTCTGGCGAGCTGAGTGCGCTCAGGCGTCGCGCATCTCCAGTGAATTGCCGGAAATATCGACGAGCGTTCCGAGATTCGAGATCTCGATATCGTAGGGTGTAACGATCCGGATCGCGCCCTCGCGTTCAAGCTGATGAAATGCCCGGCTCAGCGATTCCGGCGAGGTGCCGAGCAAATGGGCGATATCGACCCGCTTGATATGGATATGCAGGCCGAGCCGGATGTTGTCTCGCGCGCAGCTTTCGAGAGCGCGGTATTTGTGGCGGCTCAGGATGATCAGGAGCGAGGCGAGCCGCTCGACGACTTTCGAACTGCCGAGCACCATCACCCATTCGCGCGCCGCGTCGAGCTCGTCGAGGATGCTCAGCAGGAACAGCCGCTCCGCCGCGTGAGAACGCGCGAGGATCGCTTCGAATTTCTGTCGGTCGCAGGTCAGGACCGCGCCATCGCTGAGCGCCTCGATCCGGTAGCCCGACGGGCCGTTGAAGGCGCGTCCGAACATGTCGGACGGCGTGATCAGCCCGATGATGTGGCGATGCCGATCCTGCAGCGTTTTCGACATCGCGAGAAACCCGTCCGCGACGAAGCCGATCCGGTCGGCGACTTCGCCATCCTCGATCAGCACGTCGCCCGGCGCGAAACGGATACTCTGCCAGAGCGGTATCATCTCGGTGCGCAGCTCCGGCGGCAGCGCGTCCAGCAGACGCTGCAATTTGCCCTGCGCCACTACGCCCTCTATCTCGATCCGCTTTCCGGACTTCGAGTGTTCGTTCATCGCGTCTCGTCTCCCTGTCGCAGGGGAGAGCTTAGTCGGGGTGAGGTTCGGATGCGAGGGCCGCGGGGGCGAAAAACCGTGTTGCGCCAGCCTTTTCAGCGTCTTTCCACACGAAGTTGCAGGAAATTCGCGCTATGCGCCTAGCACGTTGATCAACATCAAGGAATCGCGCCGCGGATTGGAGCTTAGATGAACTGCAACAAAAGGAGAGACGGATGAAGAACTGGCTTATCATTCTGGGCGCGACCGCCGCTCTGGCCGGGTGCGATATGATGACGGGGCCCGCTGGGACCGACGCAGTCGACACTCCCGAAGCCGCCATGGCGGCCCCGGCCACCGCTCCGGCGGATGCGACGGACACGGCACCGGGCGCGCGCAACGGAAACCAGAACCAATCGCGCGAGCAGATGGCGCAATAAGCTGCAACGGGCGGCGAGGGGCCTCTGCCTTTCGCCGCCCGAAACTTTCGCGCCGCGTGCCCCCCGACGGCGCGGCTCAGTCGCGGTCAGCGTCCCGCGCCATCAGGGCGCGCAACACTTTCGGGAGTTCTTCGGGCAGGTCTTCGGCGATCAGACCCGGACCGAAGCTGCGTGCCGCCTCGACATGAAGCCATGCCGCAGTGGTCGCGGCGTCGAACGGTTGGAACCCGCGCGCAAGCAGCCCCGCGATCAGCCCCGACAGCACATCGCCCGCGCCCGCCGTTGCAAGCCACGGGGCCGCGCGGTCCTGCGTCGCCGAATGCAGCGCCACGCGCCCGTCTGGTGCCGCGATCGCGGTGTCCGCCCCTTTGAGCAGCACCGTGCAGCCCGCGCGCGCAGCCGCCTCGCGGGTGGCGTCCAGTTTGGAATAGGTCGGATCGTCGCCTGACAGCTTTTCGGTCAGATCGGGAAAGAGCCGTTTGAACTCGCCCGGATGCGGGGTCAGCACGCAGGCCTCGTGGAGCTGGCCGAAGAGCAGGCTCGGGTCGTCGGAAAAGGCGCTGAGCGCATCGGCATCGAGCACCGTCGCGCGTTTGCCCCAAAGCGCCGCCGGCACCATCTCCTGTGCGCGGGACATGCCCAGACCGGGCCCGAGGCAGAGCGCGTTGAGGCGCTCATCGCCCAGCATCCCGCGCAGGCTATAGGCGTCGGGCAGGGCGCTCAGCATGATCGCGTCGAGATGGGCGGCGTTCTCAGCCAGCGCCTTGGGCGGGCAGGCCAGCGTCACCAGCCCCGCGCCGATCCTCAGAGCCGCGCGCGCAGCCATCCGCGCAGCGCCGCCTTTGCCTGCGCCACCCGCCAGGACCAGCGCGTGGCCGTGGCTGAACTTGTGGCCCGTCCGCTTCATCAGGAAATTCGAGGGGCGGTCGATCAGCCGCGCAGCCGCGGGGATCGCATCCTGCGGCAGGCCGATATCGGCGACCACCAGCGCACCGCGCATCGAGGCGCCACCGCCGGGGCGGTCGGGCCCGTCGGACGGATCGAGGTAATGGCCGCATTTCGCGCGGTGGAAGCTGACCGTCAGGTCGGCAGGGAATGCCCCCCCGAGATTGCGCCCGCTATCCGAGGAGATGCCGCTGGGGATATCGACGGCGATGAAATGCGGACGCGGTCCCGAGGGATTGGAAAAGCGCCGCGGATAGATCCCGCGCCATGTCTTCGCCGTGTCCTCGGGCATCTGACGGGTCAGGCCGGTGCCGAACAGCGCGTCGATCACCAGCCCGCTCTCCATATCGTCGATGCGGCCTTCGATCGCAGCGTCGTCCCATGGCAGCACGTCCCCGATCTGCGCCCAGCGGTCGTGATTGGCCTTCGCATCGGGGGGCAGACGAGCCGGATCGCCATAGGCGTAACAGGCGATCCCCCAGCCGCGCGCGGCCAGCAGGCGCGCGATCACGTAGCCGTCGCCGCCATTATTGCCCGGCCCGCACAGCACCACAGCCTGAGCAGGCCCCGGATCGGACCAACGCGAGAAAATCGCCGTGACGACGCTTTCCCCGGCACGCTCCATCAGCTCGAGCCCCGTGACCGCGCCGCGCGCGATCTCGGTCTGTTCGTGTTCGCGCATTTGGCTGGCGGTCAGGATTTCAGGCATGGTCCCCGGGGTTTTCGAAGGAATCGTTTTCAAACTGCTGCATTTTTGTGCTACTTGCACGAATTGCGGGCGCGCTTTTCGGATATCCGACCTCAAAACCGCGCTCCGCCAGCCTAGCCGATTGCGGGGGCTTTGGGAAAGTGGTCTGAGGGGGTCGGAACGAAGACCTGACGGAGGAGTCGGCGGCATGAAAAAGGTGGAGGCGATCATCAAGCCCTTCAAACTCGATGAAGTGAAGGAAGCGCTTCAGGAAGTTGGGATTCAGGGCCTTTCGGTGATCGAGGTGAAAGGGTTCGGACGCCAGAAGGGCCATACCGAGCTTTATCGCGGCGCCGAATATGTCGTGGATTTCCTGCCCAAGGTGAAGATCGAGATGGTGCTGCCCGACGATCTCGTCGACGCCGCCATCGAGGCGATCACGAACGCCGCGCGCACCGAGAAGATCGGCGACGGCAAGATCTTCGTCTCTCCGATGGAGCAGGCGATCCGTATCCGCACCGGCGAGTCGGGCGACGACGCGCTGTAACCTCCGGCATTCCCGGCGGACCCCGTTGCGGGTCCAGGGACAACCCAAGCTCAACGAAAGGGTAATGTGACATGAGCATCAAGGACGCTCTCAAACTGATGAAGGACGAAGACGTCGAATACGTCGACGTGCGCTTCACCGATCCGCGCGGCAAGCTGCAGCACGTGACGCTGATGCATACCGAAGTGGACGAAGATTTCTTCGAAGAAGGTTTCATGTTCGACGGCTCCTCGATCGCCGGCTGGAAGTCGATCGATCAGTCCGACATGAAACTGATCCCGGACGCGTCCTCGGTCTATATCGACCCCTTCTACGCCGAGAAGACCATGTGCGTGCACTGCACCGTGGTCGAGCCCGACACCGGCGAGCCCTATGCCCGCGACCCGCGCGGCACCGCTGAGAAGGCCGAAGCCTATCTCGTTGCCTCGGGCATCGGTGATACGGCCTTCTTCGGTCCGGAAGCGGAATTCTTCCTGTTCGACGACGTGAAGTTCTCGGTCTCGATGAACAAGGTCTCCTACGAGGTCGACGCGATCGACGCGGCGTGGAACACCGACACCGATTACGAGATGGGCAACATGGGCCATCGTCCGGGCGTCAAGGGCGGCTACTTCCCGGTCAACCCGGTGGATGACGCGCAGGACCTGCGTTCGGAAATGCTCTCGACCATGAAGCGCATGGGCATGAAGGTCGACAAGCACCACCACGAAGTGGCCTCGTGCCAGCACGAGCTGGGCCTGATCTTCGGGACGCTGACCAAGCAGGCCGACGACATCCAGAAGTACAAGTACGTCATCCACAACGTGGCGCATGCCTATGGCAAATCGGCGACCTTCATGCCGAAGCCGATCACCGGCGACAACGGCACCGGCATGCACGTGAACATGTCGATCTGGAAAGACGGCAAGCCGCTGTTTGCAGGCGACAAATACGCTGACCTGTCGCAGGAAGCCCTGTGGTTCATCGGCGGTATCCTGAAGCACGCGAAGTCGCTCAACGCCTTCACCAACCCGTCGACCAACTCCTACAAGCGTCTGATCCCGGGCTTCGAGGCTCCGGTTCTGCGCGCCTACTCGGCCCGCAACCGCTCGGGTTGTGTCCGTATTCCGTGGGCGGAATCCCCCAAGGCAAAGCGCGTCGAAGCCCGTTTCCCCGATCCGTCGGCGAACCCCTATCTGTGCTTCTCGGCTCTGCTGATGGCCGGCCTCGACGGCATCAAGAACAAGATCGATCCGGGCCCGTCCTCGGACAAGGATCTCTACGATCTGCCGCCGGAAGAACTGGCCTCGATCCCGACCGTTTGCGCCTCGCTGCGTGAAGCGCTCGAGACGCTCGAGAAGGATCACGAGTTCCTGCTGGCCGGTGACGTGTTCACCAAGGACCAGATCGAGGGCTACATCGCACTGAAGTGGGAAGAAGTGTACGCGTTCGAGCACACCCCCCACCCGGTGGAATACAAGTACTACTACTCCTGCTGAACGGGAGAGGGACAGTGATGGGAAGGGGCGTCCGGTCGGGCGCCCCTTTCGCATTCGGGGCGTCTGCTATGGCGCTTTCGCATCGCCGGACGCCGGGTAAGGCTGCATCCCTTGACAGATGCGCCCCCGCCGCCCATTTCTCGGCCTTGGCTGCCGGATGCCTGCCGCCCGCGGGGCGTTTCCCTTGGTGAAATCCGGTTCACGATCGCTCTCCTTACTTTCGGGGGCTCTTCGGCAATGCGGGCCCCGAAGCGGTGGATCATCCCCGTGGAGACGAGACGATGACTGTAAATGCAGTGAAAGACGTAAAGGCGCAGGCGCGCCGTCTGGCCGAGGCGATGGCGCAGGCGGGCAATCCGGTTGCGCTGTCGAAGGCGTATGAGCTGACCGCGCAGGCGGCGGGTCATGCCGACTGGAACACGATGGTGGCGGCGCTGCGACGTGCCGAACCGGCTGCACACGCGAAGGGATATGCCTTGGGCGATGCGGTGCGCGGGCGCTATCTGGGCCATCCGGTGAGCGGCCGCGTCCATGCGCTGCGGCGCAAGGGCGAGACCCATTACGACATCGAAATTGCGCTGGACGAGCCGGTGGATGTCGTTGAAAGCGCTGCGTTTTCCTCGATGCGGCGGCGCGTGCGCGCGACCATCGGCGCGGATGGGCGCTCGATCGGGCGACGCTCCGACGGGGTCGCGCATCTCGAACTGGACTGAGGAGAAGGGGCGCATCGAGCGCCCCTTTTTCTTTGCGCGTAGCTGGGGCAGGATCGTCCGGCGAGATGGCGGGGAGGGATCATGCGCTCGGAAAAGGACAAGATGCTGGCGGGCGAATTGTATCGCGCAGAAGGGCCGGAGATCGAAGCCGATATGGCGCGGGCAGCGGCGTGGATGGACCGGTTCAACGCGACCGTCGCGCATAGTGCCGCGGACTGCCATGCGCTGCTGACGGAGCTGTTCGCGGAAGTGGGGCAGGGGACGCGCATCCGCCCACCGTTCCATTGCGATTACGGCAGCAATATCCGGCTTGGAGCCGGAGTCTTTCTGAATTTCGGATGTGTAATCCTCGATGTGGTCGCGGTGACGATCGGCGACCGGACGCAGGTCGGTCCGAAGGTGCAGATCCTGACCGCCGATCATCCCCGCGATCCGGAGACGCGCCGGACCGGGTTGGAATTCGGGCGGCCCGTGCGGATCGGCGCGGATGTCTGGATCGGCGGCGGGGCGATCATCCTGCCGGGGATCACGGTGGGCGATGGCGCGCTGATCGGCGCGGGGGCCGTCGTGACGCGCGACGTGCCGGCGGGTGCCACGGTCGCGGGCAATCCTGCGCGCATCATCGGTAAAGCGTGAGAGGTGGTGCAGGGTTGGCCAAGGGCAGCGAACTTGCCCCGCCGCGCCCTTCTCGCTAAGGGAAACCAAAGATCAATCAGGAGGATCAGGCATGAGCCGCGCATTCGTATTTCCCGGTCAGGGCGCACAGGTCATCGGCATGGGCAAGGCATTGGCCGACGCCTATCCCGCCTCGAAAGCGGTCTTCGAAGAGGTCGATGAGGCGCTCGGGCAGAAGCTGAGCGCGCTCATCTGGGAAGGCGAGCAGGACGAGTTGACGCTGACCGCCAACGCGCAGCCCGCGCTGATGGCGACGTCTATCGCGGCGCTGCGGGCGCTGGAAGCCGAGGGCTTTGCGGTCACAGATGCGGCCTATGTCGCGGGTCACTCGCTGGGCGAATATTCCGCGCTTTGTGCGGCGGGTTCGCTGAGCCTGCCCGACACCGCACGCCTGCTGCGCGTGCGCGGCGACGCGATGCAATCGGCGGTGCCGGTGGGCGTCGGCGCGATGGCCGCGATCCTCGGGCTCGATTTCGAGGCGGCGTCGAAAGTCGCTGCCGAGGCGGCGCAGGGCGAGGTCTGTCAGGCTGCAAACGACAACGATCCGAGCCAGGTGGTCATCTCGGGCAACAAGGCGGCGGTCGAGCGGGCCACGGTGCTCGCCAAGGAAGCGGGCGCGAAGCGGGCCGTGATGCTGCCGGTCTCTGCCCCGTTCCATTGCGCGCTGATGCAGCCCGCCGCCGATGCGATGGACGCCGCGCTGTCGCAGGTCGAGATCAAGGCGCCGGTCGTGCCGCTGGTCGCCAATGTCCGTGCAGAGGCGGTGAGTGATCCGGCCCTGATCCGCGAACTTCTGGTTGAGCAGGTCACGGGTTCGGTGCGCTGGCGCGAGAGCGTCGCGTGGATGGCCGCTCAGGGCGTCGACGAAATCTGGGAGATCGGCGCGGGCAAGGCGCTCGCAGGGATGGTCCGGCGGATCGCCAAGGACATCACCTGCCGGGCGATCGGCACGCCGGAAGAGGTCGCCGCGCTGAAGGACTGAGGGCTGAACCGGGGGATCCTCCCCCGGACCCCCTGGGATATTTCCGCCAAGAGGAAGGCGAGGCCGTCCGGGGTCGCCATCGAACCGGACGGCCTTTCCATGTGGCGTCGCACGCGGCGGAGCGCCTATTCCGGCGGGCGCAACCTTGGCGTGTGGCACTTGGAGTTCCCTAACGACACATTCGCTGATATGAGAGCGTCGACTTAGAAACGAGGTAGCATGATGTTCGATTTGAAAGGCAAGCGCGCGCTGGTGACCGGAGCTTCCGGCGGGATCGGGGCCGAGATCGCGCGAGCGCTCCATGCGGGCGGCGCGGCCGTGGCGCTGTCGGGCACGCGGGTCGAGCCGCTCGAAGCGCTGGCCGCCGAGCTGGGCGAGGGTGCCTATGTCTGCCCGGCCAACCTGAGCGATCCCGAAAGCGTCGAGGCGCTGCCGAAAGCGGCGATCGATGCGATGGGCGGTCTGGACATCCTCGTGAACAATGCCGGAATCACGCGCGACCAGCTGGTGATGCGGATGTCGGACGAGGATTGGCAATCGGTGATCGACGTGAACCTGACGGCGGCGTTCCGCCTGATGCGCGCGGTTCTTCGCCCGATGATGAAGGCGCGCTGGGGCCGGATCATCAACATCACCTCGGTGGTCGGCCAGACCGGCAATCCCGGCCAGGTGAACTATGCCGCAGCCAAGGCGGGTCTCGTCGGCGCGTCGAAATCGCTCGCGCAGGAAGTCGCGACTCGCGGCGTGACGGTGAACTGCGTGGCGCCGGGCTTCATCGAGACGCCGATGACGGACAAGCTCACCGATGCTCAGAAAGACGCGATCCTGTCGGGCATCCCGGCCGGGCGCATGGGCACGCCCGAAGAAATCGCTGCCGCCGTGCGCTATCTCGCGAGCCCCGAGGCGGGCTACGTCACCGGCGCGGTGCTGCATGTCAACGGCGGCGGGACGATGGCCTGACGTCTTTGTGACCCAACGGCATGGCCGCCTTTGTTAGGGTGGAGAAACGTCTTGCCATGGGCCACGGCAATCGCTAAGAGCGCTGCAGACGAGCCGGGCGTAACAGCCACGGCTCTGAATTGCGGTCTTCGGGTTGACCCGGGGCGCGCGGGTTGAGACGCTCGTAAACGAGCAAGCATGAACGGGCTAGGCCCTATAAACTTTGAGGAATTGACATGAGCGACATCGCTGATCGCGTGAAGAAGATCGTCGTGGAGCATCTCGGCGTGGAAGAGGACAAGGTCACTGAGAGCGCCTCGTTCATCGACGACCTCGGTGCGGACAGCCTCGATACGGTCGAGCTGGTCATGGCCTTCGAAGAAGAGTTCGGCATCGAGATCCCCGATGACGCCGCCGAGAACATTCAGACCGTCGGCGATGCGGTTAAATTCATCTCGGAAGCGCAGTAAGCCTTAACGGCTGACGCTGAGAGAGAGTTAAGGGCGGCGCTTCGGGAAACCGGAGCGCCGCTTTTCTTTTGCGCCAGACGCGCGGGTGTCGGGGAGGATTGCATGCGGAGTTTCGTCGCGATCGAATTGCCCGAGGAGCATATCGAGGCGATCGAGCGGTTGCAGGCCGATCTGGCCGCGGGGCGGATTGTGCAACCGGAGAACCTCCACCTGACGCTGGCCTTTCTCGACGAGATCGACGTCGGACAGCTGGAGGCTCTGGACGACAGGTTGCGCGAAATCGACTGGGCGCCGGGGCCGGAGGTGGTGTTGGCAGGGCTGGAGACCTTCGGCAGCCCGGCGCGGCCCGAGGCGCTGGTACTGGGTGTACAGGCCGATCCCGAGCTGCTCCGCTGGCACCGTGCGGTGATGGCGGCGGCGCGAGCGGCGGGGATCGACCTGCCGCGGCGACGCTTCCGCCCGCATGTGACGCTGGCGCGGTTCGGCAAGCGGGCAGGAGCAGGGGATTTGGCCCGTCTGGGGCGATTCATGGCCCGCGAGGGGGCGGTGCGCTTGCCGGGATTCGGCCCCGATCACGTGGCGCTGATCCGCTCGACTCTTGGGCATGGGCCGCCGCGCCACGAGATGCTTGCCGGTTATTTTATGTCATAAGACATATATTAAGGAAGATGTGAACGAAAACGCGGCTCTTGAGAGTGGCTGTTAATCGTTTGTTAACGAATTGGGCCGTCTCCTGATCCTATCGCGGGCGCTTTACGACAAACGCTCAATGCCCGTGCAGATCTTGGTAGTCACATGTCAGTCTTTCGCCGGGCGCAGGTTGCGGTCCGCCCCCTTTTGTCTTTCGCGGCGACGCTTGCCGCTTTGGGTCTGATCTCCCGATTGGCCGTTCAGTCGGGCGTCGGCTCGGAGCCGTTGCGCGCGCTGAACGGGTGGATCGGGATGGGAACCGGGACGGCGGGCGCGGTGCTGGCTCTGGCGGGGGCGCTCTCCTGTGGTCGGGAGGTACGGATCGGGGCGCGTGGGCTGGCCGCGGCGAGCCTGCTGCTTTGCCTCGGGCGGGGCGTGCCCGCGCTCGCGCCGCTGTACCGGTGGGACGGCGTACCCGTGATCGAGCCGAGCGCCGCGACGCTTCTCGCGATGACGGCGGCGGCGTTTTTTGCGGTCGAGGCGCGGGCCTACCTGATCGGCACCGTTGCCCATATGACGGTTTTCGGTGGCGCGTTGATGTATCTGTTCTCGCATGTTTTCGTCCACGATCATCTGTCGGGGGAGATGTCGCTCGGCGCCTCGGTGGCGATCCTCTGTCTGGCCTATGCCGGGGTGATCTGCCGCGGCGACCGCGGGGTGATGCGGGTGCTGCTCAACGAACACGCGTCTGGCCGGCAAGCGCGGGCGCAGATGCTGCTGGGCGTGGTCGCACCGATCCTTCTGGGAACCTTCTACCTGCTCGCCGATCCCGAATTGGCCACGCGCGCGGAAATGCTGCTGCTGCTCGCGACGATCGTGGGGGTGAATGTCGGCCTGATCATCCTGATGGCGGTCTCGCTGGAGCGGACGGATCATGCGCGGCGTGCCGTGGAGCAGAAACTTCTCAACCGCGCGATGCGGGACGGGCTGACCGGGCTTTTCAATCGCGAGATGCTGTCGCGGCGGTTTCAGCAAGCCTTTAGCCAGGGGATGGGCGAGGGGGTCCCGTTCACCGCTCTGATGATCGATATCGACCATTTCAGGCAGGTCAACGATCGCGGTGGGCATGCGCTCGGCGATCTGGTGCTGCGCCGCGCGGGGCGCAAGATGCGCGCGCAATTGCGGCTGGAGGACACGCTGGCACGGATCGGCGGCGATGAATTCGCGGTGATCCTGCCCGGCGCGCGGCTGACCGAGGGCCTCGAGGCGGCGGAGCGGCTTCGCGCCGCCGTGGCCGCGCTGGGTTTCGAGGGGCAGCAGGCGCCTGGTCTGCGGGTCACCGTCTCCATCGGGGTCGCCGAATGGGAGTGCGGCGAGGAACTGCGGAGCCTTTATGCGCGGGCGGACGGGGCGCTCTACGCGGCGAAGAACCGCGGGCGCAACCGGGTTCTGCTGGCGCAGCCCTCCTTCGAACTCCGCGCCTCGGCGCCGCCCTTTGCCGCGCCGGACACGCGGGTCGAGGCGCTCAAGCTGAAGTCTGCGTGCCAGCCTGAACCGGTCGCGCGACGCGGCGCAAACCCGTCCGAACTGCAGCCATTCGCCGGACGGTAACCCGCCTGCCGCTTTGGGTTGTGATTGCGCCTTTGCGCGCCCGCGTGTATCAGGTCTGGCAAGATATTTTGCTGAGAAAGAGGTCACGCATGCGCCGGGTAGTTGTCACGGGTCTGGGGATGGTCACGCCGCTGGCTTGCGGGGTCGAGGAGACCTGGTCGCGGCTCATCGCGGGTCAGTCGGGGGCGGGGACGATCTCGCGCTTCGATGCGTCCAACGTGACCACGAAATACGCCTGCGAAATTCCGCTGGGCGACGGTTCCGACGGCACGTTCAATCCCGACGACTGGATGGAGCCGAAAGAGCGCCGCAAGGTCGACGATTTCATCCTCTACGGGATGGCTGCTGCGACGCAGGCCGTAAAGGATTCCGGCTGGGAGCCCGAGGATGAAGAGGGTCGCCTGCGCACCGGCGTGATGATCGGTTCGGGGATCGGGGGGCTCAGCTCGATCGCCGATACCGCCGTTCTGATCAAGGAAAAGGGTGTCCGCCGCGTCAGCCCGTTCTTCATCCCGGGCGCGCTGATCAACCTCGTCTCGGGGCAGGTCTCGATCCGGTTTGGCTTCAAGGGGCCGAACCACGCGGTCGTCACCGCCTGTTCGACCGGCGCGCATGCCATTGGCGATGCCGCGCGTCTGATCATGCTGGGCGATGCCGATGTGATGGTCGCCGGCGGTGCGGAAAGCCCGATCTCGGAGATCGGTATCGCGGGCTTCAACGCCTGCAAGGCGCTCTCGACCAAGCGCGGCAACGAGCCGGAGGCCGCGAGCCGTCCGTGGGATGCCGATCGCGACGGGTTCGTGATGGGCGAGGGTGCGGGCTGCGTCGTGCTGGAGGAATACGAGCACGCCAAGGCGCGCGGCGCGAAGATCTATGCCGAGGTGCTGGGCTATGGCCTGTCGGGCGACGCCTATCACATCACCGCGCCGTCCGAGGATGGCGATGGGGGCTTCCGCGCGATGAAAGCGGCGCTGGAGCGGGCCGATCTGAACCCCGATCAGGTGGATTACATCAACGCGCATGGCACCTCGACCATGGCCGACGTGATCGAGCTGGGGGCGGTGCAGCGCCTGCTGGGCGATGCGGCGTCGAAAGCCACGATGAGCTCGACCAAGTCCTCGGTTGGCCACCTTCTGGGTGCGGCTGGCGCAGTGGAGGCGATTTTCTCGATCCTCGCGATCCGCGATCAGATCGCACCGCCGACGCTGAACCTCGACAATCCGCCGGAAGAGGCCGTGATCGACCTCGCGCCGAAGACCGCGGTCAAGCGCAAGATCGACGTCGCGCTGTCCAACAGCTTCGGCTTCGGCGGCACCAATGCGAGCCTCGTGATGGGCAAGGTGGATAGCTGATGTGGCGTAACATCGTCTCGAATTTCCTGACGCTGCTGATTGTCATCCTCGTCGCGCTTGGCGGCTTGGTCGCCTGGGCGAAGAACCAATATGTCGAGCCCGGCCCGCTGGCCGAGGCGATGTGCCTGCGCGTCGCGCCCGGCGAAAGCCTGCAGGGCGTGTCGTCGAAGCTGAAGGAGAAGGGGGCTATCTCCTCTTCCTATCTCTTCCGCACCGGTGCGCAGTATGAGGAGAAGGCCGACAAGCTGAAATTCGGCTCCTACCTGATCGAGCCGAAGACCTCGATGCAATCCATCGTGGGGCAGATCACATCTGGCGGGCCTTCGACCTGCGGCTCGGAGCTGGTGTTCCGGATCGGCGTGAACGGCAACGAGGTGCTGCTGCGCGAGCTGGACCCGACCACGGGCGATTACCAGAAGGTCGCGGAATACAATCCCGAGAGCGAAAAGCCGCCCGAAGGCTTCGAGGAAAAGGCCGACCGCGTCGATGTGCGCACCCGCGTGACCGTCGTCGATGGTGTGACCAGCTGGCAGATCGTGCAGGGGCTGAAGGAAGCGAGCTTCCTGTCGGGCAAGATCGACGGGGTGCCGGGGGAAGGCACGCTCGCGCCCGACAGCTACGAGGTGACGCGCGGGGCCGACCGGCAGGCGCTGATCGATCTGATGTCCGAGCGGCAGTCGAAGATCCTCGCCGATGCCTGGGACGGACGTGCCGAGGGGCTGCCCTATGACGACCCGCAGCAGGCGCTGACCATGGCCTCGATCGTCGAGAAGGAAACCGGTGTGCCCGCTGAGCGCCCCGAAGTGGCAAGCGTCTTCATCAACCGTCTCGAAAAGGGCATGAAGCTGCAGACCGACCCGACGGTGATCTACGGCGTGACCGAAGGCAAGGGTGTGCTGGGCCGCGGGCTGCGGCAGTCCGAGCTGCGCAAGGCGACGCCCTACAACACCTATGTCATCGACGGGCTGCCGCCCGGACCGATCGCGAACCCGGGCAAGGCGGCGATCGAGGCGGCGTTGCATCCCGATTCGACCGACTACCTGTTCTTCGTGGCAGATGGGTCTGGCGGGCATGCCTTCTCGAGCACCATCGAAGAGCATAACAAGAACGTGGCGAAGTGGCGCGAGATCGAGAAGAAGCGTCAGGAAGACGCATCAAGTAACTGATATCACGCAAAGAACCCCGGTTTTCGCCGGGGTTCTTTTTTGCCCACGCCGCACAACCCGGAATTTAGAGCTTGACTCTGCGAACGCTCTCGGGTAGAGGTTTGGCATGCTAGGAGAAGTGGGCAAACGCCGCGGGGCAACCCGACGGCGTTTTTTCATGTCTCTCGAACGGACCAACTTGGAACGGGTGGGTTCGTACGTGACGCAAGACAACATGATGAACGAGGCGGGGGCGCCGGTCGATCTTCTGGATCAGACCGAAGCGCTCTATCGTGACGTGGCCGAGGAACTGGCGCAGGCGCTGCAGGGGGTGCGGTGCGGCGAGATATCCGAGGCGAAAGCGGCGGTGCAGGCGGTCAAGGACCTCCGCACCGCTTTTCATTTGGTGATGGAGGAACGAACGCGTGTCGAGAAACTCCGCAGACAGTTGGCAGGCGTCGCCGCCGGGCGGAATGGCGCGCTCGACTTCGATGCCGCCAGAGTTGAAATCGGGCGCCGCCTGGCTCGCCTCCGCGACGCCTGAGAGTGTCGAGGCGTTTCTCGACGGGCTTGATGACAATGCATTGCTCGCGCTGCCCTGGATCTTCGAGTTCTGGGCGCTCGATCATCAGCTTCCGCCCGAAGGGGATTGGAAAAGCTGGGTGATCATGGGTGGGCGCGGCGCGGGCAAGACGCGGGCCGGGGCCGAATGGGTGCGTGCGCAGGTGGAAGGCGCACGCCCGCTCGACCCCGGAAGGGCGCGACGTGTTGCGCTGGTCGGCGAGACCTTCGATCAGGTGCGCGACGTGATGGTGATGGGGGAGAGCGGGATACTCGCCTGCTCTCCGCCCGACCGCAGACCGGTCTGGGAAGCGACCCGGCGCCGGCTCGTCTGGCCGAACGGGGCCACGGCGCAGGCGTTTTCCGCGCATGAGCCCGAGGCGCTGCGGGGGCCGCAATTCGACGCGGCCTGGGTCGACGAGATGGGCTGCGCCGCGATCGACAAGGGCACCAACGAGCCCAACAAGTTCCTCGATCCGAAAAGCTCGGAAAGTGCGCTGCCGCATTACTCGGACGGGCGGCGGGACGACTACATGCAGATGCAATATCTGCGGGCGATGACATCTTATTGGGGGGATGACGCGCGCAACCCGATCTCGGAGTTCTATGGCGGCCCGATGGTGGATATGTCGCACGCTCATGTCTGGGCTTGGGACGTGCGACCTTATCCGCAATTTCCCGGGTTGCCGGACCTGTGGGAAGATGCTGCGAATTACGCGCGCGGACATTGGATTTCGGGGCGGGCGACGGCCCAGCCTCTGGCGCATGTGGTGGGCGAGATATGTGCGCTTGCGGGCGTTTCCGTATTCGACGTGAGCGCGCTGCACGGTGTGGTGCGCGGATATGCGATGCCCGGTGGGATCACGCCGCGCGGGGCATTGCAGTCGTTGAGCTTGATCTACGGCTTCGATGCGTTGGAGCGCGACGGGGTGCTGGTGTTCCGGATGCGCGATGCGTCGGTGGATGCGGAGCTTTTGCCTCCGCTGCTGGCGTTGGATGGTGAGGATCAGAGCCTCGAGACGCGGCGCGTCCCGGAGGCAGAGATCGCGGGACGGGTCCGGCTCGCCTATGTCGAGGCCGATGGCAGTTTCGAGACCCGCGCGGTGGAGGCGATCTTTCCTGATGAGGTGGATGGCCCGGCCTCCGCGAGCGAGGCGCCCCTGGCATTGACCCGGGCCGAGGGAATGCGTGTCGTCCATCGCTGGCTCGCCGAGGCGCGCGTGGCGCGCGATACGGTGCAGTTCACGCTCCCGCCTTCGATGGGATGGCTCGGGCCGGGGGATGTCGTGGTGCTGCAGACCGAGGAGGGCGCGCTGCGCTACCGGATCGACCGGATGGAACGCGCTGAAGCGATCCGTGTGGAGGCCGTGCGAGTGGAGTCGGGAATTTACGACCCCTCGGAAGAGACCGACGAGGTCGCGCGGATCGAGAGCGTCACGCCCCCGGTGCCGGTGACGCCTGTGTTTCTCGATCTGCCGCTTTTGACCGGGGCGGAAGATCCTTACGCGCCGCATCTTGCGGTCACTGCAAGCCCTTGGCCTGGGGCGGCCGCGCTCTATTCGGCGCTGGAGGATGCGGGCTATGCGCTCAACACGAAGGTCGAGACGCAGGCGGCGGTCGGGGTGACGCAGGCGATCCTGCCGCGCGCGCAGAGCGGTCTGTGGGACCGTGGTCCGGGCTTGCGGGTGAAGATGCTCTCCGGGGAATTGCACAGCGCCAGCGAGGCCAGTGTGCTCGCCGGGCTCAACGCGATGGCGATCGGCGATGGGTCGTCGGATCGGTGGGAGATCTTCCAGTTCGTCACCGCCGAGCCGGTAGAGCCGGGGGTATGGGATATCTCGACCCGGCTGCGCGGGCAGGCGGGCAGCGACGCGGTGATGCCCGATGTCTGGCCGGAGGGTTCGGTCGTCGTGATGCTCGACGGGGCACCGCGCCAGATCGAGGTCGCGCCCTCGGCACGTAATCTGGCGCGCCACTACCGCGTGGGGCCGGCGGGGCGGGGCTATGACGACCCTTCCTATATTCGCACGGTTCAGGCCTTCGCGGGGATCGGGTTGCGGCCACTGTCGCCTTGTCATTTGCACGCAGGGGCGCTGGGCGGCGATCTGCGGCTGAGTTGGGTGCGTCGGACCCGGGTCGGGGGCGACGACTGGGAGGCGCTTGACGTGCCTTTGGGGGAGGCGTCCGAGCGCTACCGCGTGCGGGTTCTAGAAGGGCAGACGATCCGGCGCGAAGTGATCGTGAGCACGCCGGAATGGACCTATGGCGCTGCGGAGCGCGCGGAGGACGGGATGATCGCGGCGCCGACCTTCGAGGTGGCGCAGATCTCTGATGTGTTCGGGCCGGGACTACCGGCGCGGCTGATCTGGACGGGATAAGATGCGCGCGGTACTCGACGGCGATCTGATAACGCTTGCACGGGCGGTGATGCTATGGCCGGAGGAGCGCCGCGTGGAGCGACTCCACCGGCTTTTCGATCAAGTCCATGCGGCCGATCGGTACTGCAAGAGGTTGCGTCGTGTGCACCCCTGCTGGGGCAATGGCGCGATCCTGAGCATGGCGCTGAGGATGCCGCGGGCGCGGGCAGGGCCGGGCGATCCGCGCTATCTGTCCGCGCTAGGCTGCGTCTGCGCGGGGCTCGCCACGTGGCAATCCATGCGGCAGCCCGTAAACCGAAATGATCGAACGCCCCTTCCTCTATCCGCCGAAAAACCTATGTGTTAGGTTCTTGCGCGCGAAGAGGGAGTAATCCGATGAACAAGCAGATGGCAAAGGTTGCAACCGTCGATCCGGTCTGGACGCAGATTTGCGACGAGGCGCGGGCAGCGGTGCGTGACGAGCCACTTCTGGGCGCGCTGATCCATGCGGGGCTGTTGCATCACCCGACGCTGGAACGCGCGCTGGCCTACCGTTTCTCGATGAAGCTGGCCTCGGCGGAGATGAGCGAGCAGATCCTGCGCGAGATCGCCGAGGAAGCTTTCGCGGCCGATCCCGATCTGGGGCAGGCGGCCCGCGCCGATCTCGTCGCCGTGCATGAGCGCGACCCGGCCTGCCACCGCCTGATCCAGCCGTTGTTGTTCTTCAAGGGGTTCCAGGCGCTGCAAAGCTACCGGATTGCGCATTGGCTGTTCACGAACGGGCGTCGCGACATGGCCTATTTCGTGCAGATGCGCGCTTCGGAGCTTTTCGGCGTTGACATCCATCCCGGCGCGAAGATCGGCCGCGGCATCATGATGGACCACGCCCATTCGATCGTGATCGGCGAAACGGCCGTGGTGGGAGACAATGTCTCGATGCTGCATTCGGTGACGCTGGGCGGCACCGGCAAGGAAGACGAGGACCGTCACCCGAAGATCGGCAATGGCGTGCTGATCGGCGCCGGTGCGAAGGTGCTTGGCAATATCCATGTCGGCGATAACAGCCGGATCGCGGCGGGGTCGGTCGTCCTCTCGGACGTGCCTTGCTGCAAGACCGTGGCCGGCGTTCCCGCGAAGATCGTCGGCGAGGCGGGCTGCGAGCGTCCGGCAAGCGAGATGGACCAGCTGCTGCACGGCAGTTGAGCAAAGCTCAGATGGAATAGAGAGGCGGGGCTTCGGCCCCGCTTTTTTGTTGCCTCGCGAAAAGCCTCCAGCCTTCTCGAATGACTGCGCATCGTCCCCTTGGTGAAAATCTCCCCCGGGTGAGTTCGCGAATGCGAAGAGGGGGGCAGCGCCCCCCTCTTCAAAGTCTCGAAACGTGCGGACCGGTCAGGCCAGCATCAGCATCGGGTTCTCGAGGTTCTCGCAGATCGCCTTGAGAAGCTCCGCGCCGAGCGCGCCGTCGATCACGCGGTGATCGACCGAGAGCGTCATCGACATGACGGTCGCCACCTCGATCTCGCCCTCGTCATTCACCACCGGCTGCTTGATGCCTGCACCGACGGCGAGGATCGCACCATGCGGCGGGTTGATGACCGCGTCGAAATTCTCGATCCCGAACATGCCGAGATTGGAGATCGCGAAGCTGCCGCCCTGATATTCATGCGGCGCGAGCTTGCGGTCGCGGGCCCGGGTCGCGAGGTCTTTCATCTCCGCCGAAAGCGTCGAGAGCGATTTCGCCTCGGCATCTTTCAGCACCGGCGTGAACAGCCCGCCTTCGATCGCGACCGCGACGGCCACGTCCGAGGGCTTCAGCTTGAACACCTTGTCGCCGGCCCAGACCGCATTCGCATCCGGCACCGATTGCAGCGCCAGCGCGCAGGCCTTGATGATGAAGTCGTTGACCGACAGCTTCACGCCACGACCCTCGAGCTGCTTGTTGAGCTGCGAGCGGAATTTCATCAGCGCGTCGAGCTTGACCGAACGGCGCAGGTAGAAATGCGGGATCGTCTGCTTGGCCTCGGTGAGGCGCGCGGCAATGGTCTTGCGCATCCCGTTGAGCTCGATCTCCTCGTACTCGCGACCCTCGTACATCTTGGCGATGGCAGAGGAGGATACCGACGGCGCGGGCGCCGGAACGGGGCTCGCATCCGCGGATTTCGGCGCGTCCGACTTGGCCGGGGCTGCCTTGCCACCTTCGGCGGCTTCGACATCGGCCTTCACGATGCGACCCTTCGGGCCCGAGCCCTTGAGCGAGGCCAGATCGACGCCCTTGTCGGCGGCGATGCGGCGCGCGAGCGGCGAGGCGAAGACGCGCTTGCCATCCGCATCCTGCGGCGCAGCAGGCGCTTTCTCGGTCTTCGGCGCGGCGCCCGCACCTTTCGAGCCGCCGGCTTTCGCGCCGCTTTTCTCGGCGGGCGCGTTGTCGGCTTCCTTGGTCTCTTCCGCGTCCTCGGCAGCTTCGGCCTGAGCCGCGGCGGGGGCAGGGCTTTCGGCCTCGTCCACGGCGGAAGCGTCTTCGCCTTCTTCCAGCAGCACCGCGATCGGGTCGTTGACCTTCACGCCGGAGGTGCCTTCGGCGACGAGGATCTTGCCGATCGTGCCTTCATCCACGGCCTCGAATTCCATCGTGGCCTTGTCGGTCTCGATCTCCGCGATGATGTCGCCCGAGGAGACTTCGTCACCCTCTTTCACGAGCCATTTCGCGAGCGTGCCTTCCTCCATCGTGGGCGACAGGGCGGGCATCAAAATCTGGGTTGCCATTGCGCTATCCCCTTACCGGTAGGTGACTTTTTTGACCGCATCGACGACCTCGTCGGAGGTCACGAGCGCCAGTTTCTCGAGGTTCGCCGCGTAGGGCATGGGCACGTCCTTGCCGGTGCAGTTGATCACCGGGGCGTCGAGCCAGTCGAAGGCGCGCTCCATGATCACGGCCGACAGGTGGTTGCCGAAGCTCGCGACGGGGAAGCCTTCCTCGACGGTCACGCAGCGGTTGGTCTTGCGCACCGAGGCGAGCACCGTGTCGTAATCCACCGGGCGCAGGGTGCGCAGGTCGATCACTTCGGCGTCGATGCCCTCTTTCTCGAGCTTGTCGGCGGCTTCGAGCGCGTGGCTCATACCGATGCCCCAGCTGACGATGGTGACATCCGCGCCTTCGCGCCAGATCTTCGCCTTGCCGAAGGGGATCGTGAAGTCCTCCAGATCCGGTACCTCGAAGCTCCGCCCGTAGAGGATCTCGTTTTCGAGGAAGATCACCGGGTTCGGATCGCGGATCGCGGTTTTCAGCAGGCCCTTCGCATCGGCCGCCGAGTAGGGCTGCACGACTTTCAGGCCCGGAACATGGGCATACCATGCGCCGTAATCCTGGCTGTGCTGTGCCGCCACGCGGGCCGCAGCACCGTTCGGACCGCGGAACACCATCGGTGCGCCCATCTGGCCGCCCGACATGTAGAGCGTCTTCGCTGCCGAGTTGATGATCTGGTCCATCGCCTGCATGGCGAAGTTGAAGGTCATGAATTCGACGATCGGGCGCAGGCCACCGAAGGCCGCACCGACGCCGAGACCGGCGAAACCATGCTCGGTGATGGGCGTATCGATCACGCGGCGGTCGCCGAACTCGTCGAGCAGGCCCTGCGTGACCTTGTAGGCGCCCTGATATTCCGCGACTTCCTCACCCATCACGAAGACGGTGTCGTCGGCGCGCATTTCTTCGGCCATTGCATCACGCAGCGCCTCGCGGACGGTTTGCGTCTTCATCGGCGTGCCTTCGGGCCAATCCGGCGTGGTGTCGGGCTTGGGCATGTCGTCGCCGTCGTCCGAGGACTTCGCCTTGGCCGGAGTTTTCGCGGGTTCGTCGCTGTCGTCGCTCTCGGCGGCGTCCGACCCGGTGTCGGGCGCTTCGGCCTCTTCCGCGGCGGAGGCGTCTTCGCCTTCTTCCAGCAGAACCGCGATCGGGTCGTTGACCTTCACGCCGGAGGTGCCTTCGGCGACGAGGATCTTGCCCAGCGTGCCTTCGTCGACCGCTTCGAATTCCATCGTGGCCTTGTCGGTCTCGATCTCGGCGATGATGTCACCGGCCGAAATCTCGTCGCCCTCTTTCTTGAGCCATTTCGCCAGCGTGCCCTCTTCCATCGTGGGCGAGAGCGCGGGCATCAGAATCTTGGTTGCCATCTGTCTTTCCCCCCTCAGGCGTTCTGCGGCGCGACATCAGTGTAGATGTCGGTGTAAAGTTCATCCACGGAGGGCTCCGGGCTCTCCTTGGCGAAATCGGCGGCGCCGTTGACGATCGCCTTGATATCCTTGTCGACCTGCTTGAGCTCGTCCTCGGTCGCGTGCTTGCCGGTCAACAGAAGCTGACGGACCTGCTCGATCGCGTCACGCTCTTCGCGCATCTTCTGCACTTCTTCGCGGGTCCGGTATTTCGCCGGGTCCGACATCGAGTGGCCGCGATAGCGATAGGTCTTGATCTCGAGGATGTAGGGGCCCTTGCCCGCGCGGCAGTGCGCGACGGCCTTCTCGCCAGCCTGCTTCACCGCCAGCACGTCCATCCCGTCGACTTCCTCGCCGGAGATGCCGTAGGCGATGCCGCGCTCGTAGAAGTCGGGCGACTTGGTCGCGCGCTTCACGCTGGTGCCCATCGCGTACTGGTTGTTCTCGATCACGAAAACGACCGGAAGATCCCAGAGCTGCGCCATATTGTAGGTCTCTGCGACCTGACCCTGGTTCGCCGCACCGTCGCCGAAATAGGTGAAGGTGACGTTGTCGTTGCCCTTGTACTTATCCGCGAAGGCGAGGCCCGCACCGATCGGCACCTGCGCCGCGACGATGCCGTGGCCGCCGTAGAAATGCTTCTCTTTCGAGAACATGTGCATCGAGCCGCCCTTGCCCTTCGAGTAACCGCCGTCGCGGCCCGTGAGCTCGGCCATGACGCCTTTCGGGTCCATCCCGCAGGCGAGCATGTGCCCGTGGTCGCGATAGGAGGTGACGCGCTTGTCGCCTTCCTTCGCCGCAGCCTCGAGGCCGACGACCACCGCTTCCTGTCCGATATAGAGGTGGCAGAAGCCGCCGATCAGACCCATGCCGTAGAGCTGACCGGCCTTCTCTTCGAAGCGCCGGATCAGCAGCATGTCGTGGTAATATTGCTTGAGTTCCTCGGCCGAGACATTCGCGCCCGCTTTGGCGCCGCTCGCCGAGCCTTTCCGTGCTGCCATTGGTCAGACCTCCCTTGGCCGGAATAGTTTAGCGTTAAACCATTCCTTACAGCAATGCCGGGCCGAAGGCAATGACCCCGCGGCATCGCAGGGCGGGAATGGCGCTCACGTTTCAACTAGGGCCGGTGAGGCAGTTTTCGAGCGATGTTTGTGCCGCAAAAACGGGCAGGCCGAGTAGCCTCTCAGCGGATCACGATCTCGTCGGAGCGCATCGCGCCCAGCACTTCGCGCGCCTGACTGTCGAGAAGATCCAGATCGAGGTAATCGTCGGAGAGGCGATGGGTCAGGTTGGCCATCCGGTCGACCTTGGCGCGCAGCGCATCGCGCTCGGCGCGCTTGGCGTCGATCTCCGCTTCGATCTGCACGCGGCTGAGAATGCCGTAGCGTCCCTGTACGGCGGCAAAGGCGAAATAGGCGCCGAGCACCACCGCCACGGTCACGAAAATCAGAGGCCCGATCGTGGGGCGTCTCATAACCATTGTCCTGCCTCTCTTCCGTATCGGCCGCGCTCCGTCCCCCGGAGCCGCGTCCTGACCTCTGCCGGGCCCTGTATCTCGAATCATGTCACATGTGATTCGTCATTGGAATCCCCCCTGCGATCAATTCTGCAAAGATTCCGCGCAGAGTTGCGTGTCGGCGAATTGTCTCGCATGCACCGCCCTTGGTTGCGCACAAACTTGTTCCCACCCGCGCATCTGGCTACGCAGGCGCTAATGGAAACGCGCGCATGTGAGCATCTCCGGATTCATCGAGGCGATCGGATCGAAGAAGATTCGGCTCTTCGGCATCACCGCGTCCCCCGCCGCCGATGCGCGACGGTCCGGCCCTCGTCGCTATCGTGAAGACTATCGGTGATTACATCCTCGAATGGCTGGAAACGCACACGGTGACCGGCGCGCGCCACGTCTGTCTCTACGACACTGGCTGCACCGACGATACGCTGGCGAAGATCGGCACACGATACGCTTCAGCGCCCGGGCGCTGGAACCGGTGACTGAATATGCGGATACCTCAGAAGAAGATGTCCTCGGCCTCCTGTGCCACGGATACGAAATCCGCCGAGGATGACGGGAAGACCCCGGCATGCACCTCGCGCTCTGCGGGCATGGTGTAACTCGCCTCGACCGCGTCCAAAAAGCTGGCGATTTCGTTCGAAATCTCGCCCTGGAAGGCATTGTTCGTGTTCGGAGGAAGCGCCGATCGTGCTTCGCTCAGCAAGCGCACCAACGCGGCCCGGCTATCCCGCAGGGGACCATCGCGGTCGGCGCGGACCATATCTGTCATGCCGTCCAGCGCGGCGCCGAGTTCTGCCGCGAGGCTCTCCATGGCCCTGACCGCAGAGATATCCGCGCCGCTCTGCTCGTCCGGGGAAAGGAAGACCGCGGCGCTCGACTCCTGCAACAGGGCCAGGCGGACGATCCCGGCGATCCCGGCCGCGATCTCGAGTGTGCAGTCGCGCAGCTGCTCTGACACTTCGAGCGTCGCTCCGCCGTCCGGCCCCAGACGGCCGGAGACCAGGGTCGCGTTTATCCCGAGCAGCTGGATGCGTTCGTCGAGACGGGATATTTCCGCGGCGGACGCGGCACTGCGGGCGTAAAGGGCCGAGAGCGCGGCCATGTCCGGCGCGATCCGATCACGCTGCGCTGCAAGTTGCTCTGCCCCGGTCGCCAGCCGGCGGGCGCGTTCGGCCACGCCGGCCAGTGATCTTGCCAAGGGAGCCTCGGCGATGCCGGCGAGTTCGACGCGCGCGTTTTCGACCTGCACTCCCATCCGATCGAACTCCGGCAGGGCGGCCTCGATGCCCATCCCCAAGTCGTCGATCGCCGCGTGCAGCTGTCGCTGCGCGAGCGCCCGGGCGGCAGGTCTTACGCCCGCCGGACCGGCCTCGCCGCGCGCCGCTATCGCCTCGACATGTTCCAGCCTCTGCCGCGCCGCGTCACCGCATTGAAGATGGGTCACCGCGCTTTGAAGGGCGGATCCGAGACGTTGCCGCGCTTCTCCGACCTGTTCCACGGCCCGGAGCGGCAAGGAATTGCCACGCAGCGCACGGAGCAGAGCAGAGATTTCCCTTCGAACATCCCCGATGTCTTGCGCGGTCCGTTTCATGCCGCGGATCTCAGGGGCGAGGTGGGCCAGCTGCCGGTCGCCCTGCGCCAGTTCCTCCCCCAGCTCTGCCACCGCGCGATCGATCCTGTCGAGGATTGTCCGGGCCTCCGTGGCGAAGCGCGCCAACGACCCCTCGTTCATGGCGCGGCTGACGACGAGGGCATTGGTCGCGATCATTCGCGCAAGCCGAATTCTGCGGACCTGAGCGGGGATCAGAGCACGGATCTCTGCGGCATTGCCGAGCAGCATTTCGGCCGCCTCGTCGAGCATGCCGAACTGGGCTTCGACCTGTTCGAGGAGCGTCCCGACGTCGCGCGCTGCCTCGTCGAGCCGTTTCAATCCCTCCTGGCCGGACGCCTCGGAGACGCGTCCCAGCATGGTCTGCATCGTGCCGAGATCGTCGAGCCGTGCGAATAGCGCGGTCGATGCATTCAGGAAGACGGCTTCCAACTCGCCCGCCAGCTGCGCCGAAACTGTTCGGAGGGCGGCAAGCGACCGCGTGATATCATCGGTCATGCCGCACCGACCCGCATCTCGTACCGCGCGATCTCCGTCGCCAGCCCCTGCAGCGGAACCGCCCGTTCAGCGGCGCCGATGCGCATCGCCTCACCGGGCATCCCCCACACGACCGAGGTCGGCTTGTCCTGAGCGATGGTCTGGGCGCCGACCGCCCGCATCTCGGCCAGCCCGCGCGCGCCGTCATCGCCCATGCCCGTCATCAGGATCCCAAGCGCCGCCGGCCCGGCGGCGATCGCCGCCGAGCGGAACAGAACATCCACTGAAGGTCGATGCCGTGCGACATAGGGCCCATCGAGAATCCCCACGCGATAGCCCGCGCCTTGCCGCCGCAGAATGAGGTGGCGATCGCCCGGTGCGATCAGCACGCTGCCCGGGACTGGGCGGTCGCCATCCACCGCCTCGCTGACACTGACCGAACAGAGACCATCGAGCCGCCGGGCGAAGGCCGCTGTGAATTTCTCCGGCATGTGCTGGACGATCACGACCGGTGGCGTCGTCGGGGCAAGCCGCGGAAGCAGCGTCGCCAGCGCCTCCGTCCCCCCGGTCGAAGCGCCGATCACCACGAGCGGCCCGACGCCGGAGGGGATCGGCGCGCCGGGACGTGGCGGAGGCAGGATGACGTCGGCCGTAAGTTTCGGCCCAGGCGAGAGCTGGGTCGGCTCTGCCTTCAGTCGGGCGGACGCGCGATCGCCGAAGCCGCGAAGTCCGCCTGCCTTCGCAGCGGCGCGTACGGCATCGGAGAGCCGAATCTGTGCTTCCTGCCGGGCCTCGGGCGTGGTCAGGCGCGGCTTGCCCACGACCTCGCGGGCCCCAATTTCCAGCGCGCGCATCGCGGCATGCGAGCCGGCATCGGTATGGCTCGAACAGACGACGACGGGCAGCGGGTGCTGTGCCATTATCTTGGCCAGAAAAGTCAGCCCATTCATACGCGGCAATTCCAGATCCAGCAGCATCACATCGGGCAGCGCATCGCGCATTTTCTCGGCCGCGTCGAAAGCATCGCGGGCGGTCGCGGTCACCCGAATGGCCGGATCCGCGCCCAGAAGTTCGCACAGCGCCTTTCGCGCGGAGGCGCTGTCCTCGACGATCAGAACCTTGATCTGCGCCATCATGTTGCTCCTTCGTTGCGGAACACGCCGGGGGCCATCTGAACGAGCGAAGGCACCTGCACGATCATGGACTCGGAATGGCCGACGATCAGGTAGCCGCCGCGACGCAGGTGTCGGGCCAGCGCGGCGAGCACCCGGTGCTGCGTCGGCGGGTCGAAATAGATCAGGACGTTGCGCAGCATGACAACGTCCAGACCGGTTTCGATTGGATAGGGTATCTCCATCAGGTTCATCGGTGCGAACCGGACCCGCGCACGGAGTTCCGGCACAATTCGTGCCTGCCGAACCGGGCCTTTCCTGCCCTGCATGAGATAGGCGTCGCGCAATGCCGGGGGGACCGGCTCCAGATCCGATAGCGGAAAGACGGCGTTTTGCGCGATCTGCAGCACCCGGTGAGAGATGTCGGTGCCGAGTATGGCCCAATCCAGCCGGCGATGAGCCTGTGCCGCGCGGGCCAGCAGCATTGCCGCCGACCAGGCTTCGGCCCCGGTCGAGGCTGCCGCGCTCCAGAGCCGGAACCGGACCGTCCGTCCAGCGGGCGCAGGCGCGAGGCATTCGGGAATGATACGCTCCTCCAGAAAGCGGTAATGTGCCGGCTCCCGGAAGAAGTCGGTCTTGTTGGTGGTTATCAGATCGATGATTTGGGGCAATTCTTCGCGCATTGCTCCATCGTCGAACAGGTGACCGAGATATGCGTCCAGCGTGGGGAGGCCGAGCGCGACCATACGCTTGCGCAGGCGCGACTCGATCATCACGTTTTTAGACTCCCGCAACCGGATGCCGCTGACCTCGTGAACGAGGTCGCGGAACCGATCGAGCCTGGCGTGGCTGGTGCTGGTTGCCGCGTCTACCATTGTCAGGCGGCGAGTGCGGCCGACGCGAGAACAGCGACATCGTCCGCGAAGAGCCCTTCGACATCCAGCACTGTCACGAAGGCGCCGTCACGACGACCGATGCCGGCCACCATAGATTCGTGCCATTTCAGCAAATCCGCCTCGGCCAGCGGCCGGGTGACAGCCTCGTCGAGCTCTGTCACCTCGATTACCTGGTCGACCCGGAGCCCGACACTGTGATCGGCGTCACCATCGCCGCGCAGCCCCAAGACAATGATCCGCGTATCTGGCGCGTCATCGCAGTCGGGGCGTCCCAGAAGACGGCGCAGATCGATCACCGGTACCGAAGCGCCGCGCCGGTCGATCAGCCCCAGCAGATGTGCGGGCGTTCGGGGCAGTGGAGTGATTGGCCGCACGTCCAGAATTTCGACCACGGGCGCAACGGGCAGAGCGAAAAGCGTGTCCGCCAGTCCGAAGGTGACGACGGTACGGTGGTTCTGTGTCATGTCTTCACATCCTTGCTGTGGGACTTGTGTCTGATCATGCAGCGTTGCGGCCGGCCCGGGTGAACTGAGCATCCAGCTCGTCCTCGCTGACGGTCATGTCGAAATCGAAGCCACCGGACTTGGGTGGCGATTTGGGCTGCGCGGTCGATGCCCGTCGTTGCGGTTTGCGGCCGGTGGACGTGGACGACGCCGCGTGCCCGGCGGGAGCGGCCATCCCGTCAGCCAGCCGGAACAGCGACATCGTCGCGCGCAGTGTCTCGGCCTGAGCCGACAGCTCTTCGGCGGTCGACGACAACTGCTCGGACGCCGAAGTATTTTCCTGGGTGACCTTGTCCAGCTGCTGGATCGCCAGATTCACCTGTGTGGCGCCGGTGGCCAGTTCCTGACTGGCGCCGCTGATCTGGCTGACCAGTTCGGCGGTGCGTTCAATGTCGGGGACCAGACCGTCGAGCATCCGGCCGGCATCCTCGGCAGCCTTGACCGTGTCCGAAGACAGTCCGCTGATCTCCCCGGCCGCGGTTTGGCTGCGCTCCGCCAGCTTACGCACCTCGGAAGCGACCACGGCGAAGCCTCGGCCATGTTCACCTGCGCGCGCGGCTTCGACCGCCGCGTTGAGAGCCAGGAGGTCGGTCTGGCGCGCAATTTCCTGCACCACCATGATGCGCTCGGCAATGGTCTGCATCGCAGTTACGGCGCGCGACACCGCCAAGCCCGAAGCCCGGGCGTCCTCGGCGGATTTCTTGGCCATGCCCTCGGTTTCGGACGCGTTCTCGGCCGTCTGCTTGATGCTGGCGGTCATCTGCTCCATCGAGCTCGACGCCTCCTCGGTCGAAGAGGCCTGCTCAGTCGCGCCCTGGCTGAGTTGTTCTGACGTGCTCGCCATCTCGCCGGCGCCCGAGGCGACGTTGCTGGCACCGCCGGTAACTTCGCCGACGATGTCACGCAGCTTCTCGACCATGATGTTCTGCGCGCGCAGCAGATCGGTCACCTCGTCGTTGCCGCGCAACGTGGCCGTTTGCGTCAGATCGCCGTCCGAGACGCGGCGCGCCAGTTCGATCGAGCGATTCAGCCCGCGCGAGATCGTCATCACGATCCACGTGGCTGTCAGGGCGCCGAGCACCACGGCGGCGATCATCAACCCGATCACGGTCTGTCGCGCTTTGGCGTAGAGCGCATCGGTGTTCCGGATCGCCTCGGCCATGATGGCATGGTTGGAAGCCAAAATTGCGTCGAGGCTTGTCTGCATTTCGGTCCACTGGGCTTGTCCATCGCTCGACACGAGCCGGTAGCCCGACAAAGCCCCGTCGTTGTCGGCCATGCCCATCGCGCGATTGTTGATGTCGCGCAGCTTGGCGTTGATGTCGGTATAGGTGGCGATTTCCGCCTTGCCCTCGGGTGTTGCCAGGGCAAGCAGGTCGGTGACCAAAGCGTCATGGGCCTTTCGCCCGGCCGCGAGTTCGCTGCGCAATTCGGTCCGCATGGAAGCGCGTTCGCTCAGCAGATATTCCCGCACGTTGCGCTGGATGCGCAACTGCTCAGCATTCAGTTGCTGGGACAATTCGATCCTGCGCGCGGAGTTGTTGACCAGCTCGCCCAAACGATCGTTGAGGCGTCCGAGATCGCGGATCGCGAATGCGAGGCCAGTGCCAGCGAGGGCAATCAGAAGAATGAATGTGGCGGCCAGTTTGAGTTTCAAGGTAAATCGCATCAGGCATGCTCCGGTTGCGGTGTGGACCCCGCGGACGTTGCGCCGGGCCTTTCTGGTTGGGCGGTTCGCCCGATGAGAAAATCGCCGAAGATCGTCGACAGGTCGGGTATCGTGACGAAGCGGCCGGACCAGCGTCCGACGGCGGCGACGTAGCGGGGCGGCCAGCGGCTGCCGACCGGAGGTATGCGTTCGATGGATTCGGGCGGGATGCGCGTGACCTCATGCACGCTGTCGGCGAGGATGCCGACAATGCTGCGCTGGTCTTCGAGATCGAGATCGAGGACCAGAACACGGGCCGCGATCCCCCCGGTGGCGCGCGGCATTCTCAGCGGAACCCGCAGGTCGGCGAGCGGCACCACGGCGCCGCGAACGTTGATCAACCCGGCGACGAAATCGGGCGCACCGGGCACGCGGGTCATGGCGCCCGGTTCGAGTACCTCGCGTAGCTGCGCTGTCGGGGCCGCCAGTGTTTCACCGGCGAGGTGAAAGGTGACGAGATCACCGTCGAGCGCGCGGGGGTCGCTGTTCAGGGTCATGCCGCCTCCTGACCGGTTTCGGCCTCGCTATGGCCGCGCGCGACCAGTTGCGGGACGTCGAGGATCAGCGCCACCGCGCCATCGCCCAGAATCGTCGCGCCGGAGAATGCCTTGAGTCCGGCATGCAGCGGCGAGAGCTGCTTGATGACGGTCTGATTGGTGCCGATGATGCGGTCCACCACCAGTCCGACGCGGCCATCGCTGCTGGTCACGACGATCACCTTCTGATGCGGGCCGGGGGCGCCGGGGCTGTCCAGCAGATGGCGCAGGCGCAGGAAGGGCACCAGGCTGTCGCGAATGTCGAGAAATGCGTTGCCGCTGTCGGGCATGGCCATCTCGGCGGGAAGCTCGACGATTTCATCCACCGCGGCCAGCGGAATCACGAAACGTTCGTTCGCCACCTCGATCAGCAGACCGTCGACGATGGCGAGGGTCAGCGGCAGGCGCAGGGTAACCGTCGTGCCGTGGCCGGGTTCGCTCGTGACCTCGAGCGTCCCGCGCAGCGCCTCGATCGTGCGGCGCACCACGTCCATGCCGACTCCGCGCCCCGACAGCTCAGTCACCGTGGCCGCTGTCGAGAAGCCCGGAACGAAGATGAGTTGGAAGAGCGCCTCGTCGCTCAGGTCGGCGGTTTCGGCGATCAGCCCGCGCTCCACGGCCCGGTCGCGGATCGCGGCACGGTCGAGACCGCGTCCGTCGTCGCCAAGCGAGATCAGCACCTCGGCCCCGGAGTAGCGGGCCTTCAACCGGATTTCTCCGGTCTCGGGCTTACCCATCGCGCGCCGGGTCGCCGCATCCTCCAGACCGTGGTCGGCGGCGTTGCGGATGATATGCATGAGCGGGTCCGTCAACCGCTCGACAACGGTCTTGTCCAGCTCGGTCTCCTCGCCCTCGACCGTGAAAGTGAGCGACTTTCCCAGACTGCCGGTCAGATCATGGACCAGCCGGCGGAAGCGTCCCGTGATCGCGCCGATCGGGGTCATGCGGATCGACATCGTCGTGTCGCGCATCGCCGTGGTCAGGCGCTGAATGTCTTCGGCCACCGCGATCAGCCCGGGGTCGCCGGACTGTGAGGCCAGTTCGATCAGCCGGGCCTCTGCGATCACCAGTTCCCCGACACGGTCCATCATGTCGTTGAGGCGCTCGGCCGGCACCCGCATGAGCGCACCGGAGCCGCGGCTAGCCCCCTCCGCGGACCGGGCCGGCGCCGGATCGGTTGCGGGTTCCTGTTCCGGGGCCGTAGATTCCTTGCTCGCGCGTTGCGGGGGCAGGGGGTCCGCCGGTTCCGACGACTCGAGTTCGAGGCGGAGGCCGTTCTCGTGGAACAGGAAGACGCCGCGGATATCGTCCTCGGTCGCGGTTGAGTCGATCCACGCCTCCCATCCGAGGTAGAGCTGCAGCGGGTCCAGCGCATCGAGGGGCGGAATCTCGTCGGTCAAGGCAAGGATCTGCGCCGCGCCAAGGTGTTGCAATTCCTCCAGTACCAGTTCTGGTCGGCCGCCCAGCGTTGGCGTGTCCGGTGGCAGGAAAAAACGCAGGTGCCTGCCGGGCGCGGCCGGCGGAGCGTCGGAGGTGAGATGGTCGGCGAGCCGCTTGAGGATGGCGTTGCCGTCATCGCGCGCAGCCCCGGATAGCAGGCCGGCAACGTGATCGCGTGCCGCGAGACTGATCGTGATCAGGTCTTCGTCCACCGGCACCGTCCCCTCACGTACGGCAACGAATGCCGTCTCGAAGTCATGCAGGAAACCGGCGATGTCGGTGCGCCCGAACATCGCGCCGGATCCCTTGAGGGTATGCAGATCGCGGAAAACCCCGTCGATCAGCCCACGGTCCCCCGGGGCGTCCTGCAAGGCCAGCAACTGCTGCTCCAGGCTTTCCACGAGGCTCTCGGCCTCCGCGCGGAAGGTGTCGAGAGAGTCTTCGTCCATCATGTCCCCACCACCTTGCCGATTACCGAAAGGAGTTTCTGCTGGTCGAACGGCTTCACCATCCAGCCGATGGCTCCCGCCGCGCGGGCCTTGTCCTTGATCGCGGCTGCGGTTTCGGTCGACAGGAAGACGATTGGCACGCCGAGGTTGGCGGGGCGTGCCCGGAATGCCTGGCAGAACCCCAGCCCGTCGAGCCGGGGCATGTTCTGGTCCGTGATGACCGCATCGAAGCTACGGGTCCGGCTGATGTCCAGCGCGTCCTGCCCGTCCACCGCAGTGGCCACGTCGTAGCCAGCGCTCTTCAAGGTCGTGGCGATCATTTGTCGGACTGACAGGGAGTCGTCGACCACCAGAATACTGCGTGTCATCTATTGAAACCTCAGTCGGAATTCGAAGGCGTCTCGGAAAGCGCGCGCGGAAAGAGATGACCGGAGCCTCGCGACCGAGATCGCGGCGCAATCGGGGAAGTTGCGGAGGCGCCAGCCCCGTAACGTCGAGCCGGAGGCATCGGGAGTCGGTTGCATGAACGAGACCTCGTGTTTCTTGGGCCGGGAACAAAGCGGTCACACGAGGCATAGCAACGCCGCCTTAAGGCTTCCCTAAAAACGCCGCTGAATTTGCCGCCGTCTCGATCGGAGAAACGAAACCGCTGGGAATCGCGGTGCGAGGGGAGTGGATATGCGTGGCGGCGGCGACCACGCCAGCGCTCTGCGCTGTTTCACCGGTGCGAACCCCAAGGCGAACGCGCCGCAAGAGACACGACAGACCCGCTTTGCGCGGGCTCCGCGTGGAGGCTCGCCGAGCATGAAAAGGGGCTGCCGCGCCTTAGGTCTGGTAAGAAGAAAAAGAGGGCGCGGTAGGTTCCGCGCCCTCTCAGCGTTCATCGTCTACCCACCGATCCCATCGGCGCGGCAGCGGGTATGCGCATGCCGTTGCCTCCATTCCGACACGGCGTCGGAGGTGTCCAACCGGCAGCTATGAATCGGGCAGAGCCCCTTGATCGGTAACCGATCTTACCCGGCCACAGACGCCGCATGGATCGAGGTGATCGCATCTTCCAGCATCGCGTTGAATTCCTCGTCCGACTGCTGGGCCGAGAGGCCCTCGGTCAGCGCGCGCGAGAAGGACGCGATCATGCCGGTGTTCTTGGCCAGCTTCTCGTTCGCCTCGTCGCGCGAATAGCCGCCCGAGAGCGCCACGACCTTCAGCACCTTCGGGTGGTCGACCAGCGGCTTGTAGCGGTTCGGCTCGGTCGGCAGCGAGAGCTTCAGCATCACCTGCTTGCCCTCGGGCACCGCGTCGAGATGGCTCAGGATCTCGGCCAGCAGCATCTGCTCGGCCTCGTCCTTGTCGGAGATCGAGATCGTCACTTCCGGCTCGAGGATCGGCACGAGTCCGTGGCTGAGCACCTGCATCCCGAGCTCGAACTGCTGATCGACGATCGCCTTGATGCCGCCGACATTGGCCGCGGAGATCACCGAGCGCTCCTTGGTGCCGAAGATGCCCGCCTTCACGGCACGCTCGAGCAGAGCGTCGAGGTTCGGGATCGGCTTCATCAGCTGCACGCCGTGCTCCTCGGCCTCGAGGCCCTTGTCGATCTTCAGGAAGGGCACCACACCGCGCTTTTCCCAAAGATAGGTGGCGGTGGGGGTGCCGTCGATGTCACGATCCATCGTCTGCTCGAACAGGATCGCGCCCACCACTTTCTCGCCGGTGAAGGCGGGGGATTTGATGATCCGCGAGCGCATCTGGTGGATCAGGTCGAACATCTCGTCTTCGCTGTTATAGGCATCTTCCTCGATGCCGTAGAGCCGCAGCGCCTTGGGGGTGGAGCCGCCCGACTGGTCGAGGGCCGCGATGAAGCCGTTGCCCTCGCGCATCTGCTCGGTCTGCTTGGCGTTGGACATGGGAATTCCTCCTGCGGGATATAGGGTCGTCTGAAGGGATAGTTTCCGCGCCGGGGCGATGCAACGCTGGTGACGCTAACATATCGAAACGGCGCGCATTTTGGCGTGTCCTCGCCGGCCCCGCCCTCGCGCGCCTTGAAACGCTGCGCGAAAAGACAAGGCCGGGGCGCTTTCGCAGCCCCGGCCCGATCCGTTTGCTCTTTCCTGTCTCCCGCCCGTTTTCAGGGCGCGCGGCTCAGCTTTGCTGGTCGAGCGCCGCCACTCCGGGCAGGACCTTGCCTTCCATCCATTCGAGGAAGGCACCGCCAGCGGTAGAGATATAGGAGAAATCCTTCGCCGCACCGGCCTTGTTGAGCGCGGCCACCGTGTCGCCGCCGCCCGCGACCGAGATCAGCTTCTCCTCGCGCGTCAGCTCGGCCGCTTTCGCCGCCGCCGCATTGGTCGCCGCATCGAAGGGTGCGATCTCGAAGGCGCCGAGCGGACCGTTCCAGATCAGCGTGCGCGAGTTCTCGAAGACCTTACTGATTTCCTCGACCGATTTCGGTCCGGCATCGAGGATCATCGCATCCGCGGGGCAGGCGTCATTGGCCACGGTCTCGTTCTCGGCCCCCGCCTTGAACTCGCGCGCCACGACCACGTCGACGGGCAGGTGAATCTTGCAGCCCGCAGCCTTGGCCTTCTCCATGATCTCCTTCGCCGTGTCGGCCATGTCGCGCTCGGCCAGCGATTTGCCGACGTCGATGCCTTGCGCCACGAGGAAGGTGTTCGCCATGCCGCCGCCGATGATCAGGTGATCGACCTTCGCCACCAGATTTCCGAGCAGGTCGAGCTTGGTCGAGACCTTCGCCCCGCCCACGACTGCCGTCACCGGACGCTCGGGATCGCCAAGCGCCGCCTCGAGGGCTTTCAGCTCGGCCTCCATCAGGCGACCGGCCGCGGCGGGCAGGATCTTCGCGATGCCTTCGGTCGATGCGTGCGCCCGGTGCGCGGCCGAGAAGGCGTCGTTGACATAGACCTCGCCAAGCGCGCCCATCTCGGCGGCCAGCATGGGGTCGTTCTTCTCTTCGCCGGCGTGGAAACGGGTGTTCTCCAGCAGCAGAACCTCGCCCTTCTGCAGCGCGCCCACGGCTTCCTTCGCAGGGCCGCCGATGCAGTCCTTGGCGAATTTCACCGGAAAGCCGAACGCCTTCTCCAGCGCGGGCACCAGCGGCTCGAGGCTCATTTCCGGCACGACCTGCCCCTTGGGGCGCCCGAAATGCGCCAGCAGCACCGGCTTGCCGCCCTTCGACATGATGTCCTGCACGGTCGGCACGATCTTCTCGATCCGCGTCGCGTCGGTCACTTTTCCGTTCTCCACGGGCACGTTGATATCCACGCGCACCAGCACGACCTTGCCGTCCAGATCGACCTCGTCGAGGGTTTTCCAAGCCATGATATCACTCTCCCAATCTGCGCAGGGGGCCACCGCGAATGTGGCCCGCTCCCGCGGCTTGCGTTCTTCTTGCCTGCGGCGATGGGTCGCGTCAACACGGCGGACCGAACTGCGGCGCTTTGTCCTTGCCGCGCAAGGGCCTCGCTCCTATGGTCGGCCCAAATTTCAACGGAGGACCCAATGGCCGATATCAAGGATCCCGAGAACACGATCATCATCGAGCTCAAGGACGGGCCGGTCGTGATCGAGCTGCTCAGCGACGTCGCCCCGAAACATGCCGAGCGCATGAAGCAGCTCGCCCGCGACGGCGCCTATGACAACGTGGCCTTCCACCGCGTGATCGAGGGCTTCATGGCCCAGACCGGCGATGTCGCGAACGCCAATATGGAAAAGGACTACAATCCGGGCCGTGCGGGCACGGGCGGGTCGCAATATCCCGACCTTCCGGCGGAATTCTCGAAGCTGCCGCATGATCGCGGGACGCTGGGCGCTGCGCGCTCGCAGAACCCGAACTCGGCCAATTCGCAGTTCTTCATCAACTTCAAGGACAACCACTTCCTGAACGGTCAATACACGGTCTATGGCCGCGTGATTTCGGGGATGGAGCATGTCGACAAGATCGCGCGCGGCGAGCCGCCGGCGAACCCCGACCGGATGATCTCGGTGAAGGTGGCCGCCGATGCGTAATATCCTGCGCCGCACCGTCCTCGCCGCCGCCGCGAGTCTCGTCGTCTCGGCGCCCGCCGCCTTCGCGCAAGACAGCTCTGGCGTGCCGGATACCGGCGGGCCGAAGCTCGTGCTGCAGATCGGCGGTCAGACCGAAGGCAAGGTCGTGATCGACCTGCTCACCGACAAGGCCCCGAAAGCCGCCGAACGGCTGATGAAGCTCGCCAAGGAAGGCAAATACGACGATGTCGTCTTCCACCGCGTGATCGACGGCTTCATGGCCCAGACGGGCGATGTGCAATTCGGCAAGAAGGGCGGAGATACCTCGATGGCCGGGATGGGCGGCTCCGATCTGCCCGACCTTCCGGCGGAATTCTCGAACATCTCCTTTCAGCGCGGCATCGTGGGCATGGCCCGCTCCGCCGATCCGAACTCGGCAAATTCGCAGTTCTTCATCATGTTCGCCCCCGCGCCCCATCTCGACGGTCAATATACCGTCGTGGGTCATGTCGTGAGCGGCATGGACGTGGTCGACAAGATCAAGAAGGGCGACGCGGCGCGCAACGGCGTGGTCGAGGATCCCGATTACATCGTCAAGGCGACGGTGGAAGACAAGTAAGACGGGCAAGGGGGCTACGGCCCCCTTTCTCATGCGCAGGCAGTCACTTTCGGCTTGGCCCAAATATCCCCGGGGGTGAGGCGGGATCAGCGGCCTTCCAGTGGAAGGACGCCCCGGCGAACGCCCGAAGCGCAAGCGAAGGGCCGTCAGCGCGGGGGCAGCACCCCCCCCCAGCTGTCACAGGCGCGCGATGCGCTCGGTCAGGAGCGTGTAGAACCCTTCCGCGTCCAGATCGCCCATGAACATCGCATTCGGCGCCCGGTCGGTCACGCGCCACCAGTCGGCGACGGTCATGCCCATGGTCAGCTCCGACGTGGTTTCGATCTCGACATTGATATGCCGCCCTGTGAACAGGTCGGGCTTGAGCAGATAGGCGATCACGCATGGGTCGTGCAGCGGCGCGCCCTCGGAGCCGTATTTTGCCATGTCGAAGCGCTCGAAGAAATCGGTCCAGCTGGCGACCGCATGGCCGACGCGGGTGCCGAGATTGCGGAACGCCTCGACGCGGGCGCGGGTGGTGAGCGCCTTATGCGTCACGTCGAGCGGCATCACCACCAGAGGCACGCCGGATGTGAACACTATCTCGGCGGCCTGCGGGTCGACATGAATGTTGAATTCGGCGGCGGGCGTCGTGTTGCCCACCTCGAAATAGGCGCCGCCCATCAGCACGATCTCGGCGATCTTCTCGGCGATATCGGGGGCGCGGCGCAAGGCGGTCGCGATATTGGTGAGCGGGCCCAGCGGGCAGAGCGTGACGCTGCCTGCGGGATGGTCGCGCAGCGTCTCGATCAGGAAATCGACCGCATGCTGGTCCTGCAGCGGCATCTGAGGCTCGGGCAGTTCGATCCCGTCGAGCCCGGTCTTGCCGTGGACATATTCCGCCGTGACCAGTTCGCGCGCGAGCGGCCGGTCGCAGCCCGCATAGACCGGCACATCCGTGCGTCCGGCAAGTTCGCACACCACGCGCGCGTTCTTGGATGTCAGCGGCAGCGGCACGTTTCCGGCGACGCAGGTGATGCCCAGGACTTCCAGCTCGGGGCTGGCCAGAGCCAGCAGGATCGCCACCGCGTCATCCTGGCCGGGATCGGTGTCGATGATGATCTTGCGCGCCATGTTCGCCTCCTTCGTGGGTTCCGCGCGACCTTGGCGCGGCGGCGCGGCGATGTCCAGATATGGGGGCGGATGACGGTGAGGCGCACCAAATCAACAATACCTATGCGTGTGTTCGCCCCGAAGCTTTCCAGCCACCGGCCACATTTGGCCACATTCGGTCTTTAGACAAATTGCTGCAGGGAAGGACACCCAGACATGAACCAGCATCACGTTTTCATTGCAGCGCCCGCTTCGGGGGGGATGAGTGGCCGGATGGCCCGCACGCTTGGCTGCGGACAGGACGCTCTGGCCCGCGCAGGCTATGGGCAGGCCGTGATCGGAGCAGCAGCCAGTGGCCGTGTCCATCTTGATTCGCAATTGATCGGCGATGCGGCGGCGGGGCTCTATCACCTCTTCGCCCGAGCCCAGGAACGGGCCGAGCGGTTTCGCGCAGCGCTGGCCGGGACGGTCGGTCGCGTGGTGCTCTACGCGCCGAGCTACGAAGACTATTACCCGGCGCTCTGGCGTGACCTCGCCGCCCGCCGCCCGCTCAAGCCCTTCGCCGAGCTGACGCCGCGCCTGATGGCGCGCCCGCGTCGCTGGGTCGATGTGGTGCGTGATCTGAAGGCGGGGCTCGATCCCCGCGAGATCATCGTCTTGCCGCATGGCTCGCAGATCGGCGAGGCGCTGGCGGCGCTGGTGCCGGGCGCGTCGCTCGAGCCCGCGCCCGATGCCGAACCCAACCATTCCGATACGGTGATTGCGATGATGCAGCGTCTGCATCATTCGGGCGTCGTGATCGGGCCGAAGCAGAAACGCCGTCTGGCGCGGTTCCACGAGCATCAGCCGCAGGGCACGCCGATTGCGGAGTTCGACGCGCTCGACCGGGTCTCGCTGCAGCGCCGCTACGAGCAGGATCTGGAGCAGATGGCTGCCATCGACGGCGTGCGCATCGGCCCCGACGAAGCGTTGCAGATCGCCGCCCAGTAAACGGTTCGGTTCGCTCCTTTGCGAGAATGAAAAAAGCGGCGCCTTCTGGACGCCGCTTTCTCTTTTCGGAGGCACGCCTGCGATCAGCCGTCGAGATCGACCTCGTCGATCAGCTTCAGCGCGGTCGGGCGCAGTTCTGCCAGCTTCGCGAGGTCCAGCGTATCGGGCGTGAACTCGCCCCAGCTTTGCACCAGCTCGGACCGCGCAACGCCCGGCTTGATCGGGAATTCGTGGTTGGTCTGAGCGTAGATTTCCTGCGCTTCATCGGAGACGAGGAATTCCATCAGCTTGAGCGCGTCTTCGCGGTTCGGCGCAGATTTGGTCATCGCCATGCCCGAGACGTTCATATGCGTGCCGCCTTCCTCGAAGACCGGGAAGGTGATGCGCACGGAATTGGCCCATTGCGCCTGCTCGGGATCGGCGAGCATCTGGCCCATGTAATAGGTATTGCCCAGCGAAATGTCGCATTCGCCCGCCCAGATCGATTTCACCTGGCTGCGGTCATTGCCTTCGGGCGTCTTGGCGAGGTTCGCTTTCAGCCCTTCGAGCCATTCCTTGGTCGCCTCTTCGCCGTGATGGGCGAGATAGGCGGAGGTCAGCGCGACGTTGTAATCCGAGGTGAAGGAGCGGGTGCAGATGCGGCCCTTCCATTTCTCGGAGGCGAGGTCTTCATAGGTCGTAACCTCGCCATCGGCCACGCGCTCTTTCGAGGCATAGACGATGCGCGCCCGCGAGGTCAGGCCGAACCAGTGGTTCTCCGGATCGCGGAATTCGGCGGGGATCGCGTCTTGCAGCGCCGGGGCCTCGACCGCCTGCGTCACGTCGGCATTCACCACTTCGCTCAGCCGCGCGATATCGACGGTCAGAACCAGATCGGCGGGGGAGCGGTCGCCCTCGGCTTTGAGACGCTCGACCATGCCTTTCTCGACATAGGCGATGTTCACCGCGATCCCGGTCTCTTCGGTGAAGGCGTCGAGCACGGGCTGGATCAATTCAGGCTGGCGGTGGGAGTAGATGTTCACATCCGCAAGCGTCGGCGTGGCGAGGGCCGTGCCCATCAGGGCGAGGGCGAGGGTCCGGGTCATTGAAGTCTCCATTCGCGTTTTCGTGAGCGAAGAGGTAACGGCGGTTCACGAAGGCGTCAATGCCTGAGTGAAATAATCGGAAATAATTTGCCGGCGCGCTTCCTGCCTCATTATTGGGCGTTCGATTTCGCAATAAGCAGGGGCAGGGCGTATTTTTCGAAATTGTTCCTTTCACCGATGCTCTCGCTCCGTCATCGTGAAGAAACGCGACATCCTATTGCGGGAGCGAGACTTATGGCGATCCATGCCAGCATCTATCACTTGACCCATTACCAATATGACCGCCCGGTGACGCTCGGCCCGCAGATCATCCGCCTGCGTCCCGCGCCGCATTCGCGCACCCGGGTGATCTCGCATTCGCTCAAGGTCTCGCCCGGCGGGCATTTCGTGAATCACCAGCAGGACCCCTATGGCAACTGGCTTGCGCGCTTCGTCTTCCCCGAGCCGGTTACCGAGCTGAAGATCGAAGTGGACCTCACGGCGGATATGACCGTCTACAACCCGTTCGACTTCTTCACCGAGGAATATGCCGAGGAATGGCCCTTCGACTACCCCGAGGAGCTGCGCGACGATCTGTCGATCTACCGCACGCCCGAGCCGGAGGGCCCGCGTCTGGCGCAGTTCATCGGCGAGATCGACTACACGATCAAAGGGACGGTCAATTTCCTCGTCGCGCTCAATGCGCATATCTCGAAGGTCGTCGATTACACGATCCGCATGGATCCCGGCGTGCAGACGCCAGAGGAGACCTTGGAGAAATGCTCGGGCTCGTGCCGGGACAGCTCGTGGCTACTGGTTCAGGTACTGCGCCATCTCGGCTTCGCGGCGCGGTTCGTCTCGGGCTACCTGATCCAGCTGAAGCCCGATCTGGAGGCGCTCGACGGGCCGTCTGGCACCGATCACGACTTCACCGACCTGCACGCGTGGTGCGAAGTGTTCATCCCCGGCGCGGGCTGGATCGGGCTTGACCCGACATCGGGCCTTCTGACCGGGGAGAGCCATATCCCGCTGGCCGCCACTCCGCATTTCCGCAACGCCGCCCCGATCTCGGGGGGCTTTTCCTCGGTCGGCAGCCCGGAGGTGAGTTTCGCTTTCGACATGACGGTGGACCGGGTGGCCGAACATCCTCGCATCACCAAGCCGTTCTCCGACGAGGCATGGAAGCGGCTCAATGCGTTGGGGCGCGAGGTGGATGAAAGCCTGAAGGCGGGCGATGTGCGCCTGACGATGGGGGGAGAGCCGACCTTCGTCTCCATCGACGATTTCGAGAGCGACGAGTGGAACACCGCCGCCGTGGGCCCGCAAAAGCGCGCGCTGGCCGATGAGCTGATCCGGCGGCTGCGCGACCGCTTCGCGCCGGGGGGCTTTCTGCATTACGGGCAGGGCAAATGGTATCCGGGCGAAAGCTTGCCGCGCTGGACCTTCTCGCTCTACTGGCGGCGCGACGGCAAGCCGATCTGGCGCGACGAAGATCTGATCGCCAAGGAGGGCGACAAGACCGGCGCGGGCCCGGAGGAGGCCGGCACGCTGATGCGCGGCATCGCGGAGCATTTGGGGATCGAGCCCGATCACGCGCAGCCCGCCTATGAAGACCCGGCTGAATGGATGCTCAAGGAAGGCAACCTGCCAGAGAACGTCACGCCCGAAGACAGCAAGCTGAAGAACCCCGAGGATCGCGCCCGTTTCGCCCGGGTCTTCAATCGCGGGCTGGAGACGCCCACGGGCTACATCCTGCCGGTGCAGCGCTGGCAGGCCAAGGCGCAGCCCGGCCATCGCTGGCGCTCGGAGAAGTGGAAGACCCGGCGCGGCAAGCTGTTCCTGATCCCCGGGGACAGCCCTGCCGGGTTCCGTCTGCCGCTGGGCGCGCTGCCCTATGTGCCGCCCGCGCAATATCCCTATCACTACGTCACCGATACCTCGCTGCCCAAAGGCGATTTGCCCGATTTCCATGCCGAGATGGAGAAGGCCGTCGCGAAGGGGTTGGTCGACAAGCCCACCGAGGAACACAGCCAGCCCGTCTCCGAGGCGCAATCGGCCGAGCCGGGCCAGACCATCGTGGAGCAGGATCTGGATACGATCGACGGCGTCGTGCGCACCGCGATCTCGGTCGAGCCGCGCGACGGGCGGCTGTGCGTCTTCATGCCGCCGACCGAGGATCTGGAGGACTATCTCGAACTGATCGCCGCCGCCGAGGAAAGCGCCAAGGCGATGGGGCTGCCGATCCATATCGAAGGCTACGCCCCGCCGCATGACCCGCGCCTCAACGTGATCCGGGTCGCGCCCGATCCCGGGGTGATCGAGGTGAATATCCATCCCGCTCATAGCTGGGAGGACTGCGTCGCCACCACCGAGGCGATCTATGAGGAGGCCCGCCAGTCCCGGCTGGGGGCCGACAAGTTCATGATCGACGGGCGCCATACCGGCACGGGGGGCGGCAACCATGTGGTTGTCGGCGGGGAGACGCTGCTCGACAGTCCCTTCCTGCGTCGCCCCGATCTGCTGAAATCGCTGATCCTGATCTGGCAGCGGCACCCGTCGCTGTCCTACCTGTTCTCAGGGTTGTTCATCGGTCCGACCAGCCAAGCCCCGCGGATCGACGAGGCGCGGCACGATACGCTCTACGAGCTGGAAATTGCGCTGAGCCAGATCCATCCGCCCGAGGCAGGCAACGTCCCGCCGCCGTGGCTGGTGGACCGGCTGCTGCGCAACATGCTGACCGACGTCACCGGGAACACCCACCGCGCCGAGATCTGCATCGACAAGATGTTCTCGCCCGACGGGCCCACGGGGCGACTTGGCCTCGTCGAATTTCGCGGCTTCGAGATGCCGCCGGACCCGCGCATGTCGCTGGCCCAGCAGCTTCTGTTGCGGGCCATCATCGCGCGGTGCTGGAATGCACCGGTAGAGGGGCGTCCGGTGCGCTGGGGTACGGTGCTGCATGACCGCTTCATGTTGCCGCATTACCTGTGGGAGGATTTCACCGATCTTCTCGCCGATCTGCGCCGCCACGGTTTCGATCTCGATCCGCAATGGTTCGAGGCGCAATCGGAGTTCCGCTTCCCATTCTGCGGTCAGATCGAGGCGGAAGGCGTGCACTTGGAGATCCGTCAGGCGCTGGAGCCGTGGCATGTGTTGGGGGAGACCGGCGCCATTGGCGGTACGGTTCGCTATACCGACAGCTCGGTGGAGCGTCTGCAGGTGAAAATGACTTCGCTCCATCAGGACCGCTACAGGGTGATGTGCAACCGTCGCCCCATGCCGCTGGCGCGGACGCAGGAGAGCGGGGTCTCGGTCGCCGGGGTACGGTTCAAGGCATGGCAACCTGCAGAGGCGCTGCATCCGACGCTGCCGGTCAATGCGCCGCTGACCTTCGACATCTATGACGACTGGACGGGCAGGGCGATCGGGGGCTGCGTATACCACGTGGCCCATCCGGGGGGGCGCAACTACGATACCTTCCCGGTGAACGGCAACGAGGCGGAAGCCCGCCGATTGGCGCGCTTCGAGGGGCACGGTCACACGCCGGGGGCCTATCGTCCGGAACCGGAGACCCCCCACCCGGAGTTTCCCCTGACGCTTGACCTGCGACGTCCTGTCGGGCTGAGTTGATCCGAGCCTAACGGAGACCCGATGCAAAGCCCCGATACGCCCGACGCTGCGAGCCCGCTCGAACAGCACCCACTTCTGGCGGGCTATGCGCCTGTGCCCGGCGTGGCCGACGAGCTGTTCGAACGCTCCGGTGCGATGCGGCGGGTCTGGCGGCCCTTCGTGGAGAAGTTCCTGCAGCTCGAACCGGGGGAAATCCCCCAGCGGTTCGAGCGCGGCAATCAATATCTGCGCGACGCGGGCGTCTATTACCGGCAATATTCCAACGACGTTCTGGCCGAACGCGAATGGCCGCTTAGCCATATTCCCGTCGTGCTGCATGAAAGCGAATGGTCGAGTATCTGCGAGGGGCTGGCACAGCGCGCCGATCTGCTCGAGGCGGTGATGGCCGATCTCTACGGGCCTGGCACGCTGGTCTCCAACGGACACCTGCCGCCGGAACTCATCGCGGGCAATAAGCACTGGATGCGCCCGATGGTGGGGGTGCAGCCCAAGGGGGGGAACTACCTGCATTTCCTCGCCTTCGAGATCGGGCGCTCGCCGGACGGGTCGTGGTTCGTGCTGGGGGATCGGACGCAGGCGCCCTCGGGGGCAGGCTTCGCGCTGGAGAACCGGATGGCCACGGGGCGCATCTTCCCCGAGAGCTTCCCGCGCGATCATATCCACAAGCTCGCCACCTTCTTCGGTGATTTCCGCGCCGCGCTGGAGACGCTGGCGGGGCGGGCCGATGGCGATATGCGCCGCGCCGCGATCCTGACGCCGGGCCCGGCCAATGACAGCTACTATGAGCATACCTATATCGCGCGCTACCTCGGCCTCTCGCTTCTCGAAGGCGAGGATCTCTTGGTCCAGAACGGCGAGGCGATGGTCCGCACGATCGAGGGGCCACAGCCGCTGGGTGCCCTCTGGCGGCGGATGGATGCGGGCTTCGTCGATCCGCTGGAGTTCGATCCCGCCACGCAGATCGGCACGCCCGGTTTGATGGAGGCGGTGCGCGAAGGCAATCTGGCGATGGTCAATGCGCTGGGCGCAGGGGTGCTGGAAACCCGCGCGCTGATGGCTTTCCTGCCGAAGATCTCGCGGGTGCTGACCGGGCAGCCGCTCGCCATGCCCAATATCGCGACATGGTGGTGCGGCGGCGCGTCAGAGCGCGCCCATGTCCGCGCCAATGCGGCCAACATGATGATCGGCCCCGCGATGGCGGTGGATCTCCCGTTCGATCTGGATGCCGCGACCGCGCTGGGCGGGCAGTTCCGTTCGGGGGCGGAGGCGCCGATCGCGGATTGGCTGGAGGCCGAGGGCGGCAAGCTCGTGGGGCAGGAGGCGGTGACGCTGTCGACGACGCCCGCATGGCATGACGACGGGCAGGGCGGCGGCGCGATCCGGCCCTGTCCGATGACGGTCCGGGTGTTTGCCGCGCGCACGCCGCAGGGCTGGCAGTTCATGAAGGGCGGCTATGCCCGGATCGGGCCAGAAGGCGATGCGACCGCACTCTCGATGCAGCAAGGCGGCGCGGTGGCCGATGTCTGGATCGTCTCGGACAAGCCGGTGCCCTCGGCGAGCATCGCGCCGCGCCAGACTGGCACCTTCCGGCGCAAGATCCCCGGCACGCTGCCTGCGCGCGCCGCCGACAACCTGTACTGGCTCGGCCGCTATATCGAGCGCTGCGAAGACTCGATCCGGGTGATCCGCGCCTATCACCTGCGCCTCGCCGCGACAGGCAGCCCGGAAGACCCGCGGCTTGCACGGCTTGCGCAATTTCTCGGCGCGCATGGCTTCGACATCTCGCAACCGGTGCCCGACGCGCTGTTGCAGCGGCTCGATGCGGCGCAGGCCTGCGCGTCGAAAGTGCGCGACCGGTTCTCGACCGATGGCTGGCTCGCGCTGAAGGATCTGTCGAAGACCGCGCGGGAGATGGTGAATACCGCGCGCCCCGGCGACGATGCGGCCCGCGCGATGGGGGTGCTTTTGCGCAAGATCACGGGGTTCTCCGGGCTCGTGCACGAGAACATGTATCGTTTCGAGGGCTGGCGCTTCCTGTCGATCGGGCGGGCGCTGGAGCGCGCTGACGGGCTGGCCGCGCTGCTGATCCGTTTCACTGCCGAGGACGCACCGGAAGGAGCGCTCGATCTGGCGGTGGAGGTCGCCGACAGCGTCATCACCCACCAGCGCCGCTACCGGGTGCGCACCAACTTGGAGACGGTGCTGGACCTGCTGGTGCTCGACGCCGCCAATCCGCGCGCAATTCTTTTCCATATCAATGGTTTGAAAGCGCTTCTTGATGAGCTCCCCGGTGCGGAGGTCGCCGGGCGTCCGGGCGATCTGCTGCGCGCGCTCATGCCGCTGCGCACCCAGCTCTCGGTGATCGAGCCCGAGGAGGTCACGCTGCAGATGTTACAGCAGATCCGGTCGGACCTGTTCCGGCTCTCCGATCTCGTGTCGCAGAAATATCTGAGGTAATCCGATGCGTTACGAGGTGAAGCTGAAGTTGGTCTACAGGTATAACGCGCCATCGGATCATGCGCGGACCCTGCTACGGGTGCTACCCTCGGACATCGCGGGGCTGCAAACCGTCACATCGCGGGTGCTCAGCTTCGATCCTCCGCCCGACGAGCGTCACGAGTCGCGCGATTTCTTCGGCAATGGCATGACCTCGGCGGTCTGGCACGCGCCGGTCGCCGAGATCGGAGTGACGCTGAACGCCAAGATTGAGCGCGGGCTGGCGGAGCCGGGGCTGGACCTGTCGTCGCCGCGCGAGGAACTGGCGCAGGAGATCGCGCAATTTCGCAGCCTCGCGCCCGACGCGCCGCATCACTTCCTCGCGTCCTCGCGCCGCGCCTCGCCGACCAAGGCGATGACCGATTTCGCCCGGGCGCAGTTGCAGCCGGGCCAGACCGCGCGCGGCGCGATCGAGGCATTGGGGCGTGCGCTGCACCGGGAGATGCGCTTCGATGCGGGCGCGACCGATGTCAACACGCCCGCGGCGGAGGCATTCGCGAACCGCCACGGCGTCTGCCAGGATTTCAGCCATATCATGATCTCCTGCCTGCGCGGGGTGGGCATCCCTGCGGGCTACGTCTCGGGCTTCCTGCGAACCTATCCGCCGCCCGGCCAACCGCGTCTGGAAGGCGCGGATGCGATGCATGCCTGGGTGCGCGCATGGGCGGGGGCGGAGACCGGTTGGATCGAATTCGACCCCACGAACGATCAATATGCGGGCGAGGATTACATCACCGTCGGCTATGGCCGCGACTATGACGACGTGCCGCCTTTGCGCGGCGCGATGCGCGGGGCGGGCGGTCAGCAAAGCGCGCAGGCGGTGGACGTGATCCCGCTCGATTGAGGCGGTGAACGGCGCGCTGCGGCGTGACCCCGTGCCTCGGACGCACGACAGCTTCACCCGCTCGTGACCCGCGACGTCACGGCATTCATTGACCACGTGATCAAAGCACGATTTACTCCTCACCAGTTTGTGTTTGAACCGTCCCACGATGTCGCGTCCGCGCGACCGTGAGGGGGCGGCGGCACACACGAGAAGACCAACCAACAGGAAGGACAGACCATGACCATTCGCTCGATGCTTTTGGCGGGGGCTGCCGCGGTGATGATGACCGCAGGCGGGGCCGGCGCCAAGACGCTCGTTTACTGCTCGGAAGCGTCGCCGGAAGGCTTCGATCCCGCGCCTTACACCGCGGGCACGACGTTCGACGCCTCTTCGCACCCCGTCTATGACCAGCTCGTCGAATTCAAGCCGGGCACGACCGAGATCGAACCGGGCCTCGCGGAAAGCTGGGACGTCTCGGATGACGGCCTCACCTACACGTTCAACCTGCGCAAGGGCGTGAAATTCCACTCGGTCGAGGGCTTCACCCCGAGCCGCGATTTCAACGCCGATGACGTGATTTTCTCGTTCGACCGTCAGGGCAACAAGGACAACCCCTATTACGCTTACGCGCCGGGCGTGTCCTATGAATACTATGCCGGCATGGATATGCCGACGATTATCAAATCGATCGAGAAAGTCGACGATTACACGGTGAAGTTCACCCTGTCCGAGCCGAACGCGCCGTTCCTCGCCGACCTCGCGATGGACTTCGCGTCGATCCTGTCGAAGGAATATGCCGACAAGCTCGCCGGCGAAGACCGCAAGGCCGACATCAACAACGTGCCCGTCGGCACCGGCCCGTTCTCCTTCGTGGCTTACCAGAAGGACGCCGTGATCCGCTACAAGGCGAATCCGGACTACTTCAAGGGCAAGACCCCGGTCGACGACCTGATCTTCGCGATCACCCCCGATCCGGCGGTGCGCATGCAGAAGCTGCAGGCGGGCGAGTGCCAGATCATGCCGTACCCGGCGCCGGCCGACATCCAGGCGCTCAAGGACGACTCGAACATCAAGGTCGACGAGCAGCCCGGTCTGAACGTGGCCTACCTCGCCTACAACACCACGCAGGCTCCGTTCGACAAGGTCGAAGTCCGCAAGGCGCTGAACATGGCGATCAACAAGGATGCGATCATCGACGCGGTCTTCCAGGGCGCGGGCCAGGTTGCCAAGAACCCGATCCCGCCGACCATGTGGTCCTATAACAAGGACATCAAGGACGACGCCTACGATCCTGAGCAGGCTAAGAAAATGCTCGAGGATGCCGGCGTGAAGGACCTCGAGATGAACATCTGGGCGATGCCCGTGCAGCGGCCCTACATGCCGAACGCGCGCCGCACCGCGGAGCTGATGCAGTCGGATCTCGCCAAGGTCGGCGTGAAGGCGAACATCGTCTCCTACGAGTGGGGCGAGTACCTGAAGAAGTCGAAAGACCCGAGCCGTGACGGCGCGGTGATTCTCGGCTGGACCGGCGACAACGGCGACCCGGACAACTTCCTCGCGGTTCTGCTGGGCTGCTCGGCGGCCGAAAGCGGTGCGAACCGTGCCTTCTGGTGCAATCAGAAATTCGACGATCTGATCACCAAGGCACGTCAGAGCAACGATCAGGCCGAGCGCACCAAGCTCTACAAAGAGGCTCAGGAAGTCTTCAAGGAACAGGCGCCGTGGGACACCATCGCCCACTCGACCGTGTTCATGCCGATGTCCAAGAAGGTCACCGGCTACGTGATGAGCCCGCTGGGCGGTCACGACTTCTATGGGGTGGACATCTCGGAGTGATCCTGAGAATACCCGTCTGATTGAGGCGTCCGGGAGACCGGGCGCCTCGCAATACTTTCAGGGGCCAAACATCGGAGACCGATGACCGCGGGCGCGACAGGGTGCGGCGGGCAGGGGCTCCACGAAGGTTCCGCAGAGAACCGCAAACAGGACCGGTGACATGTTACGTTTCATAATCGGCAAGATCCTCTGGCTGATCCCTACGCTGATCGGCATCACGATCGTGGCCTTCGGCTTCGTTCGGGTGCTGCCCGGGGATCCCGTGCTGCTGATGGCAGGCGAGCGCGGGCTGAGCCCCGAACGCCATGCCGAGCTGGCGCATCAGCTGGGCTTCGACCGCCCGCTCTGGCAGCAATATCTCGAGTTCATCTGGCAACTCGCCCATGGCAATCTCGGCGACAGCCTCGTGACCCACAAACCCGTGCTCGGTGAGTTCTTCGCACTCTTCCCGGCCACGCTGGAGCTGGGCGTCTGCGCGATGTTCCTCGCCGTGGTGATCGGCGTTCCGATCGGCGTGATGGCTGCAATCAAGCGCGGCTCGTGGTTCGATCAGGCGACGATGGGCACGGCGCTGGTGGGCTATTCGATGCCGATCTTCTGGTGGGGCCTGCTGCTCATCATCCTCTTCTCCGGCATTCTGCAATGGACGCCGGTCTCGGGGCGCATCTCGCTGATGTATTACTTCCCCAACGGCACCGGCTTCATGATCTGGGATGCGCTGATGTCGGGGCAGTCCGGCGCGCTCACCTCGGCGCTGAGCCACCTGATCCTGCCCGCGATCGTGCTGGCGACGATCCCGCTCGCGGTGATCGCGCGCCAGACCCGCTCGGCTATGCTTGAAGTGCTGGGCGAGGATTACGTGCGCACCGCACGCGCCAAGGGGATGCCGCCGCGCCGCGTCGTGGGCGTCCACGCGCTGCGCAATGCGATGATCCCGGTCATCACCACGATCGGCCTTCAGGTCGGCATGCTGATGGCGGGCGCGATCCTGACCGAGACGATCTTCTCCTGGCCGGGCATCGGCAAATGGATGGTCGACTCGATTTCGCGGCGCGACTACCCCTCCGTGCAGGGCGGGCTGTTGATGATCGCGCTGATCGTGATGTTCGTGAACCTGATCGTGGATCTGCTCTACGGTCTGATCAATCCGCGTATCCGGCATAGGTGAGTGACATGTCCGAAGTGATCGAAACCGATATCCCGGCCGGCACGCGCCGCGCGCAATTCGCCGAGTTCTGGTTCTATTTCAAGGAAAACCGTGGGGCCGTTCTGGGTCTGGTGGTGTTCGTGCTGATCGCGCTGGCCGCGATCGCGGCGCCGCTGGTCGCGCCCTTCGATCCCGATACGCAGTTCCGTGACGCGCTTCTGGCGGGTCCGCTGACCCATGACGCGAACGGGACGTTCCTGATGGGCACCGACGCGGTCGGGCGCGACATCCTTTCGCGCCTGCTGTTCGGCGCACGCTTCTCGCTGTTCATCGGCGTGATGGTCGTGCTGCTCGCGCTCTCCGTGGGCGTGCTCCTCGGCCTGCTCGCCGGCTGGTTCGGCGGCTGGGTCGATACCGTGATCATGCGGGTGATGGATATCATCCTCGCCTTCCCGTCGCTGCTGCTCGCGCTCGTCTTCGTGGCGGTGCTCGGCCCGGGCCTGATCAATGCGATGATCGCCATCGCCATCGTCTACCAGCCGCATTTCGCACGCCTGACGCGGGCCGCGGTGCTGTCCGAGAAGAACCGTGATTACGTCATGGCCGCACAGGTCGCGGGCGCAGGCCATATGCGCCTGATGTTCCGCACGGTGCTGCCGAATTGTCTCGCGCCGCTGATCGTGCAGGGCACGCTGAGCTTCTCGAACGCGATCCTCGACGTGGCGGCGCTCGGCTTCCTCGGCATGGGGGCGCAGCCGCCGACGCCGGAATGGGGCACGATGCTGTCGGAAGCGCGCGAGTTCATCCTGCGCGCATGGTGGGTCGTGACCTTCCCGGGTATCGCGATCCTCGTGACGGTGCTGGCGATCAACCTGATGGGCGACGGCCTTCGTGACGCGCTCGATCCGAAACTGAAGCGGAGCTGAGCCAATGTCCTTGCTGAAAATCCGCAATCTCACCGTCGAATTCGACACCGCTCAGGGCGCGTTTCGCGCCGTGGACGGGATCGATGTCGAGGTCTCCGGCCGCGAAGTACTCGCCATCGTGGGCGAATCCGGCTCGGGCAAATCGGTCTCTATGCTCGCCGTGATGGGACTTCTGCCGCCCACCGCGACGATCACCGCCGACGAGATCACCTATGACGGGCGCGACATGCTGAAAATGTCTGGCCGCGAACGTCGCCAGATCATCGGGAAGGAAATCTCGATGATCTTCCAAGAGCCGATCTCCTCGCTCAACCCCTCCTTCACCTGTGGTTTCCAGGTCGAGGAAGTGCTGACGCGTCATCTTGGCCTGAAGGGCAAGGATGCCCGCAAACGCGCGCTGGAGCTGTTCGAACAGGTCGGCATCCCCGATCCCGAGCGGCGGCTGAACAGCTATCCGCACCAGCTCTCGGGCGGGCAGTGCCAGCGCGTGATGATCGCGATGGCCATCGCCTGCAAGCCGCGCCTGCTGATCGCCGACGAGCCGACGACCGCGCTCGACGTGACGATCCAGAAGCAGATCCTCGATCTGCTGATGAGCCTGCAGGAAGAATACGGCATGGGGCTGATCATGATCACCCATGACATGGGCGTCGTGGCCGAGACCGCCGACCGCGTCTCGGTCCAGTTCAAGGGCCGCAAACTGGAGGAGGCCGACGTGCTCTCACTCTTCGAGAACCCGCAGCATCCCTATACGCGCGCGCTTCTGGCGGCGCTGCCGGAGAACGCGACCGGGGACCGTCTGCTGACCGTCGCCGATGGCTGGGAGGGCGTGCAATGAGTGTGATCCTCGAAGGGCGCGACATCACGCGCGACTACATCGTCTCGGGCGGGTTCCTGCGCGGGGCGAAGACGATCCGGGCGTTGCATGGCATCTCGTTCTCGCTCGAGCAGGGCAAAACGCTGGCCATCGTCGGCGAATCCGGCTGCGGCAAGTCCACGCTGGCGCGCATCCTGACGCTGATCGACCCGGCCAATTCGGGCGATCTGTATATCCAGGGCGAGAAGATCGACATCAAGGAAACCAAGGTGACGTCCGAACTGCGCGCCAAGGTTCAGATCGTCTTCCAGAACCCCTATTCGTCGCTCAACCCGCGCCAGAAGGTGGGCGAGGTGCTGACCGAGCCGCTGATCATCAATACCGACATCCCCGCCAAGGAGCGCCGCAAACGCGCCGAGGAGATGCTGGAGAAGGTCGGGCTCGAGCGGCAGCACTACAACCGCTACCCGCATATGTTCTCGGGCGGCCAGCGCCAGCGGATCGCGATTGCGCGCGCGCTGATGCTGAACCCGCAGATCCTCGTGCTGGACGAACCGGTCTCGGCGCTCGATCTGTCGGTGCAGGCGCAGGTGCTGAACCTGCTCAAAGACCTGCAGGACGAGTTCGACCTGTCCTATATTTTCGTGAGCCACGATCTCTCGGTCGTGCGCTATTTCGCGGATGAGGTGATGGTGATGAATGCGGGCGAGGTGGTGGAATACGCCTCGCGCGATCAGATCTTCGCCAATCCGCAGCACGAATATACCAAGACGCTGCTGGCCGCGACGCCGATCGCTGATGTCGAAAAGATCCGCGAGCGGGTCGAACGCCGAAAGGCGTTCTTGGCTGCGGCGGAGAAATAAGTGCCGGGCGCCTCAGGGGCGGCTTGGAGTTAAGAAATGGGCCCGGGGGCGATGCGCCTCGGGCCTTTTCATTTTTGAAACGCTCTCAGGTCTGATTTTGGCACGGGGCGACCAGCCCCGGGCCGCGCCGATCCTCCGCCCGGGAGGGCGCCCCCTGCGCCGCGACGCGCGGCGCGTTCGCCGCTGAAGCCTTCCACTGGCAGCCTTCCGAGACGCGGCTCACCCCAAGGCTCGGGTGCGGCCCTTATCTCCCGGACCACTCCGGCGCGCGTTTCTCGAGGAAGGCTCGCGCGCCTTCGGCGGCGTCCTCGCTCTCCATCACGGCCTTCAGGGTCCGCGCGTTCTCCTCCCAGAGAGGGTCGACCGCGCGGCGCTCGATCTCGCGCGACAGCCGCAGGGTTTCGCGCAGGGCCAAGGGCGCGTTCTTCGCGACCTCCTCGGCCAGCACCAGCGCCGCGTCAAATGCCTGCCCGGCCTCGGCGCGGCGGGCGATCAGGCCCAGCTCCCACGCCTCCGCCGTGTCGAAAAGCCGCCCCGTCAGCAGCAATTCGCGCGCCCGGGCCGGGGGGATGAGGCTCGCCAGCCGCAACGCGCCGCCCGCGCCCGCAACCAGACCGCGCAGCACTTCTGGCAGGCCGAAGCGGCAGCCGTCTTCCGCCACGATCATGTCGCAGCCCAAGGCGAGTTCGAACCCGCCTGCGAGCGCCGCGCCGTGACAGGCGGCGATGATCGGCTTGCTGCGGTGAGATTGGGTCAGGCCGCCGAAACCGCCTTCAGCAAATAGTAACTCCTCGACCTTACCTTCGGTGAAAGCGGCGAGGTCCATGCCCGCGCAGAACACCGCGCCTTCGCCGCGCAGGATGCCGATCTGCAGTGCGTCATCCGCTTCCAGACGGGCCACGGCCTCGGCCAGGGCCTGGCCAGCTTCGGCATTGATCGCGTTGCGCCGTTCGGGGCGGTTGAGGGTGATGATCGCGATCTTGCCGCGGGTCTCGAACAGGACGGGGCTCATTGGGCGGGCTCCTTGGGTAGGCGGGCGCGTAGCGCGTTGCGGATGATCTTGCCGGTGGTGGTCACGGGCATGTCGTCGATCACGTAGATCGCGCGGGGGTATTCGTATTTCGCGAGCCGTGCGCGGACATGGGCGGCAAGGTCGTCGCGCAGCGCCTCGGTATCGGCATGGCCGGGGCAGAGCGTGACGAAGGCCGCGACGATCTCGCCGCGCAGCGGATCGGGCTGCCCCACGACGCCCGCCATCTGCACCGCCGGATGCGAGATCAGGCAATCCTCGATTTCGGCGGGGCCGACACGGTAGCCGCCGGTCGAGATGATGTCGTCGTCGCGCCCGATGAAGCGCAGCCTGCCGTCTGCGCCGCTGACGCCCCGGTCGCCGGTCAGCAGCCAGCGCCCGTCGAGGCCGGTCACGAATTTCGCCTCTGTCGCCTCGGGCTGATTGAAATAGCCGAGAAACATCACCGGGTCGGGCGCGCGCACCGCGATCGCGCCTTCCTCGCCATCGGGCAGGATCTGACCCGTCTGGCTGTCGACGATCGCGACCTCGTGGCCCGGCACCGGCCAGCCCATAGCACCCGGTTCGGGCGCATCAAGGCTCGTGGCGGACGAGACCACCATGTTGCACTCCGTCTGGCCGTAGAATTCGTTGATCGTGACGCCAAGCGCCTTGCGCCCCCAGTCGAGGAGTTGCGCGCCCAGCGGCTCGCCCCCCGAGGCGACTGAGCGCATATTGAGGCTCCAAGACAGGCTCTCCGGGTCGGCTTTCATCATCTTCAGCGCGGTGGGCGGCAAGAAAGCGTTGCGCACGCCCAGACGCCGGATCAGATCGGCCGCTGCCTGCGCCGAGAACTTGCGGAAGCGGCAAGCCACGACCGGCACACCGTGATGCAGCGCCGGGAGCAGCACGTCCAAGAGCCCGCCGATCCACGCCCAATCGGCGGGCGTCCAGATGCGGTCGCCCGCCTGCGGCAGGAAATCATGGCTCATCTCGACGCCGGGCAGGTGGCCCAGCAGCACCCGATGGGCATGGAGCGCGCCTTTCGGATTGCCCGTCGTGCCCGAGGTGTAGATCAGCACGCCGGGGGTCTCGGCGCTGGTATCGACGGGGGTGAACTTGGGCGAAGCCTCGGCGAGAGCGGCGTCGAAATCCGCGGCGCCTTCCGGTTGCGTCCCGCCGCCATCGGTGACGAAAACCGTCTCCAGATCGGGCAGCTCGGAGCGGATTGCGGCGATCACCTCGTAACTCGCCGGGTCGGTCACCAGCACCCGCGCGCCGCTGTCGCGCAGCCGGTGCAGCAGCGCCTCGGGGCCGAACAAGGTAAACAACGGCAGCGAGACGCAGCCCGCCTTGAAGGCCGCGATATGGGCGATGGCGGTCTCGCGGCGTTGCGGCAGCAGGATCGCCACCCGGTCGCCGGTCTCGCGCCCATCGCCGCCCACGCCAAGCCCGGCCAGCACATTGGCGAAGCGGTTCGACGCCGCGCGCAACGCGCCAAAGGTGGTCTCGCGCACTGCTCCGTAGCCATCCTCTTCGACCTCGATCAGCGCGACGCGGTCAGGTTCGCGCGCGGCCCATTTGTCGCAGGTGTCGACGCCGATATTGTAGCGCTCGGGTATGTCCCATCGAAACGCAGCCCGCGTGGCCGCGTAATCCTTGCCGCGTGACAGCACCGACTCTCCTCCCATTTTGCAAGCGGCGCGGGGGCCGCTTTCCTCCGCCGCTCAGAAAAGCGCGGAGAGCCGGGAATGTCCATCTCCGCTCACGGGCTTATGCGGGGCTTTGTGCTGAGAGCCGCCCCGCCGCCAGCGCGCTGAAGGCCACCATCCCCGTCGCGGTGATCATCACGGCGGGCAGCCCACCCATCTGGTAGCTCAGCCCCGACAGCAGCGTGCCGACCAGCCGCCCGCCCGCATTGGCCATGTAGTAGAAGCCCACATCCATCGTCACCCGCTCGGCCTGCGTGAAGGCGAGGATGAGATAGGAGTGGAGCGAGGAATTCACCGCGAAGATCGCGCCGAAGACGAGCAGACCCACGACCAGCACGGTGCTGAGCCACAGCGACGGCGTCGGGTCGATCAGCACGGCGGCGCTGAGGAGCGCAGGCACGGCAAGCAGCGCCAGCGCCCAGTGCCGCGCGGCCCCGATCAGTGCGCTTTCGGGGCGGGATTTGGCCTTCAGGATGCGCGGGGCGGCGGCCTGCACCGCGCCGTAGAGGATGATCCAGAGCGCCATGAAGGTGCCCACGAGGAAGAAGGCCGCGCGGTCGCCCGCGTCTGTCCCGTCCGACAGAACCGCGTAGAAATAGATCGGGACGCCGACGACGAACCAGACGTCGCGCGCGCCGAACAGGAAAACCCGCGCCGCGGAGAGCCAGTTCACATTGGCCGATTTCGAGAAAACCTCGGAGAATTTCGCGCCCTTGCGCCCGCGCGGCAGGCCCGGCGGCATCGCCACGACGATTGCGGCGAGGATCAGCGCCAGCACCACCGCCATCGCGACCACCGCGTAATCGAAGCCGAGCGCCGCCAGCAGCGCCGCGCCCAGCAGGAAGCCCACGCCCTTCACCGCGTTCTTCGACCCGGTCAGCACCGCGACCCATTTGAAGAGCCCGCCCTCGCCGGTGGGCGCCAGCAGCTTCACCGCCGATTTCGAGGACATCTTGGCAAGGTCCTTCGCGACCCCGCTGAGGCCCTGCACGATCATCACATACGTGACGGAGGCGCCAATCGCCCAACCCGGGTTCAGTTGCGCCAGTGCGATCAGCGCCACGACCTGCAGCGACAGCCCCGCATAGAGCGTCGAAACCAGCCCGAACCGCGCCGCGATCCAGCCCGCCGAGAGGTTCGTGACCATCCCCGCGACTTCATACAGGATGAACAGGTAAGCCAGCTGCACCGGCGAGAAGCCGAGCGTGTGGAAATGCAGCAGCACCAGCATCCGGAGCGCGCCATCGGTGAGCATGAAGGCCCAATAGGCCGCCGTCACCGCGATATAGGCGGAGAAGCCTTCGGGGCGGCTGGCGGGGTGGTCGGTCACAGCGAGGCTCCCACCATCAGTGCGACATCGGCGAGCCGGTAGGCATAGCCCATCTCGTTGTCATACCACGCATAGACCTTCACCTGCGTGCCGTTCACGACCATCGTCGAGGGCGCGTCGATGATCGAGGAGCGGATGTCGTTGGTGTAATCAGACGACACCAGCGGGCGCGTCTCGTAGCCGAGGATGCCGTGCAGCTCGCCCTCAGCGGCGGCTTTGAAAAGCGCGTTGACCTCTTCGGCTGTCGTTTCGCGCTCGACCTCGAAGACGCAATCGGTGAGCGATGCGTTCAGAAGCGGGACGCGCACCGCATGGCCGTTCAGGCGGCCCTTCAGCTCGGGGTAGATCAGCGTGATCGCGGTGGCCGAGCCGGTCGTGGTCGGGATCAGCGAATTGAGCGCCGAACGCGCGCGACGCAGGTCCTTCGCGGGGCGATCAACGATGGTCTGGGTGTTGGTCACGTCATGGATCGTGGTGATCGACCCGTGCTTGATCCCCAGGTTCTCGTGGATCACCTTCACCACTGGGGCGAGGCAATTGGTGGTGCAGCTGGCCGCCGTCACGATGCTATGCGCAGCCGGATCGTAGGCGTCATTGTTCACGCCATAGACGATATTCGCGGTCGGGCCGTCCTTCACCGGGGCCGAGACAACGACCTTCTTCACGCCGGCTGCGAAATAGGGGGCGAGCGCGGCTTCGGATTTGAAGACGCCGGTGCAGTCGATCACCACGTCGACCCCGTCCAGCGGCAGGTCCTCGATGTTGCGCGTGCCGATGAAGGGCAGGCGGGTGCCGTCGATGGTGACGCTGTTCGCGTCGCTCGAAAACTCCGCGTCCCAGCGGCCATGAACGGAGTCGAATTCCAGCAGATGCGCTTGCATCGCCGCATCGCCCACCGCGTCGTTGATCCATGCGATCTTCGCACCGCACTCCAGAAGCGGCTTCAAGGCGAGTTTTCCGATGCGGCCGAGGCCATTGAGGGCGTAGGTGGTCATGGTGAGTCCTTCAGTTACGGCCAATGTCATCGACGGCGGATTGCAGCGCGATGCGGTCGAGCGTGGTAAGCGGCAGGGCGGCGAAGGCCTCGATCCGGCGGTGAAGCGCGCCATAGGCCTGCTGGAACGCCAGCGCGCGTTCGGCCTCGGTGCCGGTCGCCTTTACCGGGTCGGGCATCCCCCAATGGCCGCTGATCGGCTGGCCGGGCCAGGGCGGGCATTCCTCGTTGGCGGCGAGATCGCAGACAGTGAAGACGAAATCGAGTACCGGCGCGTCCTCTCCGTGAAACTCGGAGATGTTCTTCGCGCGCAGCGGCTCCACGTCATGGCCCTTGTCGCGCAGCACCTGCACCGCGAAAGGGTTCAGCTCTGAATAGGGTTTCGTGCCCGCTGAATAGGCTTTGAACCGGTCGCCCGCCCGGTCTCGCAGGATCGTCTCGGCAAGGATGGAGCGCGCCGAATTGCCGGTGCAGATGAAAAGCACGTTGAATTTTCGGCCCGTTGCAGATTGCGTCATGCGGCTGTCTCCGCTGGGATCGGGTTGCGTGAGGGGAGAGCAGATATCGGGGCGTCCCTGACAGCAGTCGATCAGAAGCGCGTCGAAGAGGTTGCGCACGGTCTCCATCTCGATCCCGTAGCGCAGCGAAGTGCCGGCCCGCGTCTGACCGATCAGCCCGACTTCGGCGAGGGCTGCGAGATAGGCCGAGAGCGTGGAGGGTTTCAGCCCCAGCGCCGCGCCGATTTCGCCTGCGGGCAGCCGGTCGGGATACCGGCGCATCAAGAGCCGGAAGATCGCTAGGCGTTGCGCGTGGCCCAGCACGGTGAGCCGTTGGGGTGTCATCTCATCCATATTTCGAGGTTTTACGAAATAAGAGAGTCGGATCAAGTGAAGCTTTGATGACGGTGCGCGATAGACGGATTACGTGTAAACAATCCACGGAAAACCTGCGGTAACTCGCGATAACCGGAAACGCTCACAAATTCGTGAATACGCAGGGAAATAGGGCCGAAACGAGACTTCCCCTGCGTCACCTATTTCGCATCGACCCAGCAAAGCAAAGAAAACAGGCGAAAAATCGTGATCGGGGAAATGCGCTGCGCGCTGCCCCGAACGGCAATTATGGTCGCTCTGCCATAATCTCTGCCGCATTTCGGACAAGAGTGCACAACAGAACTTAAGCACGAACCGACCCAGCCGGTGCGTCGCCAAGAAGGGGGCGCGCGCCGTCCCTGTAACGTTGGCGGTCTCGGGCGGCATGGGGTGTGCCGAACCGTTTCCGCCCAAGACCGCATCGCCCCTGCGGAAAGGAGTGCCCCTCGTGTATGAAGCGAATTCCATCTTTGATTGGCATCGCCGCGGTTTCGAGGCGCTCAATTCTTACTGGGAGACGCTCGACCAGCTCGAACAGGCCGTAAAGGATGTCTCGGACGCCGATCTCGGCTTCGTCGAGGACCAGCTCGACAGCGTGCTCGAGATGATCGACGCGTTCGAGCCGACCGTCAGCGTCATCGGCCAGGTCAAAGCGGGAAAAAGCACACTTCTCAACGCATTGATCGGCAAGCCGGGGATGCTGCCCTCGGATGTGAACCCCTGGACCTCGGTGATCACGGCGCTGCATCTGAACGCGCGCCACCGCCCGATGGACACGCGCGCGCTGTTTCGTTTCTTCGACCGTCACGAATGGGATCGGCTTGTGGCGACCGGCGGGCGTCTGGGCGAGATGGCCAACCGCGCGGGCTTCGAGACCGAGGCCGAGAGCGTGCGCAAACAGGTCACCGCGATGCGCAACGCGACCGAGGCGAGGCTTGGCGAGCAGTTCGAGGAACTTCTCGGCACCAGCCGCGCCTTCCCGACGCTCGATAAGGCGGTGCTGGATCAATATATCTGCTACGGCGATCCCGACGATCTGGCCGAGGGCGCGAGCGAAGGCACCTATGCCGATCTGACGAAATCCGCCGATCTCTACCTCGATCTGCCGCATCTGCCGCGCGGCTTGTGTCTGCGCGACACGCCGGGTGTGAACGACACCTTCATGATGCGCGAGCAGATAACGCTCAATGCCATCGGCGACAGCCGCGCCTGTATCGTCGTCCTCTCCGCCCATCAGGCTCTGACCACGATGGATCTCGCGCTGCTGCGCATCATCTGCGCGATCGATGCGCGCGAGGTGGTGATCTTCGTCAACCGCATCGACGAGTTGGAAGACCCGCGCGGGGCGCAGGCCGCGATCCGCGGCTCGATCCGCAAGACGCTGGGGCGCATGGGGCTGGGCGAGGAGATCGAGATCCTGTTCGGCTCGGGCTACTGGGCCAATTGCGCGATGGGCGATGTGAACGAGATGGCGCCTGCCAGCCGCGCGGCGCTGGAGAAGATGACCGGCCCCACGCCCACCAGCGAGACCGAGTTGCGCCAGCGCGCGATGGAAGCGTCCGGGATCGGTGCGTTGATGCAGGCGGTGGTCAAGCGGATCGTCGACGGGCCGGGGCAGGCGGTGCTTGGCGATGTGCAGGACGAGCTGGAGCGCATCATCGAGCGCGCCGAGACCGTGGATAGCGTCGCCCGCGTGGCTGATCCCTCCACCATCCTCAGCGAGTCCAAACTGATGATGCGCCTTGCCGAGATCGAGGAAGAGGCCGTCTCCGCCTTCAACCGTGATGCCGCGGACCTGCGCGCGGAGCTGCGCGAGCGGCTCGACCGGGCGCAGGAGCAATTCGTGGCCTCGGCGCTAGAGGCGCTGCAGTCGCATATCGACACCTATGGCGAGATCGGCGCGTGGACCCATGATCCGACTTCGCTGCGCATGGCGATGAAGACCGCCTTCGCGTCCAATTGCGCGCGGCTGCGGCGCAAGGGCGAGGCGGCGCTCGACATGGTCAGCGACGGGATCGACAGCTTCCTCGCTGCCGAGTTCGGCGTGATCCGCGAGGCCGATGTGAGCCGCTTCCCCGAACAGCCGCAACATCGCGCGCCGACGGTGCTCGCGCGAATGATCACGCTGGATATGCAGGGCGCGTGGTGGCGTCGCTATTGGCGGTTCAATCGCAAGGGCGCGGCACAGGCGCGCTACCGCGATGTGATAATCGCGGAAACCACGCCGCTGATCGAAGACCTGATGACCGAGTATTTCGACCCCGCCATCGCGCGCAGCCGCGAGATCGTGGAGCGCTTCGTCTTCGATCAGGGTCAGTTCTGCAAGGCGGTGCGCGAGCGCTGCCTCTCGGGCGCGGCGGGACACGACAAGGAAAGGCTCTCTGCATGAACTCGATGCGCAAACGCGAACGCCCTGCCTTGCCGGACCTCACGAGTGCCCAGAGCCCGCAAGCCGCCGCGAAACCGCGCAAGCTGCGGGTGCTGGTGGCGGGCGAATTCTCGGCTGGCAAAACCAGTCTCATCAACGGGTTGCTGGGCGAGAAGGTGCTGCCCTCGCATGTCACCGCGACCGCCCTGCCGCCGATCTGGCTGGTGCACGGCAGGGACCGGGGGCAGATCTGGATCGACAAGGAGGAGGTCGCGCGCCCGCTTTGCGATCTGGCGCAGCTCAATCTGGAAAAGGCGCGCTACTGCGTGATCGCCCATGGTGCGCCGATCCTCGAGCGGATCGACATCATCGACACGCCCGGTTCGTCGGACCCGAACATGCCGATGGAAAGCTGGCAGCGGATGCTGCGCTATGCCGATCTCGTGATCTGGTGCACCAATGCGACGCAGGCGTGGCGGCAAAGCGAGAAGGCGGTCTGGGACGCGATGCCCCAGGCGCTTCTCGAGCAGCCGATGCTCGTCGTGACCCATGGCGACCGTCTGCCCGACGAACGCACCCGCGCTCGCCTGATGCGCCGGGTTCAGCGCGAGGCGGGGGAGGTTTTCCCGACGATCCGTCTGGCGGCACTGACCGACGCGCAGGACGTCGCGCAGATCGGGCGCGAGATCGAGCGGCTGATCGGCCAGATCGGCCAACCATCGGGAGAGACCAACGAGACGGTCGCCAAATTCGTGCGCGAGCGCGACGTGATCGCTTTCCCGAAGCCGCGCATGCCGGTCAAGCCGCGCCGTCTGCGCTCGGCGCGCCTGATAAAGGCGGAGGGCGCCGAGCTGCCCGAGGTGACCGATGCCGAGCCGCTGATCCTCGACTCGCCGCTGCCCGACTACCCGCCCGCAGAGCCCGCCTCGATGCCGGGCCCGGCCCGCGCGCTGTGGGAGGAACTCACGGCGGGTCACGCCTTTACCGATGCCGCAGATGTCCTCGCCCATGTCGAACATCTGCTTGACCGGCTCGATGCCAGAGCCGCGGACGAACCCGAGCCGGCCTACGCGACGAGGAGGAGCACGCCATGAAGATCGCCCCGCAACTGCGTAAGGAACTCGACTTTCTCGACGGCACGCTCGACCAGATAGAAACCGCCGTCGAACGCAGCGCCCGTCCGCGCATCCGCGATCTGCGCTTGCGGCTGCATGACTGGGCGGCGCGCGTGGCGGTGATCGGGCAGGTGAAGGCGGGCAAGTCGACCTTCCTCAACGCCTTCCTGCACCAACATGACTTCCTGCCCTCGGACGTGAACCCGTGGACCTCGGTCGTGACGAACATGCGCATCAACCTGCCGGAAGATCCGGTGACGGGGGCCCGGTTCGAGTTCTTCTCGGAAGCCGATTGGGACGAGATCATCAATGGTGGCACGCGCATCCGGCAACTGACCGAAGAGCTGCTGCCGGGATTCGATACCGACATCCTGCGCGAGCAGTCCGAGCAGATGCGCCGGCGCGCGCAACGGCGGCTCGGCAAGCATTACCACACGCTTCTGGGGCAGCAGCACGACTACGACTTCCTCGCCCCCGACCTGTTGCAGCGCTATGTCTGTGCCGGGCCGGGCGCGGATGACGGGCTGGATCGCGAGGCGCTCGGCCGGTTCGCCGCGCTGACGAAAAGCGCCCATATCTACATGCGCTTGCCCGAGTTTCAGGTGCCCACGATCATCACCGACACGCCCGGCGTGAACGACCCGTTCCTCGTGCGCGACGAGTTTACCTGCCGCTCGCTCGACCGCTCGGACGTGTTCATCATGGTGCTCTCGGCGCATCAGCCTCTGACCGATGTGGACCTCGCCCTGATCCGTATCCTCGCGCGGCAGGACGACAAGGACGTGCTGATCTTCCTCAACCGGATCGACGAGTTGGACGATTACGCAGTCGAAGTGCCCCGCGTGATTGCCGATGTGTCGCGCCGCCTGCGCGCGGCGATCCCCGACATCGACTTCAAGATCGTCGCGGGCAGTGCCTATCTCGCCGATCTCACCCAGCGCTCCGACGAGGAAGCCGCCTGGGCGCGCGCCGAGATGGATTCGATGGAGCTGGCGCAATATCTGTATTCGCGTTTCGGCCGTGTGCCCGAAGATCCGATCGATCGGCTGCTGCTGGCCTCGGGCGTCGAAGAGGTCAAACACGTGCTCTCTGCCGTGATCGATGGCGGGGTGGGGCGTCAGCAGCTCGCCCAGCTGCGTGGCGATCTGCGCGCGGAGCTGTCGGGGATGCAATTCGTCGCCCGCCGCGAACGCGATACGCTGCAGATGCAGATCGAGAGCATTCGCTCGGACGTGGCGGAGGCCGCGATCGAGGAGATGACCGGCGAGATCGAGGCGACGGAGGCGCTGCGCGGCGCGCTCGAAAATCATGTCGAGAGCGCCGAACACCAGATCGAATCCGTGCTGAACCGAGGCTGGTCGGCGTTGGAGACGCGGCTCAACAAGAGCATCGAGGATTTCGTCAACAGTCAGCGTGCCCGGTTCGAGGAGGTTCTGCGCACCAATCGGATCCGCGACGGCCGTCCGCCGCGCAGCTTCGAGACCGATACGACCGCGTTGCAGATCGCGCTCGAACGCGAAGTGACGAAAAGCTACGCCCGCTCGCGGGCCGCGATCGACGTGCTGCTCGACAATGCGATCCATGCCTGCCGCACAACCATCGTGGACCGGTTCGACGATCCCAGCGAAGAGATCGACCTCGCGGATATGCCGCATGACACGTTCACCTCGACCTTGACGCTGACCCGGCGCGCGCTGCGCATCAATTTCGCGTTGGAGCGCGGCTGGGCCTTCTGGCGTGGACCGACCGTGAATATCGAGAAGACGCTCGAGGGTCTGCGCATCGTCGCGGCGGAAGAGTTGCGCCCTGCGGTGGAGAAGATCCTGCAAGCCTATGGCGAGACGCTGGTGGAGCGCGCGACCGCGGGCGGGTCGCGACTGCGGGTCATGGTTCGGATGATGGAGATGGTCGTGCGCGAGCGGACCCTGCAGCTCAAGCAGGAGCGGGCCGAGTTGGAACGGCTGGCGCGTGATCCCGCCCAGCAAAGCCGGATGGCGTCGCGCATTCAGAGCAAGCTGGAAGTTCTGGAACGGCGCCTGATCAACCTCGGCGCGATCGAAAGCGCCGTCAGCAGCACGATGATGCCGCGGCGTAAGCCCGCATCCCGCGCGGCGTGAGGACAAGGAAGCAAATGATCTTCAAACAAGACCTCCGCCACGATCAGGCACCGCCCGATCCGGTCCGCGCACCGTTGCGGGTCGCGATCTGCGGCGAGGTCAATTCCGGCAAGTCCACGGTGCTCAACGCGATTTTGCGCGCGCGCAGCATCGGCGACAATCTGGGCCGGACCGAGCGACCCACGGTCGTCGCGCGCTACCGGGCGACGCCGGGCGTGGTGATGCGCGACGCGACGGGGCGGGAGATCGACGCGGCGGAGGTCGAAGAGGGCGGCGCCGTGCCCTCCGAGATTTACGTCTATTCCGCGCAGCCGCATCTGCAGGGGTTCGAATTCGTCGAGGTGCCGCTGACCTGCGCCGAGGATCTCAACGAAGGACAGGTCGGCCTGATCGCCACCTGCGACGTGATGATTTGGGTCACGATCGCCTCGCAGGCATGGCGGCTGACCGAAAAGACTCTGATCGAATGTCTGGGGTCTGCGCGCCCGTCCGATTGCCTGCTCGCGATTTCGCGTGGCGACAAGCTGCGCAACGACAGGGACCGGGCGAAGCTGAAGGCACGGGTTCAGCGCGAGTCGGCGGCGTATTTCTCGCGGATCGCATTTCTGCACGGATCGCGCGACCTGTTGCGTGCCGCCGAGACTTCGGATGAAGCGTTCCAGCGTAGCGGCGGCGCGGCGCTTATCGCGGCGCTCGGGGCGATGACAGGGCGCGCGGTGGCCGGGCTCGACGCGCTCGATCCCGAGACCGAGGCGGATCTGGCGATCGGGGCCCATGACGCGCCGTCCCCGCTGCTCTCGGAACATGGCGGGGCGATCTTGACGTTCCGCGCGCCCGGGGAGCGTAAACGCAGCTCCGAGCCCGCAAATTCGGGCGCGCCGGTCGCGCCCCCCGGGGCCGAGCCCGAGTATCGGCCGGACCCGAACCCCGTCGACCGCACGCCCGAGGTGTCGCCACGTCGTGTCACGCGGGCGTCGAAACCCTTTCGCGATCCTGCGCGCGAGCCCGTTCGAGAGCCCGCGCTCAAGCCGGGGCCGAATGTCACCGGCGGCGTCGTGCCTGAAACCGAGGCCGAGAGGGAGGCCCCGGTGGAGCAGGAAAGCCCGCTGCTTCTCGCCACCACGCGGCTCCGGCTGGGTATCGAGTTGCCCGAGGGGCTGCAGCTTGCCGGGCGGATCGGCCCCAGCGACCGGATCTTGCGGCCCGTCAAAGGGTCGTCGGACGAGATCGTGGCCTGCGCCAAGGCTTTGGAGGCCATGATGTCCGGATTCGCGGGAAGCTACACGACCGTCTTCGGCGGGCAGCTCGACATGATCACCGAGTCGGGCGAGGATGTCCGCGTCATGTTCTCCAGCGCGCCGGAGACCGGCCTGACCTTCGCGCAATTCACCGTCGACCTGATCGACGAGGCGGCGGCGCATGCGTTGTTCGCGCGCTTGGCGGGCGTGTTGGTCTGAAAGCGTACCCAGCGCGTTGATCTGCGCGGGGTGACGCGAAAAGAGGCGCGCGCCCGATCGTGAACGCGAGGTCATCTGACTTGAGGTTTGCGCGATGACAGAGTGCGGCTAAGCTTTCTCCCACGCCCCGGGCCATGCGGCCGTTCGGGGTCTATGAATAAATTCATTCCGCAGGGAGACCGAAATGTCCGATTTCAAGCGCCGTCTGGCTGCCCTCATGCTGGGCGCCGCCTCCACCGGGCTTCTCGCCGCCGGGCCCATTCAGGCCGAGACGGTGAAGCTCACGATCCTCGGGGTTGGCGATATCTACAATTTCGACGGTGATGGCGAGCGCGGCGGGTTCGCCCGGCTCAACGCGGTCGCCAAGAAGGAGCGCGCGGACAATCCCAACACGCTCTATGTCTTCGATGGCGACATGCTCTCGCCCTCGCTTCTGTCGGGGATCGACGAAGGTCAGAACACGATCGACCTGACCAATATCGTGCCCTTCGATATCGCGGTGCCGGGCAACCATGAATTCGATTTCGGCCCGCAGAATTTCGAGAGGAAGATGGAAGCCTCGAAATACCCGTGGGCCGCGATCAACATCACCCAGAAAGACGGCTCGCCGGTTCAGGGTCTGGGCGGCGTGATGGTGAAAGAGATCGCCGGTCTCAAGGTCGCGCTCGTTCCGGTCGCGCAGGACACGACGCCCGAGGTCGCCAATTCGGGCGATCTGAAATTCGGGCCGACCGTGGACAGCGCGATCGCAGCAGCCAAGAAGGCGCGCGAGGATGGCGCGGATCTGGTGATCGGGGTCGTGCAGACCGATCAGTCGAACGACCGCGACCTGATCGCGAGCAAGGATTTCGACGTCATCATCTCGGGCGACGACCACCTCAATGCGATGTTCTATGACGGGATCACGGCCTATGTGGAGACCTCGATCGACGCGCGCTACCTGATGCCGGTCGATCTGACCGTCGACATCTCCGAGAAGGACGGCAAGCGCAAGATCAGCTGGACCCCGGATTTCCGCTGGATCGACACCGCGAATGTGACGCCGGATCCGGAATCGATGAAGCTGGTCAACGGCTTCAAGCAGCAACTCGACGACAATCTCGGCCAGCAGATCGGCACGTCGGAGACCGAACTGGACTCGCGGCGCAACGTGGTGCGCTCGCAGGAGAGCACGATGGGCGATCTGATCGCCGATGCGCTGCGCGCCGCGACCAAGGCCGATGTGACGCTGATCAATGGCGGCGGCATCCGGGGCGACACGACCTATGATGCGGGCCACAAGATCACCCGCAAGGACGTGCTGACCGAGCTGCCCTTCGGCAACAAGACGGTGGTGACCGAGATCCCCGGCTCGCAGCTCCTGAGCGCGCTGGAGAACGGCTTCAGCCAGGTCGAGAACGGTGCGGGCCGTTTCCCGCAGATCTCGGGCATGAGCGTGGTCTACGATCCCTCCGCACCGGCCGGGTCGCGCGTGGTCTCGGTCGAGGTGGGCGGTCAGCCGCTCGACAAGGACAAGGTCTACAAGGTCGCGACCAACGATTACATGCTGGGCGGCGGCGACGGCTACACGTCGCTCGGCGGCGGCAAGGTCATCGTGAACGCCGGGAACGGCAACCTGATGGCCAATGACGTGATGACCTATATCGAGGGCAAGGGGACGGTCGCACCCAAGCTCGACGGGCGGATCAAGAAACAGGGCGAGTGAGTTCGACCTGATCGGATCGAGAGGCGGTAGGGAGACCTGCCGCCTTTTCTATTGCGCCTAATGTGGTGAGGGTCGGGCGCGGCCCGGGGCTGGTCGCCCTGTGCCAAGTGGACAACTATTGCCAATATGCGCGTGCAGGGACAGGGAAGCGTAGAGAGGGCCTCGATCTGAACGAACGCAATCTGCTTGCCCGGAACAGCCGCGAAGCGGCCCGGGCAGCGCCCGACCGCCCCCTCGGGCGGGCGCTTGGGTGACGTCAGCGCGCGGATCGAGGTCATCCGGATTTGGCCGCGATTAAGTACGGACCACATGACGAGGGACGCCCGCCCGGCGATCGGGCGCTGCCCTCTGTAACCTCACTCCAAGGGCGGCGCGCTGGCCTCCACCACGGTCTCCATCGCGACATAGCTCGACGAGGAATGGACATGGGGCAGGGTGGACAGCTCTTCCGACATGATCCGCCGGTAATCGGCCATGTCGCGGGCGCGGATCTTCACCAGATAATCGAAGCCCCCGGCGATCATGTAGCACTCTTCGACCTCGGGGATCGCGCGCACCGCGGCGTTGAACGCCTTCAGCGCGGTCTCGCGCGTATCGCTCAATTTCAGCTCGATATAGGTCACATGGGTCAGCCCCAGCTTGATCGGTGAGATCATCGCCCGGTAGCCCTTGATGAGCCCGGTTTCCTCCATTTGGCGGATGCGCGCGGCCACCGGCGTCTTCGACAAGCCGACCCTGCGCGCTATCTCAGCCACGGGAAGGCGTGCATCGGCGATAAGCTCGTTGAGGATTCGCCTGTCGATCGCATCGATCTCTTCACTCATGGGCTACAGAGTCTCCAAAAATAAGTTCCAGAGACCATCGCTTAGCAAATCTTTGCGCCAATCGCCTAGGGGAAATCGAATAGCATCGGACAATCAGACTCAAGGGAGGATCGCATGGGCGACACGTTCGATCAGTTCACGACACAGGCGAAATTCGCCGAAGAAGCCGCGCTTCTGGAGCGGCTAAAGGGCCAGGCCGAACTGAGCGAGAGTGATCGCAAGCAGATCTCCGCCCGCGCGGCGAAGCTCGTGCGCCGTATCCGGACCGAAGCCAAACCGACGCTGATGGAGCATTTCCTCGCGGAATATGGCCTGTCCACGCAGGAAGGCGTGGCGCTGATGTGTTTGGCCGAGGCGATGCTGCGCGTGCCCGATGCCGAGACGATCGACGCGCTGATCGAAGACAAGATCGCACCGTCGGACTGGGGCAAGCACATGGGCACGGCCTCGTCCTCGATGGTCAACGCCTCGACCTGGGCGCTGATGCTGACGGGCCGCGTGCTCGAAGACGAAAAGCCCGGCATGGCAGGCGTGTTGCGCGGGGCCGTGCGCCGTCTGGGCGAGCCGGTGATCCGGGCCGCCGTCAGCCGCGCGATGAAGGAGATGGGCCGCCAGTTTGTCCTTGGCGAGACGATCAAGGACGCGCTGAGCCGAGCCAAGAAGCTCGAAGATCGCGGCTACACCTACAGCTACGACATGCTGGGCGAGGCCGCTCGCACCGCGCGCGACGCCAAGCGCTACGCGAAGGATTACGCCGACGCCATCGCCGCCATCACGAAGGTCTGCAAGGACCGCCCTGTGGCCGAAAATCCCGGCATCTCGGTGAAACTCTCGGCGCTGCATCCGCGCTACGAGGTCGCCAAGGAAGAGCGCGCCATGGCCGAGATCGTGCCGGTGCTCAAGGATCTGGCGAAGGCCGCGAAGGCCGGGAACATGGGCCTCAACATCGACGCCGAGGAGCAGGACCGTCTGGTGATCTCGCTCAAGATCATCAAGGAGGTTCTGTCCGACCCCGAGCTTGCCGGCTGGGACGGGTTCGGCGTGGTCGTGCAGGCTTACGGCAAACGCGCGAGCCTCGTGATCGACTGGCTGGGCGCTTTGGCGGAAAAGCTCGACCGCAAGATCATGGTGCGTCTGGTGAAAGGCGCCTATTGGGACACCGAGATGAAGCTCGCGCAGGTCGAAGGCCTGCCGGACTTCCCGCTGTTCACCACGAAGGCTGCGACCGATGTCAGCTACCTTGCCAATGCGCGCAAGCTGTTCAGCTACACCGACCGCATCTATCCGCAATTCGCGACCCACAATGCCCATTCGGTCGCGGCGATCCTCGAGATGGCCGAGGGACGTCCCTACGAGTTCCAGCGCCTTCATGGCATGGGCGAGCGTCTGCACGAGATCGTCCACCGCGAAGAGGGCACCCGCTGCCGTATCTATGCCCCCGTCGGCGCGCATCGCGACCTGCTGGCCTATCTGGTGCGCCGCCTGCTGGAGAACGGTGCGAACTCTTCCTTCGTGCACCAGATCGTCGATGAGGACGTGGCGCCCGAGACCATCGCGGAAGACCCGTTCGTGCAACTCGAGACGGCCGAGCGTTCGGCGATGCTCAAGCTCCCCTCGGAGGTGTTCGCCGAGTCCCGCGAGAATTCCAAGGGCTTCGATCTGACCGACGAGGGCACGCTGGCGCGCATCGACGCCGCCCGCAATGTGGCGATCCCGGATGCGGGTCCGCTGGTGGCGGGCGAGGCGACCGGCGAGGCCGTGGCCGTCATCAACCCGTCGACCGGCGAAGAGGTGGCCCGCGTCACCGAGGCAGACGAGGCCTGTGTCGCGGCCGCCATCGACGCTGCGCGTCCGTGGGCTGCCCCGGTCGCTGAGCGCGCCGCCGTGCTGCGTCGCGTGGCGGAGCTTTACGAAGAAAACTTCGGACCCTTCTTCGCGGTGCTCGCGAAAGAGGCGGGCAAGAGCCAGCTCGACGCCGTGGGCGAATTGCGCGAGGCGGTCGACTTCCTGCATTATTATTCGGCGCAGGCCGAAGAGAGCGACCCGACGGCGCGCGGCATCTTCGCGGCGATCAGCCCGTGGAACTTCCCGCTGGCGATCTTCACCGGGCAGATTTCGGCGGCGCTGGCCGCCGGCAATGGCGTGATCGCGAAGCCGGCCGAGCAGACGCCGCTCGTCGCCGCCATCGCTGTGCGCCTGATGCATGAGGCGGGTGTGCCGCGCGACGTGCTGCAACTGCTGCCGGGGCGGGGCGAGACGGTGGGCGCAGCTCTGTCGTCCAACCCGAAGATCGCGGGCATCGCCTTCACCGGCTCGACCGAGACGGCGAAGATGATCCGCCGCGCGATGGCCAACAATCTCGATCCGACCGCGCCGCTGATCGCGGAAACCGGTGGTCTGAACGCGATGATCGTGGATTCGACCGCGCTGCCCGAACAGGCGACGCGCGACATCATCGCCTCGGCCTTCCAGTCGGCGGGTCAGCGCTGCTCGGCGCTGCGCTGCCTCTATGTGCAGGAAGACGTGGCCGAGAACCTGATTTCGATGATCAAGGGCGCGATGGACGAGCTGTCGCTGGGCGATCCGTGGTATCTGTCGACGGATGTCGGCCCGGTGATCGACGGCGAGGCGCAGGAAGACATCGCCGCCTATATCGCGAATGCCGAGAAAGAGGGCCGCGTGCTGCACAAGCTCGACGCGCCGTCGAAGGGCCATTTCATCGCGCCGACGCTGGTGAAAATCTCCGGCATCGAGGCGCTGGAGCGTGAGGTCTTCGGCCCGGTTCTGCATATCGCGACCTATCGCGCAGAGGATATCGAGAAGGTGTTCGCCGCGATCAACGCCACCGGCTACGGGCTGACCGCCGGTCTGCACAGCCGGATCGACAACCGCGTGCAGGAGGTCTCGGACGCGCTGCATGTCGGCAACCTTTACGTCAACCGCAACCAGATCGGCGCGGTCGTGGGCTCGCAGCCCTTCGGCGGCGAGGGGCTGTCGGGCACGGGGCCGAAAGCGGGTGGACCGCTTTACCTGACCCGTTTCGCGATGGCGCCTGAGGCGTCGTCGAAAAACGGCGAATGGGGCCACAAGGCCGATCTCGACACGCTGCGCAAAAAGCTTGCGAAAGCGGCGGCGAAGGCCGAGGCGGCGGGGCCGCTCGAGGCGCTGGAACTGCCGGGCCCGACGGGCGAGGCCAACACGCTGCGTCGCTATCCGCGCGGGCCGATCCTGTGCCTCGGGCCGGGTGAAGCTGCGCAGGTCGCGCAGATCAAGGAAGTCGAGAAGCTGGGCGGCGTGGCCGTCGGGGCCGATGGCAAGATCGCCCCGGACGTGCTTGAAACGCTTGAGGATATCGCGGGCGCCATCTGGTGGGGCCATGATACGCGCGCCCTTGTGAAAGCGCTGGCGAAACGCGAGGGCCCGATCCTGACGTTGACCACCGGCGCTGTGCAGAAGGCGGATGTCCTCCACGAGCGGCATCTGTGCGTCGACACCACGGCGGCGGGCGGTAACGCGGCATTGCTGGCGGGGTAAATCCCGCTGGCCTGCTAGCCCACATCCTCGGAGGCCACCGACATCGCCTTGATGATCGCGTGGCACCTCTTCCCCTCGGTCAGGCCAAGCGCCGCGACCGAGCGGGTGGTGAGCCGGGCCAGCAGATGCTCGTCGCCCATCTTCAGGCGGGCATAGACGCTGGGGGGAGCCGCAGGACGCAGCTCCGTGACCGTCACCGGCAGGATGTTGAGCGCAGAGAGGCCTTCGGGCCGCGCAACCGCAAGAGTCACGTCCCCCGCATGGATTCGTAGCCGCAGCGATTGGCCGGGCTGACCTTCCCGATAGGGCAGCAGCACCGGCCCGCCTGCGGTTTCGATCCGGGTCAGGCCGTCGGCTTCCTGCGCCATGACACGTCCCGAAATCACCGCCCCCGCTTCGCGCTGCCCGAGCGCGGGGGCGAGTGTCGGATCGGACAGAATCTCGCGCGCGGGGCCGAAGCCGCGCAGCCGGCCGGCCTCGATCAGCGCGATGGAGGTGGCGAGACGCGCGACCTCGGCCGGTGCGTGGCTGACATAGAGGATGGGAAGTTTAACTTCGTCCCGTAACCGCTCGATATAGGGAAGGATTTCCGATTTTCGCGCAGCGTCCAGCGCGGCGAGTGGCTCGTCCATCAGCAGCATCCGCGGGTTCGACAGGATCGCGCGACCAAGCGCGACGCGGCTTTTCTCACCGCCCGAGAGCGCGGCGGGACGGCGCTCCAGCAGCGCGCCGAGGCCGAGCATATCGATGATGTGGTCGAACTCCGGCGCGGTCTTGGTTTTGTTGAAACGCTGCCCGTAGAGTAGGTTTGATCTGACGCTCAGATGCGGGAACAACCGGGCGTCCTGGAAGACATAGCCGATGCGGCGCTTGTGGGGCGGCAGGCAGATCCCGGCCTCGGTCTCGAGCAGCACCTCTCCATTGACGACGATCCGCCCCCGGTCGGGCCGCAGCAGCCCCGCGACCGCGTTCACCACGGTCGTCTTGCCCGCGCCGGACGGGCCGAACAGCGCGGTCACGCCCTCAGGCGCGGTGAAGTCTACGTCGAGATCGAGCGCCGGCAGGCGATGGCTGAGCGAGATTTCCAGCATCAGTTCTGTCCCGCGATCCGCGCCGCGATCCGTCGCGCCAGCCACTCCGAGACCAACAGCGCGCCAAGCGCCAGCGTGACCGAGATCACCACCAGCCGCGCGGCCTCGACCTCGCCGCCCGGCACCTGCAATTGCGAGTAGATCGCGAGCGGCAGGGTCTGGGTCTGGCCGGGGATGTTCGAGACGAAGGTAATCGTCGCGCCGAATTCGCCCATCGCCTTGGCGAAGGCGGTGATCGCGCCCGCAAGGATGCCGGGCAGGATCAGGGGCAGGGTGATCGTTGCGAAACTGGCGATGCGCGAGGCCCCGAGGGTGGAGGCCGCCTGTTCCAGCTTCGGGTCCACCGCCTCGATCGCGAGCCGGATCGCGCGCACCATCAGCGGAAAGGCCATGATCCCGGCGGCCAGTGCCGCGCCGCGCCACGAGAAGGCGACCGTGACCCCGATCTTCGCCAGCGCCGCCCCGATCACCCCGTTCGGCGCGAAGCCTATCAGCAGCAGGTAGCCAGTGACGACCGGCGGCAGGATCAGCGGCAGATGCACCAGCCCGTTGACGAGGCTGCGCCCCGGAAAACGCCAGCGGGCCAGCGCATAGGCGACGAACAGCCCGGGCGGCAATGACAGCAGCGTCGCCCAGCCTGCCACTTTCAGCGAGAGAAAGACTGCTTGCCAGTCGGAGGACGACAGCCAGCTCATTTCAGTGTCTCGAAGCCTTGCTCGTGGAAGATCTTCGCGGCGGCGTCGGATTTCAGCTCGGCATAGAAGCTTTTCGCCGCGTCGCTATCGGTGAGGCGGGCGGCGGGGTAGCGGATCGGTGGGTGGCTGTCTTCGGGGAAGGTCGCCACGGCATGCACGCGCGGCTCGGCCACGGCGTCGGTCGCATAGGTGATCCCGTAGGGTGCCGCGCCAAGCGCCACCATCGCAAGTGTCGCGCGCACGTTATCGGCCTGCGCGACTTCGGGCTCGACCTTGGACCAGAGCCCGTAATGCTCCAGCGCCGCCTTGCCGTATTGGCCTGCGGGCACCGCGTTCACCAGCGACATGGCCAGCTTGCCGCCATTCAGAAGCGCGTCGAAATCGAGCTCGCGAGAAATCGTCACCGGTTTCGCTTTCGGATCATGGGCGATCAGCACAAGGTGGTTGGCCAGCAGGTCCTCCTGCACCTTGATGCGGCCCGTCTTCGCGACCGTCTCCATCCAGCCCGGATTTGCGGAGATGTAAATATCGGCCGGTGCTCCGGCGGCGATCTGGCGGGCCAGCGCACCGGACCCGGCGAAGGAAATATGCGCCACGTCGCCGGTCTTCGTCTCCCAGAGCTTCGCTACCTGATCGAGCGCGGTCTTCATCGACGCAGCGGCGAAGATCGTGACCTCCTCTGCGCGGGCGGGTAGCGCGAGGCTCGCCGTCGTAAGCGCAAGGGCGAGGATGCGGGGCAGGGACATGGGGCCTCCTTCGATATGTTTCATCAGACATATTGCAGCGCAAATCGCCAAAGGCAAGCGCGGGCCGCCGCGGGAAGGGCTCAAAAGGAAAAGACCGGCGCATCGCTGCGCCGGCCCGTTCTAGGAGGTCTAATGGAAAGGCTTAGCCTCCCGAACTTTCGTTTTGCGCAGGCGCCGAGGCCTGATCGCTGGAGGGATATCCCGGACCCATCAGCTTGCCGTCGACCTCTTTGCCGTAGAAGCCCTGATGGTTGTGGTGCCATTTGTCGACGGCGTCCTTCACCGTCACGTCGCCGATCTGCCGCGGGTCGTTCGGGCGCGGATGGCTGTCGACGAAGGCGGCCACGTCCCAGGCTTCCTGCACGGTCAGTTTGTTCGGCTCCGACAGCGGCATGTTATGCTTGATGAAGGCGGCGGCGGCGTTGATCTTGTGCATGCCCGCGCCCCAGTTGAAGCTGTTCGGCCCCCAGAGCGGCGGAAAGACGACCTTGCCGTTGATGTCCTTCTGACCCTGACCGTCGGCGCCGTGGCAAACCGCGCAGTTCTGGGCGAAGACCGCTTCGCCGCGCTGGCGCGAGGGCTCTTTCGCGGGCTTGTCGATCTTGCCGAAGCCTGCGCCTTCCGGTTTCTCGCCCGTGGGCAGACCCTTGGACATCCAGAAGAAATAGGCCTGCAGATCGCGATAGACATCCGAGCCATAGGGCGGCGGTCCCCCCGAGGGCGAACCTTGCGCGTTCATCGAATAGGTGAAGCAGCCCCTGATGCGGTCCTCCATGGTATTCACCATTTTGTTCTTGCCGCGATATTTCGGATAGACCGGGTAGGCGGCCCACATCGGCGCGGAGAAGGCCTGGCGGCCCGCGTCGAGGTGGCAGTTCGAGCAGGAAAGGTCGTTTCCGACGAAGTCATGCGCGTTGGTGCCGGTATCGTTGAAAATCGCCATGCCTCGGCGGACCGACTTGCCGAAATCGTCGTCGGGAATGGTGCTCTCCGCAGGCGGGGTGAAAAGCTTCGCCTGCTGCGTGTCGCCGCCGCTTTGCTGCGCGGCGGCCTCGGCTTCGCTCTGGTCACGCGTGGCGCCGGTCAACCAGCTGGGTGCGAGGCCGAAATTTACCAGCAGCGAGCCCAGCACGACCAGTGCGAGGCCACCGCCTACCGCGAGGATCGCGCGCAGGGCCGTCTTGCCGCGGGAGGGGTCGGTCTCTCCGCGCGGAGGGATGTCGGACGGGTGCTTGTTACTCATTGATCCACTCCTTCACGCACCGGGATGTTGCTTTCCATCGCGGCCAGTTCGGTTTTGTCCATCGCCGGCATCGGGGCGAGCGAGGCAAGGTAATCGGCCACCGCGCGCCGATCCGCATCGTTCAGCGCCTTGCCGATCCCCGCCATCAGGCCGAGCGGCGAGTTATGACGCGCGCCGCCTGCCCACATCGCGAGTTGATGCGCGACATAGGCCGGCTGCTGCGCGGCGATCCCGGGAAAATTCGGCGCGACGCCGACGCCCGAGGGCCCGTGACAGGTGAAGCAAGCCGGAACGCCGATCGACCAATCGCCTTCCTTGGCAAGCTGCGCGCCGCGCTTGAGATCGCCATCCAGAGAAGGCTTCGCGCCCGAGGGGCTGGTCATCGTGGCGTAGTAGTTCGCCAGTTCGACGATTTCCTGATCGCTCAGACCCTTGGCCACATAGGCCATCGAGTCGTTGGGCCGGGTGCCTTTCTGGAAGTCGTGCAACTGCTTGGCCAGATAGGGCGCCGGAAGGCCCGCCAGCCGCGGCACGGTCTCGGTGCCTTCGCCCTTGTCGCCGTGACAGCTTGCGCAGGCCCAGACCGTGTCCGAGCCCTGACTGACGAGCTGCGCGACGCGCTCGGACCCGGGGCCTTTCTCGGCAGCTGCGGATTCCGGCTGCGCGGGCAGGTTGTTGATCAGCCCCGCGAGGCCGGCGCCGCCATCGAGCGGGTCCATGTCGCCCGCCACCTTGCGGATATCGGCGACCTCCGGGGCGCTGATGGTCTTGGCGTCGTCATTGAGCCCGGTGGCCACATAGGATGCGACTTCGGAGATTTCTGTGTCGCTGAGAACAGAGCCGAAGGCGGGCATCTCGCCCTCGTAGCTCTCGCCATTGACGTTGAGCTTGCCACCGATGCCGCGCATCACGATCTGGGTCACCGCCTTGGCGCCGCCCAGTTTCACGATGTCAGAGCCGTGCAGCGGGGGGAAGGCGCCGGTGACGCCTTCACCGGCATCGCCATGGCAGGTCGCGCAATTGTCCGCGAACAGCGTCTTGCCCGCGTCGAGATCGGGCGCGGCGGCCTGCGCGAGTTTCGTGGGCTCTTGCTTGGCCGCTTCGGTTTGCGCCTTGTCCGCGACCTGGACGGCGGTGCTGGTCTGGACCAGCATGATCACCCCCCAGATCGCGAGCGCGATCGCGATCGAATAGACGGGCCACGGGATGCGGCGGGTTGCCTCGAACGGCTCGAAAGTCTCGTCGGGACGCCGGGGATCGGGTTTCTTGTCGGTCATTCTTGTCTCCGTCGTCTCAGTTCGAGGCCTTGGTGGCATCGGTCGCTTCGCGTTGCTTCTCGGCGATCAGCGCGTAGCCATTGTCGCGCAGACCGTCCTTCGGCGGAGCGTATTGGCGTGTCATGCCTTGCAGATACGTCACGAGGTCGAGCGCATCCTGCTTGGCCACGATCACACCGGATTTGGGCGCGTATTTCGCGGGCAGCTTGACCACCACATCGTCAGGCCCGGCTTTGTCCTTATGCGTGAAGAGGTAGGGATAGGCGGGCATGATCGACCAGCTGGAGATCGCGCGGGGCTGATAGAGATGGGTCAGTTGCCATGCCTGCGAGGGCAGGCGGTCGCCGATATCCATCAGGTCCGGCCCGGTGCGCATCGTGCCCAGCTGGTGAGGGGCGTCATAGGCGTAGTCGCCCGCGACCGAGGCCCGGCCCCAGCCGCGTTCGGCATCGGGGGCCTGTGCCAGCGAACGCGGCTGCTGCGAGTGGCAGTAGAGGCAGCCCAGTGAGACATAGACCTCACGGCCGCGCGCCTCGGCCTCGGTGTAAGGCTTGAGCCCCGTCGTCGGTCCCTGTGCGCTGATCTGCATGCCCGGCGCGATCACCAGGAACAGGGTCGCGAGCGCGAGGATCGCCAGCGCCGTGATTGCGAGAGGAAGATAGCGGTTCATTCTGCAGCCACCATGTTGTCGGTTTCGGTCTCACGGGTCTTCTTGGAAAAGCCGAGCGCAATGAGGTTGATCGCCAGCAGCACATGGCCCAGCGTCATCAGCCCGCCGCCGAGCGAACGGCCTTCAAGATAGGGCTTGAGCAGGGTCACGCTGTCGGCGAAGGGCTTCGTCGCATCGAGCTGGGCAAGGCCCTGCAGCACGCCGCCGATTGTCAGCGAGAAGAAGTAGATCGCGAAGCCGATCACGTTCAGCCAGAAATGCCATGCGATCATCCGCGGGAAGGGCCAGTATTTCCCGGTCGCGCGCGGCACGACCTGATAGATCACGCCCATCAGCACCAGCGACACGAAGGCATAGGCGCCCAGATGCGCGTGCGCCACCGTGTAATGGGTGAAGTGGGTGATCGTGTTGACCGAGCGCAGCGCCTCGATCGAGCCCTGGAACGAGGCCAGCGTGTACATCACCGCCCCGAAGGAGATGAAGCGCAGCGGGATCGACTCCTTGAGCGCCCAGAGATTGGCCGCCACCGTGACGTGCTGGTTGATCGCCACCGCGATCACGGGAACGAACATCATCACCGAATGGACGACCGAGAGCGTCACCAGCCAGGTCGGGACCGGGCCGCCGATCAGGTGGTGGATGCCGACCTGGCTGTAGAACAGCGCCAGCGCCCAGAAGCCAACCAGCGAGAGCGCGTAGGAATAGACCGGTTTGCCGATGATCTTCGGGATGAAGTAATAGGCCGCGCCCACGCCCAGCGGCGTCAACCAGAGGCCCAGCACGTTATGGGCGTACCACCAGTTCATCGTGGCCTGCTCGACCCCGTGATGGACGCCGGGAATGTTGGCGATGACGAACAGCACCGGGAACCAGAGCACCGCGGCGAGGAAATACCAGCCGGAGACGTAGATGTGATGGACGTTGCGGTGCTTCGCGGTCGAGATCAGCGGGGCCACGAAACAGGCCGCGCCGGCTGCGAGGACGATGTCGATCTGCCACGGAATCTCGAGCCATTCGAGCCCGTCGGTCCAGCCGTTCGCGATGGCGAACACGCCTGCGGCGAGGCCGATATTCCAAAGCACGATCCCGGTCTTCAGAAGGCCCGTCATGCGCAGTTCGGTGCGGAAGATACGCGGAAGGATCCAGCAGACGGCAGCGAGGCCGCCCTGGCTCGCCCAGCCATAGGCGACCGAGTTCAGGTGCACCGTGCGCATCCGCCCGAAGGTCATCTGCGCAGTTCCCGACATCAGATCGGGCAGGTGCAGTTCCAGCGAGGCGGCCAGCCCGTGCAGCGAGCCGTAGATCAGCCAGAACACCGCCGCCGCGATGAGCCACATCACGACGCTGGAGGAACTCGCGTCGATACCGGCGCGCGCCGCGTTGAAGTGGTGAGGGTCGTTCGGCGCGTCGGTATCCGCGCCCTCGCCGGGCTCGAAGATGGTCCGCGCATCGTCGGCGTCTGGCGTGTGGACCTGCTTGTTCGCGATCGCCCAGATCAGGATCGTCAACGCCAGTAGCGAGATGACGAAGCTGAGGGCGAGCAGCAGGCCGAGCGTTTCGGTGATTTGCATTGGCTGGCTCCGGTGTCAGGTTTGACCCGGGCCGAGCCGGTGCGACGCGTGGATGCTCGTCACTGTTCCATTCTCCCTTTAGCCCGGTCGGTCGGTTCTTGTTCACGTCGTTTTCACGAACAATGCATGGCGGAGTGATCTGTTCCAAACATTCAGATGTATGCAGATGTCGGGCGCACCGACGCCCGCCGAGGGACGATCACGACCATGTGGCGCGGGCGCCGGATGTTCGCGAGCGCCCAGAATGATGCAGTCACGGGGGCGCGACCACCTCTCCTCACGCGATGATGATCTTGGTTGAACGAGCCGCGCGGAGAGCTTTCCTCGGCGGAAAGCGCACGCGCCAGCCGGGCCTTGTTTTTCGGGCGAAAATCCGCTGGCGGGACGCTCGCGAGGCGCTCCCGCAGCGCTGATCGGGGCAACGATCTCGTGATCCGCGGCTCACGATTGCCGTGAGATGAGTTGAAAGCGGGGCGGGGTTCCCCAAGGGGCAGGGCGGCAGACCGCTTCCGGGGATAGGGGAACCGATCGGGCCGCAGATGCGATTCCGATACAGGAGCGCGCGGTGCGTGCCGCCTTGCGTGGCGTGTCGCAGCGGATCGCGCGAGATGCGATGGAAAGGCAGGCTCGAGAGTGGCCGTGAACGAGAACTTCAAGGATCACGCCGCCAACGAGCGGACCTTCCTCGCGTGGCTCCGCACGGCCGTCGCGATCGTCGGGGTCGGGCTCACCGCGGCGAAGTTGACCCGGACGGATCTTCCGCAATGGTCCGATTTGGCGATGGTGCTGAGCGGCGGGGTCGTGGTGATCCTCGCCTTCGTGCGCATGCGGATGCTGCGCGCCGCGATCGAAAGCGGCAAGGCCCCGGACAGCCAAGGAACCAACTGGCCCGAGCTGGTGCTGTTTGCGCTGGTGATCGCGCTTCTGGTTCTGCTCGGGATTTTCATCCTGCATGTCACCTGACACTCTTGCATCTTCGTCGCCGCACAGGCTTGATGCCGCCAAATTATGGAGGACATTACATGAAACTTCTGCGTCACGGGCTTATCGGAGCCGAAAAACCGGGGCTGATGGACGGTCAGGGTGTGATCCGCGACCTGTCGGGCCAGGTCGCCGATATCGGGGGTGCGGTGCTCTCGGATGACGGGCTGGCGGCGATCGGCTCGCTGGACGTGTCCGAGCTGCCCGCCGTGCCCGAAGGCACGCGTCTGGGCGCGCCGATCGCGGGCATCGGGAAGATGATCTGCATCGGGCTGAACTATGCCGACCACGCTGCGGAATCGGGCGCGACGGTGCCGCCGGAGCCGCTGATCTTCATGAAGGCCACTTCCGCGATCCAGGGCCCGAACGATCCGATCGTGATTCCGCGCGGCGCCGAGCAGACCGACTGGGAAGTCGAGCTGGGCATCGTCATCGGCAAACCTGCGAAATACGTCTCGGAAGAGGATGCGATGGATTACGTCGCGGGCTACGTGCTCGCCAACGACGTGTCCGAGCGCAGCTACCAGAAGGACCGCTCGGGCCAGTGGACCAAGGGCAAGAGCTGCGACAGCTTCGGCCCGCTCGGACCGTATCTGGTGACGCGCGACGCGGTGGCCGATCCGCAGAAGCTGGCGATGAAGCTGAGCGTGAACGGCGAAGTGATGCAGAACGGCTCGACCGAGACGATGGTCTTCGGCGTGAAGAAGCTGGTCAGCTACCTCTCGCAATTCATGACGCTGCATCCGGGCGACGTGATCTCGACCGGGACCCCTCCGGGCGTCGCGATGGGGATGGAGACCCCGCGCTTCCTGCGTCCGGGCGATGTGGTGGAGCTGGAGATCGAAGGGCTGGGCCAGCAGCGCGCCGAGGTCGTGGCCGACGCCTGAGGCAGGTCTTTGCGAACAGGGCAGGGCGCGCGGAACACTCGCGCGCCCTTTCTCATACGCGATTACAGCCGGATCGGGTCGTCCTTGGCGATCCGGTCGAACTCCATCAGCGTCTGCACCAGCTTCGGCATCTGGTTGAGCGGAATCATGTTCGGCCCGTCCGAGGGCGCGCTATCGGGCGCCTCATGGGTTTCGATGAACACGCCCGCAATGCCCAGCGACACCGCCGCACGCGCCATCACCGGCGCGAATTCGCGCTGACCGCCAGAGGAGCCGCCCTGACCGCCGGGCTGCTGCACCGAATGGGTCGCGTCCATGATCACCGGGTAGCCGGTCTTCGCCATCTCGGGCAGGCCGCGCATATCGGCGACCAGCGTGTTGTAGCCGAAGGAGGTGCCGCGCTCTGTCAGCAGGATCTTCTCGTTGCCGGTGGAGGCGACCTTCTCGGCCACGTTGGGCATGTCCCACGGCGCGAGGAACTGGCCCTTCTTGATGTTCACCACGCAGCCGGTCTCGCCCGCGGCCAGCAAAAGATCGGTCTGGCGGCAGAGGAAGGCCGGGATCTGGATCACGTCGACCACCGCGCCCGCGATGCGAGCCTGTTCCGCGTCGTGGATGTCGGTCAGCACCGGGCAGCCGATCTCTGCGCGCACCTCTTCGAGGATCTTCAGTCCCGCGTCGATGCCGAGGCCGCGCTTGCCTTTTAGGCTGGTGCGGTTGGCTTTGTCGTAGCTCGCCTTGAAGATGAATTGCGCGCCCGCCTGGTCGCAGGCGCGGGCCATTTCCTTCGCGATCATCATCGCATGGTCGCGGCTTTCGAGCTGGCACGGACCCGCGATCACCGTCAGCGGGCGGTCGTTCGAGACGGTCAGCCCGCCGATTTTCACGTCTTTCATTTCTCTCTCCGCAGCCTGTGACGGGCCGCTCTAGCTCAGCTCGAGACCTGCTCGCGCAGGACCGACGCTGTGAGCGACAGCATCAGATAGATGCCCGAGAAGATCAGGAAAGCCAACAGCGTGTTCTCGAAAGCGCGCGGATAGGTGGGCTCGTCCGGGGCGACGGGGCGTACGCCCATCTCCAGATAGCGCACCTGCTTGTTGGCCTCGATCCGGGCGGTTTCCATCTGCTGCGCAGCGGCAGAGAGCAGCATCTGGCGGGTCTGCAATTCGCCTTGGGCGATCTGCAACTGGCCGGTGACGGCGGCGAGCGACTCGCCCCCGGTGGCCTGGCGCCCCGTCGTGAGTTGGCCACGCGTCTTTTCGAGAAGCGCCTGAATCCGCCTGATGTCGCCCTGCACACCCGAAACCCGCGCCTGGTTGGGACGCGCATTGTCGAGCAGTTGGCCCAGCTCGAGCCGTTTCTGCTGCAACTGGTTTTCCAGATTGGCGACCTGGCCCATCACCACCGAGTTCTCGCTGACGGGATCGAGGACGCCGACCTTCTCCTGAAGCTGCTGCACCTTGGATTGCGCGGCGAACACCTTCGCCTCGGCATCCTGATAGCTTTCGCGCGCGCCCTTCATCTGGTCGTCGCGCAGCCGCGAAGTCAGTTGGTCCACCTGCTGTTCGGCATAGGAGATCAGCGACTCGGAGAATTGCTGCGATTTCTGCGGATCGGGGGCGATGACCTCCATCTTAACGATGCCCTCGGAAGGGTCGTAGCCGATCTCGACCATTTTCGAGTAAAGCCGGTAGGCCTGCTCGTCGGTGGCATCCTTCGGCAGGCGCTGAAGCGGGTCGATGCTCGGATCCTCGAAGATTTTCTTGAAACCCTGATCGCGGTCGAGCCGTTTCATGGCATCGCGCGACTGCAGATAGGATTGCACTGTCACCGAGTCCTGGTTGGTGGCGAGCTGCGTGCCCGAGAAGAGCGACCCCAGCCCGGAATTGCCCAGCCCTTCGGCCTTCTGGATCACGAAGGCCGATTTCGTCGCATACATCGGCGTGGCCATCGCGAAATAGTAATAGGCGGCCATCAGCGTCGGCAGCACGACGAAGAAGCCCAGCCGCGCGCCCAGCAGCATCAGCTTGCGGCGGCGACGTTTGGCGATGTCGCGCTGGATGCGCAGGATCTCGGCGGCGCGACGATCCTCGGTCATCACCTCGGTCGAGGGGAGCTGACCTTTCTTGATCGTCTGCGGCAGGTTCACGCGGGTATCCGCGCCCGGCCCGTCGGTCCGCGCCAGCGCCCGCGAAGTCGCTTCCGCCTCGCCGGGTTTCACCATCGCCACGATATTCGAGCGGTCGAACGGATCGATCCCGCGGCGGCGCAGGAGCAGCACGGCCTCGAAATCGGAACTGGCCTGCACGCCGTGTTTCTGCGCCATCCGGCGGGCGAGGCGCAACTGGCGACCGGTCAACCCCTCGGCGCGGATCGCGTCGATTTCTTCCTCGGGGGTGCGCTGGCCCGCATCGATCACCTCGGCGCCGTTGCGCTCCGCCGTCGGGAATTTCTGATCGCCGAACCCGTCATCCTGCGGCTCGAACATGCTGGAGGGATCGCTGTCTCTGTGCCGCCGTTGCCGTTGCGGTTCCGGCGTGTCGGAAGAGGGTGCGGCTTGCGCGGCGGAGGCCGCAGAGGCGTTGGAGGCGCGCGGCGTGGTCGGCTCTCCCGTCGTCCCGGAGCCCGATTTCAGCGGCATCGCCCCCAGCTGCAGCGAGCCGTCGCTCCCCGTGATCACCGGCCCATCGCGGCGGATACGGAATTTCGGGGCCTTAGGACTGGTAGTCATACAACCGCTTCGCTTCTTCAAGAGTGTCGAACTGGTAAAGTTGCCCGTCGCGCAGCACCGCCGCACGATTGCAGAATTTCTCGATCGTGGAGGGTTGGTGCGAGACCACGACCACGGTGGAATTGCGCAGCCGGTCGCGCAGGATCGAGCCGGCCTTGCGGTTGAACTCCACATCGGTGGTCGAGGGCATCCCCTCGTCGATCAGGTATATGTCGAATTCCAGCGCGAGCAGCAGGGAAAAGGTGAACCGCGCGCGCATCCCCGAACTGTAGGTGCCCACGGGCTGGTCGAAATATTCCGCGATCCCGGTCAGCCAGCGCGAGAAGGCCTCGACATAATCGGGATCGAGCCCGTAGAGCCGCGCGATGAAGCGGGCGTTTTCGCGCGCCGAATGTTTCGAGACGACGCCGCCCATGAAGCCCAGCGGGAACGAGACCCGGCTGGTGCGGCGAATCTCGCCCTCGTCGGGCTTTTCCAGCCCTGCCATCATGTTGATGATCGTGGTCTTGCCGGTGCCGTTGGGCGCGAGAATGCCGAGGCTCTGGCCCAGCTCCACGCGGAAGCTGGCGCGTTCGAGGATCACCTTGCGCTGCTTGCCGGTCCAGAAGGATTTGGAGACGTTCTCGAATACGATCATTACTTTTTGGCCCGGGTCTCCATCTGTGCGCGCCTCGCCACTAAATCACGGGGGCAGCAGTGTGAGAACCCGCCTAACCTTGGATTTGGGCAGCATTATGTTCAGTTGTGGGAGGGTTATGCAATGACGAACACATTGACACTAGAGGAGAAACGATGACCCGCCCCGTGCAAGACGAGATCCGCGACTGCCGCCTTTGCGCGGCGCGGTTCCGCGCGACCGCGACCGGGCATTCGCCGCGTCCCGTCGCGTGGTTCGCCGCCGGCGCACGCGTGCTGATCGTGGGGCAGGCGCCGGGAAACCGGGTGCACGAGACCGGCGTGCCGTTCAACGATCGCTCGGGCGACCGGCTGCGCGACTGGATGGGCGTTGATCGCGAGACCTTCTACGACGTCTCGCGCATCGCGATCGCGCCGATGGCGTTCTGCTTTCCGGGCTATGACGCGAAGGGGTCCGACCTGCCGCCGCCCGCAATCTGCGCCCAGACGTGGCGCGACCGGGTGATGGAGGAAATCGGCCCGGTCGATCTGACGCTTCTTGTGGGCGGCGCCGCGCAGCGCTGGCATCTGGGCACACGCAACGTGACGCAGGCCGTGCTGGGCTGGCGGGACCACGCGCCGCGCCTCTTCCCCTTGCCTCATCCGTCTTGGCGCAATACGGGATGGCTGAAGAAAAACCCGTGGTTCGAGGCCGACCTGCTGCCGGTCCTGCGCGCCCGGGTGAAGGAGCTGACATGACCCCCTATGACCGCGCCCATGCCGCGATGGAAGCCGAACCGGAGAACGAGGCCAAGCGCCTTGCCGTGTTCGACCGTCTCGCCGATGCCGAGTTGTTCCTGCTGCTCGAAGAAGAACCCGAGGACGAAAACATCAAGCCGCAGGTGTTCTCCACCGAAGAGGGCGAGTTCGTTCTCGTCTTCGATACCGAAGACCGTCTCGGCGAATTCGCGGACGGGCCGCAGCCCTACGCGGCGCTGCCGGGCCGGGTGATCGCGCAGCATTTGGTGGGCGAGAATATCGGGCTGGGCGTCAATCTCGGCGTTGCGGACTCGGCGATGCTGTTGCCGCCCGAGGCGCTGGACTGGCTGACCGAGACGCTCGCGCATACGCCGTTGGAGGCGCAGGGCCGTCCGGTGGAATTCACCGCTCCGGGCCTGTCGCCCGCGGTGATCGCGCTGCTGCTGCCCGCCTTCGAGGCCAAGCTGGACCAGCTTGCCGGGATCGCGCAGGCTGCCGTGCTGGGCGGCGTCACCTACGAGGACGGCCACCGGGGCCATGTGCTCGCGGTGATCGGCGCGCATGAGCATTTCCGCGCGGGTATCGCCAAGGCAATGGGCGAGGCGCTGACCTTCTCGGGGCTGGATGCGGGCGAGTTGGACGTGACCTTCCTCGAGCCCGAGGACAAGGCCGCGCAGCTTCTGCTGGACAAGGGGCTCGTGCTGCATGTCCCCGAGCCGGTCGAGGAAGAGGTGGAGGAACTCCGCCCCGGTTCCGCCCCCGGCATGGATCCGAGCAAGCCGCCGAAGCTGCGCTGAGGCGCGCCCGGCGGTTTTCGCATATGGTTTGAAAAACTCGGTCGGGGCGGCTCAGGACTCGCCGTTTGCCTCGTCGTGCTCGCCGATCACCTCGTTCTTCACCTGACCCCATGTCAGCAGCGTGAAGACCGCCGTGCCGCCCGCGACATTGCCTGCGAGAACCGGGAAGAAAAACCGGCTGATCGCCTCGGTCAGGCTCATATGGCCGCTCCAGACAAGCAGCCCCGCCTCGACCGAGCCCGCGACGACGTGCGCAGAGCCCGAGGCCGCGAGTAGCCATGTCATCGCGAGGATCACGAGGAACGAACTGCCCTGCGCCGCGGGCATGATCCACACCACGGCGGCGATGATGATGCCCGCCGGCATCGCGCGGTAGAAGTTCTGTCCCATGTCGCCGTCGGTCGCGTGGCGCGCCACGGCCAGCAGGCTGTCGGTCATCTCGTCGGGGATGACATGGGGAATGCTCAGGAACCCCGAGGCGATCGCGCAGCCAAGAATGTTCGACGCAAGCACGATCGCCCAGAGCCGCAGCATTTTCAGCAGGCATGTCAGCGACCGTTCTGCCACCACCGGCAGGACGGTGGTGATCGTGTTCTCGGTGAACAGCTGCATCCGCCCGAAGATCACCACCATGAACCCGGCCGAATAGCCGAGGGACTCGACCAGAATCCGCCAGCTTTCGTCGGGCAGCCGCGCATGCAGGCTCGCCTGCGCGATGACCGAGAGGCTGATCAGGATGCCCGCCGCGAGCCCCGACCACACGAGAGAGGTGAGCGGGCGGTTCAGCTCTTCGTCGCCGTCATGCCGGATCACGGCGTAGATCAACCGCGCGGAGAGGCGCGAGGCTTGCTTCACCGAGCGCTCCTCGTGCCGTTCGCGCACGGCGTTGTTCTGGGCTTTTCCGCTGCCGTTGTCGGACCCGCCCTGCGCGTCACTTTGGGAACTGTCTGATTTCATTCGTCCTGAACCCCGTCACGCGTGCTTTGTTCCCTGTGCGAGCCTGCGCTATCCCTGTTCGCTGGCGAACACCTTGTCGATCATCGCCTGTGTGCCGCGCGCATCTTCAAGTGTCCACGCATAGGGCGCGCCCTCGGTGACATGACGCATGAAGGCTTCCACCTGGATCACATATTGATTCACGCCCGGGTAGCGGATCATCTCGTCCGGCTTGCCCTTGCGGATCAGCGTGACCTCCGCCTGATCGAAGACATTCGCGTTGAACGGGCAGGTGAGGCGGATCAAACCTTCGGAGCCCTGGAAGACCGCTTCCTGGCGCGGATGCAGCCGGGTCGAGGTCAGCGCGCCATAGGTGAAGCGGCCCTTGTCGCTGACCATCTCGCCCGTGACCTGCGTGAACGTGTCGACATCGTTCTCGCGATGGATGACGGCGCGCAGATCGCCCGGTTCGGCCCGGGCTGCGAAGCGCACGCAGGAATAGGCATAGACGCCGATATCGGGAACCGAGCCGCCGCCCATATCCGCCTTGTTGCGGATATTGGTGGGGTCGGGGTTGTTGAAGGTGAAGGCCACATCGGCGTGGCGCAGCTCTCCGATTGCACCGGCATCGAGCCAGTCGCGCACCTGCCGCCATTGCGGGTGATGCACGATCATGTAGGCCTCGGTCGCGAATTTCCCGGCGGCGTCGCGCGCTTCGATCAGCCCGTCGATCTCCTCGGCCTCCATCGCGATCGGCTTTTCCGTCAGCACATGCTTGCCTGCCGCCAGCGCCTTCTTCGTCCACTCGACATGGAGCGTGTTGGGCAGCGGGATATAGACCACGTCGATGCCGGGGTCGGCGAGCAGCGCGTCATAGCTGTCATGAACCTTGAGATCGGGCGCGAAGGCCTTGAACGGATCGGCTTTTTCGTGGCTCGACGTCGCGAGCGCCGCCAGCCGCGCGCCCTCAGCCGCATGGATCGCCCTGCCCATATGTTCGCGCGCAAATTTCGCGGTGCCGAGGATTCCCCAGTTCAACACCTGCATCGTCTCTCTCCCTCTTTTCGTGCTCGTATCCGGGGCGAAGGTAATGCTTATGCGGCGCGGCGCAAAGAAAATCGCCGCCCCCGGAAAGGGAGCGGCGACATACTTTCGCACTCGTTACTGTTCGCGGGTTACGCGGGCACGTTCATGCCTTTTTCCCGTGCCAGTTCGGTCATGCGCTTCTGCAGCTTCTCGAAGGCGCGCACCTCGATCTGGCGGATACGCTCGCGCGAGACGTCATAGACGCCCGAGAGTTCCTCCAGCGTGACGGGATCGTCGCGCAGGCGGCGCTGCATCAGGATGTCCTTCTCGCGGTCGTTGAGAACGTCCATCGCGTCCATCAGCATCTCGCGGCGGGCTTCCATCTCCTCGGTCTCGGCATAGGCCTCGGCCTGATCGGCATCCTCGTCTTCGAGCCAGTCCTGCCACTGTGCGGCCCCGCCTTCGTCACCCGCGCCGATCTGTGCGTTCAGCGAGGCGTCCGAGCCCGACATCCGCCGGTTCATCGAGATCACTTCTTCCTCGGTCACGTTCAGATCGGACGCGATCTGTTTGACGTTCTCGGGGCGCATATCGCCGTCTTCATAGGCGCCGATCTTGGACTTCGCCTTGCGGAGGTTGAAGAACAGCTTCTTCTGCGCCGAGGTGGTGCCCAGTTTCACGAGGCTCCACGAGCGCAGGATGTATTCCTGGATCGCGGCGCGAATCCACCACATAGCGTAGGTCGCGAGGCGGAAGCCCTTCTCGGGATCGAAGCGCTTCACGGCCTGCATCAGACCGACATTCGCCTCCGAGATCACCTCGGCCTGCGGCAAGCCGTAACCGCGATAGCCCATCGCGATCTTCGCGGCGAGACGCAGGTGCGACGTCACCAACTGGTGCGCGGCATCGGTGTCCTGGTGGTCGGCCCAGCTCTTGGCCAGCATATATTCCTGTTCCGGCTCCAGAAGCGGGAACTTCCGGATCTCCTGAAGGTAGCGGTTCAGCCCCTGCTCAGGACTCGGGGCCGGAAGGTTCGTGTAGCTCGTCATCGTCTCCCATGTCTCCCTTTTGGCGGCTGCTCAATATGGGGATCGCCCCCCGTTCTTTCAAGAAACGCAAGGCAGTGCGGATTGGTTCACCGAAAGCCGCCCTGACGCAGTCGCATAGAAAGATCAACGTATCGTAACGGGATTTCCGTCGCGGATGTGTAAAAAAACATCTGACGCTTCACAAGATCGGCGCGAGCACCGACATCAGGTTGTTGATGATTTTCCAGTGCAGGGGCCATTCCGCGATCCGCTCCGGTCCGACGCGGCGGGCCTGCGCGATCCAGTGGCGCTGGCGTTCGCCAAGTTCGAGACCGAGTTCGTGATCCTCGATCAGCACGCAATTCTCGTAATTCAGCTCGAAGCTGCGGCGGTCGAGATTGGCCGAGCCGAGGATCGCGACGCGGCCATCGGCCAGCAGTGTCTTGGCGTGCAGCAGGCCCGGCCCGTGCTCCCAGATCTCGACGCCCGCCTCGGCCAGCACCGGGTAGAAGCTGCGCGCGGCATGGGCGACGAAGCGCGAGTCGTTGCGTCTCGGCACGATCACCTGCACCCGCACCCCCCGGCGCTTGGCGGCGCGCAGGGCGGAGGCGATTTCCTCGCCCGGCACGAAATAGGGGGTGGAGAGGGTCAGCGTCTCGCGCGCGGCCCCGATCACCGCAAGGAACACATCCGGCACCCCGCGCGTGTCCAGCATCGGCCCCGTGGCGAAGGCGACCGCCGTTCCGGGCCGCGCGGTCGGCGCGGCGGGAGTGGGGATCACGAGGTCCGAGATTTCCTCCCGGCTATGCGTCACCCAGTCGGTCGCGAAGATGTGCTGGTGCTGGGCGGCGAGCGGCCCCTCGATCCGCAGCATGACATCCTTCCACGGCGCGAAGCGCGCCTTGATGCGGAACTCCGGGTCGGCGATGTTGCGCGAACCGGTATAGGCCACATGCCCGTCGATCACGGCGAGCTTGCGGTGGTTGCGCAGGTCGATCCGCATCGTCGCGAGCTTGAACAGCGGCCAGCGGAAGGAAAAGGCGATCGCGGTCTTCACTCCGGCCTTCTTCATCGCCTTCCAGTGGCGCGACTTGATGAAGCCGCGCGCGCCCAGCCCGTCGACGAGGACGCGCACGGTCACCCCGCGTTCGGCCGCACGGGTCAGCGCCTCGGCCATCGCGATGCCGGTCAGGTCTGTCAGCCAGATATAGGTGATGAGGTGCACGCTTCGGCTGGCGGCGTCGATATCGGCGATCAGCGGTTCGAGCTGATCGGCAGGGTCGGGCAGGAAGGCGATGGCATCGCCGCTACTCGGCGCGTAGCCGTTGATCGCGGCGGCCCGGGCGAAGGCTGCGCGATAGGCCGGGGAGATGGCGTCGAGGTCTGCGGGCTCGACCGGATCGGGGGCGGGCAGGGCGGCGACCGTCGCCTGCAGCTTGCGCGCGACGCGCTGGTTGAGCCGCGTCTCCCCGATCAGGATGTAGAGGATGACGCCGAGGAACGGCACCGACAGGATAAGCACCGTCCAGCTTGCGCGCACCGCGGGCGGCTTGTCGGGACGGGTGAACACGCGCAGCAGCGCGAGCGCCTGACTGCCGAAGTGAAACAGCAGCGTCAGAAGCTCCGCCCACCAGACGTTCACGGGGCGGTGCCGCCTGCAGGGGGCATGGAGGCGGCGCGCAGCGCGTCGATCAGGTCGGTCATGTCGTCGGGCAGGGGCGCCTCGAAGGACAGTTCCTCTCCGGTGACGGGATGAACGAAGCCCAGCGTCGCCGCGTGGAGCGCCTGACGCGGGAAGGCGCGGACGGCCTCTGCCGCAGCCGCGCCCACCGCTTTTTCCGAGATCTTGCGCTTGCCGCCATAGGTCTGATCGCCGATCAGCCCGTGCCCCGCATAGGCCATATGGACGCGGATCTGATGGGTGCGCCCGGTCTCGAGCCAGCAATCGATCAGCGCCGCCGTTCCGTTGAAATCCTCGATCGTGCGGGCCCGGGTGACGGCATGCCGCCCGCCATGGGCCACCACCGCCTGTTTCTGCCGGTCGGTCTTGTGGCGGGCGAGTTGCGTGACGATCTTCAGCACGCCGCCTTGCTCGAAGCTGACGCCGTTCAGTCCGCGCAGCCGCGGATCGGAAGCCTGCGGGACGCCGTGGCAAAGCGCGCGGTAATGGCGATGAACCGTATGCGCCTCGAATTGCGCGGCGAGCCCGTGATGCGCCCGGTCCGATTTCGCGACGACGAGCAGCCCCGACGTGTCCTTGTCGATGCGGTGGACGATGCCGGGGCGCGCCTCACCGCCGATCCCTGAGAGATTCCCGCCGAAATGGTGCAGCAGCGCGTTGACCAGCGTGCCTTCGGGCGTGCCCGGCGCGGGGTGCGTGACCATGCCCGCGGGCTTGTTCACGACGATCAGGTCGTCATCCTCCCACAGCACTTCCAGCGGAATGTCCTGCGCGACGGTCTCGACCTCTTTCGGAGGCTCCAGCGCGATCTGATAGACCTCGCCCTCGGCGACCTTGGTCTTCTGATCGGTCACGGCCACGCCCTCGCGGCTGACCGAGCCCTCCGCGATCAGTTTCGCCAGGCGCGAGCGCGAGAGCGCCGCTTCCTCTGGCACAGCCGCCGCCAAGGCCTTATCAAGGCGGGGACCCATGCCGGGTCCGATCTCGATGCTGAGGATTTCCTTATTCATGTCCGACCTGCCTGACGAAGAGCCTGCCACCACGCTGCCACCCGATCTTCGCTTTCTCAAGATACTGGTGACCACGCTTGCGGCGGTGATGATCGTCGGGCTTGTAGCGATCGTGGCGCTGCTTGTCATCCGCTTGCAGCAACCCAATCCGCTGCCGCAACTGCCCGCCGCGATCACGCTGCCCGAGGGCGCACAGGCCGAGGCCGTGACCTTCGCGCGCAACTATACTGTGGTGGTGACCGATGGGGGGCAGGTGTTGGTCTATGACAAGGCCGGGCAGAAGGTGGGCGATCTGACGCTTGCCACGGAAGGCGGGAATTCCGATGGAAATTGACCTCGAGATCGAAGACCCCCGCTGGGAGACGGTCGGGCTCGAAGACCTGATGACCCGCGCCGCGTCACTGGTGCTGGAGGATCGCGGGATCGAGACGGAGCTCTGCCGCCTCTCGGTGCTCGCCTGCGACGATGCGCGCATCGCCGAGCTGAACGGCGAATATCGCGACAAGGCGAAGCCCACCAATGTGCTCAGCTGGCCCGCCGAAGAACGCGGCGCGGAAGAGCCCGGCGCGCATCCCGAACCGCCCGCGCCCGATGTCTTCGGTGAGATCGAGCTCGGCGACCTCGCGATCGCCTATGAAACCTGCGCCCGGGAGGCCGAAGAACAAGGCAAATCCGTCGAAGATCACGCGCTGCATCTGCTCATCCATGCGGTGCTGCACCTGTTGGGCTATGACCATATTCGCGACGAAGATGCGCAAGTTATGGAACAAATCGAAATCCGGCTTCTTGAAAGCGTAGGAATTCGTAACCCATATGTGTAAGACTAGGCGCATTCCGCGTCATCTTTCGGAAAGGAACAATGGGACAGGTCGCCGACGGAGTTACCTCCGCCAATACCGGTAGTTCGGAAAACGCAGAACCCGGTCAGTCTTCGGAGCCCGCTTCGCGCGGGTTGCTCAGCCGCTTTTTCGGGCAACGCCCAATGGAAGAAGAGGCCCCACAGGTAGAAATGCCGCCCAAACCCGCGCCAGCGCCGCTGGGGCTGGGGAACCTGCGCAAGATGCGGGTGGGCGATGTCGCCATTCCCAAAGTCGAGATCGAGGCCGTTCCGGTCTCCATCACCCGCGACGAGCTGGTGGAGAAGTTCCGCCAGCACGGCTATTCGCGCCTGCCGGTCTTCAAGGAAACGCTGGATACGCCTCTGGGCCTCGTCCACCTGAAAGACCTGGCGCTGGAATACGGCTTCGGATCGGGCAATGGCCGGTTCTCGCTGCGCAAGCTGATCCGTCCGCTCCTTTACGTGCCGCCGTCGATGCCGATCGGCGTGCTTTTGCAGAAGATGCAGGTGCAGCGCACCCATATGGCGCTGGTGATCGACGAATATGGCGGGGTCGACGGTCTGCTCACGCTCGAAGACCTGATCGAACAGGTGATCGGCGAGATCGAGGACGAGCATGACGAGGCCGACGACGCTTATTGGCGCGAGGAAAAGCCCGGCCAGTGGGTCGTGCAGGCCCGCGCGCCGGTCAACGAGTTCGAAGCGCAGATCGGGATGCGGCTCTCCGACGAGGAGGCCGATGACGAGATCGATTCGATGGGCGGTCTGGTCTTCATGCAGCTTGGCCGGGTGCCCGCGCGCGGCGAGGTCGTGGTGACCGAGAACGGCGTCGAATACGAGGTGGTCGATGCCGATCCGCGCCGGATCAAACGTCTGCGCGTACGTCTGCCGGGAGTGGCGCCCGCCGAGTGAGCGGGCTATGACGCGCCCATGATCGCGACCATCCGAGAGGGCTTTCGCGCACCGTTGCGCCCGCGCTGGCAGAGCTTGGCTCTGGCAGCGCTTTTCGGTGTTCTGTTCGCCGCCGGGCAGGCGCCGCTCGGTCTGTGGTGGATCGCGCTGCCCGCGCTGGCGGCCTCAGTCTGGTTCGCCTCCGCCGAACGCTGGCGCGCCTCCACGATCTGGATCGGGTTCGCCACCGGCTTCGGCTATGCGCTGGCCGCGATGTTCTGGATCGTCGAGCCTTTCATGGTCGAGGCCGATGTCTATGGCTGGATGGCGCCTTTCGCGCTGGTCCTGATGGCCGCAGGGATGGGCGCATTCTGGGCGATCGGATACGGGCTCGGGGCCTATGCGGGGCAGGGGCCGCGCTCGCGTGCGCTCGGGATCGCGCTTGGTATGGCGGCTTCGGATGCGCTGCGCTCCTACGTCTTCACCGGGTTTCCGTGGGTGCTGGTCGGCCATATCTGGATCGGCTCGCCCGTCGCGCAGGCGGCGGCCTTTGTCGGGCCGCTGGGGCTGAGCCTGATCACCCTGCTGATCGCGAGCGCACCCGCGATGACGCGCGGGATGCGGATGCCTGCCGCCCTCGGAATCGTGGGCGCGGCGCTGGTCGTGCTGGTCGGGCTTTGGCTCGGCGGGGTGGCGCGGCTCAACGCGCCGGTGGCGCCGAGGCCCGAGCCGATCACCCTGCGTCTGGTACAGCCCAATGCGCCGCAGAACCTGAAATGGCTGCCGCAATACCGGATGAAATTCTTCCAGCGCCTGCTGGACCTGACGAAGGCCGACCCCGCGCCCGGTCAGCCCAAGCCCGACCTGATCGTCTGGCCCGAGACGGCGGTGCCGTTCCTGCTCGACCATCCGCAGGGCGGGCTCGAGATGTCGACCGAGGCGGCAGGGGGCATCCCGCTCGCGATGGGGGTGCAGCGCAGTGAAGGCAGCCGCTATTTCAACTCGCTCGCCGTCATCACCCCCGATGACCGGATCGAGGCGCTTTACGACAAATCCCATCTCGTGCCGTTCGGCGAATACATGCCCTTCGGCGATGCGCTGGCTAAGATCGGGATCACCGCCTTCGCCGCACAGGTCGGCAATGGCTATTCGTCCGGGGCGGGGGAGAAACTGCTCGATCTGGGCAAGCTCGGCCATGTCGCGCCGCTCATTTGCTACGAGGCGATCTTCCCGCAGGACCTGCGCGGCTTCCCGCAGCGGCCCGACTGGATCTTGCAGGTCACCAACGACGCGTGGTTCGGCACGCTCAGCGGGCCCTATCAGCATTTCGCGCAGGCGCGGCTCCGCGCGATCGAACAGGGCCTGCCGCTTGCGCGCGACGCCAATACCGGGGTCACAGCGATGATCGACGCCAAGGGGCGGATCACGGCGAGCCTCGGACTCGACCGGATGGGCAAGCTCGACGTGGCGTTGCCGCCAAGCCTGCCGCCGACGCTCTATTCCAAGCTGGGCGACGCACCGTTCATCGCGCTGATTGTTGCAGCTTTGGCGCTTCTTTCACTCTTTACGCGTATTTCGATTGACCCGACCGGCAGGCGCTCCTAGCTAGAAAGCCGAACCACCCCAACGGCTTCCTGACGGGGTGGGGATATCAACAACGGAGCACCCTTTCATGGCACGCGCGAATTACGTCTTCACCTCCGAATCCGTTTCGGAGGGGCATCCCGATAAGGTCTGTGACCGGATTTCGGATGCCGTTCTCGATACTTTCCTGGCTGCAGAGCCCAACGCGCGGGTCGCCTGCGAAACATTCGCGACGACCAATCAGGTCGTGGTCGGTGGCGAGGTCGGTCTGGCCGATAAAACCAAGCTCGCCGAATATCTCGAAGGCATCGACAAGATCGTGCGCGATTGCGTCAAGGATATCGGCTACGAGCAGGACGAGTTCCACTGGGCGACGCTGAAAGTCGCGAACTTCCTGCACCCGCAATCTGCCCATATCTCTCAGGGCGTCGACAAGGACGGGGCCGGCGATCAGGGGATCATGTTCGGCTTCGCCGCCGACGAGACCCCCGAACTGATGCCCGCGCCGATCCATTATTCGCACGCGATCCTGCGCCGTCTGGCCGAAGCGCGCAAATCCGGCGCCGAGCCCGAGCTGCGCCCCGACGCGAAATCGCAGCTCTCGGTGCGCTACGAGAATGGCCGCCCCGTCGGCGTGAGCCAGATCGTGCTTTCGACCCAGCATGCCCACGAGCATCAGACCTCGGATGATATCCGCGCGATCGTCGAGCCTTACATCCGCGAGACGCTGCCCGAAGGCTGGATCACGCCGGAGACCGAATGGTGGGTGAACCCGACCGGGACTTTCGTGATCGGTGGGCCGGATGGCGATGCGGGCCTCACCGGGCGCAAGATCATCGTGGACACCTATGGCGGCTCGGCCCCGCATGGCGGCGGCGCGTTCTCGGGCAAGGACCCGACCAAGGTGGACCGTTCGGCGGCCTATGCGGCGCGCTATCTGGCGAAGAACGTGGTGGCGGCAGGCATGGCGCGCAAATGCGTGATTCAGGTGTCCTACGCGATCGGCGTGGCGAAACCGCTGTCGATCTATGTCGACACGTTCGGCACCGGCGAAGTGCCCGATGAGGTGATCGAGAAAGCCGTGGCGCAAGTGATGGACCTGACGCCGAAAGGCATCCGCGAGACGCTCGATCTGTGCAAGCCGATCTACGAGCGCACCGCGGCCTATGGCCATTTCGGTCGCGCCCCGGAGGCCGATGGCGGCTTCTCCTGGGAGAAGACCGATCTGGTCGAGGCGCTGAAGAAGGCGGTCTGAGGCGAGAGCTTTCAGGAATTTGCGACGGGCAGGGGGAACCTCTGCCCGTTTGCTTTTGCGGGGATGGTGCTGAGGGTCGGGCGCGGCCTTGGGCGGTCGTCCCAAGCGGTTCGTGCGCGCAGACGAACAGACCGAACGCTTCGCGATCCAGCTTGCGCCTTCCGACCTTCCGCGCCACTCTCCGCCGCAAAACAACAGGAGACAGACCATGCCCGACGCCCTGCGCTATGCCGCCATCATGCTTGCCGCCGGGATCGGGATTCCGGTGCTGGCCGCACTCAACGCCCAGCTTGGCGCGCGGATCGCATCGCCTGCGGTCGCGGCGGTCGTCCTGTTCTGCGTTGCGCTGTCGGGGGCGGTGATCGTGATGCTCTTCACCGTCGGTCCCGCGCCGCTCGCACGTCTGCCGGGGCAGCCTTGGTATCTGTTTCTCGCGGGGCTCCTCGTTGCCTTCTACGTGATCTCGATCACCTTCATCGCGCCGAAATTCGGGGTCGGCAATGCGGTGTTCTTCGTGCTGCTGGGCCAGATGATCGCCGCCGCCGCGATCGACCAGTTCGGACTGTTTGGCGCGTTGGTCCGGCCGATCACTCTGATGCGCGGGGCGGGGATCGGCTTCATGTGCTTGGGGCTGTTCCTCATTCAGAAGGCTTGAACCTTTCGAGAGACGCCGCTAGAGGCCCCTCCCATGAGCGAGAATGACACCCCCGAACAGCCCTGGCGCAACTTCTATGGTCGCCGCCACGGCAAGACGTTGAACAAGGCGCAGAAGGAATATCTGCGCGAGGACCTGCCGGGCCGTCTGCCCGGTCCCGTCGGTTGGGAGGAGAACCCCGACCGCGAGCCGCTCGACATGGAGATGCGGTTCAAGGGCAAGCCGGTCTGGCTCGAAGTGGGTTTCGGAGGGGGCGAACATCTCGCCCACATGGCGCAGACCTATCCGGACGTGGAATTCATCGGCTGCGAGCCTTTCGTCAATGGCGTGGCGATGCTTTTGGGTAAGCTGCGGCGCGAGAAGATACCGAATGTCTCGGTCCATCCCGGCGATGCGCGCGACCTGATGGATGTGCTGCCCGAGGGCTCGATCTCGAAGGCGTTTCTCCTCTATCCAGACCCGTGGCCGAAATCGAAGCACCATCGTCGGCGCTTCGTGACGCAGGAGCATCTCGAACCGCTGCACCGCGCGCTGAAACCGGGATCGGAATTCCGCGTGGCGACCGACATCCCCGACTATGTCCGCCAGACGGTCGAAGAAGTCCCGCAGGCCGGATTCGAGCCGCTGTTCGAGGTGCCCGCCGCCTTCGATTTCGACGATCCGCAGTCGGTTTCCGGCGATTGGGATACACCGTGGGCGGACTGGCTCTCGACGCGCTACGAACAGAAAGCGCTGCGTGAGGGCCGCAAGCCGCATTACCTGACCTATCGGCGGATCTGAGCCCTTCCGCCTCCCGCCAGATCGCGCTAACAGGGGCGCGTTGAAATTAGGGAGGCATCATGTCCGGCCACGGCACACCGATCAAAATGACCTCGCACGCCTGCGGTCCCCTCAAGGGCACGGCGGAGGTTCCCGGCGACAAGTCGATCAGCCATCGCGCGCTGATCCTCGGCGCGCTCTCGGTGGGCGAGACGAAGATCACCGGCCTGCTCGAAGGCGAAGACGTGCTCGACACGGCCAAGGCGATGCGCGCCTTCGGCGCCGAGGTCACGCAGCACGGCCCCGGCAGCTGGTCGGTGCATGGCGTGGGCGTGGGCGGCTTTGCCGAGCCTGAGGATGTCATCGATTGCGGCAATTCCGGCACCGGCGTGCGCCTGATCATGGGCGCGATGGCGACCTCGCCGATCGTGGCGACCTTCACCGGCGACGGGTCTTTGCGCAAACGCCCGATGGGCCGCGTCACCGATCCGATCCGGCTGTTCGGCGCGCAAGCTTTCGGGCGTCATGGCGGTCGTCTGCCGATGACCATACTCGGCGCGCCGAGCCCCGCTCCCGTGCGCTACGCGACGCCGATGGCCTCTGCGCAGGTGAAATCGGCGGTGCTGCTGGCGGGGCTGAACGCGCCGGGTCAGACCGTCGTGATCGAGAAGACCCCGACCCGCGATCATACCGAGCGGATGCTGCGCGGCTTCGGCGCCGAAATCACCACGGAAGTGACCGATCAGGGCCATGTGATCACGTTGCAGGGCCAGCCTGAGTTGAAGGCTCAGGAGGTCGCCGTGCCGCGCGATCCGTCTTCGGCGGCTTTCCCGGTCTGCGCGGCGCTGATCGTGCCGGGCTCGGAGATCGTGGTGCCGGGCGTCAGCCAGAACCCCACCCGCAACGGGATCTTCATCACGTTGCGCGAGATGGGCGCGGACCTGACCTTCGAGAACGAGCGCGAAGAAGGGGGCGAGCCGGTGGCCGATCTGCGCGTGCGCTATTCCAAGCTGCACGGGATCGACGTGCCCGCCGAGCGCGCCTCCTCCCAGATCGACGAATATCCCGTTCTTTCGGTCGTCGCAGCCTTTGCCGAAGGCGTGACGCGCATGCCCGGCGTGCATGAGCTGCGCGTCAAGGAAAGCGACCGGATCGACGCGATGGCGCGCGGGCTGGAAGCCAACGGCGTCAAGATCGAGGAAGACGAGGATACGCTGATCGTGCATGGTTGCGGCCCCGAAGGCGTGCCGGGCGGCGGCACCGCCGTGACCCATCTCGACCACCGCATCGCGATGAGCTTCATGGTACTGGGCATGGCTGCGCAGAAGCCGGTCTCGGTCGATGACGGCTCGCCCATTGCAACCTCCTTCCCGATCTTCGAAGATTTGATGGCGCAGCTGGGTGCGGAGATCGTCCGCGAAGGCTGAGCCGGGCAGGGCGGCTGTCCGCGTCGCTGTGAGAAGAAAGGACCGTTCATGCGCTTTACCGTCGCCATCGATGGCCCCGCCGCGGCCGGCAAGGGCACGATCAGCCGCGCCGTGGCCGAGCGGTTTGGGCTGGCGCATCTCGATACCGGTGCACTCTATCGCGCGGTCGGCATGAAATCCGAGACCGAGGGGCTGGAGCCCATCGCCGCGGCCAAGGCGCTCCGCCCCGAGGATCTGGAGCGCGACGATCTGCGCACGATGGAAGCGGGGCAGGCGGCCTCGATCGTCGCCGCGATCCCCGAGGTGCGCGCGGCTCTGGTGGCGTTTCAGCGCGATTTCGCGGCGCGAGAGGGCGGTGCGGTGCTCGACGGGCGCGACATCGGCACGGTGATCTGCCCGCAGGCCGAGGTGAAGCTGTTCGTCACCGCCTCGCCGGAGGTGCGCGCGCATCGGCGCTGGCTGGAACTGGGTGGCGATGAGGCCGACGTGCTCGAACAGGTGCGCGAGCGCGACGCCCGCGACATGGGCCGCGCCGACAGTCCGCTGCGCCCGGCCGTGGATGCGCTCGTGATCGACACGTCGGATCTCAGCATCGAAGAGGCGGTCGCCCGCGCCGCCGATCAGATCGAGGCCCGCCGCGCGGGCGATCTGGACTAGGGGGCAGGGATGCTGCGCTGGGGGCTCCTCTTGCTGGTTCTAGCCTCTCAGGCGACCGCCGAGGAGCGCCCGCAGGGGCTGTTATGGAGCGAGACGGACCTGCCGCGCACCATGCCGTTGCAGATCAAATCCGCCCCGGATCGCGATCTCTACATCGTGCTGCGCGATGCCATGACCGGGCAGGACGTGATGGGCGCCTATGCGCAGGGTGGGGAGTTCTTTCGCCTGCTGGTGCCGCCGGGCCGGTTCGAGCTGCAGGTGGCGCTTGGACCTGCCGGGGATTGGAAAGGCGGTGCGACGCTCTTCGGTCCCGACACCGAGCGCTTGCGCCTCGATCCGCCGCTCGATTTCGGCGTCACGGGCTTCGCGCGAAAGGGCGGGCATCTGGTCGATCTGAGCGATCTGGGGGCGATAGCGCAGAAAAGCCTCGGAATTTGCCAGCGTCTCGCGCTCGATTTCGACAGCGTGACCACCGCACCGGAAGCGGTGCGCCCTGGCGTAAAGCCCCGTGATCCCATGGAAATACCGGAATTCCCGGTGCCGAAATATCGCCGCGTCGATCGCATTTGCGATTGAGGAAAAGAAACATCCGAAATATATAATCACGAAATGGTGAACCTTTTCCCACCTCGCTGCGTTAGCGGTACGTGGAAACTACATGAGGAAGGTCCGATGCGCTTGCCCCTGGCTTTGGCCTGCATCTGTCTTGGCGCCGCGTCCCTGACCGCTCCGGCGTGGGCCGACAGTCCGCTTCCCGAACCGCTCCAGGTCAAGGCGCACTCCGCGACGCCGGTGCCGGGCGATCTGTCCTTCGATCTGGTCGAAGGCGGAAAAGTGTCGCTCTCCGATTTTCGTGGCAAGGTCGTGCTCGTGGTCAATACCGCATCCAAATGCGGCTTCGCGCCCCAGTTCACCGAGTTGCAGAAACTGTCCGAGACCTACGGACGCGACGGGCTGGTCGTTCTGACCGTGCCGTCGAACGATTTCCATCAGGAACTCTCCACCGCGCAGGAGGCCAAGCGCTATTGCGCGTTGACCTTCGGGGCCGAGTTGCCGATGGCGCAGCTGGCCAAGGTGAAGGGGCCGCAGGCGCATCCGTTCTACCGCTACATGCATGACACCGAGGGGTTCGAGCCGAGCTGGAACTTCAACAAGGTGCTGCTGGGCCGCGACGGATCGGTGATCGCGACCTATCCCGCCAGCGCTTCCCCGCTTTCGTCGTGGATGCTGGGCGACGTCAAGGCCGCTCTCGCCAGTGCGAGCCACGGTTGAGCGAGAGGCCGCCACGGCCTGCTCAGGACGCAATAAATGCTTGCGATAATGGTTGATCGCGCCTATATCGGCGCGGTCTGAGGCAGGTCGGGACTCACCCGGCCTGTGCGCTATTGCAGCACGGACATTCCAACGAAAGACCGGCGGAGCCAACCGCAAGGCCAGAAAACCGAAGATGAAAAGGAAAATCTGAACGCATGTCGCAAAATGCAACCATGGACGAATTCGAAGCCCTTCTGAACGAGAGCCTCGAAATCGACACCCCGAACGAAGGTTCGGTTGTTAAAGGCAAGGTCATCGCCATCGAGGCGGGCCAGGCCATCATCGATGTCGGCTACAAAATGGAAGGCCGCGTCGAACTGAAAGAATTCGCCAACCCCGGCGAGGCTCCGCAGATCGAAGTCGGCGACGAAGTCGAAGTGTATCTCGACCGCGTCGAGAACGCCCGCGGCGAAGCCGTGATCTCGCGTGAGAAAGCCCGCCGCGAAGAGGCATGGGATCGTCTCGAAGCAGCTTACGCCAAGGAAGAGCGCGTCGAAGGCGCCATCTTCGGTCGCGTCAAAGGCGGCTTCACCGTCGATCTGGGCGGCGCTGTCGCGTTCCTGCCCGGCTCGCAAGTTGACGTGCGCCCGGTGCGCGACGCTGGCCCGCTCATGGGTCTCAAGCAGCCGTTCCAAATCCTCAAGATGGACCGTCGTCGTGGCAACATCGTTGTCTCGCGTCGTGCGATCCTCGAAGAGAGCCGCGCCGAACAGCGCGCCGAAGTCATCGCCAACCTCTCCGAAGGTCAGGTCGTTGATGGTGTGGTCAAGAACATCACCGAATACGGTGCGTTCGTTGATCTGGGCGGCGTCGACGGTCTGCTGCACGTCACCGACATGGCATGGCGCCGCGTGAACCACCCGTCCGAGATCCTGTCGATCGGCGAGACCGTCAAGGTCCAGGTCGTCAAGATCAACAAGGAAACCCACCGCATCTCGCTCGGCATGAAGCAGCTGCAGTCGGATCCGTGGGACTCGGTGGAATCGAAGTACGCTCTGGGTTCGGTGCATACCGGCCGCGTGACCAACATCACCGACTACGGCGCGTTCGTCGAGCTGGAGCCGGGTGTCGAAGGTCTCGTGCACGTGTCCGAGATGTCCTGGACCAAGAAGAACGTCCACCCCGGCAAGATCGTCTCGACGAGCCAGGAAGTCGACGTCATGGTCCTCGAGATCGACACCGCGAAGCGCCGCGTCTCGCTGGGTCTCAAGCAGACCATGCGCAACCCGTGGGAAGTCTTCGCAGAGACCCACCCGGTCGGCACCGTCATCGAAGGCGAAGTCAAGAACATCACCGAGTTCGGTCTGTTCGTTGGCCTCGAGAACGACATCGACGGTATGGTTCACCTCTCGGACCTCAGCTGGGAACAGCGTGGCGAGGATGCGATCCAGGACTACCGCAAAGGCGACATGGTCAAGGCCGCTGTCACCGAAGTGGACACCGACAAGGAGCGTATCTCGCTCTCGATCAAGGCGCTCGACGCCGACACGTTCTCGGATGCCGTTGACGGCGTGAAGCGTGGTTCGATCGTGACCGTGACCGTGACCGCGATCGAAGACGGTGGCGTCGAGGTGGAATACAACGGCATGAAGTCGTTCATCCGCCGTTCGGACCTCGCCCGCGATCGCGCCGACCAGCGCCCCGAGCGCTTCCAGGTTGGCGATCACGTCGATGTCCGCGTGACCAACGTCGACTCCAAGACCCGCAAGCTGGGTGTGTCGATCAAGGCGCGCGAGATCGCTGAAGAGAAAGAAGCCGTGGAACAGTACGGCTCGTCGGACTCGGGTGCGTCGCTGGGCGACATCCTGGGCGCCGCGCTCAAGGGCGACAAGTAAGAGATCGGACCGCTCGGTCCAACCGGAGGCCCCGCCGTTTGGCGGGGCCTTTTTCGTTCCTGCAAAGGCTTGGCGATGTGCAACAGCGATTCGCGCACAGGGTGACGCGTGGGCGGGCGATCGGCCAATTTTCTGCGATTGCGAAGGCGGTTCTATCGGCGGCAGACCGCTAGGGGCTCGATTTTACGTGGATTTTCCGGGTCTTTGCTGTTCCGCGCTGACCCGATTGGTCCTATAATTGCACTCTGACGCATGTGAGAGCCGGGAGCTCACCCGGCCAAGCCCGTGGGGGAGATAACAAGATGATCCGCTCTGAGTTGATCACGAAGATTGCCGAGGAGAATCCGCATCTTTACCAGCGGGATGTCGAGAAGATCGTGAACACGATCTTCGACGAGATCACCGAGGCGCTCGCCTCGGGCGACCGCGTCGAGCTGCGCGGCTTCGGGGCTTTTTCCGTCAAGAAGCGCGACGCGCGCACCGGTCGGAACCCGCGCACCGGCGAAGCGGTTGAGGTCGAGGAAAAACATGTACCCTTCTTCAAGACCGGTAAGCTGCTGCGCGACCGGCTGAACGGGAAAGAGGAATAAGAGCTAATGATTCGAGCGCTTCGGCTGCTGTTTCTCGGCCTGCTCGCCGTGGTCCTGATCGGACTGGCGCTGGCCAATCGTCAAATCGTCACGCTGCGGGTGCTGCCGCTCGAGGCGGGCAGCTTCCTTGGCTGGGACTGGGCTGTTCAGGTGCCGCTGTTCCTCGTGATCCTCGCGGGCGTTCTGATCGGCCTGCTGATCGGTTTCGTCTGGGAATGGGCGCGCGAGGCGCGTCTGCGCCGCGATGCCCGCCAGTCGCACCGCAAGGCCCGCAAGCTCGAGGCGGAGGTTCAAACCCTGCGCCACGACAAGACCGGCCCGAAGGACGACGTGCTGGCGCTGCTCGACCAGCCCTCGCGCTGAGATGCCGACCGTCGCCATAGACCGCAACGCGCAGGGTCTCGCCCGGGTCAAGATCTGCGGGCTGCGCAAGGCCGAGGATATCGCCGCCGCCGTCGAGGCGGGGGCGCGCTATGTTGGCTTCGTTTTCTTCCCGAAATCCCCGCGTCATCTGGAGATCGCCGAGGCGCGCGAGTTAGCGCAGGAGGTGGAACCCGGCATCGCCAAGGTCGGGTTGGTTGTGAATCCGAGCGACGAGCTTCTCACCGAGATCACGGACGCCGTGCCGCTTGACATGATCCAGCTTCACGGCTCCGAGACGCCGGAGCGGGTATCCGAGATCCGCGCCAAGTTCGGTCTGCCCGTAATGAAGGCGGTGGGCGTCGCGGATGCGGCCGATCTGCCGAAGATCGCGGACTATGAGGCGGTGGCCGACCAGATTCTGCTCGACGCAAAGCCGCCGAAAGAGGCGGAGCTTCCTGGCGGTAACGGGCTTTCCTTCGACTGGCGGCTGATCGCCGGGCGCAAATGGGAAAAACCGTGGATGCTGGCCGGAGGGCTGACGCCCGAAAACGTGGCCGAAGCGATCCTGCTGACCGGCGCGCGGCAGGTCGATGTCTCTTCCGGGGTGGAAAGCGCGCCGGGCGTGAAAGACCCCGAGAAAATCCGCGCCTTCGTCCACGCCGCGCGTCAGGGGGCCGACGGGGCGTAGCCGGGCCCGGCGCAATCGAGTATTTTTGGTCTGAGGCCGGGGCAGGGATTTATCTTGCCCCGCTTTGACGCTAGACCCGTCGTCACGAAAAGCGCGAGGTGAGCCATGGCTGACGATCTGATCAATTCCTTCATGAATGTGCCCGACGAGAATGGGCGGTTCGGCATTTTCGGTGGCCGCTTCGTGTCCGAGACGCTGATGCCGCTGATCCTCGCGCTTGAAGAGGAATACGAGAAGGCCAAGACGGATCCCGATTTCTGGGCGGAGATGGACGATCTGTGGAAGCACTATGTCGGCCGTCCGTCGCCGCTGTATTTCGCGCCCCGCATCACCGACGAGCTGGGCGGCGCGAAGGTCTATCTCAAGCGCGACGAGCTGAATCACACCGGCGCGCATAAGATCAACAACGTGCTGGGGCAGATCCTGCTGGCACGGCGCATGGGCAAGACCCGGATCATCGCCGAGACCGGCGCGGGCCAGCATGGCGTGGCGACCGCGACGGTCTGCGCGAAATTCGGTCTCAAATGCGTGGTTTATATGGGGGCGACCGATGTCGAGCGTCAGGCGCCCAACGTCTTCCGGATGCGCCTGCTGGGCGCCGAAGTCGTGCCCGTCAAATCGGGCCGCGGCACGCTGAAAGACGCGATGAACGATGCGCTGCGCGACTGGGTGACCAATGTGCGCGACACGTTCTACTGCATCGGCACGGTGGCCGGTCCGCACCCCTATCCGGCGATGGTCCGTGATTTCCAGTCGATCATCGGCAAGGAAGTGCGCTGGCAGCTTGAAGAGCAGGAAGGCGAGGGCCGTCTGCCCGACACCGTGATCGCGGCGATCGGCGGTGGCTCGAACGCGATGGGCCTGTTCTACCCGTTCCTCGACGACAAATCCGTGCGCATCATCGGCGTCGAAGCCGGCGGTCACGGCGTCGACGAGAAGATGGAGCATTGCGCCTCGCTCACCGGCGGGCGTCCGGGCGTGTTGCATGGCAACCGGACCTACCTGCTGCAGGACGAGGACGGGCAGATCCTCGAAGGGCATTCGATCTCGGCCGGGCTCGACTATCCGGGAATCGGGCCGGAGCATAGCTGGCTGCATGACACGGGTCGCGCGGAATATGTGAACATCACCGACAAGGAAGCGCTGGAGGCGTTCCAGTTCTCCTGCCGTCTCGAAGGGATCATCCCCGCACTCGAGCCCTCGCACGCGCTGGCCCATGTGATGAAGATCGCTCCCGATCTGCCCAAGGACCATATCATCGTGATGAACATGTGCGGGCGCGGCGATAAGGACATTTTCGCCGTCGCGAAGCATCTCGGCTTCGATATGCAGGCATAAACTCAGGTTTATGTCCTGCAACGGCAGGCCGAATGTGCTGACATAACCCAATTGTCAATGGACCGGCGGGCCCTGTCCGCCGACCCTCTCCCCCGACGTCGCAGCCCGCGGCGCAATTCCCATCGGAGGAGAGAGACGATGAAGATGAAATCTACCCTCGCCGTACTCGCGGCATTCACGGTCTCAGCGCATATGGCGCAGGCTGAAGTGTCCACGGACGGCATCGCCGCCGATCTTCAGGCAAATGGCTTCACCAGCATCGAGATCAAGGTCGGCCCGACCCAGGTCAAGGCCGAGGGCTACAACCCCGACGGCACCAAGATCGAAGTGGTCTATGACCGCGAGACCGGCAAGATCCAGAAACAGGAAACCTACCGGACGCGCGCGGGCGAGGACATGACGCAGGGCGTCAGCGTCCGTCAGCAATCGGAAGATTTCTACGACGGCAGCGAAGACGACCATAACGGTAGCGACGATCAGGGCATGGATGACAGCAGCGACGGCGATCACACCATGTCGGATTCCGATCACGGTTCGGACGACCACGGCTCGGACGATGGCGGCTCGGATGACAGCGGTTCCGACGACGGCGGCTCGCATGACAGCGGGTCGGATGACGGCGGCTCGCATGACAGCAACGACGATTGATCCGAACGGACTTGCCCGGCGCTCCCTGCGCCGGGCATAATCCCCGCAAGAGCCGCGTATCCGCGCGGGAGGAGGAGCCGATGAGATTGGGCAGAGACTTGGCGATGGCCGCGTTGATCGGCGCGTTGAGCGTGCCTTTCGCGCCCGGCCTCGCCCGTGCCGAGAGCGCAAGCGAGGCGGTCACCCGACAGCTCGAAGATTACGGCTATCATGGCATCGACGTACAGCGGACCCTGTTGGGCCGCGTGCGCATCACCGGCACCCGGGCAGGCGTCGAGCGCGAGATCGTCCTCGATCCGCGCAGCGGCGAGATCCTGCGCGATCTGTCACGCTCCAGCCGCAGGCCGATCCTGAACGACACGCCATTGGGCGGGAACGGATCGAGCTCCTATGCCGGACAGGGCGCCACATCCGGACGAGACGGCTCCGACGACGGGTCGGATGATGGCGGCAGCGACTCGGATAGCGGATCCGACAGCGGGTCCAGCGCCGGCAGCGACGATGGCGGAAGCCACGACAGCGGCAGCGACGATGGCGGGGGCAGCGATAGCAGCGATAGCGGCGGAGACAGTGCGGATGATTGACGCCCCGCAGAGGTCGACGGGAGCGGCGCTATGACGTCGCGGCTGCGCCGGGCGGTGCTTGTGGGGGCGATCCTGCTCTTTCAGGCTGTCTGCGCGCTGTTCTTCATCTCCGACATCCTGCTGTCGATCTTCGGTCTCTACCCGGCGCCGATCAGTTGGCAGAACCGCGAATTCCTCGAAATCGGCGCCGCGCTCGGCCTCGTTCTGGGCCTCGCGCTCGGGGCGTTCGCTCTGGCGGGGGCACTACGTGAGGGGGCGCGGGCGCAGGCGCGCCTGGACCGGGCGACCTCGGCCTTCGAAGACCTTCTGGAAGAACGCTTCTCGGACTGGGGCCTCACGGCGGCAGAGCGCGACGTCGCGCTTTTCGCGATAAAGGGGCTCAGTACGGCGGAAATCGCGGCCCTTCGCGGGACCTCCGAGGGCACCGCCAAGGCGCAGAGCGCGGCGATCTACCGCAAAGCCGGGGTGAATGGGCGCGGCGCGCTTCTGAGCCTCTTCGTCGAGGACATGATGGACCAGCGCGCCCAAAGCGCACAGCGGTCCGAGACGGCGGCCACGCGCGGCGTGACGGCGACGGTCAAGGGCTGAGCGCTCAGGTCCGGAAGGGGCGCGTATCCTCGTAGGCGAACTCGATCAACGCGCGCAGCTTGCGCGGCAGCCGCGGCCCGTCGAGATAGACCGCGTGAATCGGGATGCGCAGCAGCATCTCCTCCGGAAAGAGCGAGACCAGCCGCCCCGCTGCGATTTCAGGGCCCAGCACGAAGTCCGGCCCATAGGCGATGCCGTGGCCCGCCAGCGCCAGCTCGCAGGCCGCGCGGGCGCTGTTGACGCGGATTTGCGCGGGAACGGGCAGGGTGGTGATCTCGCCGCTCTCACGATGACGCCAATGCGGGATCGCGCTGTGATTGCTGTCATGGATGCAGCGGTAATCGGTCAGATCGGCGATCTTCGCAGGACGGCCCACCCGTTCGAGATAGGCCGGAGAGGCCACGACGCGCATCCCGATCTCGCCCAGCTTGCGCGCCCGCAGAGCCTGATCGCGCAGCTGCCCGATCCGGAAAGCGAGGTCGATCCCCTCGGCGGCCAGATCTGTCGGTGCATCCGAGAGCGTCAGATCGATCACCAGATCGGGGTGCGGTGCGGCGAAGCGCGCGAGCATCTCGGCCAGATAGACCTCGCCGAAAGTGACTGGCGCGGAGATCCGCAGCACGCCGGAAAAGCCCCGCGACTGTTCGGACACCGCGCCCAAGAGATCGTCGAGCCCGTCGAGCACGCCCGGCGCATCGGCCAGCAGCCGTTCGCCCGCAGGGGTCAGCCCGATCCGCCGCGTCGTGCGCTGCAGAAGGCGCGTGCCAAGGCGTTCCTCCAGCTCGGCCACGTATTTCGAGGCGAGCCGATTGGAGATGCCCAATTGCTCCGCCCCCGCGGTGAAAGAGCCGGCGCGGGCGGTCGCGACGAAGGCGCGGAGCTGTTCGGTGATATCCATCGCTATTCAGAACAAAATGGTAAAAGTCATTCCAGATAATATCCATTTTATTCACTAACGGAACGGCTAATTTCCTCGCTGTAACGCGAACACACCGCACACAGAGTGCGGTTGCAGGAGATAGACCATGATCGACACCAAACTCGCCCCCTACGGCATCCTCGTTTTGCGCCTTCTGACCGGGGCGCTGTTTCTCACCCACGGCCTGACGAAGCTTTTCGTTTTCACTCCGGCCGGCACGATGGGTTTCTTTGAATCGCTGGGTTTGCCCGGCTGGCTCGGCATCGTGACGATGGCGGCGGAAATCCTCGGCGGTATCGCCTTGCTCACCGGCATCTATGCTCGGATCGTCTCTTTCGGGCTCGGGTTCATCCTGCTCGGCGCGGCCTTCACGGCGCACTGGGGCAACGGCTTCGGATTCTCGAACCAAGGCGGCGGCTGGGAATATCCGGTGATGTGGGCCATCGTGCAATTCACGCTCGCTGCTCTGGGTGACGGCGCCTATGCGCTGCGCCCTTTGAGCCGGAAATGACAGGAGGAGACGATGGCGACCAGTGATGCAAATGTCGAAATCGGCCATGTGACCCTCGTGGTCCGTGACCTCCCGGCGGTGGGCGCGTTCTACGAGAGCGTGCTCGGGCTGGAGCGGATCGGGGGCGACACTGCCGAGGCGCGTTATGGCGTCGATGGCAAGGTGCTCGTGATCCTGAAAGCCGACCCGGAGGCGCGCAAATCGAGCCGGGCAGAGGCGGGACTGTTTCACACCGCCTTTCTGCTGCCCGACCGCGCCGATCTGGGCGCGTGGCTGAACCACGCCGCCGAGAAAGGCATCCGGCTCGACGGGGCGTCCGATCACCTCGTGAGCGAGGCGGTCTACCTGCACGACCCCGAAGGCAACGGGATCGAGATCTACCGTGACCGTGCCCGCGAAGACTGGCCGCGCAAGGACGGGATGATCGCGATGGTGACCGACCCGCTCGATCTGGCTGACGTGATGGCGCAGGCCCGCGGCCCGTGGCGCGGCGCGCCGAAGGGTTCGGTGATCGGGCACGTTCACCTGCAGGTCGGTGCGCTCGATCCGGCGGAGCCGTTCTATGCCGAGACGCTCGGTGCGGATGTGATGGCCCGCTATCCGGGAGCGAATTTCCACGGCTGGGGCGGCTATCATCACCACCTCGCGACCAATATCTGGAACAGCCGCGGCGCCAAGGAACGTCACCAGCCCGTGACCGGTCTGGCCGAGGTGGGGCTGAAGGCCGATGCCGAGCCGCTCGCCGCCTTCCGCGAGGCCTATGGCGACAGCGTGGCAGACCCGTGGGGCACGCGCTTCACATGGTCTGCGAAGTGATCGTGCGACATAAGTGATCGTGCGATATAAGAGAAAGGCGCCCGCGATGGGCGCCTTTTTCACTTACAGGATGTGGTTCACATGGCCCATCTTGCGGCCCGGCTTCACCTCGGCCTTGCCATAGAGATGGATCTGATACCGCGCGAGCTTCGCCAGCCGCGGCACGCGGTCCATGTCGTCGCCGATCAGGTTCTCCATCTCGACGTCGCAATGGCGCCCGCCATCGCCGAGCGGCCAGCCGGTCACGGCCCGGATATGTTGCTCGAACTGGTCGACCGCGCAGCCCGCCTGCGTCCAGTGGCCGGAATTATGCACGCGCGGGGCGATCTCGTTCACGATCAGCGCGTCGCGGGTGACGAACAGCTCGACCCCCATCACGCCGACATAATCGAGCTTGTTGAGGATCTTCGCCGCCAGCAGTACCGCATCGGTGCGCTGGCTGTCAGTGATCGCGGCGGGCACCAGCGTGGTGCGCAGGATGCCGCCCTCATGCTTGTTCTGGCCCGGATCGTAGCAGGAGATCGCGCCATCCTCGGCGCGCGCGCCGATCACGGAGATTTCCTTGAAGAACTCCACGAAGCCTTCGAGGATCGCAGGCGCGCCCTTCATGTCCTCCAGCGCGGCGGCAGCCTCTTCGGGCGCGTTGATCACCACCTGTCCCTTGCCGTCATAGCCGAAGCGGCGTGTCTTCAGGATCGCGGGGCAGCCGATCTCGGCGATCGCTTCCTTGAGGTCCTCGATATCGTCCACGGCGGCGAAAGGTGCTGTGGCGAGGCCCAGGTCGTTGAGGAAGGCTTTCTCCACCAGACGGTCCTGGCTGACGGCGAGCGCCTTGCGGTTGGGGCGGATCGGTTTGAGGCTTTCCAGCAGATCGAGCGCCGAAGTCGGGACATTCTCGAACTCGTAGGTGATGACGTCCACGGCTTCGGCGAAAGCGCGCAGCGCGGCCTCGTCCTCATAGGGCGCAGTCGTCACCGCATGGGCCACGTCGCCTGCGGGCGGGTTCGCGCCCGGCTCGAAGATGTGGGTCTTGTAGCCCAGACGCGACGCCGCGACCGAGAGCATCCGTCCCAGCTGACCGCCGCCCAGGATGCCGATCACCGACCCATAGGGCAGGGGCTCACTCATCTTCCGGCTCCTCCTTGATCGAGGCCGAGAGCTTCTCGCGCCAGTCATCGAGCCGCTTCGCCAGATCCTCGTCCGACACCGCAAGGATGGCAGCGGCCATCAGGCCCGCATTGGCGGCACCCGCCGCGCCGATCGCCATCGTCGCGACGGGGAAGCCCTTGGGCATCTGCACGATGGAATAGAGGCTGTCGACGCCCGAGAGCGCCCGGGTCTGCACCGGCACGCCGATCACCGGCACGCGGGTTTTCGAGGCCATCATGCCGGGCAGGTGCGCGGCACCGCCCGCGCCTGCGATGATGACGTGCAGACCACGCTCCACGGCGGTCTTGCCGTAGGACCAGAGCCTGTCGGGGGTGCGGTGGGCCGAGACGATCTTCGCCTCGTATTCCACACCGAGTTCGTCGAGGATTTCCGCCGCCTCTTTCATCGTGGTCCAGTCGGACTGACTGCCCATGATGATTCCCACTTTCACGCTCATGACGCCCCCTTTTCAGATGGAGCGCGCACTATAGGAATCTGTGCCGTCGCGGCAAGCCCCGGCAGGGCTGCAGCGCCGATCGGATCGGGATCAATTCGGGGATCAGGCGATGATGTCGGGCGTGAGCTGGTCTTCGATCCGCGCGATCTCGTCTTTCAGGGCCAGCTTTTGCTTTTTCAGTCGCACGAGGCGCAGCTGATCGGAATGCACCGCCTGCGTGAGGGCAGAGATCGCCTCGTCCAGATCGCGGTGTTCACGCCGCAGCACTTCCAGCTTCACCCGCAGCACTTCTTCATGATCCATCTCGAGATGGGCGTTCATATCCGTATCATCCGGTTCTGGTTGCGCGATTTACCCTCCGCCCGACTCGGCTGGGCCCGTCAGGGGGGAGGGTCAATATAACAGGTTTCGAACGACTTAGGAGAAAATTTGCCCTTAGCGTAAATGGACGGCGGGGTCTTGCAGGGGGCTTCCACGCCGCCCATATTTGACTAGTGGGCTGCCGAAGATCGGGGCCCGAACTTGCAACGTCGCTTGATCAAGGGCTTGCCGAATGACGAAACTGAGTTTTGGCGCACATCCCTACCTGCTGGGCTTCGACCAGCTGGAACGGCTGGTGGAACGCACCGCCAAGGGATCGGATGCCTATCCGCCGTATAACATAGAACAACGCGGCGAGGATGCGTTCCGCATCACGCTCGCAGTGGCAGGCTTCCGAGAGGAAGACCTCGCGATCACGCTCGAAGACCGGGCTTTGGTGATCCGCGGCCGTCAAAGCGAGGAGGAGGGCGACCGCCTGTTCCTTCATCGCGGGATCGCCGCACGGGCCTTTCAGCGCAGCTTCGTGCTCGCCGAAGGGGTCGAGGTCGCAGCCGCCACGATCGAGAACGGTCTACTGCATGTCGATCTGAACAGGGCGCCGCCCGAAACGATCGTGCAGACCATCCCGATCGAGCGGAAATAATCAGGCAGGAAAGGAAAAGCGCAATGAATACGGAATACGATTTCGGCGATAAGGCCGAACATCCCATCGTCTATGTCCGCGAAGTGGCGGTCGTCGATCTGCCCGAGGAAATCCGGGCCGAACTGGACGATGTCGATCACCTCTATGCCGTCCATGACAGCGATGGCGAACGGCTCGCGCTGGTGAAGGACCGCAAGCTGGCCTTCTCGCTGGCCCGGCAGAACGATCTGGACCCGGTCTCGGTCCATTGATCGGTTGAACGGACGGCGAAAGGCGCCCGGGGGATCACCCTCGCGGCGCCTTTTTCATTTCCAGATGCGAGATCGCGAAGGACGCCGCGACGCATCCGGTAAACAGGTACAGCCCCCAGGCCGTCTCGAGCCGCCCGACGCCCACGCCTTTCGCCACCACGATATAGATCGCGATCAGGAAGATGTCGGCCATCGCCAGCTTGCCCAAGACGTTCAGCGTCGGCAGCAGGCGCGGGGAGGCGAGATCGAACTGGATCAGCGCGACGCCGATCACCTTCAGATAGGGGTCAAACAGGGCCAGAAAACTGACGAGCAGGGCGAGAAACACATCCGTCCGCCACAGCGTCTGCAGCCCGCTGAGCACCGAGATTTCCTCCAGCCCGAAGAAGGGCAAGAGCCCCGCGCGCAGAAGCGGCGCGGCCCATGCGAGGGGAAATAGCAGCAAGAGCGCCAGATTGGCGAATTTCAGCATCGACCGGCGCTCTTCCCGAGGGACGCTTCGGCCCCGTTACGACTTGGATTCTTTCTTCGCGATCGGCACCACGTTGGGCTGCGGGCCGTCTTCGATTTCGTAGCCCAGCAGCGGCAGGATGTCACGCAGGTCGCGCTCCAGGAGACGAAACTCGGCGTTCACCTCGCGCTCCTCGGTCTCGACATCGGTCAGCCATTCGCGCAGCTGTGTGCAGGTTCCACGGGCGACCGCGATCTGATCGCTCAGCGTCTCCGCCTCCTGTTGGCGCTGTTCGAGGAAGGCGCGGGCGCGTTTGACCTTTTCCTCGGAATAGACCTTCGCGAGGTCGCGCGATTGCAGGCTCATCTGTGCGGCCAGTTCCAGCAGTTCCGGCTCGAGCCCTCCCAGGTCGGGATGCTGGCGCAGATAGCTGATGCGTTCGCGCATGGCGTCGAACTCGCCCGACAGCGCAAAAACGCCTGCGCGGTCCGCATCATGCGCGCTGCGATAGGCGCGGGTCACGTCATCCATGTCGACGTGGAACCGCCGATGACTGCCTTCGAGCTTCGACACGCGCGAGCAGGAGGGCAGGTAGAGCAACAGGATCAGCGCCAGAAGCGCTGCGCCAACCTGTAGCCAGGCGCCGAAATCAGGCAGGACAGTGTCGCCGAATTGCGCCTCGAGACTGAGCCACGGCATCAGGCCGAGCGACGCCGCAGCGACCGCGCCGATCGCGGCGAGTGCGGTGATTGCGACGGTGACGGTAAGTGCTTGGCCAATCGCCGCGTTGATACGGTCTAGATTGGCGCTCCCAACGTGTTCGGTTTGCATTATCTGAACCCCCCGGTCCCCTTGTTGAAGATGTTGGCCGGAACCGGTCCGAGTTTGAGTCTCGTTGGCGGATCAAGCACTTGGGGAGAATGCGCGGAAATTCGCTTGGTTCCGCAGCCTGTGTGTCAGCGAAGCGTTTCGATCGGTCCGTCCGCACGTCCGTGGATGAACTGCTGGACGTAAGGGTCTGAAGTCGCGTCCATTTCCGAGATCGGACCTTCCCATCGAATTTTGCCCGCGTGGAGCATTGCAACGCGGTCGGCAATCGCGCGGACCGAGGTCATGTCATGGGTGATCGTCATCGCGGTCGCGCCCATCTCGGTGACGATCTCGCGGATCAGCTCGTTGATGACTCCCGCCATGATCGGGTCGAGCCCGGTGGTGGGTTCGTCGAAGAAGATGACCTCGGGCTCTGCGGCGATCGCGCGGGCAAGGCCGACGCGTTTCTGCATCCCGCCCGACAGTTCCGCCGGAAACAGGTCGGCGACATCCGGCGACAGGCCCACCCGGCGCAGCTTCTCCACCGCGATCTCGCGCGCTTCCGCCTTGGGGCGCTTCAGCGCGCCGCGCAGCAGGCGGAAGGCGACGTTCTCCCAGACGGAAAAGCTGTCGAACAGCGCGCCGCCCTGAAACAGCATCCCGAAGCGGGCGAGGAAGGCGTCGCGCTCCCCGGTGCGGACATCGACCCCGTCGAGCGTGATCGTCCCGCTATCGGGTTTGACCAGCCCGAGGATACATTTCAGCAGTACCGATTTGCCGGTGCCCGAGCCACCGATGATGACCGTCGATTGCCCCGTCGGCACCACCAGATCGACGCCGCGCAGGACGTGGTTCGATCCGAAGCTCTTGGTTATGGCCTCAAGCGTGATCATGCCGAGAAGAACGCCTCCGTCAGCACGTAATTCGCGGCGAGGATCGCGACCGAGGCGGCGACCACCGCCGATTTCGTCGCCCGGCCCACGCCCTGCGCGCCGCGGCCCGAATTCATCCCGTGATAGCAGCCCATCGTCGCCACGATGAAGCCGAAGGCCGCGCCCTTCACGAGGCCCGATCCCACGTCCCAGAACTCGAGGAAATCCCACGTATTCTTGAGGTAGGTGGCGGAGTTGAAGCCGAGGCGGTTCACGCCGACCACCCAGCCGCCCATGATCCCGATCACGTCGCCCACGCCGACCAGCATCGGCACGCAAAGCGTCGCGGCCAGCACGCGCGGCACGGTGAGATATTTCATCGGGTTGGTCGAGAGCGTGGTGAGCGCGTCGATCTGCTCGGTCACTTTCATCGTGCCGATTTCGGCCGCGATGGATGAGGCCACACGCGCCGCCACCATCAAGCCGCCCAGGACGGGGCCAAGTTCACGCACCATTCCGATCGCGGTGATCGAGGGCACGACCTGCTCTGCCGAGAAGCGCGCGCCGCCCGCGTAGATCTGCAGCGCCAGCGCCGCGCCGGTGAACAGGGCGGTCATCCCCACCACCGGCAGCGACAGCCAGCCGATATTGAGACAAGCGAGCCAGAATTCGCGCAGGTAGAAGGGCGGGCGGAGCAGGTGGCTCAGCGTCTCGCCCACGAAGCGCGACAGCCGCCCCGTCTCCGCCAGAAGCGCGAGCGTGGCCCGCCCGAGCGTGGCCAGCGGTCGGCTGAGCGCCGTTGCGGTCATGCGGCGGGCTCCGCGTAGCGGCGGGCATAGCGTGGACCGAGCGAGGTCAGGATCTCGTAGCCGATCGTGCCCGCGAGATCCGCCAGCGTGTCGACACCCTGATGCGGCCCGAGCAGATCTAGCGTGTCGGGCACCGTATCGAGATCGGTCACATCCACCGTCAGCAGGTCCATCGAGACGCGGCCCCGAAGCGGGCAGGGCGTGTCGCCCGCGTAAAGGTTCGTGATGTTCGACAGCACGCGGTGAATTCCGTCGGCATAGCCCGCCGAGAGCGTCGCGATCTGCGTCTCGCGCTCGGCGGTCCAGGTGTTGCCGTAGCCGACGGTTTCGCCAGGCTCGACGATCCGGGTCTGGATCACCGGCAGCGCGAGGGTCACGACGTGGCGCGCCTCTTCGAAGGGGCGCCCGCCGTAAAGGCCGATGCCGGGGCGTGTCACGTCGAAATGATAGTCCGGGCCCAAGAGGATGCCGCCCGTCGCCGAAAGCGAGCGTTTCAACCCCATACCGTCGGTCATGCGTTTGAACTCGGCCAGCTGCTTGGCGTTCATCTCGTGGTCGGGCTCGTCGGAACAGGCGAGATGGCTCATCACCAATTCGATCCCGCGCTCCATCAGCTGCGGGGCGATGGACTGCCAGTCGGTAGCCTCCATCCCGAGCCGGTTCATCCCGGTGTCGAGCTGTACGCCCACGGGGCTTTCGGGGATCGCCTGCAGATGCCGCTGCGCCTGTTCGCCGGAGTTCAGCATCGGGACCAGCCGCGCGTCGCGCAGGAAACCCGCATCGCCCGCCATATGACCGCCAAGAACGAAGATCCGCGCGTCTTCGCCCAGATGCGGACGCAGCTTCGCGCCTTCCTCGGCCAGCGCGACGAAGAAGTCCCGCGCACCCGCCCGGTAAAGCGCCGGGGCGATACGCTCTGCGCCCAAGCCGTAGCTGTCGGCTTTCACGACCGCCGCCGTGCGCGTCGCCTCACCCGATTGCGCGTCGAGCGCGCGCCAATTGCTGACCACTGCGTCGAGGTCGATATGAAGATGTGCCTGTGCCATGGCCCCTTTTTCTGCGCACACGCCCTCAGGTCAAGCGCAATCCGCGCACGCCTCGCGCATGGCTGCGTTTCAGGGAAAGCTGCGCCCGTCGTCCAGCCGCGCAAGGATGGCCTCCGGCCCGCCCTGATGCGTCTCCCAGATCAGCACGGCGCAGGCGGCTTCGGCATAAAGTCGGTTGTCGCGCCCGGCCTGCGGTGCCCAGTCGAAGGGCGAGCTGGGCAGATCGGCGCGCGGCAGCGCCTGACAGCGCCCGATGCCCGAGCCTGGCCCGAGATAGCGCGGATCGTTCGAGACCAGCACCGCTAGCCCCTCGTCGAACCACGCGGGCATGCGACCGCGTACCTGACCCAGCACCCCCAGCCGGGCATGGGTCTCGGTATGGGTCAGCTCATGCGCAAGGATCGTCTCGGTCAGCCCGCGCGGGGCCACGCGCACCACCGCCCAGGCCCCGAGCGAATAGGTCACTGCCGCCGCACCCCGCCCACCAAGGCGGCGGTCGCAGGCGTCGCTAGTGCAGGCGAGAATGCGGGTATGGGCTTCGCGCGTGGGATAAAATTGGGCGACGGTGTCGCGCGCCGCATCGACCGTCTCGACCAGATCGCGGCGCTCTGCGCGGCTCATCTCATGCTCGACGAAAATGCCCGGCGCGGCCCGGTCCAGCCCGAAGCAGCGCGGGCATAGCCCCGCCGCCAGTACCGGATAGAACCACAAGAGAGCGATCAGGCCCAGAAGCCCGCCCGCCAGAAGCGCCAATAGAGAGACCCGGATCACTCGCCACATGCCGCCAAGATGGCGCATGCCACGGTTTTCACCAAGCGTCAGTCGCGCCCGCGGAGGATTTGTCGCAGCGCGCCGTGCAGTGTCTGCACCTCCGAGCGCGTCATCGCGAAGCGCGTCCACATGTTGCGCAGGTTGCGCTTCATCATCGGGGCCTTCGCGGGCGGGTGGAAGAAGCCCGCCTCCTCGAGCCGCTGCTCGAAGTGATCGCCCAGCTTCTCGACCTCCACCGCGCTTGCAGGATCATGGCCGGCAAGCCCCGGATCGATCGGGACGGACTCCAGCGTGTGGCGCGAATACTCATAGGCCGACAGCAGCACCGCCTGCGCGAGGTTGAGCGAGAAGAATTCCGGGTTCACCGGCACGGTGATGATCGCATTGGCACGCAGGATGTCGTCATTCTCCAGCCCCGTGCGTTCGGGCCCGAAAAGCACGCCGACCTTCTGGCCTGCGACGATGCGTTTGCGCGCCTCCTCCATCGCCGCCTCGGGCGTGTAGATGGGTTTGGGCAACTCACGGCCCCGCGCGGTGGTGGCAAAGACGTAATCGCAATCGGCGACCGCGTCCGCCACGCTGTCATAGACGCCCGCGAAATCGAGCACCTGACCGGCCGCCCCCGAGGCCATCGCCACCGCTTTCGGGTTGGGCCAGCCGTCGCGCGGCTCCACCAGCCGCATCTTGCGCAGCGAGAAGTTCAGCATCGCGCGCGCCGCCGCCCCGATATTCTCGCCCATCTGCGGACGCACGAGGATGAAGGCGGGCTGGGCGGGATCGGGGATTTCAGGCGTATGGGGCATGGGCGGTCCTTTCGCGCCTCTCCTAGTCGCGCAAGCTGGCACTGGCAAGGCCGCGCCGCTTGCGTTAATAGGCGCCCAAGACCCGCAAAGGAGCCTGCCCATGGCCGAAGACCGCCCGCAGATTTACCTGATCACGCCGCCCGCTTTCGACGCCGAGGAATTCGCGCCGAAACTGGCCTCGGTGCTCGATGCGCATGAGATCGCCTGCATCCGCCTGTCGCTCGCCAGCCGCGACGAATACGAGATCGGTCGGATCGCCGACGCGATGCGCGAAGTGGCCCATGCCCGCGACGTGGCGCTGGTCATCGAATCCCATGTCGCCCTCGTTGAACGCCACGGGCTCGACGGGGTGCATTTCATCGATGGCGCGAAGCAGATCCGCTATGGCCGCAAGGAGCTGGGCGACGACGCGATCGTCGGCAGTTTCTGCGGCAATTCCCGCCATGAGGGGATGAACGCGGGCGAGGCGGGGGCCGACTATGTCTGCTTCGGCCCGATCGGCGAGACCAATCTGGGGACGGCCGAACCCGCCGAGCACGAGCTGTTCGCCTGGTGGTCGGAAGTGATCGAAGTCCCGGTGGTGGCCGAAGGCGCGCTGACCGAAGAGCTGGTCACGAAATTCGCCCCCGTCACCGACTGGTTCGCCTTCGGCGACGAGGTCTGGCGCGAAGACGACCCGGCCGCAGCTTTGGGACGGTTCATCAAGGCGATGTCGTGATGCCGGATTGGCTCGGCGATAGCGACGGCCCGATGGGCGATTACGGGGCCTTCATGGAGAGCGAGCTGCAGGTGCCGCGCGCCGATCTGGCCTCTCATATCCGCCAGCTTCCGGGCGAGCGGCTGCTGATCGGGCTCGTCGGCGGCCCCGGTGCGGGCAAGTCGCATCTCGCGCATGAACTCGCCGAGGCGCTCGGAGAGCAATCGGCGATTGTCGCGATGGACGGGTTTCACCGCGACAATGACTGGCTCGACGCACGCGGCCTGCGTAACGTGAAGGGCGCACCGGAAACATTTGATACGGAGGGGTTTTCGCAACTTCTTGCACGGCTGAAATCGAGCCGTCAGGACGAGGCGGTGCCGACCTTCGACCGTGATCTGGACGCCACCGTTCCGGGCGGTGCAAACGTGCCGGGCTCGGCGAAATACCTGATCGTCGAGGGCAATTACCTGCTGCTGACGCGGCCCGGTTGGAGCGATCTCTATCCGCTCTTCGATCTTACGATCCGCATCGATCTGCCTGAACAGGTGCTGCGCGAGCGGCTGACTCAACGCTGGCGCGATCAGGGCTGCGATCTGGCCGAGACGCGCCGCCGCGTCGAGGAAAACGACTTGCCCAATGGCCGCACCATCACGCGCGAGAGCCGCGCCGCCGATCTCGTCGTGCGGGACTGAGCTTCGTGCCTCAACGCTCTGAAATTCTGAGGTAAATCCCGTCCTTGCCGCGCACCGTCAGATGCGCGACAGGGACCGGTTCGCGGCCCTCGACAGCCTCGAACCGAAACACCCGCAGCAGCATCGCGAGCAGAAGCGGCCCCTCCGCCATCGCGAAGCCTGCACCGGGGCAGACCCGCGCGCCCGAGGAGAACGGGATATAGGCGCGGCGCTGGCAGGACTTGCCGTTCTCGGTCTCCCAGCGGCTCGGGTCGAACCCGTCGGGATTGTCCCATAGCCGTTCGTGGCGATGCAGGTGCCACGGTGAGATGACCACCTGACTGCCCGGTTTGACGTCGCGCTTGCGGAAAGTTTCCGGGCAGGTCGCCTCGCGCACGAACATCGGCACCGGCGGGTAAAGCCGCATCGCCTCACGGAATGTGGCGCGGTTCAACTTCAGCTTGGAAAGCACAGAAAAGTTGTGACTTTCCGCCAGTGCGGTCGTTGCCTCTTCGGCCACTCGGTCCTGCCATTCCGGATGCGTCGCCAGCAGATAGAACGCCCATGCCAGCGCCGAAGCCGAAGTCTCGTGGCCCGCAAGAAAGAAGATCGCGACCTGATCGACCATCTCGGCGGTGTCGAAGGTCTCGCCGGTTTCGGGATCGGCGGTGGTCATGATCTTGGTCGCCAGATCGTCGGGCGCGGTGCCGGTGGCGATCCGGGCGGCGCGCTCTGTCGTCAGCCGCTTGATCAGCGCGCGGATATGGGCGGCCGTGCGCTTCGTCTCGCGCGCATGAAAGCGCGGAAACCAGCGCGGCAGCGGCAGCAGCGCGCCAAGATTGACCACCGGAGAGGCGCGCTGATGGCGCTTGAAGGCTGCGAAGACGGCGCTGGCGGTCTCATCCTCGATCGGGATCGAGAATAGGGTGCGAAAGATGATATCGGCCGCGACGTGGGCGGTTTCCGTTTCAATATCAATCGGTTCGGCGTCGGTCTTCATCTTCAGCCGTTCGACGCAAGCCTCGCCCGCTGCCCACATCGCCGGGAATGTCTCGCGCAGTTTGCCGCCCTCGAAGGCCGGGTCGATGATCCGGCGCTGGCGCTGCCATTGTTCGCCATTGGTGATGAAGACGCTCTCGCGGAGAAGCGGTTTCAGCCCCTCGCGCACTCGGTCGGATTTCGGGAAATCCATCGGGCGTTTGTTGAGCACCAGATCGACCAGATCGGGGTCGTTGCACATGTAGGAGCGGAAGAACGGCGTGCGGAACTCCGCCATCCACGCGCGATAGAGACGCGCGGGCTGGGCGGAGAGGATGTCGGATTTGAACAGCCGGAAATAACGCCAGAGCGAGACGCGATCCGGGCGCGGGGTCGGTTTCGGGGGTAGGCGGGAGGGCCGGCTCATGTGACGCTCGTGAACCGGTTCGCGGGCGTCGTGATCCGGCTTTTCGATGGCGGGCGACCGTGGAAGCGTTCGGCCAGGGTCAGCGGTCCGGCGGTCAGGCGGAAATAGTCGTAATCCCTTGGCCGGTCGAAGGCGCATAGGTATTGGAAATGCAGCCGGAAGAAGCGCCAGCGGAGGTCTTTCCAACGTGCAGGGCTGAGAGTCTGGGTGAAGGCGGCGGAGATCACCAGCGGGTGGATCTGGCCCTCCGGGGCCACGCCCGAGACCGCAACCGGATCGCAGAGCGCGAAGGCGCAGCCATCGCCCGGCGCGGTGACGTCGAGCCAGAACAGCTCGGGCCGCGTGGCGAGGAACTGCAGATCTGCGCGCAGGCGGGTGGCGCGGGGGAGGTAGCTGACCATCGGGATGACCTGACCGAGCGACAGGAGGGCGAGCGCCGGGGGCGCTGCCCCCGGACCCCCGGGATATTTCGACAAGCCCGAACTGGGGAGGCGGTTCTCGCGGATCAGGTCGGCGAGGATCGAGACGGCGAGATGGGCGCCCGAGGAATGGCCGACGATCAGGACTTCATCCCAGTCCTCTCGCATGGCGTCTTCGATGCGGGCGGCGAATTCGGCCATGCGCGCTTCCAGCTCTGGCGGGTTCGCGCCGCCCCAGCGTGCGGTGAAGGCGTAGTCATGCATCAGGTAATAGGCGAAGAGCTTGCCGTCTTTGCCTCGGAACCAGCGCAGGGTGAGAGCGAGGATCGCGGCGCCGAGAATGAGGCCTGCGAGCCAGTCGAGCGGGAAGCCGGGAAGGCGCGTCAATGCGAGTGCTACCGTAGCCCAGCCAAGGCCGAACCCGATCAGCGCCTGCACGATCAGTGCCACGATCGGGTAGAGCGCGGCGATCACCGGGCCTTTGCGCAGCCTCATCAGCCGGAACAGCGCGCCTGAGGCGATATAGGCCCATGCGGTGCGGATCAGTTGCGCGTAGGTCGCGGGGATCGATTTGCCCATCGATGAGCGCACGATATCGGACCAGACGAGCACTTCGACATCGGCCTCGACCTCTGCGCCGTCCTGGGTGGAGGTGACGTGCCAGCCATAGGGGCCGCCTGCGCGCTTGGGCGCCAGCGCGATCTCATAGCCCGAGATGCGGGCCTGGTCTGCGCCTTCCTTGCGGTAGAGCTCGCGGTAGCGGCGGGGGTGAATCGGGTCGTAGCCCGGAATGTAGAACACCCGGCGCCTGTGCACCCGCCCTTTAGACCCGCTTGTCATTCGCTGCCCTTCCTCGCGGGCAGATTAGCGGCCCTGCGCGGCGAAAGTAAGGAAAATCAGCGCTCTGCGCGTGACCAGCGCAACTGGTTCGCCTCGATCGCGGCGATGCGCTTTTCGGTCTTGGGGTGGGTCAGCAGCCAGGCGGGCGTGGTCTGGCCCGCGTTCTTGGTCAGCGCATCGAGCTTGCGGAAAAGCGAGACCTGCGGCGCGGTGCCGAAGCCAGCCTTGATCATCAGTGCCGAGGCGAATTCATCGGCCTCGAACTCGTCGCGCTGGCTGAGGCGGGCGGCGAGTGCGGCGGTGATCAGATTGGCGATCCACGGGCCGATGAAGGGGATGAAGCGACCGAGCACTGTCATCAGCACAGCGCGCAGGGCGTTCTGACCCGAGAAGTCGATCATGCGGCGGCGCGAATGGCCCAAGGCGACATGGCCCAACTCATGCGCGATCACCGAGGTCAGCTCCTCCGCCGAGACTTCGCGGTTGCGATATTTGCGCATGAAGCCTTCGGTGATGAAGACACGGCCATCGGGGGCGGCGAGCCCGTTGACCGGTTCGATCTGGTAGACATGGACGGGGATTTCCGAGACTTCGAGCGCGGCGGCGAGCCGGTCGAGATAGGGCTCCAGCTTGCTGTCGCGCAACCGGCGCGAATTCCCGTTCAGCTGGCGTTTGAGTTGCCAGGTCGAGAAATGCCACATGGCAAAGCCGTAGAGGACCAGCAGCAGGATCGGGAGAAGGCGGAACAACATGGGATGGATATGGCGGCTCGCGGGCCCGTGATCAAGCGTCGTGATCAGGCGTCGGATGGGGGGCTTTGGGCGCGCGCTTGGCCGCGTGCCAGAGCCACCAGCCGAAGGCGAAGGCGGCCGCACCCGCGCCCAACAGCCCCAGCGCGTTGCCTGCAAGTTCCGCGGCCGCGTCCAGATTGGCCCCGAAAGTGATGCCGAGGCCCACATAGGCGGTGACCCAGACCGCTTCGCCCGCCAGATCGGCCAGCGTGAAACGCCGATGCGCGAAGCCCGAGGCGCCGGCTGCGAGGTTCACCCAAGGGCCGAGCGCGGAGAACATCCAGCGGGTGAAGAACACCGTGACCGCGCCGCGCCTGCGCAGGGCGGCCATCGCCTTGTCCACCAGCGCGCCGCGTCTGGTGCCGGGCTGCGGCAGGAACCGCTCGGCCCGGCGGCCGAGCTGAAAGCCCAGCTGATCGCCGAGGATCGCGCCGGTGAAGGCTGCGCCCGCGACCGTCGCGAGGTCCAGATCGCCCGAGGCCACGAAGGCTCCGCTCGCGATCATCATCAGCGAGGAGGGGACCGGGATCGCGAGGCAGCTCAGGAAGGTCGTCAGACCTAACAGCCAAGGCCCGTAGAGCGGCACCTGCGCGAGCAGCCAGTCTGAAAGGTCGGAGAAATTCATTGCGGCGGTCGCGCCTCTTTGTCGGCGATCGTCTTCGGCAGGCCGAGAGAGAGTTTGCGCATCAGGTCCTGCAGCGGCTCGCCCTTGGCTTTCGCGATACGTTCCAGCGTCGGGCGTCCGTCGCCGACCAGCGCGTGGCCGTCCTCGATGCCGAGGATCGCGTCGACTTCCTCGATCTTCAGATGCCAGCTTCGCGCTATATAGCCCGGGGTCATCCACGCCTCTGGGCTTTGATGCAGATGGGCGGGGTCCGACCAGTAGATCGCGCGCGAGACGAACCTTGCGCCGAAGAACAGCGACAGCGCGACCGCGAGGATAAAGCCCAGCGAGGCGATCTTGTGATGCCCCCAGAGGTAGCGCAGCCGGTTCATCCGAGTTCCTTCATCGCCGCGGTGATCCCTTCGAGGGTCAGCGGATGCATTCGGTTCTCGAAAATCTCGCGGATGATCTCGATCGACGGTGTATAACCCCAGCCGCGTTCCGGGATCGGGTTGAGCCATGTGTGATCGGGCCATTGCTCGCGCGCGCGTGTCAGCCAGACATGGCCCGCTTCGTCGTTCCAATGTTCGTTTGCGCCGCCGCGATGGGTGATCTCATAGGGCGACATCGAGGCGTCGCCCACGAAGATGCATTTGTAATCGGGCCCGTAGCGATGGAGCACGTCCCAGGTCGGCGTCGCCTCGTTCCAGCGGCGCTTGTTCGATTTCCAGACGCCTTCGTAGAGGCAATTGTGGAAATACCAGTGCTCGAGATGCTTGAACTCGGATTTGGCGGCGGAGAACAGTTCCTCTACCAGCTGCACATGGGCGTCCATCGAGCCGCCCACATCGAGAAACAGCACGACCTTCACCGCGTTATGCCGCTCGGGCCGGGTCTTGACGTCGATGTAGCCGGCTTCGGCCGACGCGCGGATCGTGCCGGGCAGGTCCAGTTCCTCATTCGCGCCGTGCCGCGCCCATTGGCGCAGGCGCTTGAGCGCGACCTTGATGTTGCGGGTGCCCAGCTCCACCGTGTCGTCGAAATCGCGAAACTCGCGCTTGTCCCAGACCTTAACGGCGCGCTGGTGACGGCTTTCCTTCTGGCCGATGCGGACGCCTTCCGGATTGTAGCCATAAGCACCGAAGGGCGAGGTGCCCCCCGTACCGATCCATTTGCTGCCGCCCTGATGACGGCCTTTCTGCTCCTCGAGCCGCTTTTTCAGCGTTTCCATCAGGTTGTCGAACCCGCCGAGCGCCTCGATCTGCGCTTTTTCTTCGTCTGTTAGGTGTTTCTCAAGCTGCTTGCGCAGCCATTCCTCGGGCAGATCGACGGCGTTGAGCACATCGTCCGGCGTGATCGTCTCCAGCCCCGAGAAGGCCTCGGAGAACGCGCGGTCGAACCGGTCGAGGAAGCGTTCGTCCTTCACCATCGCGGCGCGGGCGAAATAGTAGAACCCGTCGATGTCATAGGTGCAAAGCCCCGCGGCCAGCCCTTCGAGAAAGCTCAGATATTCGCGCAGAGAGACGGGGACACCGCCGCGCCGCAGAGCATCGAAGAATGGCAGGAACATCTCCGCCCTCCGATTATGCCCAGATGCGGTTGATGATCACGGTGACGAAGAGGCCCACCAGCGCCAGCCCGATCGCGTGAACGGCGGCATATTGCGCCCGGTCGAGCTTGTTGCCGCCGCGTTTGCGGGCCTTCCAGTCGCCCCAGATCAGCCCGATCACCACCCCTGCCAGAACATACATGCTGCGCCCCCTTGCGGTCTTGGTCCGGGCGCGCCCGGACCGCCTTTTGCGGTCAGTTCACGCGAGCGCCCGCATTGGCGAGGGCCGCCACCTCTTTCGCGCGGCGTGTAACCGCCGCGTCCGAGCCAAATCCATAGCGCGCCCATTGCTGCATGTCGAGACGAGCCTGATGTTCCTGCGTAGCGTCACCAAGCTGGCCATAGGCTTCGGCGCGGATCATGTAGAGCGTGGCCATCAGCGAGGCGTTCTCGGTCGAGACATCGGAGGCCAGCGCGCGGTTCACCAGCGTCACCGCCTCCTGCGCGCGGCCCGTGCCAAGTGCGTAGGCCGCAAGCTGCATATCGATATGGGCGGCCTGAATTTCCGCGCCCGGCGTTGCGCGGTAGATCCGGCCTGCCTTCTTGTAGGCCGCGACGGCTTTCTCGGGATCGGTCTTCATCGTCAGCCGCCCGACCGCGAACCACGCAAACGCCGCGCGGCTGTCATGCCAGCCCCGGCTGGTGGCGATCTTCGTGGCGCGTTCGGCGGCGGCACGACGGCGCTTGTCGCTCGCGCCTTGACCGAGCGCTGTGGTGATCGCCTTCACATAGGCGCGCGGTGTCGGATCGGCGGGCAGGGTGCGCATCTGGTCGCCCGACGGGTGGATCTTCGACAGGATCGCGGGCAGGGCCGCGCGCACTTCGTCGGGGCTCATGCCGGTATGCAGCGCCGGGTCGTAATAGGCCCGCAGGATCGTCATGTCGAACTTGGTCAGCACGGTGTGGAAATTGTCGTCGTTCCAGACCGTATCGGGCAGGCGGTAGAGATCGTTCACCGGCCCGAGCGCCTGGCTGACCTCCTCATGCAGGCAATCGCGGATCTCCTGCGGGGTCGAGGCGGCGGGGATGAACACGGTGGCGGAATGGCGCTGCGTCAGCTTGGCCCAATCGCTGGCCTCGTCGCCATGCGAGTTGCGGTAATCCGTCCAGCTTTCGACATTGGGCACCACGAAACAGGCGACATTCGGAACCTCGCGCCGCATCTGCCGTTGGGGAACGAATTGCACAGAGATCGTGTTGGCATTGCCCGGTTCGGTCGACACGTTCAGCCCCGCCTCGGTCTGCAGCCGGTGGACCAGATGACCCAGTTCGGTCTGCGCGACGGGCGGGGCGTTGCCGGCGAGCGTGATCGAGACGGGACCTTCGAACCGGGTGAAGCGCGGCAGCGCGCGCCCGGATTCGAGGAAAAAGCTGAGCTCCATGAAGTCGGCGCCCAGATGGCTGTTATCGGGCAGCCGCTCAGACGAGGGAGCGGTCTCGAGCCCTGGCGCCAGATCGGGCGCGGAGAGGTCGAGAAGTTGGGCCGTGCCGCGGGTCGTCGTCACCTCGGGGCTGTTGGTCGAGCAGGCGGCGAGACCGCCCGCGACGATCAGCGCAGCGAGCGTACCCGCCCGCGCCGCAGCGCGTCCGGGGGACGAGGCTTTCAACAAGCCGGTGCGCGATGCCGTCTCAAGGTGCGCAGGCGCCAGAGAGGCCGCGCTGAGCAGTTTGAATGCTAAGCGCATGGCAGCGTGTTCCCAGTTCGATGCCGCAAGGTACACATACGGGTTTAAGCCCTGCCAGTAAATCTTTGCCTTACAATCGGAATTTTCGAGCCTCGGGGCGCGAAGCGGCGATATCCCGCCGGTCCGCAGCGCGGCTGAGGCTGCAATATGCTGAATGAGACGGCTTCTGTGCGTGGGAGCTCTGATTGATTACGACTCCGCGAATCGCGCCGTGATAACCGCCATTGTCGTGAGGTTGCGGACGATTTGTGCCGGTTTGCGCAACAATAGCCGCTGGAAAGGCCTCAAATCCGGAGTGGAAGAAACGCGATGCGCAAAATGCGAAACGCCCGGAGCGAGCCCCGGGCGTTCGACTGTCTTTGTGGGTCGGATCAGGCGCGGCGACGGCGCCCGCCACGACGCCCACCGGCGGAGGAGGTGGCCGCGGCTGCCGAGGCTTCGGCGAAGCTGATGCCGCCCTCCTTCATCGCGTCGAGCGTCTTCGACAGGCGGATCCACTCCATCCCGTTCGGGTCGTGGTTCATCAGCAGGTTGGCAGCGCGGATCGCCTCCATCTCCTGATTGCGCACCGGGTTCATGATCGCCGAGGTCATGCCGGCGCCGATCGCCATCGGCAGATAGGCCCCGTTGATCCCGTGGCGGTTCGGAAGGCCAAAGGAGATGTTCGACGCGCCGCAGGTGGTGTTCACGCCCAGCTCGTCGCGCAGGCGGTTGACAAGCGTGAAGACCTGACGGCCCGCGGAGGCCATCGCGCCTACCGGCATCACCAGCGGATCGACGACGATGTCATGCGCGGGGATGCCGAAATCGGCGGCGCGCTCGACGATCTTCTTGGCCACGGCGAAACGCACGTCGGGATCTTCGGAAATCCCGGTGTCGTCGTTCGAGATCGCGACGACCGGCACGTTGTATTTCTTCACCAGCGGCAGAACCAGTTCCAGACGCTCTTCCTCGCCCGTCACCGAGTTCAGAAGCGGACGGCCTTCGGCGGCTTCCAGACCCGCCTCGAGCGCGGCGGGAACCGAGCTGTCGATGCACAGCGGCACGTCGATCACGCCCTGCACGCAGTTGATCAGATCGCGCATCAGCGAGGGCTCGACGAAGTTGTTATCCGCATAGCGCGGGTCTTCGGCCATCTTGTTCGAGAACACCGCGCCCGAGTTGATGTCCAGAACCGTGGCGCCGCAGGCGACCTGCTCGAGCGCGTCTTTCTCGACCGTCGAGAAATCGCCTTGCTCCAGCTCGGCGGCCAGCTTCTTGCGGCCGGTGGGGTTGATCCGCTCACCGATGACGCAGAAGGGCTCGTCAAAGCCGATCACGACGGTTTTGGTTTTGGACTCAAGGACGGTGCGGGTCATTCATGGCCTCTCTGTTCGGCGATCCAATTGGCTGTGGCGGTGATACCGCCCAGCGGGAAGAAATGCACGGCTTCGATATTCGACGGGCGATCGGCGGCCAGATCGGTCAGCAATTCGGTCGGCTCGAAGGGCAGCAGCAGCTTCGTCACGTCGCGGGCGCGCTTTTGCAGCACTTTCAGCGAGGGGCCGACGCCGCAGGCGATGGCGAACTTCAGCAGCGTCTGCAGTTTCGCGGGGCCCGCGATGCCCAGATGGACCGGCATTTCGATGCCGTTGGCCTCGAGACGCTTGGCCCAGTCGCGGATCGGACCGGCCTCGAAGGCGAATTGCGTGGCGATCGCCATATCCGCATCGGTGCGGTTCGCGAAATCCTGCTTGAGCTTCAGCGCGGCCATCACCTCTGCCTCGCCGCCATTGGGATCGATGTCGCGGTTGCCCTCGGGGTGGCCGGCGACATGAAGGCGGGCGAAGCCGTCGAAGGCGCCGGTCTCGATCATCTGCATGGCGCAGTGGAAGTCGCCCTTCGGCTCGGCCACGCCGCCGCCCAGCAGCAGCGCCTGCTCGACACCTGCTTCGCCACGGTAGCGTGAGACCCAGTCATTGAGCTGCGCTTCGTCGCGGATGATGCGCGCCGGGAAGTGCGGCATCGGCTCGAAACCCTCTTCGCGCAGCCGCTTGGCCGTGGCGAGCATTTCCTCGAAGGGTGTGCCGTCGATATGGGCGATATAGACGCGGGAGCCCTTCGCGAACAAAGGCGCGAAGCTTTCCACCTTCGCGGCGGTGCGCGGCATGACCTCGACCGAGGCGCCGTCCAGCAGGGCCACCATATTGGCGTTCACCGGCGGGCGGACCGGTTTCGCAGCCTCGCGGCGGAAATTCACAAGAGCCATGCGCCTATTCTCCCTTACGCGTCGGGCTGGGGGTTCCAGCCGTCATTGGCAATCAACGCGCGCAACCGCGCGTCGTCGTAGTCAGAGAGGATACGCGCCAGCACGGCCTCGGCCGCCTCGGCATCGTCGCCGGGCTCCTCGCCCTCGGGCACCTTGCGCCACTCGGCCAGATAGGCGTCGCTATCGCGGGCGCCGATCTTCATGGCCGCGCGGTCGATCGCCTGCTCGAACCGTTCGGGCAGTGGTTTCTTGACGCCACGGCGTCCCTTGCCCGCGATGATCTGGGCCGGGATGTCGCGCCAATAGACCAAGGTGATCTGTGCCATGCGAATCTCTCTCCTCGTGGGGCCAGAATTGCCCGAAAGCGACGCCGGGCGCGGTGGATTTTCGACATTCCGTCGCGGGTGAGCGACGTGCCGGTGACTGTGGGGCAGGTGATAGCAGGCGGGCAGGGGCCTGGGCCAGCGCTGCGCATCGGAATAATCCGCGCCAAGATCATGAGCGCGGCTCAATCGTTCGCGCTCCATCGCTGACCCCATCGGCCCGCCGCGTCGCCCCGTTCAATCCGACAGGGCGGTGATCCGGGGCAGGAACTCGGCGCGGCTCTTGGAAACCTCTTCGGCGATGAAGCGCATCGCGGCGCGGACGCGGGCGATCTCGTGCAGGTCTTCATGAGTGACCAGCCAGAAGGTGCGGCGAATCTCGATCTCGTCGGGCAGGATCGGCACCAGCTTCGTCGAGTGGCGGGCGAGGAAATCGGGCAGCACCGCGATTCCGCGTCCGGCCTCGGCTACCTGCTTGTGCGCGAAGAGATTGGTCGAGGACAGGCGCGGCGTGTGATCGCCCAGCATGACCGACAGGTAATCCAGCTCCGGCGTGTAGATCAGTTCCGGGATATAGCCGACCAGCGGGTGCTTCAGCAGGTCCTCCTTGCGGTTGATCGCCGAATTGCGGGCGAGGTAGTCGGGGGAGGCGTAGAAATGCAGCGTGTATTCGGTGAGCTTGCGCGACACGAGCCGCCCCTTTTCGGGGCGCGACAGGGTGATCGCGATATCCGCCTCGCGCTTCGAGAGCGAGAACAGGCGCGGCGTGGCGACCAGCTGCGCCTCCAGCTCGGGATTGGCCTTGATGAAATCCGCCAGCCGCGGCGCGAGAAAGAACGCGCCGAACGCATCGGGCGCGCCGATCCGCACCGTGCCGGACAGCGCATAGAGCGTGCCCGACAATTCGTCCTGCACGCGTGCCGCGACATTCTCGATCTGCTCGGCCTTCGCCAGAAGCCGCTCGCCATGTTCCGACAGCGCATAGCCGCGCGGGCTGCGTTCGAACAATTGCGCGCCAAGCTGGGTCTCCAGAGATTTGACCCGGCGTGATACCGTTGCATGATCGGTGCCCATCGCGCGGGCGGCGACGGTCAGGCGCCCGGCCCGGGCCACCGAGAGAAAGAATCGCAGATCGTCCCAATCGAAGCTCATTGCCGGTCCTTTTTGCAGTCGTGTGTCGTAAAAACGGGCTATATGGGTATTCTTGCACATGCGTTTGGCGATACGTGGCATGGCCGCGCGTATTTTCCCACCTAGCCTTTTGCACATGGCCGGTTTCTGCCTATGATGGGAGCGCTGACAATGAATTTATCGGCTTGAAGGGAACTGCGGTGGCGCAAGCACTTGAATGTCCCCTCGTTTCCAAGCTGAATTCGCCAGCGGTCGCGTCGAGGAGCAGGGACGGCCGTGTGAGGAGAAAAACAGGATCGTAATCCGGCAGGGACCAGAGAAGCGTCCCGTCGGCGTGTTCTCATGGCGCGATGCGCAAGAGAGCCAAATCTATCAACCAATGGGAGGAATGTTGATGAAATCAGCTATTTACGCAGGTGTAAGTGCCGCGGCGCTTAGCATTGCCGCAGGCGGCGCGATGGCGCAGGACGCGATTTCGAACGGCTCGGTGAAGATCGGTGTGCTCGGCGATATGTCCGGCGTCTACTCGACCGGTTTCTCGGGTAAGGGCGCGGTCGACGCGGTGAAAATGGCCGTACGCGACTTCGGCGGCGAAGTTCTCGGCAAGCCGATCGAAGTGATCTCGGCTGACCACCAGAACAAGGCGGATGTCGGTTCGGCCACCGCACGCGAGTGGATCGACCAAGAGCATGTCGACATGATCGCCGACCTGACCAACTCGGCCGTGGCGCTTGCCGTGCAGCAACTCGCTTCCGAGAAGAAGACCATCACCTTCGCAACCGGCGCTGCCACCGCGGCGCTGACCGGCGAGAACTGCTCGAAATATGGCATCCACTACGGCTACGACACCCACGCACTGCCGGTCGGCACCGCGACGGCGGTCGTGAAGAACGGCGGCGACAGCTGGTACTTCATCACCGCTGACTACGCCTTCGGCCATGCGCTGCAGGACAACACCTCGGAAGTCGTGAAGAACCTCGGCGGTTCGGTCGTGGGCAGCTCGGACGTGCCGCTGGCATCGACCGACTTCTCCTCGTACCTGCTGCAGGCGCAAAGCTCGGGCGCGAAAGTGATCGGTCTGGCCAATGCCGGTCAGGACACCGTGAACTCGATCAAGCAGGCGCATGAATTCGGCATCGTCGCCGGTGGCCAGCAGCTCGCTGGTATGCTGGTGCTGATCTCGGACGTGAAGTCGCTCGGCACCGACGTCGCCAAGGGCCTCCAGTTCACCACCGGTTGGTACTGGAACATGGACGACGAGAGCCGCAAGTGGAAGGAAGAGTACGAGAAGTTCTCGGGCGGCGAAGCGCCGACCTTCGTCCACGCTGCGGACTACTCGCTGACCATGGCCTATCTCGAGGCGATCAAGGCGGCTGGCACCGACGATTCCGACAAGGTGCGTGAGCAGCTCGGCAAGATGAAGATCGACGACTTCTTCGCCAAGGGCGGCACCATCCGTCCCGACGGCCTGCTGGAGCACGACATGTATCTGCTGAAGGTCAAGGAAGGCGGCGAAGATCCGTGGGACGTGGCCGACGTGGCGCGCACCATTCCGGGCAAAGAGGCCTATGCCTCGCTCGAAGCGGGCGGCTGCAAGCTGGTCAACAAGTGATCTGAACAAATCCTTGGCGCAGGGCGGCATCGCGACCGCCCTGCGCCTGCGTATCAGTCCGAAAGCGAGACCATGAGCGACGATATCATTCTCGAGGCCAAGAACCTGACCAAGAGTTTCGGCGGCTTCGTGGCCGTCAATGACGTGAACCTGCGCATCAAGCGCGGCGCCATTCACGCGATCATCGGCCCGAACGGCGCGGGCAAGACCACGATGTTCAACCTGCTGACGAAATTCATCACGCCCACGTCGGGCAAGATCCTCTTCAACGACCGCGATATCACCAATCGCAAACCCGCCGAGATCGCCAATATGGGCATCGTTCGGTCGTTCCAGATTTCCGCGGTCTTTCCGCACCTGACGGCGCTGGAAAACGTGCGCCTCGCGCTGCAACGCTCGCTGGGCGTGAGCTATCAGTTTTGGCGCTCCAAATCGGTGCTGCACGACCTCGACGCGAAAGCCGTCGCCGCACTCGATCAGGTGGGGCTGAAGGACTTCGCCCATCTCAAAGCGGTGGAGCTGCCCTACGGCCGCAAACGCGCGCTCGAGATCGCGACGACGCTGGGGCTGGAGCCCGAGCTGATGCTGCTCGACGAGCCGACCCAGGGCATGGGCACCGAGGACGTGGGCGCCGTGACCGAGCTGATCGGTCGTGTCCGCGAGGGGCGTACCATCGTGATGGTGGAGCATAACCTCGGCGTCGTGGCCGAACTGGCCGACACGATCACCGTGCTGGCGCGCGGCGAAGTGCTGGCCGAAGGGCCCTATTCCGAAGTGTCGAAGAACCCGCAAGTCATGGAGGCCTACATGGGCGTCTCCGCCGACGAGCAGGAGGAGGTCGCATGAGCACCGCAACCATGACCAAACCGATGCTCAAGATCGAGAATCTGCACGCATGGTATGGCGAGAGCCACGTCCTGCACGGGATCAATCTCGAACTGGGCGAGGGGCAGCTGATCACCCTTCTGGGCCGCAACGGCGCGGGCCGTTCGACCACGCTGCGTTCGATCATGGGTATGGTCGATCGCCGCGAAGGCTCGATCAAGATCAATGGCGAGGAGTTTCTGACGAAGCCCACGCACAAGATCTCGCCCGATGCACGGATCGGCTATTGCCCCGAAGAGCGCGGCATCTTCGCCTCGCTCAATGTCGAGGAAAACCTGATGCTGCCGCCGAGCGTGGGCGAGGGCGGCATGTCGGTGGAGGAACTCTTCGAGATGTTCCCGAACCTCGCCAATGTCCGCAAGCGGATGGGCACGCGGCTTTCGGGCGGCGAACAGCAGATGCTGGCCATCGCGCGTATCCTGCGCACCGGTTCGCGGCTGCTGCTGCTCGATGAGATCACCGAAGGGCTTGCGCCCGTGATCGTGAAAACGCTGGGTCGCGTGATCCGCGATCTGAAATCGCGCGGCTACACGATCGTTCTGGTGGAGCAGAACTTCCGCTTCGCAGCCCCGCTCGCCGACCGCCATTACGTCATCGAACATGGCGAGGTGATCGACGTGATCGAAGCCGATCAGGTCGAAGCCTCGATGGACCGGCTGAACCATTACCTGAGCGTGTAACGAGAAACCGGGCCGGGCTCAGGCGCCCGAGACCCGACAGGGAGGACAACCCCGATGGATCCGATGATCCGACTTATTCTTGCCCAGGGGATGCTGGGCCTAAACAACGGCGTGTTCTACGCGATGCTGAGCCTCGGGCTCGCGGTGATCTTCGGCCTCTTGAACGTGGTCAATTTCGCGCATGGCGCGCTCTACATGCTGGGCGCGTTCCTCGCGCTGATCCTGTATTCCTATGTCGGTCAGTGGATCGGCATGGCGGACCTGCATATCGGCTTCTGGCCGGCGCTGATCCTCGCGCCGCTCCTGGTGGCCTGCTTCGGGATGCTGATTGAGCGCTTTCTGCTGCGCAGGCTCTACAAGCTCGACCCGATCTACTCGCTGCTGCTGACCTTCGGGATCACGCTGGTGCTGCAGGGCCTGTTCATCAATTACTTCAACGCCTCCGGCACGCCCTATCCGGGGATGCCCGAGAGCATGAAGGGCGTGACCAATCTCGGCTTCATGATGTTCCCGAAATACCGCCTCTTCGTGATTATCTTCTCGATCGTGGTCTGCTTCGTGACCTGGTACGTGATCGAGCGGACCCGGATCGGCGCACGGCTGCGCGCGGGCACCGAGAACCCCGAACTGGTGAAAGCCTTCGGGATCAACGTGCCGCTGATGGTGATGCTGACTTTCGGCTTCGGCACCGGCCTCGCGGGGCTCGCAGGCGTGCTGGCCGCGCCGATCTACTCGGTCAGCCCGCTGATGGGCGCGAACCTGATCATCGTGATCTTCGCGGTCGTCGTGATCGGCGGCATGGGCTCGATTGCGGGGGCGGTGATCACCGGCTTCTCTCTGGGGCTGATCGAGGGCGTGACCAAGGTCTTCTACGCGCCCGCCGCGAACACGGTGATCTTCCTGCTGATGGTGATCGTACTTCTGGTGCGCCCGTCGGGCCTCTTCGGACGTCAAGGGTGAGGGTGAAGACATGAGCAATACGACAAGCACGACGAGCGAAATCGGCGAATTCGAACAGGAAGACGTCAGCCCCCAGACCCACAAGCGCGGCCGCATGGTGCAGGCTGTGTTCTGGGTGGTGTTGCTGGGCTTCCTCGCGATCGCACCCTTCTTCCTCTACCCGGTCTTCGTGATGCAGCTGCTGTGCTTCGCGCTGTTCGCGGCCGCCTTCAACCTGCTGATCGGCTTCACCGGCCTCTTGAGCTTCGGCCATGCCGCCTTCTTCGGCGGTGCGGCCTATGTCGCGGGCCATGTGCTGAAGGTCTGGGGCTTCCCGCCGATCCTGGGCATCATCGCTGGCACGCTCGCAGCGGCTGCGATGGGCTGGGTCGTGGGCTCGCTCGCCATTCGCCGGCAGGGCATCTACTTCGCGATGATCACGCTCGCGCTCGCGCAGATCGTGTATTTCTTCGCGCTGCAAATGCCCTTCACCGGCGGCGAGGACGGCCTGCAAGGCATCCCGCGCGGCAACCTGCTGGGGATTTTCAATCTCAGCGATCCGATCACGATGTACTATTTCGTGGCCGTGATCTTCTTGGTCGGCTTCCTCGCGATCTACCGCATCGTGCATTCGCCCTTCGGGCAGGTGCTGCAGGCGATCCGCGAGAACGAGCCGCGCGCGCTGTCGCTGGGCTACAACGTCGACCGGTTCAAGCTGCTGGCCTTCGTGCTGTCTGCGGGTCTGGCAGGGCTTGCGGGCTCGACCAAGGCGCTGGTGTTCCAGTTTGCCTCGCTGACCGACGCGCATTGGCAGATGTCGGGCGAGGTGATCCTGATGACGCTTCTGGGCGGCATGGGCACGATCTTCGGCCCGGTCGTGGGCGCGTTCATCGTGGTCACGCTGCAGCACTTCCTGTCGGGCATCGGCTCGTGGGTGCAGGTGGTGATCGGCGCGACCTTCATCGCCTGCGTGCTGCTGTTCCGCCGCGGCATCGTCGGCGAGATCGCGCGTCTGCTGCGCATTTCGTCGCTGTAAAACTGGCGTGGCGGGGGCGCTGCCCCCGCGCGTCACGGCCCGTCGCTTGCGCGTCGGGCGTTCGGCGGGGCGTTCTTCCACTGGAAGGCCGCCTTTCCCGCCTCACCCCCCGGGATATTTCACAAGCCCGAAGAGGGACCGCGGCCTCAGGGTCTGGGAGCGCGCAAGGCGCGCGGGTTCACCGTCGCCCAGTCCGGCCAATATCCAAGCTTTTCAATGACAACGATCGCGATCACGGCGAGCGCCACGACCGCCACGATCTTCACCTGCGTCATCGAAGGAGGGCGCCGTGCCCACCGCGCCATGCGCAGCAGCCACGTGTAATTCACGAAGCTTCCCCGGTGAAGCGCACCTTGCCGATATAGGGCAGGTTGCGGTTCCGCTGCGCGAAGTCGATCCCGTAGCCCACGACGAATTCATCGGGGATCTCGAACCCGGTCCAGGTGGCGCGCACATCGACCTCGCGCCGCGACGGCTTGTCGAGCAGCGCGCAGGATTCGATCCGCCCCGGTTCGCGCGCCCGCAGCATTCCCATCACGTGGTGCAGAGTGAAGCCAGTGTCGACGATATCCTCGACCACCAGCACGTCGCGGCCTTCGATGCCCGCGCGCAGATCTTTCAGGATGCGGACCTCGCGCGAACTGGTCATCGCGTCGCCGTAGCTCGAAGCCTCGAGGAAGTCGACTTCGACGGGCAGGTCGATCTCGCGCACCAGATCGGCGATGAACACGAAGGAACCGCGCAGCAGCCCCACCACGACCAGCTTGTCGGTGCCCTTGAAGGTCCGGGTGATCTCGGCCGCCAATTCCTCGACTCGGGCCGCGATCTGCTTGGCCGAAATCATCTGGTCGATCACATAGGGGCGCTGCGTCATGATGTCGGGCCTCGAAACGGGTTGTAGGGCTTGAACTCGGGCTTAGCTTTAGCGCATCAAGAGGCGCAAGAAAACGGGAGAGACATGCCTAAGCATCACGAGAACAGGGTCATGCCCTATAGCGCGCAGCAGATCTACGATCTTGTGGCCGATGTGGAGAGCTATCCGAAATTCCTGCCGTGGAATTCCGCCGCCCGCGTGCGCTCGCGCGAGGAGCGTCCGGACGGCTCGATCCTGATGCTGGCCGATCTGGTGATCTCGTTCAAAGTGTTCCGCGAGAAGTTCGGCTCGCGCGTGGTGCTTCATCCCGAGGAGCATCATATCGAGACCGAATATATCGACGGTCCGTTCAAATACATGCACAGCCACTGGCGGATGACCGATCGCGAGGACGGCTCCTGCGAGGTGGATTTCCACGTCGATTTCGAGTTCAAGAACGCGATCCTGCAGGGCGTGATCGGGGTCGTCTTCAACGAGGCGATGCAGCGGATCGTGCGTGCCTTCGAGAAGCGCGCAGAGGAGTTGTACGGGCCGAAGGGCTGAGCGCCGCGCCGTTCGTTCCGCGCCACGAAAAAGGCCGCCTCTCGGGGCGGCCTTTTTGCGTTCCCGTTCAAAGCCCCGCGATCAGGAATTCATGTCGTAGGCGCGTTCGCCATGGGTGGAAAGGTCCAGCCCGTTGGTCTCGTGCTCCTCGCTCACGCGCAGCGGGAAGACGAGCCGCACCAGCATCGCCAGCGCCCAGCTGCCTGCGACGGTGAAGACGCCCACCACCGCCAGCGCGCCAAGCTGGGCAACAAAGCTGCCATGGCCGAAGACCGCGATCATGATCGTGCCGAAGATGCCGCCCACGCCATGGACCGCGAAGACGTCGAGACTGTCATCGACATGAAGCCTCTCGCGGATCAGCACGACGAATTCCTGACAGATGATCCCGGCGGCGAAGCCGATCACCAGCGCCTCGATCGGACCCACGAAGCCCGAGGCCGGGGTGATCGAGGCGAGCCCCGCGATCGTGCCGGTCACGAGGCCCACCATCGAGGCGCGACCGAACTTGATGCGCTCCCACAGCGCCCAGCTGAGCGAGGCGGCGGCGGCGGAGATATGAGTGACGGTGATCGCCATGCCGGCAACGCCATCGGCCGCCAGCTCCGAGCCGCCGTTGAAGCCGAACCAGCCGACCCACAGGAGCCCTGCGCCCATCGCGACCATGCCGGGATTGTGCGGCGGGGTGGTGCGCTTGGCGCGCGGCCCGATCATCAGCGCCAGCACGAGGGCTGCAAGACCCGCGGTTTCATGCACCACGATGCCGCCCGCGAAATCCCGGGTGCCGACCGCGCCCCAGATGCCGCCATCCGACATCATGCCGCCCCCCCAGATCCAATGCGTGACCGGGGCGTAGATCAGCAGCATCCAGAGCCCGGTGAAGGCCATCACGAAGGCATAGTTGATGCGCTCCACGAAGGCGCCGACGATCAGGGCGGGCGTGATGATCGCGAAGGTCATCTGGAAAGCGAAGAAGACGATCTCGGGGATCGAGCCCGACAGCGTGTCGGGCGTCACGCCCAGCAGCGCAAATTTGCCCAGACCGCCCCAGTAGCCATTGGCGTCCCCGAAGGCGATCGAATAGCCGAACAGCAGCCACAGCACGCTCATCAGCGCGGCGATCGAGAAACACTGCATGAAGATCGACAGCACGTTGCGCGCCCGCACCAGCCCGCCGTAGAACAGCGCCAGCCCCGGCAGCGTCATCAGCAAGACCAGCGCCGTCGCCACCATGATCCACGCGGTATCGGCCGCGTTCATCCCCGCTTCCATTTGCTCACATCCTCCTCGGAAATCCCTCTGGAGGGGCAGGGGCCATAAGCGCCGCGCGCAATAAAGGGACAATTTCCGCGCAGGCCGCTCAAATGCGCGTCACTTTGGAAACTGCGCGCAAATTGGGCAGATTTTTCCCGGTATGCGCGATTGATGGGCGGAAGTGAGTCAGCTTTTGGCGGCTCGCAGCAGCAGGCTCAGCGCATGATCGCGGGCCGCCTCGCGCACGGTGTCGCGGCCGAGCGCGCCGAATTCGACTGTCTCGACCTGCGTTTCGGCGCCGTTTCGGGCGAGGCCGAAGCAGACGCGGCCCTCGGGTTTGAACTCCGACCCGCCGGGGCCTGCGATCCCGGTGATCGCGACCGCGAGCTGGGCGTGGGAGTGGCGCAGCGCGCCCTCGGCCATCTCGCGCGCGACCTCCTCGGAGACCGCGCCATGGGCGTCGAGGCTTTCCGCGCTGACGCCCAGCATCTCGCGTTTGGCGTCATTGGTGTAGGTGACGAAGCCGCGCTCCACCACCGCCGACGATCCCGGAATATCGGTAAGGGCTGCGGCGACCATGCCGCCGGTGCAGCTCTCGGCGGTGGCGACCATAAGACCGCGCGCCTTGCAGGCGTCGAGAACGTCGGAGGCGCGGCTCATCCCATCATGCCCAGAAAGACGATGTGATAGAGCCCTGCGAGGATGATCGACACGATCCCGGCAAAGACCCCCGCCCAGATATCGTCCAGCATCACGCCCGTCGCGTCATGGCGGCGATCGGCGCGGCCCACGAGCCACGGCTTCCAGATGTCGAACAGCCGGAACAGCAGGAAGGCCGCGACCGGGCCCGGCCAGACCATATGCAGATCGACGCCGGTGGAGAGGCCGCGCTGCCAGAAGCCAAAGGCCGGGAACAGGAGCGCCACCCATTGGCCCGCCACCTCGTCGATGACGATCTCGGAGGGGTCGTCGCTGCTGTCGCCCAGTTGCGCGCGCACCGACCAGAAGCCGAGTGCGGTGACCGCGACCGTGGCGATCACCAGCGGGAAAAAGCCGAGCCAATGCTCGATCGCCCAACCGACCAGCACCGCCACCAGCGAGCCCCAGGTGCCCGGCGCGGGTTTCAGCAAGCCGACAAATCCGACCGTGTTGATGGCGCGCAGCATGGCGTTACTCCTTGATCAGCGTGGCAGTGGCGATGGCGGCGATGCCTTCCTCGCGCCCGGTGAAGCCCAGACGTTCGGAGGTGGTGGCCTTGACCGAGATCCGGCCCGGCTCGATCCCGATGATGCGCGCCAGAACCTGTGCCATTTCAGTGGCATGCGGGCCGATCTTGGGACGCTCGCAGATCAGCGTGACATCGGCATTGCCCAGACGGAAGCCTCGTGCTTCGGCCAGTTTCACCGCGTGGTCGAGGAAAATCTCGGACGCCGCGCCCTTCCATTGCGGGTCCGATGGCGGGAAATGCCGCCCGATATCGCCCTCGGCCAGCGCACCATAAATCGCATCGGTCAGCGCGTGCATGCCGACATCGGCATCGGAATGGCCCTTGAGCTTCTTGTCATGCGGCACCGCGACCCCGCAGAGCGTCACGTGATCGCCCGGCTCGAACGCGTGCACGTCGTAACCATGACCCAAACGGATATCCATCTTGTCTCCCAACAGTCTCTCGGCCCGGGCGAAATCCTCCGGGTAGGTGATCTTCAGATTGTCCTCCGAGCCGCGCGTGATCGCAACCGATAGACCCGCCGCGCGGGCCACTTCCACGTCATCGGCGGACCCGCCGGGATGGGCGCGGTGCGCGCTGAGGATCGCGTCGAAATCGAAGCCCTGCGGGGTCTGCGCGCGGTAGAGCCCGTTGCGGTCCTGCGTGCCGGTGACCTGACCGTTCTCGCCGGTCCAGAGTGCATCCGACACGGGCAGGGCGGGAGCTGCCGCCTGTGTGCTGTCCAGCGCCTCGAGCACGCCGTTGATCACTGCGCGGCTCACCAGCGGGCGCGCGCCGTCATGGATCAGCACCTTCTCGACGCCCGAGCCTTCCAGCATCTCAAGCGCATTGCGCACCGAGGCGTCGCGGCTGGCACCGCCCGCACACAGCGCGACCTTGCCCTGAAACAGCGCGACGCCGCGCGCCATGTCCTCGGGATGCAGCACCACGACGATGCGTCCGATGCCTTCGAAAGCGGCGACGGTATGGGCCAGCACCGGCTGCCCCGCGAGGCTCTGCCATTGCTTCGGGGTTTCTCCGCCGGCGCGGGTGCCGCGCCCGGCGGCGACGATGATGATGGCGTTGCTCATGGCGCCTCCCTGATCGCCCAAGGGCTTAGGCGAAGACGCGACTTTGCGCAATCGGTGCCGCTGGACGCGAGACGCTGCGGGATGTGACAACTGGCCACGGACCGGTGATTAAAAAATAGGCGGATGCTGATTTTCCCACCTAAAAAAGGCTGGACGCAATTGTGATTCTTTGGTCAAACGCCTAATTCGAAGGAAGACGCGTAACAGGACAGTCTCCGTGCCGCAGAATTTGGTTCTCGACGATATCACATTGACCCCTCCGGTTTTCCTCGCGCCGATGGCGGGGATCACCGACCTTCCGTTCCGGCGGATGGTGGCGCGCTTCGGCGCGGGTCTCGTCGTGTCCGAGATGGTGGCCTCGGGTGAGATGCTGACGGCGAAGCCCTCCGTGCGCGCGAAGGCGCGGGTCGAGATGGGGCTGGAGCTGCCGACCTCGGTGCAATTGGCGGGCCGTGAGCCCGAGCCGATGGCCGAAGCCGCGAAAATGGTCGCCGGCATGGGGGCGCGGATCATCGACATCAATATGGGCTGCCCGGCCAAGAAGGTGACGGGCGGGGCCTCGGGCTCGGCGCTGATGCGCGATCCAGATCACGCGCTGCGTCTGATCGAGGCGACGGTGGGCGCGGTCGATCTGCCGGTGACACTGAAGATGCGGCTGGGCTGGTGTGACGATACGCATAACGCGGCCGAGATCGCGCGCCGGGCAGAGGCTGCGGGCGTGAAGATGATCGTCGTGCATGGGCGCACTCGGATGCAGTTCTACAAAGGCAACGCCGACTGGGAGGCGATTGCCGAGACGGTCGAGGCGGTCTCGATCCCGGTGATCGCCAATGGCGACGTGGTCGATGCGAGTTCCGCACGCGCAGCGCTTGCACAATCGGGCGCGGCGGGTGTGATGGTCGGGCGTGGGGCGCAGGGCGCACCATGGCGCTTGGCTGAAATCGGTCATGAAATCTTCGGATCGCCGAAGCCGCAGGTTCCGTACGGAAACGCTCTTTGCGATTATATTTCAGAACATTACGAGGCGATCTTGAGCTTCTACGGCCGTGATCTCGGGTTGCGTCTCGCGCGCAAGCATCTGGGCTGGTATTGCGAGGCGGCGAACGCGCCGCTGCGCGCCGAGATGATGGTCAGCGAAACGCCGGAGGCGACCTTGGCGCTAATCGAGCGCGCTTTCGGCGAAAGGTGCGCCGCATGAACCTTCCGGCCCCCGGCATAATCTGGACTTCGCTGCCGACCCCGGCTTTGCTGATCGACGGCGATGATCTTGTCGACGAGGTGAACCCGGCCGCCGAGCTGTTCCTTAACCTTTCTGCCAAGGCGCTGCGGGGTAAGGCGATCGGTGAAAGGCTCGCGATTTCGGCGCCTTTGGAGGAAATCTTCTACCGGGTTCGGAAGAACCGCGCCTCTCTCTTCGTTAACGATGTCGAGCTGACGACGGGCGAGAAAGCCCCAGTGCAATGCAACCTTCAGGCTGCGCCGGTGGGCGAAGACCCCGACCGGGTGTTGCTGCTGATCGAGCCGCGCGAGCTGGCTGACCGGCTGGGCCGCGCGAGTCTCGTGAAATCGGCGGCGCGCTCGGCCATCGGTATGGCGGAGATGTTGGCCCATGAGATCAAGAACCCGCTCGCCGGGATCGCCGGGGCGGCCCAGCTTCTGGGCATGAACTTGTCCGGAGAAGACCTTGAATTAACGGACCTGATCGTCGACGAGACGCGCCGGATCGTGAAGCTACTCGAGCAGGTCGAACAGTTCGGCAATGTCCGTGCGCCCGAGAAGAAGCCGGTCAATATCCATGACGTGCTCGACCGCGCACGCAAATCCGCAGGTGTGGGTTTCGGCGCGCATATGGCGATTACGGAAGATTACGATCCCTCGCTGCCGCCGACGCTGGGCGATGCGGATCAGTTGACTCAAGTCTTCCTGAACCTGTTGAAAAACGCCGCAGAAGCCTCTGAAGGAGCTGGGAATATCAAGATCCGTACCTTCTACGAACACAGCCTGCGTCTGCGTCGCGCCGATGGATCGGGGCAGCCCTTGCCGCTGCAGATCGAGATCATCGACGACGGCCCCGGTATTCCGCCGGAAATCTCCAACGAGATCTTCGAGCCCTTCGTCTCGGGTCGCGAGAACGGGACCGGGCTCGGTCTCGCCCTTGTCTCGAAGATCATCAATGATCACGACGGCTGGGTCACGCTCGACTCGGTCCCGGGCAAGACCCGGTTTCGCATTTCACTTCCCGTTGCGCCGAAGGAGGCCTGATCCATGGACGGCACCGTACTTGTCGCGGATGACGATCGCACAATCCGCACCGTTCTGACCCAGGCGCTGACCCGTGCGGGCTGCAAGGTTCACGCCACGGCCTCGCTCGTGACGCTGATGCGGTGGGTCGAAGAGGGCAAGGGTGATCTGGTGATTTCCGACGTCATGATGCCCGACGGGAACGGGCTGGAGGCGTTGCCGAAGATATCCGAGGAGCGTCCCGGCCTGCCGGTCATCGTGATCTCGGCGCAGAACACGATAATGACCGCGATTCAGGCGGCCGAGGCCGAGGCTTACGACTATCTGCCCAAACCGTTCGATCTGCCCGACCTGATGAAGCGCGCGCAAAAGGCGCTGGAGCAGAAGCGCCGCAGTCCGACCGCGCCGCGCGAGATCGACGGACGCGCCGATGCGGGCGATCTTCCGCTGGTCGGGCGCACGCCTGCGATGCAAGAGCTTTACCGGCTCGTTGCGCGGGTGATGAATGCCGATCTCGCGGTGCTGATCGCGGGTGAGAGCGGCACCGGCAAGTCCCTCATCGCGAAGGCTATTCACGACTTTTCCGACCGCCGCACGCTTCCCTTCGTGGTGGCGCAGGCAGGCGATCTGCAGGGCGCGGACGGCCCCGCGGCACTGGTGGCGAAGGCCAAAGGTGGCTCGCTCGTTTTCGACGAGGTCGGCGATTACGACGACGAGACGCAGGCGCGGATCGTGCGTATGCTCGACGCGCTGCCCGATCCCGCACCGCGTATCATGGCGACGACACAGATCGACCTCGCGGGGCTGATGGAGGCGGGCAAGTTCCGTCAGGACCTGTTCTATCGCCTCGGCGGCGTGACGCTGAACGTGCCGTCCTTGCGCGAGCGGGTCGAGGATATCCCGCTTCTGGCCGAGCATTTCCTTGCCCGCGCCGAGCGTGACGGGCTGGGGCTGCGCCGTTTCACGCCCGAGGCGCTGCAACTCGTGCGCGCCTATTCTTGGCCCGGCAACGTGCGCCAGCTGGAGAACACGATCCGCCGGCTTGCCGTGACCTCGCCCGAAGAGGAAATCACCCGGGCCGAGGCGGAATTCGTGCTGGGCAACCAGCCCGCGATCGAGCCGCTACGTCAGGGCGGCGAGGGCGAGAAGTTGTCCTCCTCCATCGCACGCCACCTGCGGCGCTATTTCGACCTTCACGGCGGCACGCTGCCACCGCCGGGCCTCTATGACCGGATTTTGAAGGAAATGGAGGCGCCGCTGATCGAAATCGCCTTGGATGCAACCGGCGGCAATCAAGCCAGATGTGCCGATTTGCTCGGCATCAACCGCAATACGTTGCGGAAAAAGATCACTGATCTGGATATTCAGGTGACACGGCGCCGCAAACTGATGTAAACCCGCAACAGGGGCCTGTGGCTTTTCCGTCTAACGGATTCGCGAGCTTCAGCCCGGAATGAGGGGGCATTGGTGCAGGGCAGCACGGCATATCGCTCAGGCTGGGACCGTTTGGCGCGCTTTCGCCGCCAGAAGCGGGTCCGCAACCTGTTCACCTTCGGCCTGGTGGTGCTTGGCCCGGCGCTCGCGATTGCGACCTTTATCGTCCTCGGCCCCCTGGGACAGGGGGCGGACAGCACCGCGCTGCGCCTGATCCTGCTCGCCGATTTCGTCTATTTTCTGCTGCTCGCCGGTCTGATTTTGATGCGGCTGGTGCAGATCATCGCAGCCCGGCGCGCCCATTCCGCCGGCTCGCGGCTCACCCTGCGCCTGACGGGCGTTTTCGCGGGCATTGCGCTGGTGCCGACGATCCTCGTCGCAGTCTTCGCGTTCCTTACCGTGAATATCGGCCTCGAGGGGTGGTTTTCCGACCGCGTGCGCTCGGTCGTCGGCACCTCGCTTCAGGCCGCCGAGGCCTATCAGTCCGAGCACAAGCGCGATCTGGTGCAGGACAGCCGGGCGCTCGCGAATTTCCTCGACCTGCGGCGGCAGGCGTCGACCTTCATGTCGGATGGCGAGCTGCGCGAATTGCTCATTACCGGGCAGGCGGGCATCCAGCGCGGCGTGAAAGAGGCCTATGTGATCGACGGTACGGGGCGCATCATCGCGCGCGGCGATCGCTCTTATCTCTTTGATTACGAAGAACCTTCTCCGCGTGACATCGTCGAGGCGCAGAAGGGCGAGACGGTGCTGATCGAGGATTGGCCGAACTCGGAACTGCGCGCGCTGATCCGGCTCGACGCTTTCGTGGATCGGTATCTGTATATCTCGCGCAAGGTGGATGGGCAGATTCTCGCGCTGCTGGACAAGACGCGCGAGACGGTGACGCTCTATCAGCAATTGGAGAGCGCCCGCGGTCGCGTCATCTTCGAATTCGGGCTGGTCTATTTCGGCTTCGCGCTGATCCTGATCCTCGCCGCGCTCTGGATGGGGCTGTGGTTCGCGGAGCGCCTGTCTCGGCCGATCGGGCGGCTCGCCGCCGCGGCGGAGCGGGTCGGCGCGGGTGATTTGGACGCGCGGGTGATCGAGGCCGAGGGCGACGACGAGATCGCGACGCTTGGCGAGGCGTTCAACCGCATGACCGGGCAACTGAAGGGCCAGCGCATGGCCCTGATGGAGAACCACCGCGAGACGGAAGAACGCCGTCGCCTGTTCGATTCCGTGCTGTCCTCGGTGACTTCGGGGGTGATCGGACTCGATGCCGACGGGCGGATCGATTTCATGAACCGGGCAGCTATGCAGTTGCTGGCGCTCAATAGCGTGAGCGATCATTCCCGCGACCTTGCAACCGCCGTTCCAGAGTTTCTGTCGATTTACAACAAGTTGCAGGACGGTCTTAATGAAGTTGCGCAGGAGGAAATCCGGATTTCGCGCGGCGGGCGGCTGGAGAGCCTGCTGGTGCGCATGGCCGTTCGACGCAACGATCTGGGCACGCCCGAAGGCTATGTGGTCGCGTTCGAGGATGTGACCGATCTGGTCTCTGCGCAGCGGATGGCGGCCTGGGGCGACGTGGCGCGGCGCATCGCACATGAGATCAAGAACCCGCTCACGCCGATCCAGCTCTCGGCCGAACGGATCAAGCGTAAGTTCGGCAAGATGACCGAGGGCGAAGACCTAGAAACGCTCAATCAGCTTACCGGCGTTATTGTGCGCCAGACCAATGACTTGCGGCGCATCGTGGACGAGTTCTCGCGCTTTGCCCGGATGCCCGAGCCCGACCGTGCCGATCACGATCTTGCGCAGCTCGTGCGCGATGCGGCGACCTTGCAGCAAGACAGCCTGCATGGCGCGAAACTGGTGACGGATGTCCCGACCGAGCCGGTGATCGTCGAACTGGACGCGACGATGATTTCGCAAGCGGTGACTAACCTCGTGAAGAACGCGGGCGAAGCGATTGAATCCTATACGGAAAAAGGGAACGTGGAGGAAGGCTACGCGCCCGAGGTACGCCTCGATATGGAAGTCGCCTCTGATCACGTGACGATCCATATCGCGGATAACGGGATCGGCCTGCCGCCGGACCGTTCGCGCCTGTTCGAGCCTTACGTGACGACGCGCGAGAAAGGCACCGGGCTGGGTCTTCCCATCGTCAAGAAGATCATCGAGGAACATGGTGGAACGTTGACGCTGAGCGACGCGCCCGCCTTCGTAGAGGGCGCCCATCGCGGGGCGCTCGCCGAAATCAGGCTCCCACGCGCCCGAGCAGCGCTCAGAGCCATCAAGGAGAGGGGCGAAGCCCCCGGGGAAGTGACATGAGCGACATTCTGATCGTCGACGACGAGAAAGACATCCGCGAGCTGATCGCCGACATCCTGCGCGACGAAGGCTTCAAGACACGCCTCGCGGCGAATTCCAACGAGTGCATGGACGAGATCAACGCGCAGGAACCGGCGCTGATGATCCTCGATATCTGGCTGAAGGACAGCAAGATGGACGGGATCGACATCCTCAAGACGGTCAAGCGCGACAATCCGGACGTGCCGGTGATCATCATCTCGGGCCACGGCAATATCGAGATCGCTGTGGCGGCTATCAAGCAGGGCGCTTACGACTTCATCGAGAAGCCGTTCAACATCGACCAGCTGATGGTGGTGATCTCCCGCGCGATGGAGACGGCGCGGCTGCGGCGCGAGAACTCGACGCTCAAGCGCCGCGACATGTCCTCGGGCGAGATGATCGGCGACTCGGCGGCGTTCCGGCGGCTGAAGGATCAGCTCGACAAGGTGACCAAGTCCAACGGCCGGGTGATGCTGACGGGCGAGCCGGGCTCGGGCAAGGAGATGGCCGCGCGCTACATCCACCAGTTCTCGACCCGTGCGGCGGGGCCCTTCGTCACGGTCAATTCCGCCTCGATCGAGCCCGACCGGATGGAAGAGGTCCTCTTCGGGCGCGAGACGCCCGAGCGCGGCGTCGAGAAGGGCTTGCTGGAGCAGGCCCATGGCGGCGTGATCTATTTCGACGAGGTGGCGGAGATGCCGCTCGGCACGCAGTCGAAGATCCTGCGCGTCTTGACCGAGCAGCAATTTCTGCGTGTGGGCGGGGCCGACAAGGTCCGCGTCGACCTGCGGGTTATCTCGTCGACGACCCGCGATCTGACGGCACAGATCCGCGAGGGGCATTTCCGGCAGGAGCTCTACGACCGGCTCAACGTGGTGCCCATCGAGGTGCCGCCGCTCTCCGAGCGCCGCGAGGACGTGCCGCTTCTGGCCGACCATTTCCTGCGCGGCTTCAACGAGACCCAAGGCCTGCCGCTGCGAGAAATCTCGGAAGAGGCGGCGGCGCTGATGCAGACGATGGAGTGGCCCGGCAACGTCCGCCAGCTGCGCAACGTGATCGAGCGGGTGCTGATCCTCGGGGAAGGCACGGGCGTGATCGAGGCGCGCGAATTGCCCGGCCAGGAAGGCCCGGCGGATGAGGGGCGCATCGTTCTGGGCGGCGCGCTTGCAACGCTTCCACTGCGCGAGGCGCGCGAGCTGTTCGAGCGCGAATATCTGCTCACCCAGATCAACCGTTTCGGGGGCAACATCTCGCGCACCGCGAATTTCGTCGGCATGGAGCGCTCGGCGCTGCACCGCAAGCTCAAATCGCTCGGCGTCGTCACCACGAACAAGGCCGGCGCCCGCGTCGCCCAGTTTGACGGCGGCGAGGAGTAACCCAAAAAAACGCGCGCTCCTTGCGGGGCGCGCGTCTTGTCTTCGGCTTGGAAGAAATATCCCGGGGAGAGCCCGGAACGGGCGAGGGGCAGAGCCCCCCTTTTTTATTTCTCCGGCAAGAGCCCGCGCGGGCTGAAGCGCAGCACCATCAGCAGGATGATACCCATCACCAGCATCCGCATATGCGGGGCCGATTGGATCAGGTGATCCTTGAACCCGCCGTCGGGGAAGGGAGCCGCCAGCGCGCCCATGATATCCGGGCCCCAGTCGCCAGCCTTGACCCAGACATACCAGATTAGCACGCCACCGAGGATCGAACCCCAGTTGTTCCCCGAGCCGCCCACGATCACCATCACGAGGATCAGGAAGGTGTAGCGCAGCGGGTTGTAGGAGGTCGGCGTCATCTGCCCGTCGAGCGAGATCATCATCGCGCCCGCAAGCCCGATCACCGCCGAGCCCAGCACGAAGATCTGCAGATGGCGGCGCGTGACGTTCTTGCCCATTGCCGCCGCCGAGATCTCGTTGTCGCGGATCGCGCGCATCATCCGGCCCCAGGGCGATTTCAGCGACATCTCGGTCAGCCAGATCAGCGCTAGGATGACGATCACGAACAGCACGAGGAAGGCCAGCTTCACCACGATGGTCGAGCCAAGCTGCGGATCGAGGCCCCAGCTCTGCATTTGCGCGACGAAGTCGGGCGAGTTCTGCAGGTCGATCTCGTAGGGCACCGGCCAGGGGCGCGGGATGCCATTGACGTTCAGCACGCCGCGGTCGAGCCACTGTTCGTTCTTCAGGATCGCAACGATGATCTCCGCGATGCCCAGCGTGGCGATCGCGAGGTAATCCGAGCGCAGGCCGAGGGCGGTCTTGCCGACCAGCCAAGCCGCGCCTGCGGCGAGAACCGCGCCCACGGGCCAGGAGATCAGCGTCGGAAGGCCAAGTCCGCCGAGGTTGCCCTGCGCCGAGGGGTTGATCGCCTCGATCACTTCGACCGCCGGATCGAAGAGCCAGCGATAGGTGAAGAAGCCGACGATCAGCACGGCCGTCACGGCGAGGCCGCGCGTCTTTCCGCGCAGATTGCGCCAGATCCAGACCGCCGCCAGCACGGCGACGATGGCCACGAAGAAGGCCGCCATGATGCCCGGACCGCCGCCCGAGAAAGCGCCGGGAGTGGGCGGCATGGAGATCAGCACCGGGGCGAGGCCGCCAAGCGCGAGGAAGCCCATCGCGCCCGCGTTGAACAGGCCCGCATAGCCCCATTGCATGTTCACGCCGAGCGCCATGATTGCCGACAGCAGTCCCATGTTGAGAATGCCGAGCGCCGAGTTCCAGCCCGAGGTGAAACCTTCGAGCAGGATGAGCGCGGCCATGATGGCGAAGAAGAGGGGCGCACGGAGACGGCTGGTCTCACCAGCCTGACGATTGCTGCTCATACGATTTTCCCCTTGAAGAGGCCGGTCGGCTTGAAGATCAGGACAAGGATCAGGATCGTGAAGCTGACTGCGTATTTGTAGTCGGTGGAGAGAAGCTGAACGAGCCCGTCCGGCTCCCAGTTCGGGATCAGATAGGTCGCCACCTTCTTCCAAGCGTAGGTGAGGCCCACCTCCGAGAAGGAGATCACGAAGCCGCCCGCGATCGCGCCCACCGGGTTGCCGATGCCGCCGACGATGGCCGAGGCGAAGATCGGTAGCAGAAGCTGGAAATAGGTGAAGGCTTTGAACGACTTGTCGAGCCCGTAGAGCGTGCCTGCGATGGTCGCGAGCGCGCCGGTGATGATCCAGGTCACGGCCACGACCTTGTTCGGGTCGATGCCCGACAGCAGCGCCAGATCCTCGTTATCGGAAAACGCGCGCATGGATTTGCCGGTGCGCGTCTTGCCGAGGAACCAGAACAGCGCGGCCACGGTGATGATCGCGGTGACGACGGTGATCACCTGCGTCGAGCGCAGCGTCAGCGGCTCGGAGAGGCCCGTCATGTCGCGCCATTGCCGGGCGTTGATGACGAAGCGGGTGCCGTCGTCGAAATTGATCTGGTCGACGCCGATCAGGAAGCGCGTGAGCGCGTTCATCACGAACATCACGCCGACCGAGACCATGACCATGACCACGGGCGCAGCCCTGACTTTTCGGTAATACTGGTAAACGACCTTGTCGGTCCCGAGCATCAGCGCCGAGGTGATGACGATGCCGAAGGGCAATGCGAGCAGGGCGGTCGGCAGAGGCCCGAAGCTGATCCCCATCGCCTGGAAACCCCAGGTGATCAGGATCACGACCCCGGTGCCGAAGGCCATCGTATCGCCATGCGCGAAGTTGGAAAATCGCAGGATCGAGTAGATCAGCGTGACCCCGAGCGCGCCGAGCGCAAGCTGCGCGCCATAGGCGGTGGCGGGGATGATGACGTAATTGGTAACCGCGACGAGCGCGTTGATGAGTTCCATTGCTCAGCCCCCCAGGAAGGTGCGGCGGACTTCCGGGTCGGCCAGAAGGGCCTCGCCAGTGTCGGTGTACTTGTTCGCGCCCTGCACGAGCACATAGCCTTTATCCGCGATCTCAAGCGCTTGGCGGGCGTTCTGTTCGACCATCAGGATCGAGATGCCGGTGCGCGCGACCTCGATGATGCGGTCGAACAGCTCGTCCATCACGATGGGCGAGACGCCTGCGGTCGGCTCGTCGAGCATCAGGAGCTTCGGCTGGGTCATCAGCGCGCGGCCCACGGCCACCTGCTGACGCTGCCCGCCTGACAGTTCGCCCGCATTCTGGCGACGCTTTTCCTTCAGGATCGGGAACAGGTCGAAGACCTGATCCATCGTGCCCCGAAAATCGTCGTCGCGGATGAAGGCGCCCATCTCGAGGTTTTCCTCGACCGTCATGGTCGGGAAGACGTTGTTCACCTGCGGCACGAAGCCCATGCCTTTCTTGACACGGTCCTGCGGCGAGAGGCCGGTGATGTCCTGCCCGTCGAGCGTGACCTTGCCTTCGCGCAGGCCGAGCATCCCGAAGACCGCCTTCATCGCGGTGGATTTGCCTGCGCCGTTCGGGCCGACGATCACCGCGATCTCGCCTTTTTCGACGGTCAGGGTGCAGTCGTGCAGGATGTCGGCCTTGCCGTAGCCGCCGGTCATGTGTGAGGCGTCGAGGTAGCTCATTTGTCGCCTCCATGGCCTGCTTCGTCGCCCAGACCGGGCTGCGCGCCGTGGTCTTCATGCGCGGCGGTCTCGGCGGTTTCCTCGGCCTTGACCTTGTTCTTCAGGCCGGTCCCCAGATAGGCCTCGATGACGGCCTCGTTTTCCATGATGTGATCGGCGGACCCTTGGGCCAGCACCTTGCCCTCGGCCATCACGATGACCGGGTCGCAGAGGCGGCCGATGAAATCCATGTCATGTTCGATCACGCAGAAGGTGTAGCCGCGCTCCTTGTTCAGTCGCACGATGGCGTCGCCGATCGTGTTCAGAAGCGTCCGGTTCACGCCCGCGCCGACCTCGTCGAGGAAGACGATCTTGGCTTCGACCATCATCGTGCGGCCCAGTTCCAGAAGCTTCTTCTGACCACCCGAGAGGTTCCCTGCCTTCTCATCCTTGAGATGCGAAATCGTCAGGAAATCAAGCACTTCATCGGCTTTCTTCAGAAGCGCCGCTTCTTCCTCGCGGATGTGTTTTCGCCCGAACCACGTGTTCCAGAGCGTCTCGCCGGCTTGCCCGGTGGGCACCATCATCAGGTTCTCGCGCACGGTGAGCGAAGGAAACTCATGCGCGATCTGGAAGGTGCGCAGCAGCCCCTTGTGGAACAGCTCGTGCGGGGCAAGCCCGGTGATGTCCTCGCCATCCATCGTTACACGGCCCGCGGTGGGTTCGTGCACGCCTGCGATGACGTTGAAGAGCGTGGATTTGCCGGCGCCGTTCGGTCCGATCAGCCCGGTGATAGAGCCGGTTTCAATCTCGAGGCTCGCGCCATCGACCGCCCGGAATCCGCCGAAGGATTTGACTAGGTTTTCAACCCGGATCATAGGGTCCCCTGAGTTGTAGGCATGTTAGCTTCACGCCGCATCTTTTTGTTTTATAATTGAAAACAGCCCGGATCGCTCCGGGCTGTCTCGCGTCTGATGATCGCTTAGCGGTATTTCACCGTTTCGATCTTGTCGTCCTTGATCTCGATTTCGCGGAAGGTGCCCGCGGCTTCGCCATTGCCGATCAGGTTGACGGCGGTCGCGCCTTCGTAATCGACCGGCTTGCCTTCCTTGATCAGGTCGAGCGCCTTGCCCAGCTCGCCGGGATAGATCTTCTCGCCGGGGCCGTTCGCGACTTCCATGACCTTGTCCTTGTAGACTTTCGGGTCGGTGGAGTCGGCGGCCTGCATCGCGAGCAGCATCAGAGCCGCTGCGTCATAGGCGCCGCCCGAATAGGCCGACGAGCCGTCGAAGCCGGCTTTCTCGGCCATGCCGAGATAGGTCTTCATGCCGTCGCCCGCGGAGTCGGGAAGCTGACCGAAGGAGCCGTTGATTTCCGAGCCGAAATTGTCTTCGAGCGTCTGGCTGACCATGCCGTCGGGGAAGACGAAGGTCTCGAAGGCACCGGTGTCGAGCGCGCCGCGCAGGATGCCCGAGCCGCCCTGGTCGATATAGCCGACGATGACGAGCGCGTCGCCACCCGCGGAGGCGAGCGATGCGACTTCTGCGGAGTAGTCGCCCTTGCCGTCTTCATGCGCGGCCGAGATCGTGACGTTGCCGCCCTTGGCCTTGTAGGCTTTCTCGAAGCTGTCCGCGAGACCCTTGCCGTAGTCGTTGTTGGTGTAGGTGACGGCGGCGTTCTTGATGCCTTTTTCGATCAGCTCATCGGCCATGACTTCGCCCTGACGCGCATCCGACGGAGCGGTGCGGAAGAACAGGCCATCGTCTTCGATATCCGAGAGCGCCGGCGAGGTCGCCGAGGGCGAGATCATCACGACGCCGTTCGGCATGGCGACGTTCTGCAGGACAGCGGTGGTCGCGCCCGAGCACATCGCGCCCATGATGCCAGCGACCTTGTCGGTGGTGACGAGCGTTTCGCCAGCCGCGGTTGCGGCTGCTGCGTCGACGCAGGTCGAGTCGCCGCGGACTGCGGTCACGGTGTCGCCACCCAGCAGCTTGCCGGAGTCGGAGACTTCCTTGATCGCCATCTCGGCACCCTGCGCCATCGGCGGGGCGAGCGATTCAAGCGGGCCGGTGAAGCCCAGCAGGACGCCCATCTTCACGTCATCGGCATATGCGCCGGTCGCGCCAAGCGCGATCGCAGCCGAAGCCAGAAGCAGTTTTTTCATGTGTTCACTCCCGTGTTGGAACTCGCGTTCTTGCGCGAGGTTAGTGCGCGGTGCGTCAAATGTGAAGAACCGCGAGTGGCGCGATGACGCGAAAAACCGACCCGAAGGTCAAGCATCGCGCAATGCGACGTAACGGCAATTTGGGCCGTTGTGCAAATTCGTGAAAGGCGAGGGGGCGGATTGCGCAATTTTCAGTCGAGCGAGTCTTCCGGTCCAACCTCGGAGGCGGCGTCCGGGATCTCCTTCTCGCCCGCGGCGCTCGCGCCGCGTTCACGGTAGGGTGTGGTCTGGTAATGCGCGCGGTAGCATTTCGAGAAATGCGAGGGGCTGGCGAAGCCGCAGGCCATGGCGACGTTGATCACGCTCATTTCGGTCTGCATCAGCAGGTTACGCGCCTTCTGCAGCCGCAATTCCATGTAATAGCGCTTGGGCGAGCGGTTGAGGTAGCGGCGGAACAGCCGCTCCAGCTGGCGCGCCGACATGCCGACCTCGGTGGCGAGCGTCGCGGGGCTGATCGGGTCTTCGATATTGCGCTCCATCCGGCCGATCACCTGCGCGAGCTTGGGGTGGCGCACGCCGATCCGGGTGGGAATCGATAGCCGCTGGGTGTCGCGGTCCGAGCGGATCGAGGAATGGATCAGCTGATCGGCGACGGTATTGGCCAGTTCCTCGCCGTGATCGCGGGCGATCAGCCGCAGCATCAGGTCGATCGAGGCGGTGCCGCCCGCCGTCGTCACCCGGTTGCCGTCGATCACGAACACGCCCTTGGTCAGTTCGATATCGGGAAAATCCTCGGCGAAGGCGTCGATATTCTCCCAGTGGATCGTCGCGCGCTTGCCGTCGAGCAGACCCGCGCGGGCCAGCGCGTAAGAGCCGGTGCACAAGCCGCCCATCACCGCGCCGCGCCGCGCCTCGCGCCGCAGCCAGTTCAACAGCGGCTTGCTGACCGCCTCGGCCACGTCGATGCCGCCGCAGACCAGCACCATCGTGTCGCGTCCCAGCTCCTCCAGACCGATATCGGTGCGGAAGGTCGTCCCGTTCGAGCAGGTGACATCCGCGCCGGACTCTGAGGCGAGTTTCCACGTGTAGAGCGTGCGACCGGATACCTGGTTGGCGAGGCGCAGCGGCTCGATCGCGCTTGCGAAGGCCATCATCGTGAATCGCTCCAGAAGCAGGAAGACGACCGAACGCTGGCGTGCGTCCGGGCCAATCCGGATCATTCCTTGCGAAGGGGCTGGCCGACGGGTGGGGCGGGGATCAGGCATGTCGTCAATCCGTCATCTGTGGTGAATCACCGAAACAGGAAATTGGCGCGCGCCGCAAGAGGGGGGCAAGGTGGGCGCTGCAGACTTGTCGAAATGCAAATTCGGGTTTGTTTCCCAGACCCGCGCCGTCTATAAGCGGCGCCGAATGAACACGACCACGCTTTTGGAGGATCAGATGGGCAAGGGTTGGAGCAAATCGGACTGGCGCGCGAAACCGCGGGTTCAGATGCCCGACTATCCCGATCAGGGGGCGCTGAACGCTGTCGAGGCACAGCTGTCGCGGATGCCGCCGCTGGTCTTCGCGGGCGAGGCGCGCACGCTGAAGGCGGAGCTTGCGAAAGCTGCGCGTGGCGAGGCGTTCCTGCTTCAGGGCGGCGACTGCGCCGAGTCCTTCGGGGAATTCTCCGCCGACAATATCCGTGACACGTTCAAGGTGATGCTGCAGATGGCGGTCGTGCTCACCTGGGGCGCGAAGGTTCCGGTCATCAAGGTCGGCCGCATGGCGGGCCAGTTCGCCAAGCCGCGTTCGGCGCCGACCGAGACCATCGACGGCACCGAGCTGCCGAGCTACCGCGGCGACATCATCAACGGCTTCGAATTCACCTCGGAGGCGCGTCTGCCCGATCCGAACCGGATGCTGCAGGCCTACACGCAGGCGGCGGCGTCGCTGAACCTGCTGCGCGCCTTTTCGACCGGCGGTTTCGCCGACATCCACCGCGTTCAGAGCTGGATCGCCGGCTTCACCGATGCCGACGAGGCCGAGAAATACCGCGAAGTCGCCAACCATATCAGCGAGGCGATGGACTTCATGCGGGCCGCGGGCGTGACCTCGGAAACCGCGAATGAGCTGGCTTCGGTCGATTTCTACACGTCGCACGAGGCGCTGCTGCTGGAATACGAAGAGGCGCTCTGCCGCATCGATTCCACCTCCGGCCTGCCGATTGCGGGCACCGGTCACATGCTCTGGATCGGTGATCGAACCCGTCAGCCCGACGGTGCACATGTCGAATTCGCACGCGGTGTGCAGAACCCGATCGGTCTGAAATGCGGCCCCACCACCACCGAGGACGACCTCAAGGTGCTGATGGAGAAGCTGAACCCGGAGAACGAGGCGGGCCGTCTGACGCTGATCGCGCGCTTCGGCGCGGGCAAGGTCGGCGATCACCTGCCGCGCCTGATCCGCACGGTCGAGGCCGAGGGCGCGAATGTCGTCTGGTCCTGCGATCCGATGCATGGCAACACGATCAAGTCCGCGTCGGGCTTCAAAACCCGCCCGTTCGACTCCGTGCTGCGCGAGGTGAAGGAATTCTTCGCGATTCACAAAGCCGAGGGCACGATCCCCGGCGGCGTGCATTTCGAGATGACCGGCAAGGACGTGACCGAATGCACCGGCGGCGTGCGCGCGGTAACCGACGGCGATCTTTCCTCGCGCTACCACACCGCCTGCGACCCGCGCCTGAACGCCTCGCAATCGCTGGAACTGGCGTTCCTCGTGGCCGAGGAGCTGCAGGACCGCCGCAAGCTCGCGAAAGCGGCGTCGCAATAAGGCCCCGCGCGCCGCGGCACAGTTTACGAAATGGATCGGCCCGGACCTTTGCGTCCGGGCCTATTTATTGCTGTCGGCGGTGCAGAGGTCATCCATCACGGGTCTTAACCCTCCTGTCGCACCACCCGGAACATCGCGCGGCGCTCTTCCGGGGTCATTTCCGCCAGATGTGCGGCGCGGAATTTCGGCCGCGGGGTGTAAGGCGTCTGGCTTTCGGCGAAGCCGGAGGTGGCGGCGGTCGGCACGGGCTGCTCGAAGGAGTGCGCCGGAGGAGACCTGCGCCCAGTCGGTCGGGGCGAAGGCTGCGGCTCGCGCAGGGGCGGCATCTCCAAAGGCTTGATCCGCGCGGCTGACACGGTAAAGCGGCGCGGGGCGCGTCCGGCGTCGGGGTTACCGTCCGCCGCGTCCGTATTGCGCAGAGGCTCCGCGACGAAACATCCAAGCGCGCGCGTCACCGCCTCGAAATCGTCCGTCAGCGGCAGCATCAGCAGATGGCCCGTCAGTTCCGGTTTTCCGAGCCCTGCGGCCGAGGCCAGCTGCGCCTCGGCGATGGCGGGACGCGCGAAGACGGCCTCGGTCAGATCGGCGATCTGTTTGCGGGCTTCGGGCGCGAAGAGCGAGGTCAGGGGCATGCCGCGCACCTCCATTCCCATCAGGCCGCAGATATGCTGGCCGGCAAGGCGAAACCGCGCCATGCCCGGCGCGACGCGCTCGAGGATGAAGGCGAATTGCAGTGCCCGGTCGATGCCGCGCGGATCGATATCGGCGCGCGCGGGCATCGGGCGACCGTCGAGCAGCGCCTCCCAATAGGCATGCAGCTCGTTGCCGACCCGGCGACCTTTGGCCGAGGCGGGGGATGCAGCGTTGCTGTCGGTCTCGCGATCCATTTCTATCATCCTTGTTTCGTCCCGCGCGGCACGGGCGCGGGGCCGCTTTCTCTCGCCCGGCGCGCCGGTGGCGCGGGGCGCCTTGCGGTTGACCGTCGGGACGAAATCGTTACTGAACTCTTACCGGGCCCCAAGTTAGGCCATTTTTTCGTCACATGGAGAAAGAAACTCTTAAATGGTTAAGCCCGCCCCAGAGCCGCGCCCGGAGGGGGCGCCCGCCGCCGCCACCGTCTCGATGACCGGATTTGCCGCCGGACAGGGGAGCGGCGCGGGGCATGACTGGAGCTGGGATCTGCGCTCGGTCAATGGCAAGGGCTTCGACCTGCGGTTGCGGCTGCCCGATATCGAGGGGCTGGAGCCGGCGCTGCGCAAGGCGGTCGGCGAACGGGTCGCGCGGGGTAACGTCACGCTGAACCTGAAGCTCACGCAGGCCGTAGGCAGTGCCGCGATGCGGATCGAGCCGGAGGTGCTGAACGCGGCCCTTGCTGCCGTCGACAAGGTCGAGCGCGCCGCCGAACGCAAGGGCGTGGCGCTGGCGCCGCTCAAGCCGAGCGACCTGATGGCGATGCGCGGGGTGATCGACCACTCGGGCAGCACGATTGAGGATCCCGCCGCACTGCTGGCCGCCTTGATGGAGAGTTTTGCGCCCGTTCTGGAAAGCTTCGTCGCGATGCGCCGCGAGGAAGGCGCGCGGACGGGCGCGTTGCTGGCCTCCCGCATCGACGAGATCGCGGCGTTGACCGATGAAGCGGAAATCGCCGCCGCAGCACGCGCTCCGAAAGCTGCAGAGACGCTGCGCGCGGCGTTCGCGCGGGTGATGGAAGCGACCGAGGCCGATCCCGACCGGGTCGCGCAGGAACTGGCGCTGATCGCGATCAAGGCGGATGTCACCGAAGAGATCGAACGGCTCCGCGTCCATGTCGAGGCCGCGCGCGCGCTTCTCGCCGAGACCGGGCCCGTGGGCCGCAAATTCGAATTTCTGGCGCAGGAATTCGTGCGCGAGGCCAATACGCTGTGCTCGAAATCGGGCGATGCGGAGTTGACGCGGATCGGTCTGGCGTTGAAATACGCGATCGACCAGCTGCGCGAGCAGATCCAGAACGTAGAGTGATACCAATGCCCGACACTGCCCGCCGCGGCCTTCTGATCATCCTGTCCTCGCCCTCGGGCGCTGGAAAATCCACGCTCGCCAAACGGCTGATGAGCTGGGATCCGACGCTGCGCTTCTCGGTCTCGGCCACGACGCGCGATCCGCGCACGGGCGAGACCGATGGTGTCGAGTATTTCTTCAAGACCCGCGCAGAGTTCGAAGCGATGGTGGTGCAGGGCGACATGCTGGAACATGCCGAGGTGTTCGGCAATTTCTACGGCACCCCGAAAGGCCCGGTGGAGGCGGCGATGGGCGAGGGGCGCGATACGCTCTTCGACGTCGACTGGCAGGGCGGTCAGCAGATCCGCAACTCCACGCTTGGCAAGGACGTGGTCTCGATCTTCATTCTGCCGCCTTCGATCGCGGCGCTGGAAGACCGTCTGCGCAGCCGCGCGCAGGACAGCGACGACGTGATCCGCAGCCGGATGGAGAAATCGCTCGCCGAGATCAGCCATTGGTCGGAATATGACTATGTTCTGGTCAATGACGACCTCGACCGCGCCGAGGAGATGCTGCGCACCATTCTGACTGCGGAGCGTAACCGCCGCGATCGTCAGGTCGGGCTCAGCGAATTCGTGCGAAAACTGAACAGGGAGTTCGACGCAAGATGATTTACGAACTGGACGGGATCGCCCCGCAAATCGCCGAAGACGCATGGGTCGCCGCCGACGCCAACGTGATCGGCAAGGTCGTGTTGGAAGCCGAAACCTCGGTTTGGTTCTGCGCGACCCTGCGCGGCGATAACGAGGAAATCCGGGTCGGACGTGGCTCGAACCTGCAGGAAAACGTGGTCTGCCATACCGATATGGGTTTTCCGCTGACCATCGGCGAAAATTGCACGATCGGCCACAAGGCGATGCTGCATGGATGCACGATCGGGGACGGCTCGCTGATCGGGATGGGGGCGACGGTTCTGAATGGCGCGAAGATCGGCAAGGGCTGCCTGATCGGCGCCGGTGCGCTGATCACCGAGGGCAAGGAAATTCCCGACGGCAGCCTCGTGATGGGCGCGCCGGGCAAGATCGTTCGCGAACTCGACGAGGGCGCGCGCAAGGCGCTTCTGGGCTCGGCCGCGCATTACCGCGAGAATGCGGCGCGTTTCGCCAAGGGGTTGAAAGCGATCGGCTAATTGTCGCGACGCTTGTCGACCGGCAAGGTGAATATATCGAAATCGAGCTGGGGATGCGCGGCGCGCACCTCCTGCCGGATGAAGTCGATATTCGGAAGCGGAGTGGAATAGGCCCGCAGCTTGCCGGTAAACCCGAACCGTTCGAGACGCTTTGCCAGATCGAGAATGTCGAACCGCGTGGTCAGCAGCGGCGCCAGCACCAGTTCGGGGCGCAGAGCCGCCATCTTTTTTGCGGTGATCTGGTCGTATTGCAGTACCTGAATCGCCTGGCCCGAAATCTCGTTGAGCGACGGGGGCAACTTTCCGCCCGGGTCTACAAGCAGAAGGTTGCTGCTCTCGGACGTTTTCACGCATTGAAATAGAACAGCTTGTAGCGCAAGGCGGGAACTCGGGGTTCTTGGCATAATTCGTAATAACCTCATCGCCCCCGATGATGTATTCGACGGAACCCGACCGGGCTCCGCTAAATACACGCCTAGGTTTAACGTCTCGGTGACCATTCTACAACCCATTGATTGCGAACCGCGAAGCGTGAGTTGCGATGCCGATGCGGGGTTGGATTTCATGTCTATGACAAGCCTTTACAGCTCGCCTCGCATCGCTCAAACCTTGCTCCGAACGAGATGGCAGGCGGGGAGGCGCGGCAATGAGCCAAGGGGCGATCGGACAGGTTCTCGACGCGCTGCCGAGCGCGGTTTTGCTGATCGGGCGCGACGAGCGGATCGCGCAGGGCAATCTCGCAGCCAATCGGCTGTTCGGCACGCAGTTTCTCGGGCGCCCCTATGTGACGGTGTTGCGCCAGCCCGGCTTCGGCGCGGCGGTAAGCGCGGCGCTGCGCGGGGCGCGACCCGATCCGGTTCGCCTGCGGCTGCATCCCACCGGTCAGGCCGAGACGATCACGCTGGTGCATTTCTCTCCGCTGCCGCCCGCGCCCGAAGGGCCGCTTGCGACGAATTCGGTTCTGGCAAGCTTCGAAGACATCACGGCTCTCGAATCTGCCGAAGCCATGCGGCGCGATTTCGTTGCAAATGTGAGCCACGAGTTGCGCACGCCGCTGACCGCTCTGATGGGCTTCATCGAGACGCTCCGCTCGAGCGCGCGCGACGATGCGGCGGCGCGCGACCGGTTCCTGTCGATCATGGAGCGCGAGGCGGCGCGGATGAACCGTCTGGTGGGCGATCTTCTCTCGCTCAGCCGTGTCGAGGGCGAAGAGCGGATGCGTCCCACTGGCAAGGTCGATCTGGCGCTGGTGCTCAAAGGGATCACGCAGACGCTCGAACCCGTGGCAGAAGCGGCGTCCGTCAAGTTGATCTGCGAGGGCGAAACCGGGGCCTTGCCCGTCCAGGGCGATCCCGATCAGCTGACGCAGGTCTTCTCGAACCTCGTGGAGAACGCGATCAAATATGGCGGGCAGGGCGGCGAGGTGCGGCTGCGGGTCTCACTGATCCCGCATGAGCCGGTGTTGCGCGGCAAAGCCTATCGCGTCGATGTGATCGACCGCGGCGAGGGCATCGACGAACAGCATCTGCCGCGCCTGACCGAGCGCTTCTACCGCGTCGATACCCACCGCTCGCGCGAGAAGGGCGGAACGGGGCTGGGTCTCGCCATCGTCAAGCATATCGTGGCGCGCCACCGTGGCCGGTTCCGCGTCGACAGCAAGAAGGGCGAGGGCAGCTGCTTCACGGTGATCCTGCCTGCGGCCTGAGAGCGCGCCGGTACGGTTCGGTTTCGGCAGACGAGATGCGCTGACGTTCTGTCACTTCCGCGTCGCGCTCCCTTGAACCGGGACGCGCAAACCGATAGCTTTATGGCAACTTCAAATCGGAGGGCGTAATGATGACGCCCAAGCGTCCCCGGTCGGCGGGCGCGCTCCCGACAGCTGCATCGCCCGCGCGGGCGGTGAAACCGGCTCAGGTCGAGTCCCCCGCGACCAAATCCGCCAAGTCCGGCGAGGGGCTATATGCCGCTCTCGATCTTGGCACCAACAGTTGCCGGATGCTGATTGCCCGTCCCAAGGGTTCTCAGTTTCAGGTCGTGGACAGCTTCTCGAAAGCGGTCCAGCTGGGTCAGGGTCTCGAAACCTATGGCCGGTTGTCGCGCAGCTCGATGTCGCGCACCGTTCAGGCTTTGCAAATCTGTCGCCGCAAGATCGAAACGCACGGGGTCACCCGGATGCGTCTGGTGGCGACCGAAGCCTGCCGGCGCGCCAAGAATGCGCGTGACTTCATCCGCTATGTACGCCGCGAGACCGGCCTGCCGCTGGAGATCATCGCGCCCGAGGAAGAGGCGCGGCTGGCCGTGATCTCCTGCGCTTCGCTGGTGTCGCCCAATTCCGAGCAGGTTCTGGTGGTCGATATCGGCGGCGGCTCGACAGAGCTCGTCTGGATCGACCTCGAAGACGTGCCGCCCGGCGACAGGGCCCGCGCGATCATGCGCCTCTCGCAAGGGTTCAACCAGCCCGACGGGCCCGATCCGGCGGCGCGCGTTGTCGATTGGATTTCGGTGCCGCTCGGGGTCGCGACGCTCAAGGATCAATTCGCCGATGTCGAAGACGATGCCGCACGCTTTGCGCTTATGAGCTGGTTCTTCGAGGAGAAGCTCGCGGACTTCACGCCCTACGCGGCGGGCAGCCCGCAGGACGGATTCCAGATCATCGGCACCTCCGGCACCGTCACGACGGTCGCGGCCTGCCACCTCAACCTGAAGCGCTACGACCGCAACCGGGTGGACGGGCTGACCATGACATCGGGCGAGATCGACGCTGTGATCCGCTCTTTCCTGCAACTCGGGCCCGCCGGGCGGCGCTCCGACCCGCGGATCGGGCGCGACCGACACACCTTGATCATGTCCGGCGCCGCAATTCTCCAGGCCCTTATGCGGGTCTGGCCCACCGACCAGATGTCCATTGCCGACCGTGGCCTGCGCGAGGGGCTCCTCTATGCGCAAATGGCCGGAGACGGCGTGTTAGAAGAGATTAAATGATGGCGAAGACACCCAGCGGCAAGAACACTTCGGGACGCGGGCAGCGCGACCTGCGCGTGCGCGTGAAGACGGCGAAGGGGCGCAAGCTGTCCTCGACCCTCTGGCTGGAGCGGCAGCTGAACGACCCTTACGTGCAGCGTGCCAAGAAAGAGGGCTATCGAGGCCGTGCCGCCTACAAAATCCTCGAGCTGGACGACAAGTATCGCTTCCTCGTGCCCGGCGCGCGCGTGGTCGATCTGGGTTGTGCGCCTGGCGGCTGGTGTCAGGTGGCGGTCAAGCGCGTGAACGCCCTGGGCGAGAAATCCGGCAAGAAGGTCGGCACCGTTCTGGGCGTCGATCTGCAGGAGGTCACACCGATCGCCGGAGCCGAAATCCACGTGCTCGATTTCCTCGAAGAAGGCGCCGACGACAAGGTCAAGGAATGGCTTGGCGGCTCTGCGGATGTGGTGATGTCGGATATGGCGGCCGCGTCCTCGGGGCACCAGAACACCGATCACCTGCGCATCATCACGCTGTGCGAAGCGGCGGCAGAGTTCGCCTTCGACGTGCTCGAAGAGGGCGGCACCTTTGTCGCCAAGGTTCTCGCAGGCGGCGCGGAGCAGGGATTGATGACGATCCTGAAGAAAAACTTCACCAAGGTCGCCAATGTGAAACCGCCAGCCTCGCGCTCGGACAGCTCGGAGAAATTCGTGGTGGCGCAAGGTTTTCGCGGGCGGCGGCACGAGGAGCCGTGAGCCTAGACTGTCTCAACCCCGAGACAGGTGCCTGCCCGCTCAGCGGGAATTTACGTTGTGAACGGTTCGAATCGGCCTAACCTGCGTGGACTTTCATAGGCTGCGCAAGAGAGGGAGGCTTTCGCATGCCGTCACTGCATACGGGCGTTCCGCGCCAACATGCCGATATCGTGCGCGAAGTCGTCTCTTCGCCGAAATCCGCCACGCGGGCGGGGTTCGCGGCGAGCTGGCGCCGCTCGATGATCCATCACCGCATCGACCCCGAAACCGGTGGGCGCAACGAGCGCCTGACCCAAGCCGAGATGCGCGAGCGGCGCGAGCGGGCGGAACTGATGATGCGGATCGCCTCGCCGGTGCTCGACCGTCTGTCGCGGGCGGCAGGCGATGCGGGCTGCACGGTCCTTCTGTCCGACGCGGGCGGGCTCGTGCTGGACGAGCGTTTGCGCGACGCGGATAAGGATGATTTCCATTCCTCCAACCTCGCGCCCGGCTCGGACTGGTCCGAAGGGGTCGAGGGCACGAACGGCATCGGTACCTGCGTGGCCGAGGCGCGCCCCGTCACCGTCTGGCGCGATCAGCATTTCCGCACCCGCAACACGGTGCTGACCTGCATGGGCTCGCCCATTTTCGGCGCGCAGGGCGATCTGGCCGGCGTGATCGACGTCAGCTCCGCGCGCTCCGACATGACCGAGGGCTATGCGCGCCTCGTGGCGCTGACCGTGCAGGACGCAGCGCACCGGATCGAGGCGGACCTGTTCCGCGCCTCCTATGACGGCGCGCGCATCCTCTCGACCGGCTCGGGCGAGACCGGGGCGCAGGGCGTGATGCTGCTGGCGCTCGACCGCGACGATCTCGTCGTCGGCGCCACCCGCGCCGCTCGGCGGCACCTCGGGATCGAGGCCGGGCAGATCGGCCAGCTTCCGGCTTCCGATCTGCTGGAGCATGGCATCCGCAACGGTCTCGAAGAAGCGCAACGCGCCGAAATGGCCCGCGCACTGGCCCGCAACGGCGGCAACGTCTCGGCTGCCGCCCGCGATCTCGGCATCGGTCGGGCGACCTTCTACCGCAAGGCCAAGGCGCTCAACCTCGGCGTTTGAGTGGCGGTGAGGCGGGCAGGGGGCTGGCCGACCGATCACGGCGCTATTCTATCGCGTTTCCGGATCTCCGTTTCTTGCCTGGCACCCCCTGCCTGCCTTGTCGTAACAGCTGCAAGGCGTCCTGCGCCCAAATAGCTGTGCAAAGTGCTTCACTCACATTTTCGCAACGGTTTCCCACATAGATCGTGTCCGGTGTCGATCGGCACGATCTGCGCCCCAGAGTTGTAAAGATCATACGAAAATCGCCGCCCGAACGTCCAAAACACGCCACAGTTCGATGATTCCTTGAGGCATGAAGACTTCGGAATCCTCCGACACGTATCGCTCCGATACCCGCGGCGTGCCTGAGGCAAAGCATAGGGCAGAGGCGAATGATGAACAGAATGGTAATTGCAAGTGCGGTGCTAGCTCTTAGCATCCCGGTGCAGGGTATGGCGGGCGAGGCTTACTTGGCGCAAGTGTCTGCGGGTCCGATGACCCTGACCGTGCCACAGCCGAAAATTGTACAGGCTCTCCCCGATGTGCAGCTGCAGATCGCAAATCTCCATTTGGAGCCAAGCATAACGAGTGTGGACCTGAGCGGCTTTCCGGTGGCGACTCCTCCGGCATCCGGTGCGCTCGCGGACGTGCAGAGCACGGGGACGTCCAATACCAGCATGCTCTATCAGGTAGGCGTCCAGGCGGGCTCGATTAAGCAGACCGGCAACTTCAACATGGCGTCGCTTGTGCAAAGCGGCACGAGGAACGGCGCATCCATTTATCAAACCGGTAACCGAGCCATGGCATCCGTCAGCCAGACCGGTAGCTATAATCGGGCTTTGGTTGTTCAACGCTAGGCGACGATCCGGCTGCCTGTGAGACGTCGAGCGGGCTGCCGCGCTAACGATGCGGCGGGGTCATGTGCACGGCACGAGCACGCCTCGACCTCCAATTTGGTTTCTTATCAATTGACGGGCGTCCGGCAAGGTCGGCGCCTGGAGGCGTCTCACGCTCGCAGTCGGAGATCCTACTGACAGGTGGCGCTGCCTTCAGATTTCGGTTTCAAGTAATCTTCGAGCAAAGCTGCGCGCTCTCGAACTTTCCGGGCCGAACTTATTTCGAACACGTTGGTTGTGGGTGTTTGCGAAGCATGCGAAGCCTCAGTCGACTCGAATATTCTTATATGCGCGAAAAAGCATAGATTCGAAATTCAATTTTTGGTTGAAAACATATATTCTAATTAAATCTGAAATTGAAATATAGCTGGGGCGCTATTCGATAATTGACGACAATTCAATTGATTTGATGATTTTGTTTAGAATGTGGCGAGAAAATGGCACATTCTTTAACCATTGCTCTTGCGAGACTGAGATGCGGCGCGTTTACTACCTGACGTCGCGGTACGTTGTGGTTGGCGACATTGTTCTGATCACGATTTGACCAGTGGCAAATTTTAACTGAGTGGGGAAGATGATCATGAAACTTTTTGCAGTAACAGCAGCCGCGCTGCTCATCGCGGGTGGTGCGCATGCGCAAGACGCATACATCACGCAGCTTGGCGACAACCTGACCGGTCTCAACTATTCCGAATATAGCAATGGCACGAATGTGAGGCAGGTCATTGCACAACAGGGTATTGGCTTCCGCGCCGCCAACTTGAGCCGGGGTGCCAACAATACCGCGATGACCTATCAGGTCGACACGCGTTTCGACAATTCACTTGAAGATACGCAGGCAAACAATAACGCGCGTACCCGCTCGGGTTTGGGTGCGCAGATGAACTCGCTGGTCATTCAAAGCGGGCGGGGCTTTATGAACGGCAACAACAAGGCTGTAACGGTCCAGTTGGCTAACCAGGCTCCGGGCGTGCAGAATGCCAACTTCAGGGCGCAGACGATCCAGGAAGGTAACAACAATACTGGTGTTAATTGGCAGCAGAATAACGGCAACAACCAGGGCGGCATGGCGGGGCAGACCTACGGTTCGATCTCGACGCCGACCTTCGGTATGTCGGTTGGTACGGCTCCGCTGCCGTCGCCGATTGCCCATGCGAGCTTCCCGTACGGCTCGCACGCGACCATCAACTAAGTTGAGTTGAAACTCTTTCCTACGCCCGCCCAAGTGTGTGCGGGCGTAGGGTTGCTGTCTTGAAAAAGAGAGGTGGGGATCATGCCGCCGCGCTCGTCGCAGTGGCTGATGACGGCTGCATTCGTGATAGTCTGCAGTTCGTCCGCGGTCGCTCAAGAAGCTTACTTGCAGCAAATTGGCTCTCACAATGGCGCTGCGAACGTCGCCTTTGGCGCAAAACACATGCAGAGTGTTTTCCAAGCCGGTCAACGTAATGTCGGCGCGCAGATCTCATCTGGCAGCCGAAACAGTTCCGCACTTATTCAGGCGGGTGTCCAAAATTCGGCACTCACGGTGAACCAGGGAAGCCTGAACGCGGCGCTGGCGGTGCAGGTCGGCGGTCTGAATTCATCCTTTATCGGGATCAACGGCCACAGAAATACGGTCGGTCTTTACCAGCAAGGGGTCTGGAACCAGTCTTCGGTCACCGTCACCGGGAACGACACCGACGTATCCGTGTCACAATTCGGTGTCGGAAAACGTCTAGCCCTTAACGTTTCTGACCAGATGGTTCGCTCTTCATCGTCGCCGACGACGAATTCGCGGTCGCCGACCGGACGCTTCAAGGTCGGTGTGATCCAGGGACGCTCATCCGCGCCGGCGAGTTACTCGATTGCGCGAGCGCCAGATGGCTCAATCGTCATAAATCCATGATCGAGTTTCATCTTGAGGTGTTTTTCGATCGTGACGCGAAAACAACACGACCCGCCAAGCTTCCGGTTCAAGCGATCGGCAATGGAATTCTTTGCGAAAATATGTCATTGCTGAAACAATTGGTTTTGACGTGACGCAAAATTTTGCTGTGAGGCACGCATGAATAAACTTTCGACAGCATTGGGACTTTTCGGTCTCTCGATCACTCTCGCGGCTGGATCTGCGTCTGCGCAGGAACTCATCTTCAAGTTCAAGAACCCCGATTTCGGTGGGAATCCGAATTACGGCAGCTTTCTCTTCGGACTTGCCGATACCCAGAAGACCGCGACCATCACCGATTTGAACCAGAGCAGCGGAGGCGGCACGACGACCCCTGGGATCGGTGGAGGAGGTTCCACTGGTGGCAGTATCGGCGGTCCTACGATCATCATCCCCATCAATACGGGGACGCCGACGGCTCCGACCGCAGGAATTGGCTCTGGGACGACGACGAACCAATAAAAGAAAACTCCAGTGCGGCAGGCCCCCAACAGGGCGAGCAACTAAAAAGTGGAAGTTATGAAATCAGTATTACGTTTGGCGTTCGCCGTTGTCGCTGGCTTCACTTTGTCAGGCTGTGGGGCTAATTTTCCGCATCAAAGCGATATGATGTTCGCGGAAAAGCCAGTGCTCCAAGAAAACTCGAGCACGAAGATCAGCCTCGATTATCTTCCGCCCCCTGCGCGACCGATCGATGTCGCTGTCTATGATTTCCCCGATCTCACTGGTCAGAACAAACCCAACAGTGATTTTGCCGATTTCTCTCGGGCCGTGACCCAAGGCGGCGCGGACATCCTCACCGATGTTCTCACTTCAGTAGGTAACGGAAAGTGGTTCAACGTCGTCGAACGCAACAATGTCGACGATCTTCTCAAGGAAAGAAGCATAATCGAGCAGACGCAGAAGGCTTATGGCGGCAAGGCTGCGCTGCCGCCTCTGCGCTTCGCCGGGATCATCATGGAAGGCTCGATCGTCGGTTACGATAGCAGCGTCCAGACCGGTGGATTTGGCGCTCGTTTCCTCGGGATCGGCGGAACCCACGAATATCGCAAGAACGTCGTTACGGTCGCGCTTCGGGCCGTCAGCGTCTCCACTGGGCGGGTCTTGACCTCGGTCACGACGACCAAGACGATATATTCCGTTCAATTGCAGGGCGATGTCTTCCGTTTCGTCGCGACAGACAAGATTCTCGAACTCGAGACCGGCGTCACGCGGAACGAGCCCAAGACTTTCGCGGTGCGGCGTGCCATGGAGCTTGCTGTGTATTCCCTGATCGTGAAGGGCGCCGAGACCGGGCAATGGAGCTTCGCGAGCCAAAGCGCAGGCAAGAAGGTCATTCAAGACTATAACGCGCAATATAAACTCGTGAAAACGGTCCCCGTAGCGACGATAAAAGTCGCCTCGTCGCAACCGTGAAATTCGGGTCGTAGGCCGGTATCTGACACGGTCGGTCGGCGAGCGCCGACAGGGCTTCTGGTGCGCTGTCTGCTCTTCGCATGCACAAGATTCACCGCCACAATCTGTCGAAAACGTGGAGACGGAGCTAGCGATGCTCCCCTTCGGTCCTGAAAATATTCCGGCGGTTCCGCGAGTGCGGGGCGGCGCCCCTCCTTCCTCTGAATGCTGCGCCTGCACCTGTCTCAGGTCTGATACAGATGACGTATTCCCCCAGCGCAGGCCGGCTATGCGCAGCGTGCGCGATTAGGCAAGCTGAGCCCCATGCTGCGCGGCCCTGTCGGTTGCGCTCTAAACTGGGAGGAAGACCAATGGCCAATGATATGACGCCCGAGTTCAAAGGCGTTTCCGTGTCGCCGTTCCGCGACCGCTACGACAACTTCATCGGCGGCAAGTTCGTGCCCCCGAAAAGCGGCAAGTATTTCGACAACATCACACCGATCACTGGCGGCAAGGTCTGCGAAGTCGCCCATTCGAACGAGGCGGATATCGAAGCCGCGCTTGATGCCGCCCATGCCGCGAAAGACGCATGGGGCAAGACCTCGGCTGCTGAGCGCTCGAACGTCCTTCTCAAGATCGCCGACCGGATCGAGGAAAATCTCGACTTGATCGCCGCCGCCGAAACCTGGGATAACGGCAAGCCGATCCGCGAGACCACGGCCGCCGACATTCCGCTCGCCGTCGACCATTTCCGCTATTTCGCGGGCGTTCTGCGCAGCCAGGAAGGCACGATGTCGGAAATCGACGCCGACACCGTCGCCTATCACTTCCACGAGCCTCTGGGCGTCGTCGGGCAGATCATTCCGTGGAACTTCTCGGTTCTGATGGCGGCATGGAAGCTGGCGCCGGCGCTGGCGGCAGGCAACTGCGTGGTGCTGAAACCGGCCGAGCAGACTCCGGCAGCGATCATGGTCGTGGCTGAAGTCATCGCCGACCTGCTACCCGATGGCGTTCTCAACATCGTCAACGGCTACGGCGCGGAAGTCGGCGCGGCGCTGGCGCGCTCCTCGCGCATCGCCAAGATCGCCTTCACCGGCTCCACCGCGACGGGCCGCAAGATCATGCAGGCCGCGACGGAGAACCTGATCCCGGTCACCTTGGAACTTGGCGGCAAGTCGCCCAACATCTTCTTCTCCGACGTGATGGCCGAGGATGATGCATTCCTCGACAAGGCGGTCGAAGGCTTCGTGCTGTTTGCCTTCAATCAGGGTGAAGTCTGCACCTGTCCGAGCCGCGCGCTCATTCAGGAGGACATTTACGAGAAGTTCATGGAGCGTTGCATTGCCCGCGTCGAAGCCATCAAGCAAGGCGACCCTCGCGTGATGGAGACGATGGTCGGCGCGCAAGCGAGCCAGGAGCAGCATGACAAGATCATGTCCTATCTGAGCATCGGTCGCGAAGAAGGGGCCGAGGTACTGACCGGGGGCGACGCCGCGCGCTTCAACGGCGATCTGGCGAACGGCTTCTACATCCAGCCGACGATCCTGAAAGGCCACAACAAGATGCGTGTCTTCCAAGAGGAAATCTTCGGCCCCGTGGTGTCGGTCACGACCTTCAAGGACGAGGCAGAGGCGCTCGAGATCGCCAACGACACGATGTACGGCCTTGGCGCCGGCGTTTGGACCCGTGATGGCTCGCGTGCCTATCGCTTCGGTCGCGGGATCGAGGCGGGCCGCGTCTGGGTCAACAACTACCACGCCTATCCGGCCCACGCGGCCTTCGGCGGGTACAAGCAGTCGGGCATCGGTCGCGAGACCCACAAGATGATGCTCGATCACTACCAGCAGACCAAGAACATGCTGGTCAGCTACAACCCGAACAAGCTCGGGTTCTTCTGATAGGGTTTACCTCCCCGAAACCCGGGCCGCGCCTGAAAGGGCGCGGCCCATTTCTATGCGGCGCGGCGGGCCGCCGATATCGCGTGAACGAGATGTTAGGAGAATCGTTCTAGTCCGGATCCGACTGACTTTGAGAAAGGGTCCGACATGTCCATTCGCCGGCAAATCCTGTTGTTGCCAATCGTGATCTCGCTCATCGCCTGCGCGCTGATGGCAGCGGGGATGTTCTGGGTCGGTGGCAAGCTCGAGGATGTCTCGCGCGTGCGCAATCTGAATGCGGCCGAGGAACGGATGCGTAGCGCGATCGAGGCCGCGAGTGTCGGTGCGCGCGACCGGGCGCTGCTGATCGCAGGATTGCCGCAGGTCCAGGCAGCAATGGCTGCGCGCGACGATGCCGCGCTGGAAGCGATCTTCGCGCCGAACTGGCCGGTCTTGCGCGACGAGACCGGCGTGGCGCAGTTTCAGTTCCATCTGGCGCCTGCAACGTCTCTGATCCGTATCCACAAACTGGAAAAACGCGGCGACGATCTGTCGGGGTTTCGCAAGACCGTGGTCACGGTGAACGAGACCGGCAAGCCGGTCGCGGCGCTGGAATCGGGCAAGGCGGGGATCGGCGCGCGGGGCGTCGCCCCGGTCTTCCACGAGGGCAAGCAGGTCGGTTCGGTCGAGATCGGCCTAAATATCGGACAAACCTTCTTTGACGCGCTCAAGGCCCAGACCGGCTCCGAGTATGAATATTTCGGTCTCCTCGGGGACGGGAAGCCAGAACGGCTCGCATTCACCGTGGATGAGCGGAACCCGCTGAACGACGCGGATTTCGCGGCATTGCGCGCAGGCGAGACCGTCGACAAGTGGATCTCCCATGACGGGGCGGACTACGTGCTGCGCGCGACACCGGTGCGGGATTTCTCCGGCGACGTCGTCGGTGCCGCGACTGTGGAACTGAGCGCCGATGAGCTGGCGGCTCTGCGGCGAATGATCTGGCAGATTTCGCTCGGCTTGATTGCCGCGGCCTTCGTCGTTTCCGGGGTGATCGCCTGGATCGCGGGTGGACGGATCACGCGCCCGATCGGCGCATTGGCGCGGGCGACCGATGCGATTGCAAAAGGGGATACGCAGGTCAAGGTTTCGGGCGCCAAGCGGCGCGATGAGCTGGGCGAGATGGCACGGGCACTTCAGGTCTTCGCCGAGAATATCGAGCGGAACGCCGAAATGCAGGAGAGCCTGCGTCTCGAAGAGGAAAATGCCCGAAAGGCGGATCGCGCGCGTCAGGAAGAGGTCGCGCAGGCCGAGGAGGCTCGCCGTGCTGAGGCAGAGGCCGCGCAACGCGCGGAGCGCGAAGCCGAAGCCGTGGAACAGGCAGCCCTGCGCCAGCGCGAGGAAGAGTCGCGGCAAGCTCTCGCGGATCAGAAGACCATCGTGAATACGCTCGCTGCGGGGCTCGATGCGCTCGCGCGCGGCGATCTCGGTGCTTCGCTCGATCACGAACTGCCCGGCGAGTATGAAAAACTCCGCCACGATTTCAACGCGGCCGTGGCCCAGCTTGCCGCTTCGCTCAGTCAGATCGACAGCGGGGCACGGCATATCGACGGCGAGGCCCGCGCAATCGCAAACTCCGCCGATGAACTCAGCGCCCAGACAGAGCGCAATGCCGCAACGCTCGAACAAACTGCGGCGGCCCTCAACGAGCTTACGGTCTCGGTCCAATCGGCAGCGGAAGGGGCGCAGTCGGCGCGCGATCTTGCCAGCGACGCGCGCGGACATGCCGAGAGCGGCTCCAACGTAGTGGATAGCGCGGTGGCCGCGATGGCGGAGATCGAGACCTCTGCAAAGGCGATTTCGCGGATCACTTCGGTGATCGACGATATTGCCTTCCAGACCAACCTGCTCGCGCTCAACGCCGGGGTCGAGGCCGCACGGGCGGGCGAGGCAGGCCGGGGCTTCGCGGTCGTCGCTTCGGAAGTGCGCGCGCTGGCGCAGCGCTCCTCCGAAGCCGCTAAGGAAATCTCAGAGCTGATCTCTTCCTCGGACCGGCAGGTGCAATCCGGCGTGAGTCTGGTCGGCCAGACCGGTGCGGCTCTAGCGCGGATCGTGGGCTCGGTGCGCGAAATCCATGACCGGGTCTCGGAAATCGCGGCTTCTTCGGGGGAACAGGCGAATGGTATCGCCGAAATCAACACTGCGGTGCACCAACTGGATCAGGCAACGCAGCGTGGGGCCGCGATGTTCGACCGCAGCGCCGCTGCCAGCCGCGCGATGCTGTCCGAGAGCGCGCAGCTGATCGCCGCCGTTTCGAGTTTCACCCTACCGCAACGCGATGGCACCGCGAGCGCTGCATGATGCGTCTGATCCATGGGCTCGTTCCAAAGACGCACATCGGTGTGACAAACGCGCGAGGGCGATTTCCCCGCCGCCTCGGCGCACGGATCGAGGCGGCGAGGTATCGTCGCCCTTGGCGTGATGGGACTAATTCGCCCAGACGCGACCCACGCCTCGGCCGGTCGCAGTCCCCCGGGGCGATCGGCCCGGGGCCCGCTCGGAAAGCAAGCCCGCCGGCCCTTCCGCGCGGCGCGAGACGCCGCTCAGGTGGCGCGGCGGAAGGCGATCGGGGTACTGCCGGTGCCGGCCTGAAAGGCGCGGGAGAAATATCCGGCGCTGCGATATCCCAGAAGCTGCGCGATCTCCTTGATCGGAACGGGGGTATCGCGCAGCAGGCGGCGGGCTTCGTAAAGGCGCCGCTCCTGCATCAGTTCCAGAGCCGATTTCCCGCAGGCGTCGCGACAGGCGCGCGACAGATGGGTCGGTGTTACGCCCAGTTCGCGCGCGATATCCGCGACCGGCGTTCCCGCGCGATACTCGCGCTCGACCAGAACGGCGTAGCGCGTAACCAGACGGCGCGCCGCGCTCGGGCGGATCGCCTCGCTCGCATTGCTCGCGATCTGTCGCTCGAGCCAAACGCTGAGCAGTCCCAGATGGCTGCGCAGTGCCCGGTCGGCGGCGGGCCGCGTGCTCTCGTTCTCGCGCTGGATCGCCTCCAAGATCGAGCCGATTTCGCCCTGTGCGATCGCCTCCCGGATGCGCAGGTGATGGGCGGCGGGCGGCAAGACGATGTCGCTGTCGCGCCCGAAGAACAGCGCCTGACCGTGGGTCTGGTTGGAAATCTCGAAGCCGTGCATCACGCCCGGCGGGATGAAAATCGCGTTATTGGGCCCATAGCCGCGCGTCACGCCCGCCAGCGTGATCCGGCCCTGCCCTCGAGAGAACCACAGAAGGCAAGGTTCGGAATGGGCGCGCATTGCCTCGACCCGCCAACGCCCGCCCTTGGCCAGATGGGCGATCTGCACCAGCCGTGGCTCCCGCGGAACGGTGTGCAGTTCCGAAGGCTGGCCGACGTCACCGCGCGTCGGGCCGCACATGGACTGCGACCCGGGCTTCACGGTCTTGGCCTGCGACAGCTGCGACAGGGGCGGAGTGGAAAAGAGCTTCACGATGCGTTGATCCCAAGCGATGACGGCGGGAGGATAGCCCGCAACCCGCTTAGCGACCAAGGAATTTTCCACAGAAGCCCGGACGCGCAGTTGCCGTTGGGTCACAGTCTACGTGATCTTGTGCCACGCCTTCATACGGCTACGAAACCATGTGCGTTGCCGCTTGGCATATTGGCGACTTGCCGCCTGCGCGCGTTTGCGCGCCTCACTCAGATCGAGTTGGCCATGCAAATGCGCGATCAATTCCGGCGCTCCGATCGCCTTCGCCCAAAGCGCATCCGGATCCCAGATTGGCTCCACCCTGCGAACCTCGTCGAGTGCGCCTTGTTCAAGCATCAGATCGAACCGGCGATCGATGCGTTCGGCCAGCCAGTCGCGCTCCGGATCGAGGTGGAGGGGCGCCGCAGTCTCGAGCGGCAGAAGCGGCGGCGGGGTGCGGGCCTGCCACACGGCGAGGCCTTCGCCGGTGGCGCGCAACACCTCCCACGCGCGCTGGACGCGCATCGGGTTCTGCGGATCGATCTTCGCGCGGGTCGTCGCGTCGAGCTCGCCCAGCATCCCCGCATGGCCTTCCGTGAGCCGCCGATGATCGGCCTCGGCGCGAATTTCCGCTGGCGTTACAGGGATCTCCGCCAATCCCTGCGTCAGCGCCGTGAAATAGAGCCCGGTGCCGCCAACGACGATCGGGCGCGGCCCGCCTGCGTGAAATGCCTCCAGATGCGGCGTGACATCGCGCAGCCAATGGCCGACGGAATAGTCCGCGCCGGGATCGAGATGCCCGTAGAGGGCATGCGGCGCGCGGGCCTCTTCCTCGGGCGAGGGTCGCGCGCTCAGCACCCGCCAGCAGGACCAGACCTGAAGCGCATCGGCATTGATCACGACGCCGCCCGCGGCTTCGGCGATCGACAGTGCCAGCGCCGATTTTCCGCTCGCCGTGGCGCCCGCGATCAGCACGGGCGTTCGCGGCGATATATCGGGCAGGGCAGGCGGCATCGGCGGCTCTTGCAGGCTTTCTGTCGGGCTCGGGGAACAACGCTTCTGCAAGAGGTTGAACCCCGGCTCTATTTGGATCATTTTGCGCGCCAATGACAACAGCCCATCGGAGGATCAGATGAGCGCCGAGACGCATCCCGCGGCCAAATACAATCGCGTGCTACTGAAAATCTCGGGCGAGGCGCTGATGGGGGACCAGGGCTACGGCCTGCATCCGCCGACCGTGTCGCGTATAGCGCATGAAGTGAAGTCGGTGCGCGATCTCGGTGTCGAAATCTGCATGGTAATCGGCGGCGGCAACATTTTCCGCGGGCTTGCGGGCTCTGCTCAGGGGATGGAGCGCACGACGGCCGATTACATGGGGATGCTCGCGACCGTGATGAACGCGCTGGCGATGCAATCGGCGCTGGAAGGCCTGGGCGTCTTCACCCGTGTAATCTCCGCCATCCCGATGGATCAGGTCTGCGAGCCCTATATCCGCCGCCGCGCCGTACGCCACCTCGAGAAGAAGCGGGTCTGCATCTTTGCCGCCGGCACCGGCAACCCCTATTTCACCACCGACACGGCCGCGACGCTGCGCGCCAACGAGATGTCCTGCGAAGCGATCTTCAAGGGCACCAAGGTCGACGGGGTCTATGACAAGGACCCGAAGAAATTCGACGATGCGAAGCGGTACGATACCGTCAGCTATGACGAGGTTCTTCAGAAGAATCTCGGAGTGATGGATGCCTCGGCGATCGCGCTCGCACGCGACAACAACAAGCCGATCATCGTGTTCTCGCTTGACGAGCCGGGTGGCTTCCGCGGCATTCTGGCAGGCGAAGGCACCTACACCAAAGTGCAGGGCTGAGCGCCGCGCGACGATCACAAATGCTAGTTTTCGCCTGCGAGCTGCGCTAAAGCTCGGCCCGAGGCTCAACAAGAACGGGGAAATACCCAATGTCCGACGATTTCGAGATCGATACCGATGACCTGGCACGCCGTATGGATGGCGCGATGAGCTCGCTCAAGCATGAATTCGCGTCGCTGCGCACGGGCCGCGCCTCGGCTTCGATGGTGGAGCCGGTTCAGGTCGAAGCCTATGGCCAGATGACCCCGATCAACCAGGTCGGGACCGTCAACGTGCCCGAGCCGCGGATGGTCACGATCAACGTCTGGGACAAGGGCCTCGTCGGCAAGGTCGAGAAGGCGATCCGTGAATCGGGTCTGGGCATCAACCCGCAGACCAACGGGACGATCATCATGCTGCCGATCCCCGAGCTCAACGAGGAACGCCGCCGCGAACTGACCAAGGTCGCCGCCCAATATGCAGAGCACGCCCGCGTCGCGATCCGCAACGTGCGCCGCGATGGCATGGACCAGATCAAGAAGGCCAAGGCCGACGGCATGTCCGAAGATGACGTGAAGCTCTGGGAGAGCGAAGTCCAGGAAATGACCGACGCGCATATCGCGAAGGTCGACAAGGCGCTGGAAGACAAGCAAGCCGAGATCATGCAGGTCTGAGGCCTCCGCCTCAGCCCCGCATTGCGTCCTGCGCGAGAAGGATCACATCGCCGATGGCCCCTAGCATTCCCGATATCGCCCAAACCCCGCAGGGGCATGACGGCGGCGCGCCTGCGCCGCTGCATGTCGCGATCATCATGGATGGCAATGGGCGGTGGGCCACCCAGCGGGGCTGGCCGCGTCTCGCCGGTCACCGCAAGGGGGCGGAGCAGATCAAGAAGGTCGTGCAGGCCGCGCCCGACCTCGGCATCCGCTACATGACGATCTACGCCTTCTCGACCGAGAACTGGAAGCGTTCGACGCAGGAAGTTCTTGGTCTGATGAAGATGTTCCGGCTGATGATCAAACGCGAGGCGGCGGAGCTGTCGCGTCAGGGCGTCGAGCTGCGCTTCATTGGGGACCGGACGCCGCTCGACCCGCTTCTGCGCGAGACGATGGACGCGATCGAGGCCCGCACCAAGGGCAATTCGAAGCTGACGCTGGCGGTTGCGATCAATTACGGCGGGCGCGACGAGCTGAAGCGCGCCGCGCAATCCATCGCGCGTGACGTGGCCGCGGGCAAGATCGATGTCGATGCGGTCGACGAGGCCCTGATCTCGGCCCGGCTAGACAGCGCGGGGATGCCCGATCCCGATCTGGTGATCCGCAGCTCGGGCGAGACGCGGACCTCGAATTTCCTGCCGTGGCAGGCGGCCTATTCCGAATATGAATTCACGCCCACGCTCTGGCCCGATTTCACCCCGGCCGAGCTTGCGGACATCCTCGAGCGGTTCGCCGGGCGCGAGCGGCGCTTCGGCGGGGTCGCCTCGTGACCCGTCAGCCGCGGACCGGCAAATGGGGCGATCTCGTCCCGCGGCTCGCCTCCGGGCTTGCAATGGTGGCGATCGGGCTTGCCGCGATCTGGTGGGGCGGGCCGGTCTTCGCGGCGCTCTCGGTGCTCGTCACCGGGCTGATGGTCTGGGAGCTGACCGAGATGCTGCGCCCCGAACGCCCCGGCAAAGCCGTGGGTCTGGGGCTCGTGGCGGCGGCGACCCTGACCTTCGTCTTCGTGATCCACGAACCTTACGGGCTGATTTACCTGCTGATCGTACCGATCATGGCGGCGGTGATCTGCACCGGGCGGCGCCGGATCGGCGCGGCCTATGCGCTGGCGATCATGCTGACGGGATACGGGCTGGTCGCGCTGCGAGAGGGCGCGGGGCTGGGTGCGATCACATGGATCGTCGCGGTGGTCGTTGTCTCTGATATCATGGGATATTTCGTTGGCCGCACGGTCGGCGGGCCGAAATTCTGGCCCAAGGTCAGCCCGAAGAAGACATGGTCGGGCACGATCGGCGGCTGGGTCGGCGCGGCGCTCGTGGGCTTCGTCTTTGCCCAGATGGGCGGCGGTCTCGCGATGATCTGGATCTCGCCGCTTCTGGCCTTCGCGGGCCAGCTGGGCGACATTGCCGAAAGCGCGATCAAGCGCGCGACCGGGGTGAAGGACAGCTCCTCTCTGATCCCGGGCCATGGCGGTGTGCTCGACCGGTTCGACGCGCTGACCGGGGCCGTCGTGTTCCTGATGGTGATCTCGCAGGTGACGACCCTGCCGCTGACGGAAGGCTGAACGATGCGGAAGGTTTCGGTCTTCGGGGCGACCGGCTCGATCGGCGAAAGCTGCTTTGATCTGCTGATGGCACAGGGCGGGGCGGAAGCCTACGACGTCGTGGCGCTGAGTGCGGGCCGCAATGTTGCGCGACTGGCCGAGCAGGCCGTGGCGCTGAAAGCCGATCTGGCCGTAACCGCATTCGACGATTGCCTGCCCGCCTTGCGCGATGCGCTGGCCGGGACCGGGATCGAGGTGGCCGCCGGGCCGCAGGCTTTGATCGAGGCGGCCTATCGCCCCGCAGATTGGGTTCTGTCGGGGATCGTCGGCGCGGCAGGGCTCGCACCCGGCTTCGCGGCGCTCTCGCAAGGGGCGACGCTGGCGCTGGCGAACAAGGAGTCGCTGGTCACCGCCGGGCCGCTCCTGATGGCCGAGGCGCGCACCCACGGCGCGACGATCCTGCCGGTGGACAGTGAGCATTCGGCGATTTTCCAAGGGCTCGTGGGCGAGGATATCGCTGCGGTCGAAAGGGTTATCATCACCGCCTCGGGCGGCGCATTCCGCGACTGGCCGATCGAAAAGCTGGCCCATGCGACCGTGGCAGAGGCCTCGGCGCATCCGAATTGGGACATGGGGCAGCGGATCACGATCGACTCCGCGTCCATGTTCAACAAAGCCTTGGAAGTTATTGAGGCGAAAGAGTTCTTCGGCTTCGCACCAGAGCAGATCGAAGTCCTCGTGCATCCTCAGAGCATCGTCCATTCGTTGGTCGGGTTCCACGATGGCGGGCTGATGGCGCATATGGGTGTGCCCGACATGCGCCATGCGATCGGCTATGCTCTCAACTGGCCCGCGCGAAAGCCGCTTCCGGTCGAGAAGCTCGATCTGGCGAAGATCGGACAGCTCGATTTCCGCACCCCCGACCTGCAGCGGTTCCCCGCGCTGCGGCTGGCGCGCGAGGTGATGGAGACGGGCGGTCTGGCGGGCACCGTGTTCAACGCCGCCAAGGAGGTGGCGCTCGATCTGTTCATCGCGGGACGTATCGGATTTCTCGACATGGCGGCGCTGGTCGAGACCACCTTGGGCGAGATGTCGCGGGATCAGGGGCTTGGAATCGCGGCGAAAGACCTCGATATGGTTCTGAGCTGCGACGCCGAGGCGCGCGCGCGCGCAATGGCGATCTGTGAACACGGAAGGATCTGAGTTTTGGACCTGCTGCCCCAATTCGGAAATCTGCTCTATACCGTGGTGGCCTTCGTCGTCGCGCTCTCGATCATCGTCGCGGTGCATGAATACGGCCATTACATCATAGGACGGATTTCCGGAATCAAGGCAGAGGTCTTCTCGCTCGGCTTCGGGCCGAAGCTGATCAGCCGCGTCGACAAGCATGGCACGCGCTGGCAGATCGCGGCGGTGCCATTGGGCGGCTACGTCAAGTTTCTGGGCGATGCGAACGCGGCCTCGGCCGGGGTCGATGTCGAGGAGATGCAGCACCTGAGCCCCGAGGAACGCCGCCACACCATGCATGGCGCGCCTCTTTGGGCACGGGCCGCGACCGTGGCGGCAGGGCCCGTCTTCAACTTCATTCTGTCTATTCTCGTGATTGCGGGATTGAGCCTCTGGGCCGGAAAGGCGACCGAGACGCCCGCGATCCAGACTGTCGTGGCGCTACCCGGTGGGTCAGGCGATCTGCAACAGGGCGACGTGATCGACGCGGTGGCGGGCAAGCCGACGCCGGATTATCAAGCGCTCTCCGACGTGGTCGATCAACTGCCCGCAGGGCCGACGCTCGATTACACCGTAACCCGCGACGGCAGCAAAACCGACGCCACGGGACCGCAGCTTTTCCCGGCGCGATTTGCGGGCGTTCAACCCGGCTCGGCCGCCTATGATGCCGGGCTGCGGGCCGGCGACGTGATCACGGCGATCGACGGCAAGCCGGTCTATCGTTTCATCGATCTGCAGGATGCGGTGAAAGCGGGCGCGGGCAAGCCGGTCGCGCTCGATATCTGGCGGCCCGAGGGGGATGCGGGCAAGACGTTCTCCGTGACGCTCGAGCCGCGCCGGACCGATCTGCCGGTGGGCGACGGGCAATTCGAGACCCGGTTCCTGATCGGCGCCACGGGCTCGTTCATGTTCGAGCCGGTAACCCAATCGGTCGGCCCTGTCGATGCGCTGGTGGGTGGCGTGACCCAGACCTGGGGCATCATCACGCAATCGGTCTCGGGCATTCAGGCGATGATCGCGCAGCGGATTTCGAGCTGTAATCTCACCGGCGCGCTGCGCATTGCCGAGACTTCGGCTGCGGCGGCGAAATCGGGGATGCTCGACTTCATCTGGTTCATCGCGGTGCTGTCGACGGCTGTGGGTTTCCTGAACCTCTTTCCGATCCCGGTGCTCGATGGCGGCCACCTGATGTTCCACCTCTACGAAGCGATCACGGGCAAGCCGCCCTCCGATCAGTTGATGAACGTCTTCATGTCGATCGGGCTGGCGCTGGTGCTGACGCTGATGGTCTTCGGGCTGTGGAACGATCTGACCTGCTGAGCGGGGCCCGACTGAGCGGGGCCTGATGGGCGCGCGAGCGGGCGGTGCCGCGGTTTCGCCACATTTGCCTCGCAATGCCGACATGAAGGCTGGGTAGGGAACCTTTAGGCGCAACTCGCGCGAAGGAGACCACCCATGTCCGAGATCATCGCGCATCACTATCGCGAACTCCGCCCCTTGGTGGATATTGTCGGCGACCGGCTGCTGTTCATCGCGGCGGTTCTGGTCGCGCTTCTCGGTGCGGCTCTGATCGGTGTTCAACTGATCGACATTCTCGGCGGCGACGCTTCGAGTTTCCAGCGCATCTGAGCCGGAGCCGACAGGGGCGCGACGCCCGCAAAATCCGTTCTTCCTTGATCCCGGGGCCGCCTTCGCGGCCCTTTCCTTCGTGGCAAGATGATCGCGGTCCACAAAATCTCGGGGCCGAGGGGCCATCCCAGCTTTGACATCGGTTACGCCCTTCGCTACCACCCTAACCAAAGGGAAAAGTGAACTTCCGGCGGGAGAGGGCGATGTCGATGAGCGTGCAAACTATGCTGAGACTCTGTGCGACGCGAAAGGCACTGCGGGCCAGCGTAGTATTTCCAGCAGTTGCAATGAGTTGCCTCGCGGTTCCCGTGATCGCTCAGGCGCAGCAATACAGCTTCTCGCAGGTGGTCATCACCGGTAACGAGCGCGTCGACGCGGCGACGATTCTGTCCTTCGCCAGAATCGCCCGCAATCAGCCCGTCACCGCCGCCGATCTGAACGCGGCTTACCAGCGCCTGACGAATTCCGGCCTGTTCGAGAACGTTGCGATCACGCCGCAGGGCAACACGCTCAAGATCGCCGTGACGGAATATCCGACGATCAGCGTGATCAATTTCGAAGGCAACAAGATCATCAAGGATGCGCAGCTCGCCGCGATCATTCAGGCGAAGCCGAACCGTGTCTACAATCCCGCCCAGATCGAAGCGGACGCCCAGCGTCTGGCGCGTGCCTATTCCGAGGATGGCCGCATGGCCGCGCGTGTCGTGCCGAAGGTCATTCGCCGCGACAACAATCGCGTCGACGTGGCCTTCGAGATCAAGGAAGGCAAAGTCACCTCGATCGAACGTGTGACTTTCACCGGCAACCGCTCCTTCTCGGATCGTCGTCTGCGTCAGGTGCTCGAGACGAAGCAGGCGGGGATCTTCCGCACCTTCGTGAAGAACGACACGTTCAACGCAAGCCGCATTCCGGTCGACCGTCAGAAACTGATCGAGTTCTACCAGGCGCGCGGCTACAAGAACGTGCAGGTCACCGGCGTGTCCTCGCAGATGTCGCGTCAGCGCGATGCGTTCTTCATGACCTTCAACATCATCGAAGGGCAGAAATACCACTTCAACGCGATCAACACGAGCTCCGAGATCGACGGGCTTGCGCCTGACGAGTTCGCGCCGCTCACCAAGATCCGCCAAGGTCAGACCTTCTCGCCAAAGGCGATCGAATTGGCCGTGACCCGGATGGAGCAGCTTGCGATCAAGAAGGGCGTGCAATTTGTCCGCGTCGATCCCCGCATCACCGAAGACCCGCGCACGCAGTCGGTCAATGTCGATTTCGTTCTGGTCCGTGGCCCGCGCGTCTTCGTGCAGCGCATCGACATCGAAGGCAACACGGCGACGCTCGACCGGGTGATCCGGCGCGAATTCCGCACCGTCGAAGGCGACCCCTACAACCCGCGCGAGATCTCGAACGCGGCTGACCGGATTCGTGGCACCGGCTATTTCAAGTCGGTCGACGTGAACACCAAGCCGGGCAGCAACTCCGATCAGGTCGTGGTCGACGTGAACGTCGAGGAGCAACCCACCGGCTCGCTCGGTTTCGGCGCGTCCTATTCCAAGACCGACGGGATCGGCTTCAACGCCTCGCTGGAAGAGAAGAACTTCCTCGGCCGCGGGCAATATCTCGGCCTGTCGCTCGGAACGACAAAGGACAACAACAGCTCGAGCATCCGCTTCGTCGAGCCGGCTTTCCTCGGTCGTGACGTGGCGCTGAAATTCTCGGCGATCTATGCGACCTCGAGCTCGGCCTCGAACACCAATTACGACACGCGCCGTATCAGCATCGAACCGGCGCTGGAATTCCCGGTCTCCGAGCGCGGCCGGCTGCAAGTGAGCTACAAGATCGGCGAAGACACGCTGAACAACGTGTCGACCAACTCGTCGCAGATCCTGCGGGACGAAGAAACCGACAAGGGCTCGCAGCGGTACAGCGGCCCGGGCCTTCGCTACAGCTACGACACCTCGCGCGAACAGATCGACCCGCGTTTCACCTGGCGCTTCAATGTCGACCAGCAGTTCTGGGGCCTGGGCGGTGACGTGAAAGGTGGCCAGACCACCGCGAAGATCGTCGGTGAGCGCAAGATCTTCAACGAGGAAGCGACGCTGCGCGCCTCGCTCGAAGGCGGCGCGGTCGATGCCACGGATGGTTCGACGATCCTGCAACGCTTCTCGGGTAGCCAGATCCGCGGCTTCGAGAGCTACGGTATTGGTCCGCGTGATCTCAACGCAGCGAACAGAGACGCGCTCGGCGGCAACTACTACTGGGTCGGCAAGGTCGAAGCGGAGTTCCCGATCGGTCTGCCCGAGGAATACGGCATCACCGGCGGCGTGTTCTGGGATGTTGGCTCCGTCTGGGGTCTGGATGACACCAACGGCACTGGCGGTAACGAGGTCGACGACTCGATGCATGTCCGTTCCGCGGTCGGTGTATCGCTGTTCTGGAAATCGGCGATCGGTCCGCTGCGTCTGAACTTCTCGCGCGCGATCAAGAAAGAAAGCTACGACAAGACGCAGAACTTCGATCTGTCTCTTTCCACGCAGTTCTAAGGGCGCGCGATGCGTCTGAGCCGTATCTCCGTCACCCTTATCGCAGCCGCGCTGGCCTTCGGGCCCGGCGCGGCTGTCGCGCAATCGGCAGGTCAGACTCCCGACGCGCAGGCCTTGGGGCCACGCGCACAACAGAGCGCGGTTCTGACCCTCGATTGGGAGAAGCTTTACGACAACTCGCTGTGGGGCAAGCGAGTGCAATCCGAGATTCAGGCTGCGTCGAGCGCGCTGCGCAAGGAAAATGACCGGATCGCGAGTCAGCTCGAGGCGGAGGAGCGAAAGCTCACCGAGGAGCGGCTGACGATGCCTTCGGACGCGTTCCAGAAAGCCGCCGATGCGTTCGACAAGCGGGCAACCGATATTCGTCAGGCCCAGAAGGCCAAGGCCGATGCGATCCAGCGCCAGCTCAATCAAGAGCACCAGACCTTCGTCCAAACGGTGGTGCCGTTGCTCGACGAGGTACTGCGGGCGCGCGGTGCGGTCGTGGTGCTCGATTCCCGCGCGATCATCCGCGGGCTCGCGCAGGCCGACGTGACGCAGGAACTCGGCGCGCGGGTCGATAAGGAAATCGGCGACGGGGCCGGGCGCGTGACACCGCTGGTCCCGCCCGCCTCCAATGACAGCGCGGGTGCGGCGACCGATACGCCCGCGCCTTCGGATCAGGCGGCGCCTTCCCAGCCCGCTCCGGATCAACCTGCGAATGGCGCGACGACGGATTCGAGTGGTGATGCAGGCGTTTTCGTGGATACGACGCCGAACACGAAGCCCAAGGGCAACGGCAATTCCACGCTGGACGGGGCGACCCGCGATGCGCCCGGATTGCCGCTCGGTCTGCCGGTGGTAGATGGTACTCAGGCCACTCCGACGGACACCAACCCGGGGCAATAGCAGGCGCGCGCTGCTTGCCAAGCGAGGCCGCGATTGCTAGCAACAAGCCAAAAGCGACGATTGCGTGATGCGGCGCCCTAATGCGGCCGCAGGCGCAATTTGCCCGAGAACGAGGACAGCTCATGACCGAACCCGCCCCCTATACCGAAGCCGATCTGTCGCTCATCAAGCGCATCATTCCGCATCGTTATCCGTTCCTGCTTATCGACAAGGTGCGTGACATCGTTCCGAACAAGGGCGCGGTCGGAATCAAGAACGTCACCGCGAACGAGCCGCATTTCCAAGGCCACTTCCCGGAAGAGCCGATCATGCCCGGTGTCACCATCGTCGAGGCGATGGCGCAGACCTCGGCGGTCGTCGTGGGGATTTCGCTCGACGTGATCGACAAGCCGCTGCTGACCTATTTTATGGGTATCGACAAGTGCAAGTTCCGTCGCAAGGTGGTTCCGGGCGACGTGCTGGAGCTGCATGTCTCTGTGAAGCGTGGCGGCGGCAAGATCTGGAAATTCGAGGGCCGGGGTACGGTGAATGGCGAACTGGCCGCCGAAGCCGAGTTCACCGCGATGATGGACCTTCAGGGCTGAATGCATGAGCATTGACCCAAGCGCGCAGATTCACGCCTCCGCGGTGGTCGAGCCCGGGGCGGTGATCGGTCCGGACTGCCGGATCGGTCCGTTCTGCGTGGTCGGCCCCGAGGTCGTGCTCGGCCGCGGCGTGTCGTTGCAAAGCCATGTCGTCGTGCAAGGCGCGACCGAGATCGGCGACGAGACGGAGGTGTTCCCTTTCGCCTCGCTCGGGCAGATCCCGCAGGATCTGAAATTCAACGGCGAGAAGACGCGGCTGAAGATCGGCAAGCGCAACCGCATCCGCGAATACGTGACGATGAATACCGGCACGGAGGGCGGCGGCGGGCTGACCGAGATCGGCAATGACGGGCTCTTCATGTCGTCGTGCCACGTCGCGCATGACTGCAAGCTGGGCGATCGGGTCATTCTGGTGAATTCGGTCGCGGTGGCGGGGCATTGCGTGCTGGGCGATGACGTGATCGTCGGGGGCCTCTCGGGCGTGCACCAGTTCGTCCGCATCGGGCGCGGCGCAATCATCGGCGCGCTGTCGATGGTGACGGCGGATGTTATCCCGCACGCGCTGGTCGCAGGACCGCGCGCCGGGCTCGAAGGGCTGAACCTCGTCGGGCTGAAGCGTCGTGGAACCCCGCGCGAGGAAATCTCGGCATTGCGCAAGACCGTCGAGGCGCTCGGTCAGGGCAGCTTCCGCGAAAGCGCGCGAACCCTGTCCGATGAGGGCGTCGAGGGCGAATTGGCGCGCGAAGTGCTCGACTTCATCCTCGGCCCGTCCGAGCGCAGCTTCCTTACGCCCGGCAAATGAGCGGGGGCAAGCATACCGCGCTGATCGCCGGCTCTGGCCGTCTGCCCGCGATCGTGCAAGAGGCCGTGCCGGACATCCTCGTTTGCGAGATGATCGGCGCGCCCTGCGATCTGGACGGCGATCACCTGCGATTCCGGATCGAGCGGCTGGTGCCGTTTCTCGACGAACTGGCCGATCGCGGGATCGAGCGGGTGGTGTTCGCCGGCGCGATGCAGCGACCGGCGATTGATCCCGAGCAGTTCGATCCGCGCTCGGCGCAGCTGGTGCCGCGTCTCGCCATGGCGATGCAGGCCGGCGACGATGCGACGTTGCGGGCGGTGATCGAGGTCTTTGAGGAGTTCGATCTGGAGGTCGTCGGCGCGCATGAAATAGTGCCGGCATTGCTGCCCGAGGCGGGGGTGCTGTGCGGCAAACCGTCCGCCGTGGACGAAGACGACGCCGAGCGTGGCGCCGAAATCGTGGCCGCGCTTGGGGCCTCGGATATCGGTCAGGGTGCGGTCGTTGGGCGCGGGCTTTGCCTTGCCGTCGAGACACTGCCGGGCACCGACGCAATGCTTGATTTCGTGCGTTGCCACAAAGGCTTGCGTGGCGATCTTAAAGCGGTGAAAGGGGTCTTCTACAAGGCGCCGAAACCCGATCAGGACCGTCGCGCCGATCTGCCCGCCATTGGCGTTGAGACGGTGAAGAACGCCGCCGCTGCTGGCCTGTCCGGCATCGCCTTCGAGGCGGGCGGCGTGATGCTTCTCGACCGCGACGCGGTCATCGAGGCCGCCGAGGAAGCGGGCCTCTTTCTCTGGGCGCGGGCGTCATGAGGCTCTACGTCATCGCGGGCGAGGCTTCGGGCGACAAGCTCGGCGGCGCCCTGATGGCGGGGATTAACGAGCTTACGCCGCACGTCGAATGGTCCGGCATTGGCGGCGAGGAAATGGGCGCGCAGGGCCTGACCAGCCTCTTCCCGATGGAAGAGCTTTCGGTCATGGGGCTGATGGAAGTTCTGCCGAAATACCGCCATCTGAAACGTCGCATCGCCGAGACCGCGGATCATGTGATCGAAAGCGGCGCCGAAGCGCTGATCACCATCGACAGTCCCGATTTCTGCCTTCGCGTCGCGCGGCTGGTGAAGGAAAAACGCCCTGATCTCAAGGTGGTCCACTATGTCGCGCCCTCGGTCTGGGCGTGGCGTCCGGGGCGTGCGCAGAAGATGGCGCGGGTGGTCGATCACGTGCTCGCGCTGCTGCCTTTCGAGCCGCCCTATATGGAAGCCGCCGGGATGAGTTGCGATTTCGTGGGCCATCCCGTCGTCGCCGAACCGCGTGCGACCGGTGCGGACGCGGCGGCCTTCCGCGAGACCCATATGATCGGCGAGGATCAACCGCTGGCGCTGTGTCTGCCGGGCTCGCGGCGCGGCGAGGTAAAGCGGCTCGGGGCGCGGTTCGACGAGGCGCTGATGCAGCTGCGCGACCGCGAGCCGGGGCTGCGCGTCGTGCTGCCGACGGTGCGGGGCGTGGCGCCGATGGTGCGCGAGATGACGGCGCGCTGGCCGGTCGCGCCGATCGTGGTCGAGAATGCCGATGACAAGCGCGCGGCTTTCGCCGCCGCCGATATCGCTCTGGCGGCCTCGGGGACCGTCAGCTTGGAGCTGGCGGCGAACCGGGTGCCGATGGTCATCGCCTATGACGCGAATTTCCTGACTTGGCATATTATCTCGCGGATGCTCAAGATCGACACGGTGACGCTGGTCAATCTGGTCTCGGACACGCGGGTGATCCCGGAATTCCTCGGCCCAGAATGCAAGCCGCGCGAGATTTCGGCGAAGATGCTGGAGTTGCTGGAAGAAGACGCGGCGCGTGACGAGCAGATGGCCGCGATGGAAGAGGTGATGCGCCGTTTGGGCGAGGGCGGCGAGCCGCCCGGCCTTCGTGCGGCGCGTTCGGTTCTGGAGTTTCTCGGGAGGGCGTGATGCGCGTCTTTTTGGTGATGACGCTGACATTTTGGGCGGGAAGCGCTTTGGCCGAACCCGATCCGGCGCAGCTTTTCACGCAATCCTGTGCGCGCTGTCATCGCGATGCGGAGCGATTGATGGCACGGCTCGGCTGGGCGCTCGGTTCGAAGACGCCGGAGGAGCGGCGCGAATGGCTCGACGATTTCATCGTCTCGCATCATTCGCCCGATCCCGACAGCCGCGCGGCGATTGCCGCATGGCTGGCAGAGCTCGCCTCGTAAGACGACCCCTGCCGAGGGGCCTTAGCCCAGCACCGATTTCACGGCATCGGCGGTGACTTCGATGATCTTGTCGGCCTCTGCCTCGGTCAGGCACAGCGGCGGGGCGAGGCCAAGGATGTCGCCCTGCGGCATCGCACGCCCGATTACGCCACGCTCGACCATCGCGCCTGCGATCTTCGCGCCGATCTTGTCGGAGGCGTCGAAGAAGGTGCGGTTGTCGCGATCCGAGACGAATTCCACCGCGCAGAGCATTCCTTCGCCGCGGATATCGCCGACATTCGCGTGCTCGCCGATGGCGGCGCGCATCTGGTCATTGAGGTATTTGCCGACTTTGCCCGCATTCTCGACCAGACCCAGCTTGTCGATCAGTTCGAGGTTCGCGACACCGGCCGCCGCCCCGATCGGGTGCGCCGAATAGGTCCAGCCGTGTCCGATCGGGCCGTTCTCGTCGGTGCCTTGCTCGAGCACTTTCCAGACCTTGTCGCTCACGATCGTTCCGGAGAGCGGCGCATAGGCCGAGGTCAGGCCCTTGGCGATGGTGATCAGGTCGGGCTTCATGCCGTAGTGATCCGAGCCGAACATGCTCCCCAGACGTCCGAAGCCGGTCACGACCTCGTCTGCGATCAGCAGGATGTCGTATTTGTTCAGCACTTTCTGGATCGCCTCCCAGTAGCCTTTCGGCGGGGGAACGATGCCACCGGTGCCCAGAACCGGCTCACCGATGAAGGCGGCGATGGTGTCGGGGCCTTCGCGTTCGATCAGCTGCTCCAGCTCCGTGGCGCAATAGGCGGTGAAGGCCTCTTCCGACATCGCCTCATCGGGGCGGCGGAAGTAATAGGGCGCCTCGGTGTGGACCACCTGGCTCAGCGGCAGGTCGAACTTCTTGTGGAACAGCTCCAGCCCCGTGAGCGAGCCGGTCATCAGCCCCGAGCCGTGATAGCCGCGCCAGCGCGAGATGATCTTCTTCTTCTCGGGGCGGTTCAGGATGTTGTTGTAATACCAGACCAGCTTGATGTTGGTCTCGTTCGCATCCGAGCCCGACAGGCCGAAATAGACCTTCGACATGTGATCGGGCGCACGGTCGAGGACCATATGCGCCAGCGTGATCGAGGCTTCCGTGCCGTGGCCGACATAGGCGTGGTAATAGGCCAGTTCCTTCGCCTGCTCGGCGATGGCCTCGGAGATTTCGCTGCGCCCGTAGCCCGCGTTCACGCAGTAGAGGCCTGCGAAGGCGTCGAGCAGCTTGTTGCCGTCGCGATCCTCGATGAAGACGCCCTTGCCGCCGGTGACGATGCGGTTGGGGGACTCGCCGCGCGCGTGCTGGGCGAGATGGGTCGAGGGGTGGAAGAAGCTTTCGCGATCCCACTTGTCGAGTTGGTCATTGGTCAGCAATTTTCTCTCCTTCTTCTTGTCTTGGGGCGTCCGGGCGGGCGGGGCGATCAGCCCCAGTCGCGGCAGACGTATTTGATTTCCATGAACTCCTCCATTCCGCGGCGCGAGCCTTCGCGGCCGAGGCCGGACTGCTTCATGCCGCCGAACGGGATCGGCGCGCCGGTGACCTTGGTGCGGTTGACCGCGACCATGCCGAATTGCAGCGCGCGCGTGGCGCGGTAGATGCGTTTCGGGTTCTGGCTATGGACGTAAGCCACGAGCCCGTATTCGGTAGCGTTGGCGCGATCGAATACCTCTTCCTCGGTGTCGAAGACGGTGATCGGAGCGACCGGGCCGAAGGTTTCCTCCTGCATGATCTTCGCGCTGTCGGGCACATCCGTGAGAACGGTCGGCGCGAAGAACAGCGGGCCGCGGTCGAGCCGCTTGCCACCGCAGGCCAGTTTCGCGCCCTTGGCCAGCGCGTCGGCGACATGCTCTTCCTGCTTGGCGACGGCCTTTTCGTTCATCAGCGGTCCGATATCGGGGTCGTCCATGCCGATGCCCACGCTCAGCGCCTGTGTGGCCTCGGTGAACCGACGGCAGAACTCTTCATAGACGGGGCGCTCGACATAGATGCGGTTCGCGCCGAGGCAGTCCTGACCGGAGGTTGCGAATTTCGCCTTGATGACCTCTTCCACCGCCCGGTCCAGATCGGCCCCCTTGAAGACGATGACCGGGGCGTGGCCGCCCAGTTCGAGGACCAGTCGCTTCACCGTCTGAGCCGATTGGCGATAGAGCAGCCGGCCTACTTCGGTCGAGCCGGTGAAGGACAGCGCGCGAACACGGGTGTCTTCTCCCCAAGGCTCGACGATCTCGGCGGCGTGGCCGGTAAGCACGTTGAACACGCCTGCGGGAAGGCCCGCGCGTTCGGCCAGCTCCGCCAGCGCCAGCGCGGAATAGGGCGTCTCGTGAGAGGGATGCGCGACCACGGTGCAGCCAGCCGCGATGGCGGCGGCAGCCTTGCGGGTGAGCATCGCGGCGGGGAAGTTCCAAGGCGTGACAAGGCCCACGACGCCCACCGGTTCGAGCCACAGCTCCACCTCTGCGTCATGCAGATGCGAGGTGACGCCCTCGATATTCGGGCGCTTGGCCTCTTCGGCGTAATATTCGATGAAGCTCGCCGCGTAGTCGATCTCGCCCAGAGCTTCGCTCAGCGGTTTGCCCTGTTCGAGCACCATGATCCGCGCGAGGTCATCCTTGGCCTCGATGATAAGATCGAACCAGCGGCGCATAATCGCGGAGCGCTCCTGCGGGAGCGTCGTCGACCAATCGAGAAACGCGCGCTGTGCGGCATCGACGGCTTCTAGCGACTGGCTGCGGCTGAGTGCGGTGATGTCGCCCAGCCGTTCCGAGTTGGCGGGGTTGGTGACGGGGATCACCTCGCCCGTCTCGCCGGCGACCCAGCGACCGTTCACATAGGCAAAGCTGCGCAGCAGGCGCTTGTCGGCGATATCGGGGCGGGCGGAAATGGCGGTATCGAGCATGAGAGACCTCCTTGGTTGAGATCACTCTGCGCCCGTTTTGACAGGGTAATAGTCCGAATGGGCTGCGCGGGCCCCGCATTTGGGCTGAAATACCGCCGACCGTCAGTCCATTTGGTCTGCGAAGAGGTCGAAGGGCGGCATGGCGGCGTTCTTCACCTCCTTCGTGACGATATAGGTGAAGTAGCGCGCGATCCCGATCCGCGCGTCCAGCATCGAGTCGATCAGCCGCTGATAGGCGTCGATGTCGCGGGTCACGATCTGCATCAGGTAGTCGAAGCCGCCGCCCAGAGCCCAGCAGCCCACGACCTCGGGGTGCTGATCGAGCGACCGCTCGAAGGTCTGGAAACTGGCGGCGGTGTGATCGGCCAGTTCGGCGGCCACGAACAGCGTCACATGCGGCCCGAGCTTCTTGAGGTTGAAGGTCGCGCGATAGCCAGCGATGAGGCCCGCCTTCTCCAGCTTTTTCAGCCGGTCCCATGCGGGCGTCGGCGAGAGGTTGATCTTCTCGGCCAGCGCCGCCTTGGTGATGCGGCCCTCGCGTGCCAGCACGCGCAGAATTTCGATATCGCGGGGGTCGAGCTTGATCATGGCGCCACGCTACACCGGCTCAACGCCTTGTGCATCCCCGATTTTCCGGCTGCTCTCCTGGGGCTCACTCGGCCGGTTCGCGCGCCTCCTTGGACTGCGGAGCGTGGAAGCGTTCGCGCGAGGAGCCGTAGGGCTCGACCGTCCGGCGCTTGCGGCGCAGCCCGTCGGCGTCGCCCCGGCGCAAGCGCAAGAAATAAAGCGCCGAGAGCGGCCCCGTCGCACCTGCGATGGCAAATCCCCAGAGGAAAGCGTGGATCGGGATCATCTCGGCCCCGGTGGTGGTTGCGGCCGCCCCGGCGGTCAGTTCCAGCACCACGCCCGCCAGCGCGATGCCAAGCGCAAGCGAGACCTGACGGCTCATCGCGGTGAAGGCGGTGGCGGGGCTCATCTCGCGCAGGTCGAGATCGGCAAACCCGATTGAGTTGATCGCGGTGAAGACCACCGATTGCGCGGCGCCGCCGATCAGCAGAAGCGGGATCAACTGCCAGTCATGGATGCTGGTCACGGTGAGGAAGCCGAAGATCGTGGCGCCCCGTATGACGGCGGCCCAGATCATCACCCATTTGAAGCCGAACCGATCAAGGATGCGCGGCACGAAGGTCCGCAGGCTGACCGCGCCCACGGCGTTCAACCCGGTCAGTGCGCCGGAGACCATCACGGAAGCGCCGAGCCCCAGCTGGAAGAACAGCGGCAGCAGAAGCGAGATCGCCCCGTTCGACAGCCGGAAGATCAGCCCGCCGGTGATCGAAACGTCGAACGTCCTGTGCCGGAACAGCCGCAGATCGAGAAGCGGCTCGGACGTATTGCGCGCGCGCAGCCAGTAGAGGACCAGCAGGGCCACGCCCGTGACGCTGAGGGCGACTGCGGCCTGCCACGGCAGGATATGCTCGCCCAACGCGGAAAACCCTGTCATCACGGAGGCCAGACCTACGGCAGAGAGCACGAAGCCCGGAAAATCGAATGGTTTCGGCTCGGGCGGGCCGTCGGAGGGCATGTGGCGCAGCGTCAGCCAGATCGCCAGCGCGCCCAGTGGCAGGTTCATCAGGAAGATCGAGCGCCAGCCAAGGAAGGTCGTCACCGTCGCGCCCACGAAGGGGCCCAGCGCCGGGCCGATCAGCGCGGGCAGGGTGACATAGACCATCGCGCGGGTCATCTCCTCCTTGGAGGTGTGGCGCAGCACGATGAGCCGGCCCACCGGGCTCATCATTGCGGCCCCGATGCCCTGCAGCGCGCGGGCCAGCACGAGCCCCGTCACGCTCGTCTGGATCGCGCAGAGGAGCGAGGCCACAAGAAACACACCCATCGCGGCCAGAAACGTTCGTCGTGCGCCGATCCGATCCGCGATCCAGCCGGAAATCGGCACGAAGGCCGCGAGCGCGATCAGGTAGGTCGCCATCGCCATCTTGAGCGACAGCACCGGCACCGAGAGGTCCCGCGCGATCACCGGGATCGCGGTGGCCAGCACGGTCGCGTCGATCAGCTCCATCAGGAGCGACAGCGCCACCGTCAGCGGAATGATATTTTCGCGAAGCCTGCTCAGCATGACCGGGCATAGCTAGCACTTTGCCGCGCGGTGTCACCCCGCCGGGCGCGCGCAGAGCGCCGTGCTATATCGCGCAGGTGAGATCGGCAAAGAAAAACCCCGCCCGAGAACGGGCGGGGAGTTGGGAGTGATGGGGCCTGCTTCCGGGCAGGAGAGACGAGAGAACCCGGAAGCAGGTCGTCGCGGAAACCCGGGCAGGGAGGGGGAGAGAGAGAAACCCGGCCTTTCCGAATGTCGCGAGGCATCTGCGCTCGACGGCGATGTCCGGGGGGGGGGTGGCGTATCCCGGCCTGCCATCTTGCCTATGCCCTTGCGTCTCGAGATGTGCAGGGAGAACCGATGCAGCAATGCCGCAGTTCCGATATTTCACTCGCCTCCCGTTCATGTGAGATCGCGCCGGTTTTCCGTGAGGTGCCGCGGGCGCGTCCTCCCTTGCGTCAGGTCAAACCAATGTCATGCTTTCTGCGCTAGGTTTGGCGTGGAATCGCACAGGCAGGAGACAGCGGGATGAAGGATCTGGCCGGGGACAAGGTGCCGCCGCGCAAGGGGACGTCACGCAAGGGGTCGCCGCGCAAGGGCGCGACGGCGGGCGCGGGATCGGCTAATGTGGTGAGCAAGCTCGCGGGCGCCGATCAGCCCCGGACCGAGGAACACAGCGCGGCGCTGGCCTCCTTCGAGGCGCTCGACCGTCTCTCTCACGCGTTGATGGGCCGGGCCGAGGGCGGGCTGTCTCCGATCTCGCTGAGCCTCGCCTGGGCCGATTGGGCGACGCATCTGGCCCTCAGCCCCGGCAAACAGGCCGAGCTTGGCTGGAAGGCCGGGCGCAAATGGATGCACCTGTTGCGCGCAATGGCGCCGCACAGCAGCGACGATGTCGAGGCGCAGCCGCTCGAACCGCTGCCGCAGGACCGCCGTTTCTCCGCGCCCGACTGGCAGCAGTTTCCGTACGCCCTCTACGCGCAGAGTTTCCTGCATGCCCAGCAATGGTGGCACAACGCCACGACGGACGTGCGCGGGGTCGAGGCCCGACACGAACAGATGATGCAGTTCTACGCGCGCCAATGGCTCGACATGGTGGCGCCCACGAATTTCATCGCGACCAATCCGCGAGTGATCGAGCGGACGTTGAAGGAAGGCGGGGTGAACCTCCTGCGCGGGGCGCGCTATTGGGGCGAGGATGCGGTCAAGGCGCTCACCGGCGATACCAAGCCTGAACCCACGCTGATCCCGGGGACCGATGTGGCGCTGACGCCGGGCAAGGTGGTGCTGCGCAACGATCTGATCGAGCTGCTGCAATACGAACCGCGCACCGAGAAGGTCCATTCGGTGCCGCTGCTGATCGTGCCGGCCTGGATCATGAAATATTACATCCTCGATCTGGAGGAGACGAATTCGCTGATCCGCTGGCTCGTGGGGCAAGGCTTCACCGTTTTCGCGATCTCTTGGAAAAATCCCGACGAGGGCGACCGCGATCTGGGCTTCGACGACTACCGCGAGAAGGGCGTGATGACGGCGCTCGATGCGGTCTGCGCGATCACGGGTGCGGAGAAGGTCCACGGGCTGGGCTATTGCCTCGGCGGGACGCTCCTGTCGGTCGCGGCGGCGGCGATGGCGCGCGATGGCGACGAGCGGCTCGCCTCGCTGACGATGCTGGCTGCGCAGGTCGATTTCACCGAGGCCGGGGAGCTGAGCCTGTTCACCAATGAAGACCAGCTGAGCCTGATCGAAGATATGATGTGGGAGGAGGGCTATCTCGACAAGACCGCTATGGCGGGCACTTTCACGATGCTCAAGTCGAAGGATCTGATCTGGTCGCAGGCGGTTCATACCTACCTGATGGGCGAGCGCGAGACGGACAGCGCGCTGGCCTCGTGGAGCCACGACGCGACGCGGATGCCCTACCGGATGCATTCGCAATATCTGCGCCGGCTGTTTCTCGACAACGATCTGGCAGAGGGACGAATGGATACGCGCGGCGTGCCGGTCTTCCTGCAGGATATCGAGACGCCGGTCTTCGCCGTCGCGACCGAGGCCGATCACATCGCGCCGTGGCACTCGGTCTTCAAGCTGACATGGTCGCTACCGGGAGCGGTGAATTTCGCGCTGGTCTCGGGCGGGCACAATACCGGGATCGTGCGTCCGCCGGGTGCGCCGCGGGCGCATTACCGCCTGATGGAGCATCGCCCCGGCATGCCGCATCCCTCCGCCGTGGACTGGGCCTCGGAATGTGCGCCCCGCGAAGGGTCGTGGTGGGAGCCTTGGGCGAAATGGCTGCGCAAGACCGGGGACGGGTCCGAGATCGCGCCGCCCCCGATGGGCAAGGGGCGCAAATACCGCGCGCTCTGCGATGCGCCGGGGGCGTACGTGCTGACCCGCTAGGGCTGCTCGACCTCGGGCAGCATCGCGCGCAGGGTCTCGATCCGGTCGGCCTCACCTGGGGGTTTGTCCCAGCGGATTCGCGAGATGCGCGGGAAGCGCATCGCGACGCCGGATTTATGTCGGGTGGAGCGGTTGAGCCCCTCGAAGGCGACCTCCACCACCAGCTCTGGCGACAGGGACCGCACCGGGCCAAAGCGTTCCACCGTGTGATTGCGCACGAAACGGTCGAGGCGGCGCAGCTCCTCGTCGGTGAAGCCGGAATAGGCCTTGCCCACGGGCACGAGCCGCTCGCCCTCCCAGACGCCGAAGGTGAAATCGGAATAGAAGCCCGAGCGTTTGCCATGCCCGCGTTGCGCATAGAGGATCACTGCGTCGATGATCCGCGGGTCGCGCTTCCACTTGAACCACGGCCCCTTGGGGCGGCCCGCCATGTAGGGCGTATCGCGACGTTTCAGCATCACGCCCTCGATCACCACCTCGGGCGGCGCTTCGCGTAACTCGGCGAGATCCTCCCAAGTGTCGAAGGGCAGCAGTTCCGAGACGTCGAAGCGCTCGGGGTTGAGATCAGCAACAAACGCTTCCAGCCGGGTGCGGCGGGCCTCGAAGGGCAGGGGGCGCAGGTCCTCCTCGCCCGCGATCAGGATATCGTAGAGCCGCAGCGCCGCCGGGTGGGAGGCGAGCATCGCCTTGCCCGGAGATTTCCGCCCCAGCCGCTTCTGCAGATCGCCGAATGGCGCCACATGGTCGCCGCGCCGTACGATCAACTCGCCATCGAGCGCGCCGTCGAATGCCATATGCGCGACTACATCAGGAAACGCCCCCGAAATATCCTCGCCGGTGCGCGAATAAAGCCGCCTCTCGCCGCCCTCGGCCACGGCCTGCACGCGGATGCCGTCCCATTTCCACTCGGCGGCGAAGTCGTCGGGCGTTAGCTCGGCGAGCGCGTCGAGATCGGTGGGAGTCGACAGCATCACCGGACGGAACGGCGCAAAACCTGCGCGCTCGGGCTTTTCGCCGCCCTCGATCCAGTCGAAAAGCGGCTGATAGGGCGGCGATAGCCCGTGCCAGATTTCCTCGATCTCCTCAAGTTCGGGCGTGCCGAGCGAGGCCAGAGCCACCCGGGCAAGCCGCGCCGAGACGCCCACGCGCAGCCCCCCGGTCGCGAGTTTCAAGAGCGCATAGCGTTCCGAGGGCTCGAGCCGGTCCAGCCACCCGGCGATCAGCGGCCCGACGCGGGTCTTGGGCGTGTCCTGCAGGGTCTCGACGATCTCCACCAGATCGAGGTCCTGGGGCGTGTTTTCCTGCGGCCAGATGAGTGCGATCGTCTCGGCCAGATCGCCTACGTAGTCATAGGACAGCGCGAACAACTCGGGATCGACCCGTTCGCCCACCATCGCGCGCAGGACCGCAGGTTGCGCGCGGCCCAGTTCCAGTTCTCCGGTGAGCGCCGCAAGCGCATAGCCGCGCTCGGGGTCGGGCGCGTGGCGCAGGTAATCGGCCAGCGCGTCGATCTTGGCGTTGCGCCCGGGCGTGAAGGCGAGACGTTCGAGAAGGACCGCGAAGGCTTTCATTCCGGCTCCTCCTCGTAGCCCACAAGATGGAGCGGACGGGCCACGCGCCCCTCCAGTTCCGCCCAGCGCATCAGCGCCTCCTCGCGGCCATGGGTGATCCACAGCTCGGACGGGTCGATCTCGCGCACCGTGCGCGTGAGGTCCACCCAGTCGATATGGTCCGAGATCACCAGCGGCAGCTCGACGCCGCGCTGGCGGGCGCGGGCGCGGATTTGCATCCACCCCGAGGCGAAAGAGATCACCGGGTCGGCGAAGCGCTGTACCCAAGGTGAGGAAAAGGCCGAGGGCGGCGCGATCACCAGCGCCTCGCGCAGCTCCCGCGCCTCTGCCTTGTCCATCGTGGCGGGGCGCAGATCGCCCAAGGGGATGCCCTGCTCCAGGTGGTAGTCGCAGAGCCGCTGCAGCGCGCCGTGGATGTAGATCGGCGCGTCATAGCCCGCCTCGCGCGCGAGCATGATGACGCGCTGCGCCTTGCCCAGCGCATAGGCGCCCACCAGATGCGGCCGCTCGGGGGCTGCGCGCATCGAGGCCATCAGCTTCGCCATCTCTTCGGCAGGATCGGGATGCTTGAAGACCGGCAGCGCGAAGGTGGCCTCGGTGATGAACGTGTCGCAGGGCACCGGCTCGAAAGGCGCGCAGGACGGGTTCGCGACGCGCGCGTAATCGCCCGAGGCCACGATGCGCTGCCCCTTATGCGTGATCGCGATCTGCGCCGAGCCCAGCACATGCCCCGCCGGATGAAAGCTGACATCCACGCCCCCCACCGAGAGCGGCCCCTCGTAAGCCTGCCGCTGTCCTGCGAAATCCTCGCCATAGCGGATCGCCATGATCTCCAGCGTCTGGCGCGTGGCCAGCACATGCCCGTGGCCTGCGCGCGCGTGATCGGCGTGACCATGCGTGATCAGCGCACGCGCCACGGGACGACTCGGGTCGATGTAGAAATTGCCGCTCGGGCAATAGAGCCCCTCGGGGCGCGGGATCAGAAGCGGCTCGGCCATCGGTCTTTCACTTACGGTAACGCTCGAAATGCATACGCGAGGGCGCGCGCCCGGCCCAAATTTTCGGCAATCGCCCTAGGGCAAGCTTTTCGCGCGACGATTGTTCCAAATCAAACGATCTTCGGCGCGCCCATGTTAGGGTTGCGCTATCCAGTCACAAGGGAGGCTTACATGGCAGAGAAGAAATCCCCACCCGGCGTGAACATGGCCGGCTGCATGCCAGTGCCGGATATGGGTTCGGTAAGCTCGGTGATGGCACCGCAGCTCAAAATGATGGAATCGATGATCGCGCAGAACATCGAACTGCTCGAATTCCTGAAAGCCCGGTTCGAGCGTGATCAGGAGATGGTCAACCAGCTGTCGGAAACTGCCGATCCGATGCGCGCGATGACGCTCTGGGGTGAGTTCTGGCAGCGTACGGCCAGCGATTACACCGCCGAGATGACCAAGCTCGCCACCTCGATGACGGGGATCGCGGAACGCGCGGTGCGCTCTGCCACCGAAGAGGGCGAAGCGCTCGCCAAGGCGGTCGGAAAAAAGTGACGCCTCGGGTCGGCAAGCACGGGGTGAGCCTCGGCGACGTGCCGGTCTGAGCGATCCGAAAACGCGTTGGCGCGGCAAGCCGGAGGGGCTCGCCGCGCGCAGTGCCGTTTGCGGCCAGTTTGCGGGCTTACTTCTTGTAGATCCAGCCGCCGCCGAAGATGCGGCTGTCCTCGGGCGCGTAGAACACGCAGGCCTGTCCGGGGCTGACGCCTTCCTCTGGCACGACCAGTTCGACCTCGGCCTCGGTCTCCGAGACGGGGCGGATGATCGCCTCGCGCGGCGGGCGGGTCGAGCGGACCTTGACCTTCAGGTGCCATTCCGCGCGCGAGGTGAAGGGCTCGTCGCCTAGCCAGTTGATCTCGCGCACGGGGATGGTGCGGGTCGACAGCGCCTCTTTCGGGCCGACGACGACATGGCGCGTCTCGGGGTCGAGCTTCACAACGTAAAGCGGATCTTCCAGTCCGCCGATGCCGAGCCCGCGCCGCTGACCGATCGTGTAATGGATCACGCCGCGATGCTGGCCGAGCACGTTGCCCTCCATGTCGACGATATCGCCGGGATCGGCGGCGCCGGGGCGCAGCTTCTCGATGACGCTTGCGTAGTTCCCGTTCGGCACGAAGCAGATATCCTGACTGTCGGGCTTGTCGGCCACCGCCAGCCCGTATTTCGCCGCCAGTTCCCGCGTCGCATCCTTCGAGGGCAGGTGGCCCAGCGGGAAGCGCAGGTAATCGAGCTGCTCCGGCGTGGTCGAGAACAGGAAATAGCTCTGATCGCGGTTCGGATCGGCCGCGCAATGCAACTCGGGCCCGGCCGCGCCGTCCTTGCGCTGGATGTAATGGCCCGTCGCCATGCAATCGGCATCGAGATCCTTCGCCGTCTCCAGCAGATCCTTGAACTTCACGCGCTCGTTGCAGCGGATGCAGGGCACCGGCGTCGCGCCACCCAGATAGGCGTCGGCGAATTCGTCGATCACCGCCTCGCGGAACGTGTTCTCGTAATCGAGCACGTAATGCGGGAAACCCATCTCCTCGGCCACGCGGCGGGCATCGTGGATATCCTGCCCCGCGCAGCACGCGCCTTTCTTGGCCAGCGCCGCGCCGTGGTCGTAAAGCTGCAGCGTCACGCCCACCACGTCATAGCCTTCCTCGGCGAGTTTCGCGGCCACGACCGAGCTATCGACGCCGCCCGACATGGCGACGACGACGCGGGTGTCCGCGGGCGGTTTGGCGAAACCGAGCGAATTGAGCGGCAGATCCTTGGGCATGATGAAGCGTCCTTTAACGAGACGTGCAGCAATATAGGAAAATGCGACCCACTCTCAACCCCGCGTTTCACGCAGTGTTAACGGCGTGCGCACCAATGTGGCCGGCGTGAAGAGCTTGAAGGGGTGAGCCCATGTATCTCAAGAAAGTCGACGGCCCGCGCGCGGTGACCCTCGCCGACGGCACGATCCTGACCCGTGCCGATCTGCCTTCTCCGAAAACCCGAAGATGGGTGGCCAGCCGAAAAGCCGTAATCGTGCAGGCGGTCGCGCATGATCTGATCTCGCGCGATGAGGTGCTGGAGCGCTACGGGCTCTCCGACGAGGAGCTCGACCTCTGGATCGAAGCGATCGAAAGGCACGGGATTCAAGGGCTTAAGGTGACCGCGATCCAGAAGCTCAAACAGCTTTAGGTTGCACCCTCGCGGAAACGTGAGAAGGTAACCCGGTGTTAACCATTTGATGTAAGTCTCGACCTGATCGAGGGATTAATGCGGAGAACCCAGAATGCGTATTTTATTGGTGGAAGACGACCCGACGACCTCGCGCAGTATCGAATTGATGCTGACCCATGCGAATCTCAACGTCTATTGCACCGATCTGGGTGAAGAAGGCATCGATCTCGCGAAACTCTACGATTACGACCTGATCCTGCTTGACCTCAATCTGCCCGACATGAACGGGCACGAGGTGTTGCGCCAGCTGCGCCTGTCGAAGATCGACACGCCGATTCTGATCCTCACCGGGGCCGACGATACCGAAAACAAGATCAAGGGATTCGGCTTCGGCGCCGATGACTACATGACGAAGCCCTTTCACCGCGAGGAGCTGGTGGCGCGCATTCACGCGATCATCCGCCGGTCCAAAGGCCATGCGCAATCGATCATCCGCACCGGCAAGATCTCGGTCAATCTCGATGCGAAGACGGTCGAGGTCGATGGCAAGCCGGTGCATCTGACCGGCAAGGAATACCAGATGCTCGAACTCCTGAGCCTGCGCAAAGGCACGACCCTGACCAAGGAAATGTTTCTGAACCACCTCTATGGCGGCATGGATGAGCCCGAATTGAAGATCATCGACGTTTTCATCTGCAAGCTGCGCAAGAAACTCGCCGATGCCACCGAGGGCGAGAATTACATCGAAACCGTCTGGGGCCGTGGCTACGTGCTGCGCGATCCCGACCCTTCGGAGTTGGAGCGGCGCATCGCCATGGGCGCCTGACTTCACAAAGCCGGCGATCTCCGTCGTCACGGCTCTTTACGCCCCCTCGGCGCTTGCCTAAACCAAGGTCAGCACGAGGGGGTTTTCCATGTCCGAGCCAAGCCGCACCGAGATCGACGCGCTGAGCGAGGCCGAGGCCCGCGCAGAAATGCCCAGCCTGATCGCCAAGATCGAGGCGGCTAATACCGCCTATCATACTCATGATGCGCCCGAGATTTCGGATGCGGAATATGACGCGCTCAAGCAACGCCTCGCAGCAATCGAGGCGAAATTTCCCGCGTTGAAATCCGAGCAATCGCCCACCGAACAGGTTGGCGGCCAACTCGCGGAAGGCTTCGGCAAGATCACCCATGCGATCCGCATGATGAGCCTGGCCAATGCCTTTTCTGACGAGGAGGTGACCGAGTTCGACGAAAGCGTCCGCAGCTTCCTCGGTCTGAAATCCGACGCAAAGCTGAACTACACGGCCGAGCCGAAGATCGACGGGCTGTCGCTCTCGATCCGCTACGAGAAGGGCAAGCTGATCCATGCCGCCACGCGCGGCGACGGTGCGGTCGGCGAGAACGTGACCGAGAACGCACGCACCATCGACGACATTCCGACCTCGATCGCGGCTGCGCCGGACGTGCTGGAAGTGCGCGGCGAAGTCTATATGAGCCATGCCGATTTCGAGGCGCTCAACAGCCGCAACGAGGCCGCGGGCGAAAAGCGTTTCGCCAATCCGCGCAACGCCGCCGCTGGATCCTTGCGCCAACTCGACCCGAAAGTGACCGCGTCGCGCCCGCTGAAATTCTTTGCCTATGCCTGGGGGGAGCTTTCCGCGCCGCTGGCCGAGACCCAGATCGAGGCCATCGCGCGGCTGCAATCCCTCGGCTTCCAGACCAACCCGCTGACCGAGCTTTGCGACGGACCTGCCGACATGCTCGCCCATTACCGCGAGATCGAGGCAAAGCGCGCCACGCTCGGCTACGATATCGACGGCGTCGTCTACAAGGTGAACGACCTCGCGCTGCAGCGCCGTTTGGGCTTCCGCTCGACCACGCCGCGTTGGGCGATCGCGCATAAATTCCCCGCCGAGCTTGCCTGGACGCAGCTCGAAGGGATCGACATTCAGGTCGGTCGCACCGGCGCGCTCTCGCCGGTCGCGCGGCTGACGCCGGTGACGGTGGGCGGCGTGGTCGTCTCGAACGCGACGCTGCATAACGAGGATTACATCGCCGGGCGCGATTCCAAGGGCGCGGAAATTCGCGGCGGCAAGGATATCCGCGTCGGCGACTGGGTGCAGGTCTATCGCGCGGGGGACGTGATCCCGAAGATCGCCGATGTCGATCTCGCGCGCCGCCCCGAAGATGCGGTGCCCTACGACTTTCCGACCCATTGCCCTCGCTGCGGATCCGAGGCGATCCGTGAAGAGGGCGATGCGGTGCGCCGCTGCACCGGCGGGCTGATCTGCCCCGCGCAAGCGGTCGAAAAGCTGAAACATTTCGTCTCGCGCGCGGCTTTCGACATCGAAGGTCTCGGCGCGAAACAGGTCGAGCAATTCTACGAGGATGGCTGGATCAAGGAACCTGCCGACATCTTCACGCTGGAAGAGCGCTACGGGCAGGGCATCCAGCAGCTCAAGAACCGCGAGGGCTGGGGAGAGAAATCGGCGCGCAACCTCTTTGCCGCCATCGCAGAGAAACGCAGGATTCCGCTGCAACGCCTGATCTTCGCGCTCGGCATCCGTCATGTCGGTGAGACGAGCGCAGGGATGCTCGCCACACATTACGGCACATGGGACGCGTTCGAGACCGCGATGACGCAGGCAGACTGCGGCCAGGGCCCGGAATGGGACGACCTGATCTCGATCGACGGCGTCGGCGAGACACTCGCGACCTCGGTCGTGACGACGTTCCAGCAAGAGGCCGAGCGCGCCTCGATCGACCGTCTTACCGCGCATCTGAGTGTCGAGGAGGCCGAGAAGCCGAAATCCGACAGTCCAGTTTCGGGCCTCACCGTGGTTTTCACCGGCACGCTGGAGAAGATGACCCGGGCCGAGGCGAAGGCGCGGGCGGAGGCGCTTGGCGCGAAGGTCTCGGGGTCCGTCAGCGCCAAAACCGACCTGCTCGTCGCGGGGCCGGGCGCTGGATCGAAAGCCAAGAAAGCGGCCGAGTTGAACATCCGCGTCATCGACGAGGATGAATGGATCGCGCTCGCGGGGGGCGCATGAGCACCCGGCCCTCCGAACTGTTCGGGCTCTTCGCCGAGCTCGACAGTCTCGCGGGCGTTGGTCCGAAAACGGCCAAGCATTTCGAGGGGTTGGGGATCACCCGCCCGCGCGACGTGTTGTTCACCTTGCCCTATTCGGTGATCGACCGCCGTCCTGTCGCGACCGTGCAAGGCGTGCCCGCGGGCACCACAGTCACCGTCGAAGTGACGATCGGCGCCCATAGCCCTGCGCGCAAGCAGGGCGCGCCAGACCGGGTTCTGTGCCATGACGCGCAAGGCGACATCACGCTGGTCTTCTTCCGCGCGCGGGGCGACTGGCTCGCGAAACAGATGCCCAACGGGGCGCGGCGGATCATTTCGGGCAAGCTCGAGATTTATGACGGGCAGGCGCAGATCGTGCATCCCGATTACATCCTGCCGCCCGAAAATGCGGGCGAGATGCCCCGCTTCGAGCCGGTCTATCCGCTCACCGCCGGCGTCACGCAAAAGCTGATGGCGAAGGCGGCCGAGGGGGCCTTGGCGCGTGCGCCGGACCTGCCCGAATGGATCGACGCTGCGCTCAAGCGCCGCGAGGGCTGGCCGGATTGGCGCGACGCAGTGCAAACGGCGCATCACCCTGAAAAGATTGACGATCTCGCGGCCACGGCGCCGGCGCGCGCGCGCCTCGCCTATGACGAGCTTTTCGCGCATCAGATGACACTCGCGCTCGCCCGGCGCCAGTCGCGGCGCAAGAAGGGTCGGGTGACGCGCGGCACGGGCAAGCTCTCGGCGCAGGTTCTGACCAGCCTGCCGTACAAGCCGACCGGTGCGCAGACCCGCGCGATCGCCGAAATCTCGGGCGATATGGGCTCCGAGCGGCGAATGAACCGGCTGCTGCAGGGCGATGTCGGCGCGGGCAAGACGCTGGTCGCCTTAATGGCGCTGCTGACCGCGGTCGAAGCTGGCGGGCAGGGCGTGATGATGGCGCCCACGGAAATTCTCGCGCGCCAGCATCTCGAAGGTCTGGCGCCGCTGGCCGAGGCGGCGGGCGTCCGGCTGGAGATTCTGACCGGACGCGACAAGGGGGCGGAGCGGGCGCGCAAGCTCGCCGATCTGGCCTCGGGCGCGATCGGTATCCTCGTGGGCACCCATGCGGTTTTTCAGAAAGACGTGGAATTTCAGGATTTGCGGCTTTCCGTGATCGACGAACAGCATCGCTTCGGCGTGGCGCAACGGATGGAGTTGGGTGCCAAGGGGCAGGCGGTCGACGTGCTGGTCATGACCGCGACGCCGATCCCGCGCTCGCTCGCGCTGGCGCAATATGGTGACATGGATGTGAGCCTTCTCGACGAGAAGCCACCGGGTCGGACGCCGGTCAAGACCGCGCTCGTCGCGATGGAGCGGATGGGCGAGGTGGTCGAGCATCTGCGCAAGGCGGTGTCCGAGGGGCGGCAGGCCTATTGGGTCTGCCCGCTGGTCGAAGAGAGCGAGCGGGTCGATCTGAGCTCCGCCACCGACCGCTTTCTGGCGCTGCGCGCGGCGCTTGGCGACGATGTCGTGGGACTGGTTCACGGCCAGATGCCCTCCGCCGAGAAAGACGCCGCGATGGCGGCTTTCGTGAAAGGGCAGACACGCGTGCTGGTCGCGACGACGGTGATCGAAGTGGGCGTGAACGTGCCCAACGCCTCGATCATGGTGATCGAGCGGGCCGAGAGTTTCGGTCTCGCGCAGCTCCATCAGCTGCGCGGGCGGGTCGGGCGCGGCGCTGCGGCCTCGACCTGCCTGATGATCTACCAGAGCCCGTTGAGCGAGACGGCAGAACGACGCCTGTCGATCCTGCGCGAAAGCGAGGACGGGTTCCGCATCGCCGAGGAAGACCTCGCCATGCGGGGCGCGGGCGATGTGATCGGCACGGCGCAGTCGGGCCTGCCGCGTTTCCGCGTGGCGGACCTTGAACGTCAGGCCGGTCTGATGGCGGTGGCGCAGTCGGATGCGCGCAAGCTCCTGTCCGACGATCCCGAGCTGAGCGGCCCGCGCGGACAGGCGGCGCGGGTGCTGCTGTGGCTGATGGAACAGGACCGTGCGATCCGCCTGATCGGAATCGGCTGAGCCCGGTTCGACTCACGTTCTCCCCTAGTGTTCTCAAATGTTCCTAAAAAGTTCTTTACACGCGACGTCAATTATGAGAACAAAGTAGCAACAGAGGGAATGGAGGTGCCAGATGGCCAAGGAAATCAAGGAGCTTCTCGACCGCAATCACAGCACGCTGCTGGCCGACGCCGTAGGGGGCATCGCGCTTTGCGCAAGCTTCATCATGGCGCTTTGGCTGCCGGGGCTCCTCTAAGCCCGACCTGTCTCATCGTTACTGCCTCGCGCTTTTTGGCTGCCGCACCTGTCCCAAACCCGCGGCTTTGCCTGTCACCCAGGCCCCGCCTGTCCGTAAAGCGCAACCTTCAGCCGCCGCTCTTTCGAGTGGCGGCTTTTTTTATCGCGACGGAGAGAGTGGTTAGCGGCTCAGCACTGCTCGAGCGCTTCGAGCGTCGCCTCGGGGGCGAGCAGGATCGAGCCATGCCGGTTGGGGTAGTCGCGCGCGGCTTGCAGTACTTCATAATCGCCGAAGGGCGCATCGGGGACAGGGCCGCCCTTGAGCATCTCGGCCAGCTGATCGCGCAGCTTCGCGATCTCATCGCGCGTGCGGCCCACGACCTGGGCCCCGAAGATCGCAGCAGAAGCCTGACCCAGCGCGCAGGCATGTACGGTCTGGCTATAGCCGGTCACGCGGCCGTCTGCGCAGGTCAGCGCGACTTCGACTGTGGAGCCGCAAAGCGGCGCGCGCTTGCGCATGGTCACGTCGGGCTCGGGCAGCGGATCGGTGCTCGGCATATCGGCGGCCAGCGCCAGAATACGCTGCGAATAGAGCTTGATCAGATCGGTGTCGCTCATCTCTTTCCCCTTCGGCCCGTCCGGCGTAGATAGGACCTGAGCCACAGGAAGGAAAGAGCCGATGCCATTCGATCCCGCCAGCTTGACCTATGACGCCAACGGTTTGATCCCCGCCATCGCGCAGGATGCGCTGTCGGGCGATATCCTGATGATGGCATGGATGAACGCTGAGAGCGTTACGAGAACACTCGAAACAGGGCGCGTAACCTATTGGTCGCGCTCGCGACAATCGTTCTGGGTAAAGGGCGAGACCTCGGGCCATGTGCAGCGCCTGCGCGAGATGCGGGTGGATTGCGACCGCGACACGCTTCTGGTGCTGGTGGAGCAGGAAGGCCCGGCCTGCCACACCAATCGCCGGTCGTGCTTCTATACCGCGATCCGCGATGGCGAGGAGGTCGAGATCCTCACGCCGATGGAAGATTGAGAGCGACCCTTCGGGGAAGATGTTTCCGTCAAGAGGAAGCGGGTAGCCCGACCATGCGGCGAATCTCGTCCGGGGTGACCCCATCCTCGCGGTATTTCGCAATCGCGCGGGCGTCGTCGCGCTTGGCGAGGCGCTTGCCGGTCTCGTCGCGAGTTAGAGCGTGATGGCAATAAGTTGGCGTCGGAAGTTCAAGTATCTCTTGAAGCAGAACATGGATCTGCGTGGCGTCGAACAGGTCTGCGCCGCGTGTGACATGGGTAATGCCCTGTGCGGCATCGTCTAGCACCACGGCGAGGTGATAGGACGTACCCATCTCGCGGCGTGCAAGCACGACATCGCCCACCTTGTCGATCAGATCGGCGCGAGAGATGTGATGAGTGCCTTTGTGCAGTGCGCAGATTTCCTCGAAGCGGATATTGCGGGCGGCGCGGGTCATGTTCAGACGCAAGGCGCTTTCAGGCAGCGGAGCCCCGGGTCGGCGCGCGCCGCTGTCGCGGCAGGTGCCGGGATAGATCAGGCCGTCGGGCCCGTATTGCGCGCCTTCCTGCGGTGCGGAGGCCGCCGCCTCGATATCGCGCCGCGTGCAGGAGCATGCAAAGAGAAGATCGCTTTCCCAAAGTCTTTCAAGGGCTTCGCGATAGAGGTTCAAGCGATCCGATTGGCGCAGAACCGGCCCGTCCCAAGACAGCCCGAGCCAGTGTAAATCGTCGTAGATCTGCTGTTCCCAGTGCGGGCGCGCGCGGCTCTGGTCGATGTCTTCGATGCGCAGCAAGAACTGCCCGCCGGCCTTGCGCGCCATGTCATGCGCGAGGATCGCGCTATAGGCATGGCCCAGATGCAGCGGGCCCGTTGGCGAGGGGGCGAAGCGTGTGATCATCGACGCGCGCACCCTGCCAAATCAGCCGCCCGCGCGGCGATCCGCATGCGCCTGATAGATCAGGATCCAGGCGAGCGCGATGAACATCGGATGCGTCAGGCCGCCCGAGAAGATGATCGCCGGAACCCAGATCACGAAGACGAGGATCGCAAGGAAGATGCGCCCGATCAGCAGGATCGAAAGCGGTGGCAGAAACAGGGCCAGAACGTAGTTCATACGGTCTCTCCTTGATGTGCCAGCCAGTCGCCGAAGACCGTCTTGGCGCGTTCGGTATAGGCCTTGTAGCGGTCTTTGCGGCCACGCCGCCCGCCCTTGGCGTCGATCGGCGGGAAGAGCCCGAAATTGACATTCATCGGTTGGAACGTCTTCGCCTCGGCCCCGCCTGTGATGTGGGTGATCAACGCCCCCATCGCGGTTTCGGGTCCCGGCGGCGGCAGCTCGCGGCCCTGAAGCTCCGCAGCGGCCATGCGACCCGCCAGAAGGCCCATCGCGGCGCTTTCGACATAGCCTTCAACGCCGGTGATCTGGCCCGCGAAGCGCAGGTTCGGGTGCGACTTAAGCCGCATCTGAGCATCGAGCAGCGTCGGCGAATTGATGAAGGTGTTGCGGTGAATCCCGCCGAGACGCGCAAACTTGGCATCCTGAAGTCCCGGAATCATCCGGAAAACAGCAGCTTGCGCGCCGTACTTCATCTTGGTCTGGAAGCCCACGATATTGTAGAGCGTGCCGAGCGCGTTGTCGCGGCGCAGCTGCACCACCGCCCAAGCCTTGGTCTGCGGATCGTGCTCGTTGGTCAGGCCGACCGGTTTCATCGGCCCGTGGCGCAGGGTCTCGCGGCCGCGTTCAGCCATCACCTCGATCGGCAGGCAGCCGTCAAAATAGCCCGCGGTCTCGCCCTCGTGGAACTCGGTCTTGTCGGCCTCGAGCAGTGCGTCGATGAAGGCCTCGTATTGGTCCTTCGTCATCGGGCAGTTGATATAGGCCGTGCGCTCTTCCTCGGTCTCGCCCTTGTCGTAGCGCGACTGACGCCATGCGACGGACATGTCGATCGTGTCGGCATAGACGATGGGCGCGATGGCGTCGAAGAAGGCCAGTCGCTCTTCGCCGGTGGCTTGCAGGATAGCTTTGCCGAGGCTCTCAGACGTCAGAGGCCCGGTCGCAAAGATCCATTTTCCCTCTGAAGGAAGCTCCGTAACTTCTTCCTCCGTAAAGGAAATATTCTCGTGGGCGCGGAGCGCCTCGGTCACCGATTGCGAAAACGCCTCGCGGTCCACGGCCAGCGCGCCGCCTGCGGGCAGACGGTGCTTACGCGCGGTCTCCATGATCAGCCCGTTCGCGGCGCCCATCTCCCAATGGAGTTGACCCACGGCGTTGCGTTCGTGATCGTCGGAGCGGAACGAGTTCGAGCAGACCATCTCGGCATAGTTGCCGGTCTGGTGCGCGAAGGTTTCGACCTTGGGCCGCATCTCGTGCAGCACCACGCGGATGCCGGCATTCGCCGCCTGCCAGGCCGCTTCCGAGCCCGCCATGCCACCGCCGACGATATGGAGTTCTTCTGTCATGGCCGCTCATGTAGTGGTCAAAGCGGCAAAAGGGAAGGCCGATCCGCGGAGGGAAAACGGGAAACGGCCCGGAGCATCCCCGGGCCGTTTCTTGCGATCAGAAATCGTCGAGCTTGGGTCTCTTGCCGATCGAGACATGGTCGATGTCTTCAAGCGCAAATCCCTTGATGATCGAAGGGATCATCATCGACACCAGTATGAAGATCGGCAGGCCCACGACGGTGATCACCTGTTGCAGCGCGGTCAACCCGGCATCGCCTGCGAGTATGATCAGCATCGCCGCGACCAGACCTTCGGCCGCGCCCCAGAAAACGCGCTGATGGACGGGGCCGGGCGTCGGCGTGCCGGTGCAGAGCATGTCGACCACCAGCGAGGCCGAGTCCGACGACGTCGCGAAGAAGATCGCCACCACGACGACGGCGATGCCCTGAACGATATGGACGAAGGGGAAATGCTCGAAGAAGGCGAACATCGCGAGCGGAACGCTATCGGAGACCGCTTTCGACAATTGCCCCGCCTGATCGCCCATCGCGGCGCGTGCCGCCTGTCCGATGCCGTCGAACTCCATCGCCTGCCAGCCGAAGATCGCGAACCAGATCAGGGTGAAGAGTGACGGCGCCAGCAGCACGCCGAAAACGAATTCGCGCACCGTGCGACCGCGCGAGATGCGCGCGACGAACAGCCCGATGAAGGGGGACCAAGTCACCGTCCAGGCCCAGTAAAACACCGTCCACGAGCCCTGCCAGCCCCAGCCGGGCGTGTCGGGGTTCTCGTTGGCCAGCATGTCGTTCCAGAAGGCCAGATGCGGCAGGTTGGAGAAATAGAGCCCGAAGGTCTGGACGATCCCGCGCAGCAGGAACAGGGTCGAGCCGAAGATCAGCACGAAGACCATCAGACCGACCGCCATGCCGATATTGATATTCGACAGCAGCTTCACGCCCTTGTCGAGCCCAGCGACGATGGAGGTGATCGCAACGGCGGTCAGCGCGGTGAGGATCGCGATCTTGACGAAGGTGCCGTCGCCCGTACCGAGAAGCGCATCGAGGCCGGCGGCGATCTGGCTGGAGCCGAGGCCGAGCGAGACGGCGACGCCAAACAGCGTGCCGAGGATCGAAGCGATGTCGATCGCCTTTCCGATCGGCCCGTTGATGCCCTCTTTCAGGAGCGGGTAGAACACCGAAGAGACCCGCACCGGCAGGTCGTAGCGGTTGATGAAATAGGCAAACCCCAGCCCCGGCAGCGTGAAGATCGTCCAGGTGTGCAGGCCGAGGTGATAGATCGCGATTGAGATCGCGTCTTTCGCGGCCTCGTCGGAAAAAGGCTCGACGCCCGGCAGCGGTGGTTCGGAGAAATGGCTGATCGGTTCGGCCACGCCCCAGAACATCAGCACCGTGCCGATACCGCCCGCGAACAGCATCGTGAACCATGACAGATTGCCATATTCCGGGCGGCTGTCCTTCGGCCCGAGCCGGATATGGCCATGGCGCGACAGCGCAGCCCAGATCAGGAAGCCCAGCCAGATATTGACGCCGAGAATGAAGAACCAGCCGAGATTGGCGACGATCCAGGAACGGCCCGCGGCGAACGCGTCGCCAATCGGGCCGGGAAAGATCACAAGGGCGAGCACGAAGACGATCGTGAAGCCTGCCGATACGAAGAAGATCGTCGGGTCGGTTCTTAGGCCGAGCCTATCTGCCAAGGCTTTCATGAAACTCTCCCTTTTTTGAATAGTGCAACCGCAACGGGTGGCTTCAGGGGTGGTTCCGGGCAAATGGCGAATTGAGAGCAACAAAGAGTCGAAACGGTGCGGCACGTGGCTGAGCCGCAACATCGAAACTCCGTGCGATCAGAAGGCGAGGTTGTGGCGGAAGAGGTTCGTGGTCGAACCTTTTCCAGGGGTGACGCGGAGGCCGACGTTCCAGAGATCGAACTCGCCATCGCGACTATTCTTCTAACGTGGAAGCCATAATGGGAAAGCCCCCGGTCCTTGCGGAACGGGGGCTTGATTTCATTGTTTTTTGCGAAGCCGTTGCGAATTGCGAGCAACTTACGCTGGATCAGCTTTCGCTATCCTCCGCACCGCCGTTCCCGGAGGCGTCCGGCGCGGAAGGTGCATCGGCCGACCCATCGGAATCCGGATCCAGATCGTCGTCGTCGCCCTGATCGGCGATCCGTGCAACCGAGACCACGACTTCGCCCTTGGCGGTGTTGAACACACGCACGCCACCGGCAGAGCGCGAGCGGAAGGAGATGTCTTCCACCGGGCATCGGATCGACTGACCCGTCGAGGTTGCGAGCATGATCTGATCGCTCATCGCGACCGGGAAGGAGGCCACCAGCGGGCCGCCCCGCATCGCCTTGTCGATCGCCGTCACGCCCTGACCGCCGCGACCGCGGGTCGGGTAGTCATGGCTCGACGAGATCTTGCCCGACCCCTTCGAGGTGATCGTCAGGATCAGATCCTCGGCGGCGGACATCTCGGCATAACGTTCCATCGAGAGCGGCCCCTCGGCCACGGTTTCCTCGTCCTCGTCGGGCTCGACCTCGTCCTCGGTCACGCCCGCCATCAGGCGACGCTGCTTGAGATAGGCCGCGCGCTCTTCCGAGCTGGCTTCGAAGTGGCGGATCACCGACATCGAGACGACCTCGTCATCGCCCTTCAGCTTGATGCCGCGAACGCCGACCGAGTTGCGCGAGTTGAACACGCGCACTTCCGGCACCGGGAAGCGGATCGCGCGACCGCTGGCGGTGACCAGCATCACGTCGTCGTCCTCGGAACAGATGCGCGCATTGATCAGGCGCATTCCGGCGTTCTCGTCCTCGAACTTCATCGCGATCTTGCCGTTGCGCATGACGTTGGTGAAATCCGACAGTCGGTTGCGGCGCACGGTGCCCTTGGAGGTCGCGAAGACCATCTGCAGGTCGTCCCATTCCGCCTCGTCGCGATCGACCGGGGTGATCGCGGCGATCGAAACGCCTGTGGGGATCGGCAGGATGTTGACGATCGCCTTGCCCTTCGACTGGCGAGAGCCGAGCGGCAGCTGCCAGCACTTCATCTTGTAGACCACGCCTTCGGTCGTGAAGAACAGAAGCTGCGTGTGGGTGTTGGCGACGAAGAGCGTGGTGACCGTGTCGTCATCCTTCAGCGCGCCACCCGACAGCCCTTTGCCGCCGCGCTTCTGCGAGCGGAAATCGGCCAGAGGCGTGCGCTTGATGTAGCCGCCCTGAGTGACGGTCACGACCATGTCTTCGCGCTCGATCAGGTCTTCGTCGGCCATGTCGCCGGCCCAGTCGATGATCTCGGTGCGGCGCGGCACGGCAAACAGCTCGCGCACTTCGCGCAGCTCGTCGGCGATGATGCCCATGATCCGCTCGCGCGAGGCGAGGATGGCGAGGTATTCGCGGATCTTCTCGGCCAGCTGGGCGAGCTCGTCCGTGACTTCCTTCACGCCGATCTGGGTCAGACGCTGAAGACGCAGATCGAGGATCGCGCGGGCCTGCGTTTCCGACAGGTTGTAGGTGCCGTCATCGTTGACCGGATGCAGCGGATCGTCGATCAGCTTGAGATATTCGACGATGTCATGCGCGGGCCAGCGCCGCTCCATCAGGCGGGTGCGGGCCTCTGCCGCGTCGGCCGAGGAGCGGATGGTCGCCACGACCTCGTCCACGTTCGACACCGCCACGGCCAGACCGCAGAGGATGTGGCTGCGCTCGCGCGCCTTGCGCAGTTCGAACGCGGTGCGGCGTGCGACGACTTCCTCGCGGAAGCTGATGAAATAGGTGAGGAACTGGCGCAGCGTCAGCTGCTCGGGGCGGCCGCCGTTCAGCGCCAGCATGTTGCAGCCGAAGGAGGTCTGCATTTGCGTGAAGCGGAAAAGCTGGTTGAGCACCACATCGGGGGTCGCGTCGCGCTTCAGCTCGATCACGACACGCACGCCAACGCGGTCGGATTCGTCGGCGATGTTCGAGATGCCTTCGAGTTTCTTCTCGCGCACGAGATCGGCGATCTTCTCGATCATCGCCGCCTTGTTCACTTGATAGGGAATCTCGTCAAGGATGATCGCGAAGCGGTCCTTGCGGATCTCTTCCACGCGGGTCTTCGCCCGGATGATGACCGAGCCACGGCCCTCGAGGTAAGCCTTGCGCGCACCGCCGCGCCCCATGATCTGGCCGCCGGTCGGAAAGTCGGGGGCGGGGACGATCTCCATGATCGCCTCGTCCGACATGTCGGGGTTCTCGATCAACGCCAGCGTCGCGTCGCAGACCTCGCCGAGGTTGTGCGGCGGAATGTTGGTCGCCATGCCGACGGCGATACCGCCCGCGCCGTTGACCAGCATGTTCGGGAAGCGTGCGGGCAGAACCGTCGGCTCTTCCTGCTTGCCGTCGTAGTTGTCCTGGAAATCGACCGTGTCTTTCTCGATATCGGCGAGAATGTAATTGGCCGGTTTCGCCATGCGCACTTCGGTGTAGCGCATCGCCGCCGCGTTGTCGCCGTCCATCGAGCCGAAGTTGCCCTGACCGTCGAGCAAAGGCAGCGACATCGAGAAGGGCTGCGCCATCCGCACCAACGCGTCGTAGATCGCGGCGTCGCCATGCGGGTGATACTGACCCATGACGTCGCCGACCGGACGCGCCGACTTGCGATAGGGCTTGTCGAAAGTGTTCCCGGTCTCGTGCATCGCATAGAGGATGCGCCGGTGAACGGGTTTCAGACCGTCGCGCAGATCGGGGATCGCGCGGCTCACGATCACGCTCATCGCGTAATCGAGATAGGCGGTTTTCATCTCGTCCGCGATGGAAACGGTGGGGCCGAGATAAGCGGGCCGCCCGGGGCCTTCTTCTTCGGTTTCCGGCGGTTCAGGAGTGTCGGTCACGCGCGCCTCGATATTCTAGATATTGTTGTGGAACCTTATAAAGGCCGCAAGCGGCGGGTGCAATCATGGAGAAGGCCCCGGCGGGTGCGCGGGGCCTTCTTCGTGACGTCAGGTTAGGGCGATCGGGGCGCGGCCCGTGCCGCAGCCGATCAGCCTTCGCGGGCTGCGCGCTTCCGCTCGTGAGGATCGAGGTGCAGTTTGCGCAGGCGGATCGCCTTGGGCGTGACTTCGACCAGTTCGTCGTCGTTGATATAGGCGATGGCCTCCTCGAGCGACAGACGCACCGGCGGGGTCAGGCGGACCGCTTCATCCGTGCCCGAGGCGCGGACGTTGGTCAGCTTCTTGCCCTTGAGCGGGTTCACTTCGAGATCGTTGTCGCGCGAATGCTCGCCGATGATCATCCCGGTATAGACCTGCTCCTGCGAACCGATGAACAGCTTGCCGCGCTCCTCGAGGTTCCACAGCGCGTAGGCGACAGAGACGCCATTCTCCATCGAGATCAGCACGCCCTGACGACGCCCGTCGATCTGGCCCTTGTATGGCGCCCAGCTATGGAACAGGCGGTTCAGCACGCCCGAGCCGCGCGTGTCGGTCAGGAACTCGCCCTGATAGCCGATCATGCCCCGCGAGGGGACATGGGCCACGATGCGGGTCTTGCCACCCTCGGCCGGGCGCATCTCGGCCAGTTCGCCCTTGCGGTAGCCGGTCAGCTTCTCGATCACGACGCCGGAATACTCGTCATCCACGTCGACGATGACTTCCTCGATCGGCTCCATGCGCTGGCCGTCTTCCTCGCGGAAGATCACCTTCGGGCGCGAGATCGACAGTTCGAACCCTTCGCGGCGCATGTTCTCGATCAGCACGCCCATCTGGAGTTCGCCACGACCCGAGACCACGAAAGCCTCGCCGCCGGGGGTGTCCTCGACGCGGATCGCGACGTTGGTTTCGGCCTCTTTCATCAAGCGGTCGCGAATGACGCGCGACTGCACCTTCGAGCCGTCCTTGCCGGCGAGCGGCGAGTCGTTGATGCCGAAGGTCACGGAGATCGTCGGCGGGTCGATCGGCTGGGCGTCGATCGGGGTATCGACTTCCGGCGCGCAGAGCGTGTCGGCGACGGTGGCCTTGGTCATGCCTGCGACGGTGACGATGTCGCCAGCGACGGCTTCGTCGATCGGCTGCTGCGACAGGCCACGGAAGGCGAGGATCTTGGTGCAGCGGAAGGCTTCGATGCGCTCGCCCTTGCGCGAGAGCGCCTTGAGCTGATCGCCGACCTTGAGCGTGCCCGCCTCGATACGGCCGGTCAGGATGCGCCCGATGAACGGGTCGGCCGAGAGCGTGGTGGCCAGCATCTGGAACGGCTCGTCGGCGCGGAATTCCTGCTTCGGCGGCTCGACATGCTTCAGGATCAGCTCGAACAGCGCGTCGAGGTTCTCGCGCGGGCCGTCCAGCTCGGTATCCGCCCAGCCACCGATGCCCGAGGCATAGAGATGCGGGAAGTCGAGCTGCTCGTCATCGGCGCCGAGATTCGCGAAGAGGTCGAACACCTCGTCCAGCGCGCGGTCGGGCTCGGCCGCGGGCTTGTCGACCTTGTTGAGCACGACGATCGGCTTCAGGCCAAGCGCAAGCGCCTTCGAGGTCACGAACTTGGTCTGCGGCATCGGGCCTTCGGCTGCGTCCACCAGCAGCACGACACCGTCCACCATCGAGAGGATACGCTCGACCTCGCCGCCGAAATCGGCGTGGCCGGGGGTGTCGACGATGTTGATGCGGGTGCCGCCCCATTCCACCGAGGTGGCCTTGGCGAGAATGGTGATGCCGCGCTCGCGCTCGATGTCGTTGCTGTCCATCGCGCGTTCCGCGACGGCCTGGTTTTCACGGAAAGCGCCCGATTGGCGCAGAAGCTGGTCCACGAGCGTCGTCTTGCCGTGGTCCACGTGAGCGATGATCGCAATGTTGCGAAGGTCCATGGGAGGTCGTCCTGTTCTTGAGTTGCCCCGCCCATAAAGGAAAGATCGCCTCTCGGCTAGCCCCCCAGCATGGCGATCTCGCCGCGATGCGGCATCGTGTCAGTGGAAATGCGATTTCGAGAACAGGTTGATCACGAGGATGCCTGTCAGAATCAGCGCGATCCCGATCAGGGCGGGCAAATCCAGCCGCTGATTGAACATCAGCCAGCCCACGCCCGCGATCAGGACCATGCCGATCCCGGACCACAGCGCATAGGTGATCCCGAGCGGCAGCACCTTCAGCACCAGCGTGAAGAAATAGAGCCCGCCGATGAAGCCCACCGCCACGCCCACCGTCGGCCAGAGCCGCGTGAATTGCTGGCTGGCCTGCAGGCAGGCCGAGCCGAAGGTCTCGAAAGCGACCGCGATGAGCAGGATGACATAGGTCTTGAGCATGGCCGGCACTCTGCCGGATCACTCGGCGATATACCAGTCCCGGCGGTGGTTCATCGCGATGACGAAATTCAGCACGATTGCACCCAGAAGCGAGTAGAGCACCAAAGGCGGCGCGAGGATGAAGCTCGCGATGACGAAGAGGCAGAGGTCGTGGATCAGCTGCGTCCAGCCGGCGCGAAAGCCGAACTTGTCCTGCAAGATCACGGCGACGATGGAGACGCCACCGAGCGAGCCCTTGTGACGGAAGAGGCCGAGAAGGCCGACGCCTGCGGAGATCCCGAACAGCACGGCGGCCACGGCAGGGTGGATATCCGCGACATGCAGAACGGGTTTGAGCGCCTCGGCCATCAGCGACACGAGCGTCACGGTCACGAGGCTTTTCAGCGCAAAGCCTGCGCCGCGCGCGTAATATGCGAAGGCGTAGAAGGGGATGTTGATCACGAAGAACACGACCCCGAAGCTGACCCCCGTGATATAGGACAGGATCAGCGCGGCGCCTGCGGTGCCCCCGGTCACGAGGCCCGCGGCGCGCAGCAGGTGGATTCCCAGCGCGGCTTGAGCGGCGGCCACGACAAGGCCCTGCAGATCCTCGAGCTTCGAGTAATGCGGACGGGTCGCGTCTTTGGCGGCGATCTGGTCGGCGGTGATATGTGCGTCAGTGGTCATGACCTAATAATAGGGCATAATCGCTGACCTACCAACTCGCTGGGCGCAGGTCCGCCTTGCAGTACTCGAAAGGGTCGGGCAGGGCGCGCGGGCCCGTGGCCGGCCGATCGCGTCCGGATCAGGTAGCGATATAGCGGTCGCGGCGGTGGTTGATCAGGATGATCACGTTCAGAACCATCGCGCCCAGAAGCGACCACAGCACCTTGTCGAGCGGCAGCACGAACAGCGCGAAGAGGAACACGCCGCAATCGAACAGGATCTGCGTGCGGCCCGCTTTGAACCCGGTCTTGTCCTGCAGATAAAGCGCCACGATCCCCACGCCGCCAAGGCTCGCGCCGTGGCGAAACAGCGCCAGAAGCCCTGCGCCCGAGACGACCCCCGCCAAGACAGCCGCCGCGCCGGGGTGAAGGGTGGCGAAGCTGAGAAGATGCGGCAAGATCTCGGTAAAGACAGACAGGATGGCCACTGCGATCACCGTCTTCACGGTGAATCGCTTCCCCATCCGGCGCAAGGCAAGCCAATAGAAGGGCAGGTTGAGGGTGAAGAAGATCGCACCGAAGCTCCATCCGGTGACGTAGGAGAGCACCAGCGACAGCCCCGCGATCTGCCCGGTAAACAAGCCCGCGCCGTGCAGCAGCGCTACGGCGAGCGCCATCATCAGCGTGCCGGAGAGAAGCCCTTGGGTGTCCTCGGGCAGGGTATGACGATGCGGGTCTTGGATGCGGGTCTGGCTCATGGCGCTCAGATGCCATGAGGCAACGCCAAGCGCAAGAACTGAGGCGCATCGGCAACAGAGGTGCCTCAATACCTCCCAAACACCGTCGCGCGAGTTGCCGTGCTGTCGGAGATCGGGCCAAGTGGCGCCATTCGCAACGCCCAAGTCAAGAGGAGGGCCGCCATGATGTCATATCACCAAGCCCTCGCAGCGTATTGCGAAACCCGTATCGGTTTTTCGGTCACCGCCCGCGTCGCACGACGCCTCGCCTGACCGTACCGATCCGACCCGGGGCCTAGGCCCCACTCCCGCAAAGTGACCCGATTTCCGCGTCCCGATCCTGTCGCGACGCATCCTGGCCGCGCTCTCGCGGTTCCCGTCGGGTCTTCTTTCACATCAATCGAAGAAAGGCCGGTTGCGGGATTGGACCCGCGCCGGGACATCATATGATCCAGACTCTCGAGCGTCCGAACGACGCCTTCACCATCGAAGCCACGATCGCCAAGTTCGGCGCAGGTAAAGTGCTGCGCGCGGCGCTGCTCGCGCTTATTTCCCGCGGAAACAAGCCGCGTCCGCTCGATGCCGGGCAGCTGAGCGACCACTTGCGCAGAGATATCGGGCTCGGGCCCGCTGAGCCTCCGCCAGAGCCGTGGAGCATGATGCGGTAAACGAAAGGGTCGGGCGTGTGATGCGCCCGGCCCATGCAAGGACATGAAGGGCGCGCCCGACCTGGGGTGGGCGCTCTGATCCGCCCGTGTGAGGGTGTTTTATCTCGCACGCCCGAATGACTGCGTGCTTGCGGAGACACCGCCGATGCGCCCTCCCGGGGGGAATGAGGAGGGACCGTCGCGCCTGTGGCGCGGCGTAAGCCTGACGAATGGGCGCGGCCCGGGGCTGGTCGCCCCGTGCCAGTCGGGCGTCGCTCGCCAAACGAAAAAGGCGGGGAGAACCCCGCCTTCCTCAACCCATTTCGCGCGCTTTAGAGCGACAGCGACTTGTTCAGGTATTCGTCGATCTTCTCGAGGAAGCCCATCGTGGTCAGCCATTTCTGATCGGGGCCCACGAGCAGCGCGAGGTCCTTGGTCATGTGACCATCCTCGACCGCCTGCACGCAGACCTTCTCGAGCGTTTCCGCGAAGGTCTGAAGCTGCGCGTTGCCGTCCAGCTTGGCGCGGTGCTTCAGGCCACCGGTCCAGGCGAAGATCGAGGCGATGGAATTCGTCGAGGTCTCCTTGCCCTGCTGGTGCTGGCGGTAGTGCCGCGTGACCGTACCGTGGGCGGCCTCGGCTTCGACCGTCTTGCCATCGGGCGTCATCAGGATCGAGGTCATCAGACCCAGCGAACCGAAGCCCTGCGCGACCGTATCCGACTGCACGTCGCCGTCGTAGTTCTTGCAGGCCCAGACATAGCCGCCCGACCATTTCAGCGAGCTCGCCACCATGTCGTCGATCAGGCGATGCTCGTACCAGATGCCGGCTTCCTTGAACTTCTCGGCGAATTCTTCCTCGAAGACCTGCTGGAACAGATCCTTGAAGCGGCCGTCATAGGCCTTGAGGATCGTGTTCTTGGTCGACAGATAGACCGGCCAGCCCTTCATCAAGCCGTAGTTCAGCGAGGCCCGCGCGAAGTCGATGATCGACTTGTCGAGGTTGTACATGCCCATCACGACGCCTGCGTCAGGCGCCTGGAACACTTCCTTTTCGATGACTTCGCCATCGTCGCCCACGAATTTCAGCGTGATCGTGCCCTTGCCGGGGAAGCGGAAATCGGTGGCCTTGTACTGGTCGCCATAGGCGTGACGGCCCACGACGATCGGTTTGGTCCAGCCGGGCACGAGGCGCGGGACGTTCTTGCAGATGATCGGCTCGCGGAAGATGACGCCGCCGAGGATGTTTCGGATCGTGCCGTTGGGCGAGCGATACATGCGCTTGAGGTTGAATTCCTCCATGCGCGCCTCGTCGGGGGTGATCGTCGCACATTTGACGCCGACGCCGTATTGCTTGATCGCCTCGGCCGCATCGACGGTGATCTGGTCGTCGGTCGCGTCGCGGCTCTCGATGCCGAGGTCGTAATATTTCAGGTCGATATCGAGATAGGGCAGGATCAGTTTCTGCTTGATGAAGTCCCAGATGATGCGGGTCATCTCGTCGCCGTCGAGTTCGACGACGGGGTTCTCTACCTTGATCTTGGTCATGCGCGTTCCTTTTCAGATCGGGCTTAATTCACGGGTTCGTGTGCCGGGGAGGCCGGGAATTGAAAGGGGCGGCCCGCGCCGCCCCCTGATCTCAGTGCTCTCAGCCGATGATGGCGTTGAGCGTCTCGCTCGGGCGCATCACCGCGGCGAGCTTTTTCGGATCGGCGTGGTAGTAGCCGCCGATATCGGCGGGCTTGCCCTGAACCTCTGCCAGTTCGGCCACGATCTTCGCCTCGCCTTCGGCCAGCGCCTTGGCGATCGGGGCGAATTCGGCGGCCAGTTCGGTATCGTCGCCTTGCGCGGCGAGAGCCTCGGCCCAGTAGCGGGCGAACCAGTAGTGGCTGGCGCGGTTGTCGGGCTCGCCGACCTTGCGCGAGGGCGACCGGTCGTTGTCGAGAATGCCCTGCGTCGCGGTCTCGACCGTCTCGCCCAGCACGCGCGCTTTCGCGTTGTCGGTCTGGTCCGCGAAGAACTTGAAGCTCTCGCCCAAGGCGCAGAATTCGCCGAGGCTGTCCCAACGCAGGTGATTTTCCTCCACCAGCTGCTGAACGTGCTTGGGGGCCGAGCCGCCAGCGCCGGTCTCGAACAGACCACCGCCCTGCATCAGCTTCACGATCGAGAGCATCTTGGCCGAGGTGGCCAGCTCCAGGATCGGGAACAGGTCCGTCAGGTAGTCGCGCAGCACGTTGCCGGTGATCGCGATAGTGTTCTCGCCCTTGGTGATGGTCTCGAGCGAGGCGATGGTCGCCTCACGCGGGGCCATGATCTCGAACTTGTCGGCCACGCCCTTGGCTTCCAGGATCGGCTTCACGTAGGAGATCAGCTCCGCATCGTGGGCGCGGGTCTCGTCGAGCCAGAAGATCGCGCGGTAGCCGGTCGCCTTCTGACGGTCGATGGCGAGGTTCACCCAGTCTTCGATCGGCGCCTTGCGGGCCGAGGCCGAACGCCAGATGTCGCCCTTCTTCACGTCATGCGAATGCAGGACCGTGCCGTCGTCCAGAACCATCTTCACGGTGCCGTCGTTCGGGATCTCGAAGGTGGTCGGGTGCGAGCCGTATTCCTCGGCTTTCTGCGCCATCAGGCCGATGTTCTGAACGGTGCCCGCGGTGGCGGGGTTCAGTTTGCCGTTGGCTTTGAAATACTCGATCGTCGCGTCATAGACCGGCGCGTAGGAGCTGTCCGGGATCACGCAGACGCAGTCGTGTTCCTTGTTGTCCGGGCCCCAGCCCTTGCCGCCGGCGCGGATCAGAGCGGGCATCGAGGCGTCGATGATGACATCGGAGGGCACGTGCAGGTTGGTGATGCCCTTGTCCGAGTTCACCATATACATCGGCGGACGCTGGTCGCGGACTTCCTCGATCGCAGCCAGGATTTCCGGCTCGCCCTTCACGCGCTCCAGCAGGTCGCCCATGCCCGAGGCCGGATCGACGCCGAGCGACTTCATCTTGTCACCGTATTTCTCGAAGACCGGCTTGAGCCATTCCTTCACCGCATGACCGAAGATGATCGGGTCGGAGACCTTCATCATCGTCGCCTTCATATGCAGCGAGAACAGGACGCCTTCGTCCTTGGTCTTCTTGATTTCCTCGGCGAGGAAGGCGTCGAGCTTGTCAGCCGACATGTAGGTCGCGTCGACCACGGTGCCTTCGGGATAGCTCACGCCGTCCTTGAGAACGGTCTCGCCATCGGCGCCTTCCAGCACGATCTTGGCGGTGGCCGCCTTCGGCAGGGTGGCCGAGACTTCGTTCGAGAAGAAATCGCCTTCTGACATCGAGGCGACGCGGGTCTTGCTGTCGGCGGTCCACTCGCCCATGCGGTGCGGGTTGTTCTGCGCGAATTTCTTCACGGCAGCGGCGGCGCGACGATCCGAGTTGCCCTCGCGCAGCACCGGGTTCACGGCCGAGCCCTTGATCGAGTCGTATTTCGCGCGGACGGCTTTTTCCTCATCGGTCTTCGGCTCTTCCGGGTAATCGGGCAGGGCGTAGCCTTGGCCTTGCAATTCACGGACGGCAGCGACCAGCTGCGGCACCGAGGCCGAGATGTTCGGCAGCTTGATGACGTTGGCCTGCGGCGTTTTCACGTAATCGCCGAGCCAGGCCAGATCGTCCGACTGGCGTTGCTCTTCGGTAAGCGCTTCGGGGAAGGTGGCGAGGATGCGGCCCGCGAGCGAGATATCCTTGGTGCCCACCGAAATCCCGGCCGCTTGCGCGAATTTGCGCACGATCGGCAGCAGCGATGCGCTTGCCAGTTCCGGGGCCTCGTCGACCTTGGTGTAAATGATGTCAGGAGTGTTCTTGTCGCTCATGGCACAGCCCTCTTCGGTTGAAGCCTCGGTTTGCTGCCTCTTACCCGATTCAGATGCGCTTGGCTAGACGGTATGCGATTGTATACGGAGGTTGCCCGAAATCCCCATGCAACGGGCGCTGAGGGGCCGCACGCGTCAGCTGCGCGCCGCGAACCAGCCTTCGACCCGATCGCGCACCCAGTCCCACACCGCGGGCGCGCCACGGGCAATCTTGGCGCCGATGCGCTCTTCGAGTTGGGTGAAGCTGACATCGTAATCGATCCACGATCCACCGCCGGACTGATGATTGAGCAGGACCGGCTGCACCCGGTCGAGCGATTTCGCGAAGATCGCATCAGGGGTCTCGTTGGCCTCGAATTCCTGCCACAGTGCCAGCATCGCTGCCCCCTGGTCCTCAGGCAGCAGTCCGAAGATGCGCTCGGCGGCGGCGGCTTCGGCCTTCTGGATGTCTTCCGCGCCGTGCGCCGTGCCGCCTTGGCTGTGGATCGGCACGTCGCCCACGTCGATCTCGACCAGATCGTGCAGCAGGAGCATGCGGATCACCCGGTCGATCGAAACACCTTCGGGCGCCTGCTCGGCCAGTGTCAGCGCGTAGAGCGCGAGCGACCAGCTATGCTCGCCGGAATTTTCGGGGCGCGAGGCGTCGTGGATCGGCGTCGCGCGGGTCACCGATTTAAGTTTCTCGGCTTCGGCGAGGAAGGTGAATTGCTGATCGAGCCGGGTCATGAACGTCTCCAGAGCCGGGGCAGAAGCAGAAGAAGCGCCACGAAGGCGAACAGACCGCCCGCGCGCCAGCTCATCGCGCGATCGGTATAGGCAGCACAGTCGAGGTTCGGCGCCGCGAAAGCGTAGAACAGAACCGTGCCGAAGATCGAGAAAACGACGATGCCCATGCCCAGAACCGGCGGGATCGCGCGGTTCGCGGCGGCGAGCAGGAGCCCGGTCCAGCCAAGCCAGAGCGGTACCGCCACGACGATCAGGTGCAGCGGACGCGCGAGCAGGTCTGCAAGCCCGAGCCGCAACGCCTCACCACGCGAATGCGATCCGGCCCAGTCGCCGTCGCAGAGCATCTGGCCTGCATGAAAGGCCGTCGCGATGATCAGCGACAGGGCAAGGGAAAGGGCTGCCGCGAAGAGGACGCGCGCGGCCCCCGGGCTCATGCCCCGGTCCCGGAATCCGGTGTTTTCGCCGCCGCCTGTGCGCGTTTTTCCAACTCCACCAGCTTGCGCTCGAAGAATTCGCGGCCGCGTTGCTCGGCCATGTGCAGGCGACAGGCGGTCATGTAGGCCTCCTGCAGGGAGGGCGACGACGTGCCGATATAGTTGCTCACCTCCATGAAGAGGCGATCGTCGTCGTATTTGCGCATCGCCTCCATCGTGTCGGTGGCGAGCTTTTCGGCCAGTTCGTCGATCAGCGCCATCAGCGCGTGCCCTCCGTCAGCCGGCGGCGCACATAGGTCTGAACGGTCTCGATCATCGGCTGCATATGGGCTTCTTCGTTCTTGAAGAAGTGGTCCGCGCCCTCGATGACCTCATGGGTGATCGTGATGCCCTTCTGCTCCTGCAGCTTGGAGACCAGCTGCTCGGTCTCTTTCGGCTGCGCGATCCGGTCGTTCGTGCCGTTGATGATCAGACCCGAGGACGGGCAGGGCGCAAGGAAGGAATAATCGTAATTGCCGGGGCCGGGCGAAGACGGGCCGGGCGGGGCAACGGAGATGAAGCCGGTGATCTCGGGGCGGCGCATCAGCAGCTGCATGCCGATCCACGCGCCGAAGGAATGGCCCGCGACCCAGCAATGCTTCGAGTTCGGGTTCATCGCCTGCAGGTAGTCCAGAGCCGAGGCGGCATCGGACAATTCGCCCACGCCTTGATCGTATTCGCCTTGGCTGCGGCCCACGCCCCGGAAGTTGAAGCGCAGAACCGTGAAGCCCATTTTGAAAAAGGCGTAGTGCAGGTTGTAGACGACGCGGTTATTCATCGTGCCGCCGAACTGCGGATCGGGATGCAGGATGATCGCGATCGGCGCGTCGGGTGCGGGCTGCGGGTGGTAGCGCCCCTCGAGGCGACCTTCGGGACCGGGAAAAATGACTTCGGGCATCGTCTCTCGTTTTTATTGCGCCAGCTCTGGGTTCCGGGGCCGCCAGCGCATCCGCCTTTCTTGACGGGTCGGCGCGGCTGGCCTAGGAGAAAGCCACCCCCGGCGCCATGCCGGGAGATCGGGCATTGGTGGAGGTAATCGGCCCTCGCGCTTGCGTCAATGCTTTAGCAATGATTCACTCCTGCGCGGGCAGAGTTTTCGGGCCGATTTGCGGTCAAATACGGGTTCGGATGGGTCTCGGACCGGGGAGGGTGCATGAAACTGTCGACGAAAGGCCGTTACGCGATGGTCGCGCTGGTCGATCTGGCGCTGGCGGGCGAAGGCAGCCGGACCTCGCTGGCGGCGCTGTCCGAGCGTCAGGATATCTCGCTGCCTTATCTGGAGCAGCTCTTCGTACGGCTGCGCCGTGCGGGGCTGGTGAATTCGGTCCGCGGCCCCGGCGGGGGCTACCGTCTTGCGCGCACGCCCGCGGAAATCCGCATCTCGGAGATCTTCGAGGCCGTGGACGAGACCGTCTCGGCGATGCATGTCGGCGCCGGCGCCTCGGGCGCGATTTCGGGTTCGCGGGCGCAGTCGATGGCGAACCGTCTTTGGGAGAGCCTCTCGGCGCAGGTCTTCGTCTTCCTGCATCAGACGACGCTCGAAGACGTGGTGAAGAACCAGCTCAAACCCTGTCCGGCGGTGCCGAGCCTGTTTTCGGTCGTCGACGAGTGATCCCGTCCGTCCGGGCATGATGGTCGCTCGCGGGCGCTTCGCGGGGGATATTTTCGCCGAGGCGAAGGCACGCCCTTTCTTCTTCGGCTTGGGTCAAATATCCCCGCCGGAGGCATCCGACATTTCATTCACGCGGAGCGTATCATGGCGCGCAGCTATCTCGACTGGAACGCGACAACGCCGCTGAGGCCCGAGGCCCGTGCGGCGATGATCGAGGCGATGGACTTGGTCGGCAACCCATCCTCCGTGCATTCCGAGGGGCGTGCCGCGAAGGCACTGATGGAGCGGGCGCGCAATCAGGTGGCGGCCGCCTTGGGCGCAGAGGGACAGGACGTGATCTTCACCTCCGGCGCCACGGAAGCCGCCGCCTTGGCGCTGGCCGGGCGCGAAGTCCATTGTGCGGGCGTCGAGCATGACGCGGTGCGCAGCTGGTGCGTGGAGGATCTGCCTGTGGACCGGGCAGGGCGGATCACCGTCACCGATCCCGCAAATTCGGCGCTGCAGCTGGCCAATTCCGAGACCGGCGTGGTGCAGGAGTTGCCCGAAGGCCTGTATCTGAGCGATCTCACCCAAGGGTTTGGCAAGATCCCGTTTGCGTTCAACTGGCTCGGCACCACCTGCGGCATCGTTTCGGCGCATAAGCTGGGCGGGCCGAAAGGCGTCGGCGCGCTGATCGTGAAGCGCGGCACGGATATCGCGGCGCAGCTCAAGGGCGGCGGTCAGGAGATGGGGCGCCGCGCCGGCACCGAGAACCTGATCGGTATCGCGGGCTTCGGTGCGGCAGCCGAGGCCGCCTCGCGTGATCTTGAGGGCGGAATCTGGCGCGAGATCGAAAAACTTAGAAACATTCTAGAAAACGCCATTGCGGATCGGGCAAGCGAGACTATTTTTGTCGGGAATGAATCGTGCAGGCTTCCGAACACGTCCTGCTTCATCACGCCCGGCTGGAAGGGCGAGACGCAGGTGATGCAGATGGACCTGGGCGGGTTCGCGGTCTCCGCAGGCTCCGCGTGTTCGAGCGGAAAGGTCAAAAGCTCCGCCGCGCTGGTCGCGATGGGCTTTTCGGAAACCGAGGCGGGATCGGCATTGCGGGTCTCGCTGGGGCCGCAGAGCCGCGAAGAAGATGTCATGCGTTTCGCCGAACACTGGCTGAAATGCGAAGCGAAACACCGCGCACGGCGCGGGTAAGAGATGGGAGAGCCGGATATGGCGGGCGTTGATCAGGTGGAAGTACGTGAAGGCGTCGATCGCGAGACGGTCGAGACCGTCCAGAATATGGGCACCTACAAATACGGCTGGAACACCGATATCGAGATGGAATACGCGCCGAAAGGCGTGAACACGGATATCGTCCGCCTGATCTCGGACAAGAACAAAGAGCCCGAGTGGATGACCGAATGGCGTCTGCAGGCTTTCTCGCGCTGGGAAGATATGCCCAAGCCGAACTGGGCGCTGCTGAAGGTTCCGGAAATCGACTTCCAGGACCAGTATTACTACGCGCGCCCGAAAAGCATGGTCGAGAAGCCCAAGTCGCTCGACGAGGTCGACCCCAAGCTGCTCGCGACCTATGAAAAGCTCGGCATTCCGCTGAAGGAACAGATGATCCTCGCGGGCGTCGAAGGGGCGGAGGACATCAACCTCGAAGATCGCCAGATCGCGGTCGATGCGGTGTTCGACAGCGTCTCCGTCGGCACGACCTTCAAGGACAAGCTGGCCGAAGCGGGCGTGATCTTCTGCTCGATCTCGGAAGCGATCCAGGAACACCCGGAGCTGGTGAAGAAATATCTCGGCTCTGTCGTGCCGCAGGGTGACAACTTCTACGCAGCGCTGAACTCCGCCGTGTTCTCGGACGGCTCCTTCGTCTACGTGCCGCCGGGCGTGCGCTGCCCGATGGAACTGTCGACCTATTTCCGCATCAACGCGGAGAATACCGGGCAGTTCGAGCGCACCCTGATCATCGCAGACAAGGGCTCTTACGTGTCCTATCTCGAAGGATGCACCGCGCCCAAGCGCGACACCGCGCAGCTGCACGCGGCCGTGGTCGAGATCATCGTCGAGGAAGACGCCGAGGTGAAATATTCCACGGTGCAGAACTGGTTCCCGGGCGATGAAGACGGCAAGGGCGGCATCTACAACTTCGTCACCAAGCGCGCCGATTGCCGCGGCGACCGCGCCAAGGTGATGTGGACGCAGGTCGAGACCGGCTCCGCGATCACATGGAAATACCCGTCCTGCATTCTGCGCGGCAACGAAAGCCAGGGCGAGTTCTACTCTATCGCCATCGCGAATAACTGGCAGCAGGCCGATACCGGCACCAAGATGATCCATCTCGGCAAGGACACCCGCTCGCGGATCGTGTCCAAGGGCATCTCGGCCGGTCAGGCGCAGAACACCTATCGCGGTCTCGTCTCGATGCACCCGAAAGCGACCGACTCGCGCAACTACACGCAATGTGACTCGCTGCTGATCGGCGACAAATGCGGCGCGCACACGGTTCCCTATATCGAGGTGAAGAACAACTCGAGCCGGGTCGAGCACGAGGCCACCACCTCGAAGGTCGATGACGATCAGCTGTTCTACTGCCGCGCCCGCGGGATGGACGAGGAAGAGGCCGTGGCGCTCGTCGTCAACGGGTTCTGCCGCGAAGTCCTTCAGGCGCTGCCGATGGAATTCGCGATGGAAGCTCAAAGCCTTGTGGCGATCTCGCTGGAGGGGAGCGTCGGGTGATCTTCACGCGCGCAAATATCGAAATTGCCGAGGATCTGCCCCATTTCGGGCATAATCATTATGCATGTCTTAACCTGTCCAAATGGATAGGTGAGGACCATGACGATATCGAGCGCCAGCTTCAACGATCGCCTCGCGCGGATCGAGAAAACGCGGAAATCGGCGAAGGGCCGGATTCAGCTGCATATCGGCGATCAGGAAGCCTGGGTGACCAACGATTCCGCGATGCTGCGTCGGGTCATCGCCAAGCCGCGTCACTCGCGGCTGGCCGTGTTCAAGGTCCTGCCCGCGCTGATGGTCGGCGCGATCGGGATGATGATCGTGACGGCGCTCAAGATGCGCTTTCTGACGCCGGAACTCGCCGAGAAGGTCGGCTCCAACCCGGATCTGGTCCTCGTGGTCGCGGCAGTGCTGACGGCCTTCGGGCTGGGCATGGTGCTGCGGCTCGCCTCGGTGAAACTGATGGCGGTGCAGCTGCTGGGCGTCGCGCTGGCCTTCGTGGGGCTGCACAATATCGCGTTCTGGAAACCGGATATGGCGGCGCTCGCCTTCACGCCCGACTGGGTGGAGCAGCAGACCGCGCAATTCGAGCCGCGCACACTGCGCTACGCCGAGACAACGATCCGCTTCTGACCCCATGCGCGCCCGCCGCGGCCCGTAAGGGTCGCCAAGGGGGAGAGCGCGCATGATCGTCACCACCACACCCACCATCGAGGGTCGCCCGATCGCGACCTATCATGGCATCGTCGTGGGCGAGGCCATCATGGGCGCCAATGTCGTCCGCGATATCTTCGCGCAGGTCACCGACATCATCGGTGGCCGCTCCGGCGCTTACGAATCCAAATTGCAAGACGCGCGCGCCACGGCGCTCGGCGAGCTTGAAGACCGCGCCCGCGAGCTGGGCGCGAATGCCGTTGTCGGCGTCGATCTCGACTACGAGGTCGTCGGCCAATCCATGCTAATGGTGTCGGCCTCCGGCACCGCTGTAACCGTATCCTGAGGAAGAACCATGCTTGATATCAAGAACCTGCACGTCAAACTGGAAGAAGAGGACAAGCAGATCCTCAAGGGCGTCAACCTGAGCGTCGAGTCCGGCAAGGTCCATGCGATCATGGGTCCGAACGGGTCCGGTAAATCCACGCTGTCCTACGTGCTCTCGGGCCGCGATGGCTACGAGGTCACCGAAGGCGAGGCGCATCTCAACGACACCGACCTGCTCGATTCCGAGCCCGAAGAGCGCGCGGCGGCAGGCCTGTTCCTCGCGTTCCAATACCCGGTGGAAATTCCCGGCGTCGGCAACATGACCTTCCTGCGTACCGCGCTCAACGCACAGCGCAAGGCCCGCGGCGAGGAGGAAATCTCCGCTGGCGACTTCCTGAAACTGGTGCGCGGCAAGGCGAAATCGCTCAAGATCGACGCCGATATGCTGAAGCGCCCGGTCAATGTCGGCTTCTCGGGCGGTGAGAAGAAGCGTAACGAAATCCTTCAGATGGCGATCCTCGAGCCGAAGATGTGCATCCTCGACGAGACCGACTCCGGCCTCGACGTCGACGCGATGCGTCTCGTGGCCGAAGGCGTGAACGCGCTGCGCGACGAGGGCCGTTCCTTCCTCGTCATCACGCACTACCAGCGCCTGCTCGACCATATCAAACCCGATGTCGTCCACATCATGGCGGATGGCCGCATCATCGAGACCGGCGGGCCGGAACTGGCTCTCGAGGTCGAGAAGAACGGCTATGCCGACCTGCTCGCGAAACACGGGATCTCGGAGGTGATGGCGTAATGTCGGCAGTCGAGAAAATGACCCCCGCCGAGACGCGGCTGGCGCGCGTTTCTCTGCCCGAGGGCTTCGGGCCGCAACGCCGCGCCGCGCTGGACCGTCTGAACGCGATGGGCCTGCCGGGCCGTCGCGACGAATACTGGCGCTGGACCAACCCGACCGATTTCATCGCGCCCGATCCGGTGCCCGCCGCGCCCTTCGCGGATGACGAGCCCGAAATTTTCGGGGAAATCGATCGGCTGAAGATCGTATTCCGCGACGGTGTTTTCGATGCCGAGGCCTCCGACGATCTGGCGATGTCCGGTGTCGAAATCCTGCGTCTTGCCGATGCGCCCGACGTGAACTGGGCCAGCAGCCTTTACGGCACGCTGGAAGCCAACGGTCAGGACCCGGTGAAGCGTCCCTTCGCGGCGCTCAACACCGCGTCGGCGACCGATGGCGTTCTGATCCGCGTGACCGGTGCCGCCGAGAAACCCGTGAGCCTGATTTATACCCATGAGTCAGAGAGTTCCGACCCGATCCTTCATCACCTCGTGAAGCTGGAAGAGGGCGCGGAGATCACGGTTCTGGAGAACGGCCCGGCCGGGGCGCGCTTCAACCAGCTGATGGAAGTGGATGTCGCGAAACACGCGAAATTCCACCACATCCGCGTGCAGGGCCGCGACCATGAGCGTCGTGCGATCACCTCGATCTTCACCCGCGTCGCGGAAGAGGGCCTGTTCAAGAGCTTCACGCTGACCTCGAACGGGGTGCTGACGCGCAATGAATGCGTGATCGACATCGTGGGCGACGACGCGAACGCCCATGTCGCGGGCGCGGCTCTTGGCGATGGCAAGACCGGCAAGTTCCACCACGACGACACCGTCTTCATCACCCACGGGGCCGAGCGCGGCGAGAGCCGTCAGGTCTTCAAGAAAGTTCTGAAGAACGGCGCCGAGGGCATCTTCCAGGGCAAGATCCTCGTGAAGCCGGGCGCGCAGAAGACCGATGGCTACCAGATCAGCCAGTCGCTCCTGCTCGACGAGAACAGCCAGTTCCTCGCGAAGCCGGAACTCGAGATCTACGCCGATGACGTGCAGTGTTCGCACGGCTCGACCACCGGCGCGATCGACGAGACGGCGCTTTTCTACCTGCGCTCGCGCGGCGTGCCGGAAGAGGAAGCCACCGCGCTTCTGGTTCTGAGCTTCGTGGCCGATGCCATTGAAGAGATTGAGGAAGAGCGGTTCCGCGATGCGATCCTCACCCGGTTGGAAGGGTGGCTTTCGCGCCATCGCGGCTGAGGCGCGGCGATGTCCGCGACCGACGATATCCGGCGCAGCTACCGGCGTCCGCGCGTGGTGATGCGCGAGCATCTCGCGCGTCCGGCTTCCGAGCCGCGCGCGCTGGTCTTCCTGCTTGCGGCGCTGACCGTGATCTTCATCGCGCAATGGCCGCGGTTGTCGCGGATCGCCCATGAGATGCCCGACCAGCCGATGGTCGGGCTGATGATGGGCACGGTGCTGGCGCTGCTGGCCACCGTGCCCGTTTTCTACGCGATTGCGGCATTGAGCCACCTTGTGCTGCGCCTCCTTGGCGGGCAGGGAAGCTGGTATGGTGCGCGCGTCGCGCTGTTCTGGTCGCTTCTGGTTGTCTCGCCGCTGATGCTGCTGCAAGGGCTGGTCGCGGGGTTCATCGGACGCGGCGCGGAACTTTCGCTCGTCTCCGCGCTTGTGACCGTAGCCTTCGTCCTGCTATGGGGCGCAGCGTTGCGGGTGGTGGAATTCGAAGGAAAAACAAACTGATGCAGCCCGACCTTAAAGAATGGCTTATCCGCAGCTTCACCGATCCCAAATCGGTTGCGCGCGATTTGATCGGGCTGAATCTGAGCGGCAATGCGCGGTTCATGGCGATGGTGCTGGTTGTCGTGATGACGGCGATCCTCGGCACGCTCGCGCAGCTGGTGTTCTCGTTCATCACCAAGGTCGATATCGGCACGGTGACGCCGCCGCTGACCGTCGTGGGGCTGCAGGCAGCCCTTCTGGTCTATGGCGCCTTCGCTATGTCTTTCGTCGGCCAACGCTTTGGCGGGAATGGGAAATTCTCGGATGCGCTGCTGCTTCTGACCTGGATTGAGTTCGTTCTGATGATCGGTCAGATGATCCAGGTCGTGCTTATGGTGTTCTTCCCGATCTCGGCCACTCTGATGTCGGTGCTGCTGGTGGCGCTGATGTTCTACTTGCTGGTGCAGTTCACGATGGTTCTGCACGGGTTCGAAAACCCCTTGGCGACCGGCTTCGGGGTTATCTTGACCTTTCTGGGCTCGGCGATGATCGCGGGGATCGTGCTGGTCTCGACCGGCCTCGTGCAAATGCCCGCAGACCCCGCGTCACTCTGAGGTGCTCCATGTATGATATCGAAAAAATCCGCGCGGATTTCCCGATCCTGACGCGAGAAGTGAACGGCAAGCCGTTGGTTTACCTCGATAACGGGGCCTCGGCGCAGAAGCCGCGCGTCGTGATCGACGCGATGACGCAGATGTACGAGCACGACTATTCCAACGTGCATCGCGGGCTGCATACGCTGTCCAATATCGCGACCGAGAAATACGAGAGCGTGCGCGGGATCGTCGCGCGCTTCCTGCATGTCGCAGATGAAGAGCAGATCGTGTTCACCACCGGCTCGACCGAGGGGATCAACCTCGTGAGCTATGCCTGGGGTGCGCCGAACCTCGAGCCGGGCGACGAGATCATCCTGTCGGTGATGGAGCACCACGCCAATATCGTGCCGTGGCATTTCCTGCGCGAGCGGCAGGGCGTGAAGCTGGTCTGGGTGGAGCCCGAGGCCGATGGCTCGCTGCCGCCCGAAAAGGTGCTGGAGGCGATCACGCCGCGCACCAAGCTGATCGCGATCACCCATATGTCGAACGTGCTGGGCACCCGGGTCGATGTGAAACCGATCGCGCAGGCAGCGCGTGCCCGCGGGATCGCCACGTTGGTCGATGGCTCGCAGGCGGCAGTGCATGGCCCCGTCGACATCGACGATCTGGGCTGCGATTTCTACGTCATCACCGGACATAAGCTATACGGGCCAAGCGGTTCCGGGGCGCTCTTCATTCACCGCGACCGGATGCTCGAGATGCGCCCATTCCTTGGCGGCGGCGACATGATCGACACCGTTACCCGCGATACGGTGATCTACAACACGCCGCCGATGAAATTCGAGGCTGGCACACCCGGCATCGTGCAGCAGATCGGCATGGGCGTCGCCCTCGATTACCTGATGGGGATCGGGATGGAGAACATCGCCGAGCATGAGCGCGATCTGCGCGACTATACGGCCGAGAAACTGAGCGGGCTGAACTGGCTCAACCAGCAGGGCACCGCGCCCGACAAGGGTGCGATCTTCTCGCTCACGCTGAACGGGCCGGCGCATCCGCATGACATCTCGACCATCCTCGACAAGCGGGGCGTCGCGGTGCGCGCGGGGCAACATTGCACCGGGCCGCTGATGGAATGGCTGGGCGTTTCCGCCACGGCGCGCGCGTCTTTCGGGATGTATAACACCCGCGAAGAGGCCGATGCGCTGATTTCCGCGCTGGAACTCTGCCACGATCTGCTAGGCTGAGGCGACCGCCCGGGCGAGAGACTTGCTTTTGCTGCGACGCAGCATAACTCTGCGGCAGGGAGGCGGGCAGCGAAAGGGCCGAGCCGATGAACCGCAAGAGCATCAATCTCGCATTGCAGGGCGGGGGCGCACATGGCGCGTTCACCTGGGGCGTTCTCGACCGATTTCTGGATGAAGAGTGGCTGGACTACGCGGCGATCTCCGGCACCTCTGCCGGGGCGCTGAACGGGGCCGCGTTCAAGGCGGGCTATGCGCGCGCTGGCCGTCAGGGCGCGCGCGAGTCGCTCGACGAACTTTGGAGCCAGGTGGCAGAAAGCGTCGATCTGCGGCTCGAGCGGTTGATGCCCGCGCAAGTGCCCGGCTCCGAGGCGCTGAAACGCTGGTTCGACGCTTTTACTCCTGCGGCCTTCATCGACGGCATGTCGCGCGTCTTTTCGCCCTATGATGCAGGGCCGTTCTACGTCAATCCGCTGAGCTCGGTGGTCGAACGGTTCCGATATCGCGATGTCTGCGCGGAAGAGGGGCCACGGCTGCATGTCTCGGCGACCAATGTGCGCACCGGCAAGGTCCGTGTCTTCACCGGCGAAGAAATTACAGCGGATGCCATCCTCGCCTCGGCCTGCCTGCCCGAGATTTTCCAGGCGGTCGAAATCGACGACCCGAAGACGGGCCGCACAGAGGCGTATTGGGATGGCGGCTATACCGGAAATCCGCCGCTTTTCCCGCTGTTCGAACCCGCCTATCCGCGCGACGTCGTGGTGATTTCGATCAACCCCCTCTGGCGCGACGAAATCCCCCGGACGCCCGCGCAGATCGACGAGCGGATCAACGAGATCAGCTTCAACACCTCGCTGCTGCGGGAATTGCGCGCGATCAATTTCGTACATCGGCTGATCCGCGAAGACCGGCTGCCGGAGGGGTCGATGAAGGATGTGCTGATCCACATGATCGCCGATGACGACGTCATGACCGAGCTGGGTGCGAAGTCCAAAATCCTTCCCGAATGGGGGATGCTGGCAAAGCTGAAACTGGCAGGCCGGGCGGCGGCGGATCGCTGGCTCGAAGCTCACGCCGACAAGATCGGCAAAGAGGCGTCGACCGACCTTCAGGCGTTGTTCGACTGAATCTTCGCCTTCGACTTGCGCGGCTCCTTCACCGGTTTGGGCTGCGGATAGACAAGACCCGCCGAGATGATCAGCTTCGCCGCATCCTCGACCGACATCTGGAGATAGGTGACCTTCGATTCCGGCACGAAGAGCAGGAAGCCCGAGGTCGGGTTCGGCGTCGTCGGCAGGAACACCGAGATCAGCGGGTCGCCATCCTCGGCCTGTGCCGCGATCTCGCCCTTCGCGGTCGACGACACGAAGGCGATCGCCTTCAGGCCCTCGCTCGGATACTCGATGATGCAGGCGCGGTCGAACTTGCCCTCGGACTGGCTTAGCACCGTTTCCGCGATCTGCTTGAGACCGTTATAGACCGTGCGCACGAAGGGCAGCCGGTCGACGATGCTTTCGCCGAAGCGGATCATCGTGCGGCCGAAGAAGCCCTTCGCGAGCCAGCCGACGATGACCGTGAATACCAGGAAGATGATGACGCCGAGCCCGCGTACATTGATGCCGATATAGCGTTCGGGGCGCAGCTCGGGCGGCACCAGCGGCAGCACCCAGCCGTCGACCCAACCGGCCATCGTCCACATCAGCCAGATCGTCAGGCCGATCGGCGCGACGACGATCAACCCGGTAAAGAAGGAGGCGCGCAGCGCGCCGAAACGCGAGCGGCGGCGCGGATGGGAATCGTCTTTGGTCATGTCAGGATGCGCCCTCTCGTGGCGATGCGTTGCCTGCTATCTAGGCAGCGCCGCCACGATGAGCAATGGTCCGCGTATCAGGCGCCGCGAGCTGTGATGATTTCGCCCGCGATTGCGGCAGCCAGACGGGCATTGTTCAGAACGAGGGCGATATTGGCCTCGAGCGAGCGGCCTTCGGTCAGTTCGAAGATGCGCGACAGCAGGAAGGGCGTGACGGCCTTCGCCGCGATGCCCTGCGCCTCGGCCTCGCTCAGCGCCTGTTCGATCACCGGCACGATCTCTTCGCGGGCAATCTCGGCTTCTTCGGGGATCGGGTTCGCGATCAGCTGGCCGCCCGGCAGACCGAGCGACGCGCGCGCGAGTTGTGACTTGGCGATCTCGGCGGCGCTATCGGCGCGCAGCGGCGCGGGAAGGCCGGAATTGCGCGACCAGAAAGCGGGGAAGGCGTCTTGCCCGTAGGCGATGACCGGCACGCCGTGGGTCTCCAGCACTTCGAGCGTCTTCGGCAGATCGAGGATCGCCTTCGCACCGGCCGCGACCACGCTGACCGGAGTCTGTGCCAGTTCCAGAAGGTCCGCGGAGATGTCGAAGCTGTCTTCGGCACCGCGATGGACGCCGCCGATCCCGCCGGTGGCAAAGACGTCGATGTCCGCGAGGTTCGCGCAGATCATCGTCGCGGCGACGGTGGTGGCCCCGGTCGCGCCCTTCGCGAGGCACACCGCCAGATCGGCGCGGCTCACCTTCATCGCGTCCTTGGTCTGCGCGAGCTGCTCCAGTTCCTCCGGCTCCAGCCCGATATGGATCTTGCCGCCCATCACCGCGATCGTAGCCGGTACCGCGCCCGCCTTGCGGATCTCGGCCTCGACCGCCTGCGCGGTTTCAAGATTCTGCGGATAGGGCATCCCGTGGGTAATGATCGTCGACTCGAGCGCGACGATGGGACGGTTTAGTGCTTTCGCATCAGCGACTTCGGCGGCGAAGGTGAGGGGGGCGGTCATGTGGCCAGTTCTCCGGAAACGTAGCGCGCGGCAGCGGTCAGAGCGCGCTCCAGCGCCTCCTCACGACCCGCGCCGCGCTGTTCGGCCACGAGATGCGCGGCCATGAAAGTATCGCCCGCGCCGGTCACGCGGGTCACGAGGACGGGGGGCGGCGCCGAGGCGATCACGTTGCCCGCGACAGCACTTCCGTCGGCGGCCGCCTTGCCGCCATCCGTCACGAGCACGCGCTGCGCCCCGCGCTCCAGTAGCGTTTCGGCGGCGTGCTGGGCGCTGTCGAAGCGGCCCTGGCACAGGATGCCCGCCTCTTCGAGATTGACGTAAAGCGTCGCCGCCGGATGCGTCAGAAGTGGCATCAACCTTTCCGCCTTGCCGGGGCTGGCAGGCGCCACGCGCAGGTCGGCCTTGGCGAACAGAGGCGAATGCGCGATCTGGCTGAGCAGAGCCTCGGTCAGGTTGCCGTCGAGTGCGATGGCGCCGGTCCACGGCTCGTTTTCGGTGCCGAGCCGCCCATCGGAAAGCGGTGCGAGGATCTTCTCGCCCGCCGCCTCCAGCGAATGCGCATCCGCGATCGCCGCGATCAGCCCGTTCGCCCCTTCGATCGCCATGTAGCGGTCGGTCGGAAGGTCGTCGGAGCGGTAGAGATAGCTGCAATCGACGCCCAGCACCTCGGCGGTTCGGATCAGATCGTTGCCCTGGCTGTCGCGCCCGAGCGCGGTCAGCACGGCCGGTTTCAGCCCGAACCGATGGAGCGTCATCGCGATGTTCATCGCAACGCCGCCGGGCAGCCGCTCGATCCGCCCCGGCACGTCGGAGCCCTCGTGCATATGCACCGAGGCGCGGCCGATGATGTCCCACAGGACCGAACCGATGCACAGAATATCAGGTCTGGATTCGCTCATGCGCGGTTCTTGGCGCGGTTTCGGGAGCGGGGCAAGGGGCTTGGCCCCCGCTCGGGTGGCTCAGGCGCGGCGCGACTTGAGGAACGCCCAGAGCCAGATGCCCGCAAGAACGAGCGAGCCGATTGCGTTGAGGTTCGCCATGGTGATGCCGAAGATGTCCCACGGAATCTCGTCGCAGCGCACCAGCGGGGCCTCGTTGATCTGCTTGAGCAGGTCGGCGGCGGAGACGGTGGTGTCGACGCCATTCGAGGTGCAATCGGTCGGACCTTGGAAGATCTTCCGCTCGACGCCCGAATGATAGAAGCCCAGCACCGAGGTCGTCAGCGCCGCCAGCATGCCCAGAAGCGCAGTCCAGCCGGGCAGGCGGAAGGCGAGGATCGCAAGTCCGATCAGGATTGCGACCAGATGCGGCCAGCGTTGCAGCAGGCACAGGTGGCAGGGCGCATAGCCCAAGGCCTGAAACACGAAGGCCCCGGCCAGCACGACGGCGGAGCCAGCGGCGGCGAGGCCGACGAGGCCGCGGAAAGAGGTCAGGGTTTGCAGGCGATCTTGCATCGGAGGCCTCAGAGATATTTCAGGAGATAGAACCCGCCGATCAGCAGGATGACGAAGATAGTGAAGAGCGGGCCGAGCCAACGTTCGATGAAGGTCTTGATCGGCTCGCCGAATTTCCAAAGGAGGCCAGCGACCACGAAGAAGCGCAGCGCGCGGGCGATGAAGGAGACGCCAAGGAAGAGAACCGGGCTCAGGTTCGTGGCGCCCGCGAAGATCGTGATCACTTTATAGGGGAAAGGCGTGACACCTGCGATCAGCACGGCCCAGCCGCCCATCTGGTTGAACCGGGCGGCGAGTGTGTTGAAATCGTCCGCCTTGCCGTAGAAGTCCAGCACCGGCCTGCCGATTGCGTCCATGAAACCATAACCGATCAGGTAGCCCAGACAGCCGCCCGCGACCGACGACAGCGTCGCCACCAGCGCGATGCGCCAAGCCGCCCAGGGCCGGGCGAGGATCATCGGGATCATCAGCACATCCGGAGGGATCGGGAAGACCGAGGCCTCGATGAAGGCGACGGCGGCGAGATACCACATCGCATGCGGGTGGCTCGCGCGGGCCATCGTCCAGTCGTAGATGCGGCGGATCATGGCGGCATCCTTTTCCTTGCTGCTCGGATCGCTTCATCTCCCGCGCGGGCCGCAAGGTCAAGTCGCGCGCGTCGCACCTTTGCTTTTGCGGGCCTCGCGCTAGACTTCACGAAAAAGCGAGGGAGGCATTCGCAAATGCAATGGCGTGGACGGCGCGGCAGCCGCAATATCGAGGACCGGCGCGGCCAGCGCAGGGCAGGGGGCGGCGCAATCCGTCTGGGCGGCGGCGGCCTCGGCGTGATCGCGATCATCGTGGTGGCCTATTTCCTCGGGATCGATCTGACGCCGCTGCTCGATGGCGGATCGGGCTCGGGGCCGGTGATCACGCAATCGGGCGAGCTGAGCGAACGCGAGAAGGCGATGGGTGATTTCGTCTCGGTGACGCTGGCCGATACCGAGGAGGTCTGGCAGGGCGTGTTCCAATCCGACCTGGGACGGCAATACGATCCGGCGGTGCTGGTACTCTTTAGCGGGGTCACGCAATCGCCCTGCGGCAATGCGAGCGGCGCGACGGGGCCGTTCTACTGTCCGGGCGATCAGAAAATCTATCTCGATACGGCGTTTTTCGACACGCTGAGCCAGCAGCTCGGCGCGCGGGGCGATTTCGCCGCCGCCTATGTCGTGGCGCATGAGGTGGCCCACCACGTTCAGGACGAGCTGGGGATTCTCGGTAAGGTTAACGAAGTGCGCGCGCAAAGCTCCGAGGCGCAGGCTAATGCGCTCTCGGTGCGCATCGAGTTGCAGGCCGATTGCTTCTCGGGGATCTGGGCGCGCCGCGCCGAAGATCAGATCGGCGCGATCGAGCCGGGCGACATCGCGGAGGCCATGAACGCCGCGGCACGGATCGGGGACGATACGCTGCAACGCGAGGCCGGCCGGGTGCCGATGCCCGACAGCTTCACCCATGGCAGCTCCGCTCAACGGCAACGCTGGTTCGAGCGGGGCTATCTGAGCGGTGAGCTCAAACAATGCGACACGTTTTCAACGCGTAACCTCTAAGCGTACTTGCCTCGGGCGCGGCTGCGCGCTAGAGGATTCGGACTGGGCCCGAGTGGCGGAATGGTAGACGCAGCGGATTCAAAATCCGCCGCTGCAAGGCGTGTCGGTTCGAGTCCGACCTCGGGCACCAGACCTTCCGCAGAATGACAGATCCGCGCGCCGATGGTGACCCGGCCGGCGCATCTTCGTTCCTATGTCTTGTCAGGCCCGCATTTTCCGGCCTCGCAAGACTTTGTCCAAATTTGGCGTCATCGTGAAAAGCGGCGTCTTGGAACGTGGTTAGCAAAAGATGATTCGAAGTAATCTCGTTTTGTTCTCAGAACAAACGGGCGCGAGATACCGGATTGCGGCGCGGTCGAGGACAATTAAGACTTATCCGTGGGAGAAATATCGCTGCGATTGGGGGCATCCCAGGAAACAAACTCGCCCGGTTATTGTCGCTAAATCGAAAACAGTTTTTCGCCTTTCGCAACGGGTCCGACAAATACCTTTCAACCACCGGTTTAAATGTGGCGAAACTTAGGCATGGTTCCTGTCTAAAAAGATAGGTCGATCTTTTGGTAAACGGAAACGGTGTTTAAAAACAGTCACTTCGCGATTCGGATTATTGATGACCGTTTCCCGGGCATTTCCTCGAAATGAGGCAAGAAAGCGGCAAATTCCCCTTTTCTTTGTGGCGGTCGCGAGGGCAGATTGAGGCCAAGCCCTGCTGGGGGGCGATTGGCCATGGGGGTGGCCAAAGAGAAGAGTTGTCGAAAGAGAGCTCGCCCGGCGCTGCCAAGGGGACCGATCCATAACGGCCTCGACCATGAGGGCAAAGGAGACGCAGAGCGATCTGCGGCGACTTTGCCGGCAGCGCCCGCGCGCGCCGACGCTGGCCAATTCTTCTCAAAAAACACGTTCGGACTTCGGATCCGGACACGTCACGGCGCCGCCGCTTTGCGCCCTAGGGAAGATACGCCACGGCGCGGGGCCAGGGAGCCAAGCGGACGGCAAAGGAGAGTTGGGGATGACTTATTTCTACTATCATCACGACGACGATGATTGCGACAAGAATTCCGATCCGAATGCTACCAACGACAGCGCGAGCGTTAAGTACAATACCGCGCAGACGATCGCCGTTCTCGCGAATGACAGCGACCCCGATGGCGACCCGCTCAAGGTGCAGTGGGCGAGCGACCCGGCGCATGGCTCGGTCACGGTGAATGCCGATGGCACGATCACCTACACGCCCGATCCCAACTATTCCGGCACCGACAGCTTTACCTACAAGATCTATGACGGGCAGGGCGGCTACGACACCGCGACCGTTACGATCAACGTGAGCGCGCCCGACGGTATCGTCGAAGGCACCTCCGGCGGCGACCTGATCGACGATCATTACACCGGCGATCCCGAAGGCGACATGGTCGACAATAACGACGCGATCCTTCCGGGCGCCGCGCCGAATGACGACTACATCATCGCGGGCGACGGCAATGACACGGTCTATGCCGGTCAGGGCGACGACTCCGTCGAGGGCGGCCAGGGCGACGATCTGATCTATGGCGAGGGCGGCAACGACACGATCTCGGGCGACGCCGGGAACGACACGATCTACGGCGACAACGATCCGGCCGGCGGCTCCGCGGCCGATCCGGTCTCGGAAACCGTGGACTGGAGCCATTTCCAGACCGATTGCGGCGAGGTGAAGGACCAGACTGTCGATCTGGGCGAGACCAAGGTCCATTTCGACTTCCAGTCGCAGGATTACGGGGCGAAGGCGACGCTGACGACCTCTGCGCAATATACCGAAGCTGGCGAGAACTTCGACAGCTGCTCGGCGCTGCAGCTCTACGGTGCGGGCGGCGATTGCGAAGGCGGTGTGTCGCCGACCTCGACGACCGTCCTGACTTTCTCTTCCGACAATAGCGATTACACCGGTGAAGTTCAGGGGCTGAGCTTCCGGATCAACGATCTCGATCGTTCGGACAGCTATGATGACCATGTCGATGTCGTGACGCTCTCGGCCGTCGATGCCGATGGCAATCCGGTCGCGATCACGATCGATCCCGAGGGCAACCAGACGGTCACCGACAATGGCGACGGCACCTACACCATCACCGGTGGCGATCAGGACGACGGCAGCCTGCATCAGGACGACAAGATCGGTTCGGTCAAGGTCACCATCAATGATCCGACCGCAAAGCTGAGCATCGCCTATTCGAATGGCGGGGCGACGGATCAGGCGATCTCGATCACCGACATGACCTATGATACCTGTCCGGTGGAAGATGATCCGGGCGAGCCCGGCGACGACAGCCTGATGGGCGGTCTGGGCGATGACGTGCTCTACGGTCAGCAAGGCAACGACACGCTGGAGGGCGGTCACGGATCGGACAGTCTCGACGGCGGTCAGGGCAACGATACGCTCGATGGCGGCGCGGATGCGGACACCGTCTCCGGTGGCGACGATCGCGATCTGTTCATCGTGGGGTCCTCGACCGATGGCATCGGAGACACGCTCGACGGCGGCGAAGGCGGCGACGATTACGACACGCTCGACCTGCAGGGCGCGGGGCCGCTGCGTGTTCATTCCACGGTCACCGATTACGATCCGGTCTCGGGTGTCAGCACCTATGCCGGGACGGTCGACTTCCTCGACGGCTCGGGCAATGTCACCGGTACGCTCGAATTCTCCAACATGGAAGAGGTCATCCCCTGCTTCACGCCGGGTACTCTGATCGCGACGCCGCGTGGCGAGGTTCCGGTGGAGACGCTGCGCGAAGGCGACAAGGTCCTGACCCGCGATAACGGCATTCAGGAGGTCCGCTGGGCCGGCCGCGCCGACATGACGCATGAGCAGCTCGCGCGCGCACCGCATCTCAAGCCGGTGCTGATCCGCAAGGGCTCGCTCGGCAACGACCTGCCCGAGCGCGACATGATGGTCTCGCCGAACCACCGAATGCTCGTCGCCAATGACAAGACTGCGCTCTATTTCGAAGAGCATGAGGTTCTCGTCGCGGCCAAGCATCTCGTCGGCAATCAGGGCGTGGACACGGTGGAGACGCTGGGCACCAGCTACCTGCACTTCATGTTCGACCGCCACGAGGTTCTGCTCGCCAATGGTGCCTGGACCGAGAGCTTCCAGCCCGGCGACCAGACGCTGGGCGGGATGGGCAATTCGCAGCGTCAGGAAATCTTCGAGATCTTCCCGGAACTGCAGACCGCGAAGGGCCGCGAGGCCTATCAGGCGGCGCGCAAGACGCTCAAGAAGCATGAAGCCAACGTCCTGCGCATGAGCTGACGCGCAGGCCTCGTCAGAGGCCCCGCCAGCCCAATAACTGCGACCGCGTCCGGGATGTTTCCGGGGCGCGGCGCTGCCGTGTTGTTTCCGCAACTCGAACAATTCGTTTCCGCTAATCCGCACGTAGAGACGCCATCACGCGTTTTCGCCTCAGGGTTTTGTCGCTATCGTGTGATGGAAGGGGGCCTCGACTGCTGGGAGGCAGGAGGATCGGATGACGCGGAGCATGCGCGCAACGGATATCGCGGAGATTTTGGCGCAATCGCCGGCTCAGGGGCTGCGATGTACCGCGATGGCGCGCACCGAGTCGCTGCGCCTGGAATTCGACAGCCATGACGAGACGGACGGCCATATCAGTGGCTTTGACGCATCCGGAGATACGGTTTTTTCCGGCTCCATCGCTGCGTTTCGCGCGGCCATTCCCTGCGTGACGCCCGAGACGCGGGTCGCAACCGAGGCTGGCGGTGTTCCTGCGGGCGATTTGCGCCCCGGTGCGCGGCTGGTGACGCGCGAGTCCGGTGTTCAGACGCTGCGCTGGATCGGTTCACGAGTGTTCACGGCTGCCGATCTCGCGCTCAATCCTCTGCTGTGCCCGGTGCGTATCCGCGCGGGCGCGCTTGGCGAGGGGCATCCGGTGCAGGATATGCGCGTATCACCCAATCACCGTCTGATGTCGCCGCTACGGGGGAATCTCGTTTCCGCGCAAGAGCTTGTCGGGCTGGACGGGGTCGAGGCTGAGCGGGCGGCGGGCGGCGTGCGCTATCTGCAACTGCTACTCGACGCGCCGGAAATGTTGCTCTGCGACGGACTATGGGTCGAGAGTTTCCGACCGGAGTTGGCGATGCTGGCGGGCTTCGATGCGGCGCAGCGGGCGGAGCTTCTGGCGCTGCGCCCCGATCTGTCCCGGCGCGACGCCGAGGCCGCCTTGCCCGAGACGCACCCCACCGAGTGATTTTCATCAACCGCAAAAAAGAGCCGGGCACTGAGGCCCGGCCAATAGACGATTCCGGTCAGGGGAATTGCCCGGATCGTTCGCGTCACAGGAAGCGGCGCACTTCTTGCCGGGCAATCTCCCGGCTGATTCCGATATCTTTGAGCAGATGGTCATCGAGTTTCTCCAGCGCCATCCGCGAACGGCGCGCTTCGAGGACGCGCGCAACGCGCGCGATCAGGCTCAGACGGCCATGACGAGCGGGAACGGGACGGGTCCGCGACAGGGTAAACATTGCGATGCCTTTCTGTATTGATACAATGTGGCGTTTGTTGCTATAGGAGGGATACAATACCTCAAAATAAGCAACCAGAGAAATATTGTGACTGATACAAGCTGGTCTCCTCAACTCGCCCATATCGCCGGACCGAAATATCTCGCGCTGGTGCGCGCGCTGCGCGAAGGGATCCGTCGCGGAGACCTGAAACCGGGCGCAAAACTCCCTACTGTCAGGGACTTGGCGTGGTCACTGGGGGTGACCCCCGGCACGGTCGCGCGGGGCTACCAAATCGCCACGCAGGAGGGGCTGCTGGAGGCCAAGGTGGGACGCGGCACCTTTGTATCGACACAAACGCAGCGACTCGGCCCGCGCGAGCCACTTTACCGCCATACCGGGGAGGAGATCGACGCAACCCCGGACGATCTGGTCAACCTTCGATCGCCACAATTGCCCGATGTCGGCCAGACAAAAGCCTTACAATGGGCGATGGAGGAAGCTGCGCGCTCGATCGGCAAGACCTACCTGCAATATCCCGGTCTGCGCCGCGACGCCTATTGCCGCGAGGCGGTTCTCGACTGGTTTCCGAAAGATTGCTCGCTCGCCTCTATCCTGAACGCGGATGACCTTGTGCTGACGCATGGCGGGCAGAACGGGATCAACCTCGTGATGCAGACCTGCCTGCGTGGCGATCGGCCCGGCGTTTATATCGAGGAGCTGGCCTATCCCGGCTTCCGTCACGCCGCACGGCTCAACCGCGCAGAGGTCCATCCCGTGGCCATCGACGAGCAGGGGATGATGCCCGATGCGCTCGACGCGGCCTGCCGCAAACATGGCGGCCAGATCGTTTGTATCACGCCCGACGCACAGAACCCCACGGCGGGCCGGATGGATGTCGCGCGCCGCGAGGCGCTGGTCGAGGTCGCGCGCCGCCATGACCTGCAGATCATCGAGGACGATTGCTACACCGCGCCGGTCACCGGCCTGCCGAGCTTCCGGGTGATCGCGCCCGAGCGCAGCTGGCACATCACATCTCTGTCGAAGACGATCTCGGCGGGCATGCGCTTCGGCATCGTCGCAGCCCCCGAAGGCATGGGCGAAGTGGGGCGGCTAGCCGCCCAGCACAGCTTCTTCGGCCTCGCACGACCGATCACCGACATGGTCGCCCGGCTCTTCGAGAGCGGCGAGGCGATGCGTCTTCGCTATGCCGCGCAGGAGGAAATGGGTCGGCGGTTGCAGATGACGGTGCAATCGCTGGCGGGACAGGATTTCAACTGGCTGCCGGGGCTGAGCTTCCTTTGGCTGAAGCTGCCGATGGGCTGGCGTGGCTCCACCTTCGCGCGCATGGCGGAGATGGAAGGCGTGCTGCTGCGCTCGGCCGATGAATATGTCGTGCAGGACGGTCAGGCGCCCAACGCGGTGCGCATCGCGATGGCGGGCTCAGTGCCCGAAGAGCGCTTCCGTACCGCGCTGCGCACGCTGACGGGGCTGCTGGAGCGGATGCCCGACGATCTGCCGGTCTGAGGGCTGAGGCCTGACGCCGAGCCGCCGAAGCGCGCTGCACAAAATTACGGCATCTGCCTTGCCCTTGCGCGAGTAGGGGCGCTTGCCCTCTTTTCACGCCCGCGCCCTTGTGCTTTCGTGACAGCCAACGACGCCCGAGACGGGTGCAAATCGGGAGAGATGGATGGCGGGTAAAGGGGAGAGCTGGCTGCGCAGCGAGTCCGCGCAGGGCTATGCGCTGATTTCGCCCCCCTTCCTCTATGCCGTTCTTTTGCTGGCCGCGCCGCTGGTCACGATCCTTGCCTATTCCTTCTTCAAGGATGGCTATCTGACGGTGGTGCATGAATTCACCGTACAGAATTACATCGCCACATGGACCGATCCGATCTTTCGCGTGATTCTGGTCCGCTCGCTGCTGGTGGCGGGGCTGGTGACGCTGGTCACGGTCGCGCTGGCCTTCCCGATTGCCTATTATCTGAGCTTCGGTCTGGCGCCGAACCGCAAGGCGCGCTGGATCTTTCTGATCACCATCCCGTTCTGGACGTCGTATCTGATCCGCGTGTTCCTGTGGAAGGTGATCCTTGGCTATAATGGAGTGATCAATTCCGCGTTGGAGGGGATCGGGATCATCGGGCCGAACGGGCTGATCGCCGATCCGCTGCAGATGCTCAATTCGGTGGGGGCGATCGCGCTGACGCTGGCCCATGCCTATGCGCCCTTCGCGATCCTGCCGATTTTCGTGAGCCTCGAGAAGATCGACCGCTCGTTGCTGGAGGCGGGGCAGGATCTGGGCGAAAGTCGCTGGCGCACCTTCCTGCGCGTGACGCTGCCCTTGGCGATGCCCGGTGTCGTCGCCGCGACGCTGATCGTGTTCATCCCGACGGTCGGCGATTACGTCACGCCCGAGCTGATCGGAGGCGGCAAGATGCCGATGGTCGCGAACCTCATTCAGGCGCAGATGCTACCCCTGGACAATCGCCCGCTGGGCTCGGCCATTGCGGTCAGTTCGCTGCTCGTGGTCGCGGCCCTGTCGCTGGTCTTCCTGTGGCTCAACCGCCGCTTCCTGAAGGTCGGAAAGTGAGCCGCGCATGAAAATACCGCCCCTCAAGATTTACGCGATCGCCTACCTGATCTTCCTCTACGCGCCGATCTTCCTGCTGCCGCTGTTCGCTTTCAACGACGGCACGATCATCGCCTTTCCGCTGAAAGGCTTCACGACCGACTGGTTCGCGAAAATGGCCGAGAACGACACGCTGCGCCATGCGCTGTCGAATTCGTTGATCATCGCGCTGACCTCTTCCGCCGGGGCCACGATCCTCGCGGTTTTCGCCGCCCGCGCCTCGACGCGCTACCGCTTCAAGGGCAAGGGCGGGATCATGGGGCTGATCCTGCTGCCGATGGTGCTGCCCGATATCCTGATGGGGATGTCACTGCTCTTGGTGATGCTCGAAGTGTTGAAGGTGAACCTGTCGATCGCGACGGTGATCCTCGGCCATGTGATCATTTCGCTGCCCTATGCCATCGCGGTGCTGCAGACGGCCTTCGCGACGCTGGATCAGTCGCTGGAAGAGGCGGCGGTCGATCTGGGCGAGACGCGAATGTCGACCTTCCGCCTGATCGTTCTGCCGCTGGTTATGCCCGGTATCATCTCGGCCTTCCTGATCTCCTTCACGATCTCGCTCGACGAGTTCATCGTGGCCTTCTTCCTCGCGGGCAATCAGCCCACGCTGCCCACCTATATCTTTTCCCAGCTGCGTTTCCCGTCAGCGATCCCGGTCATCATGGCGCTTGGCACCTGCCTCGTCGCGGCCTCGATCCTGCTTCTGAGCGTGGCCGAATTCTTCCGCCGGCGCGGGGTCAAACGGACCGGCGCCAAGGATACCGGAGGTTTCCTGTGACCGATAAACCGATGATCGCCTTTCAGGACGTTCATAAATATTACGGCGATTATCACGCGCTGCGCGGCATCACCGCGGAGATCCGCGCGGGCGAGTTCTTCTCGCTGCTCGGTCCCTCGGGCTGCGGCAAGACCACGCTGCTGCGCACCATCGCGGGATTCGAGGAGATATCGGAAGGCGCGGTGCTGATCGACGGCAAGACGATGGTGGGCGTTCCGCCGAACAAGCGGCCCACCAATATGGTGTTCCAGTCCTACGCGATCTTCCCGCATCTGAGCGTGGCCGAGAATGTCGGCTTCGGCCTGCGCCGCGATCCGCGCTCGAAATCGGAGAAGGCCAAGCTGGTCGAAGAATCGCTCGAGATGGTGGGGCTCAAGGGCTACGGCACTCGCGCGGCCCATGCGCTCTCGGGCGGGCAACGGCAGCGTGTGGCGCTGGCCCGCGCGCTGATCCTCAAGCCTAAGGTTTTGCTGCTCGACGAGCCGCTCTCCGCGCTCGACCGCAAGATCCGCGAGCAGATGCAGGTCGAATTGATCAAGCTGCAGCGCGAGGTCGGCATCACCTTCGTTCTGGTCACCCACGATCAGGAAGAGGCGCTGGTCATGTCGGACCGGATCGCGGTGATGTTCGAGGGCGAGATCGCCCAGCTCGCCGACCCGGAAGTGCTCTATGGTCGCCCCAATTCGCGTCGCGTGGCCGATTTCATCGGGGTGATGAATTTCCTGCCCGCGACGGTCACGGATGGGCCCGGCGAAGCGGTCACCGCAGAGGTCGCAGGTCTCGGACGGCTCGAAGTCGCGCCGAGCCAGATCTCGATCGCACCTGCGGGCGATGGCGCCGCGGTGGGCTTCCGCCCGGAAACCTTGACGCTTCTTTACGAAGGTCAACAGGCCTCCGACCGCGAAGCGCCCGGCACGATCGACGAGGTCGTCTATTACGGCGACATGACCTATTACGACGTGCGCCTCGACGGCACCGAAAAACCGGTCCGTATCTCGATGCGCAACGTGTTCGGCCGCCCCGTGCTGGAAGTCGGCACCCGCACCCGCGTCGCATGGTCGCCGGGAGCGCTCGTTTTGTTCCGGTGACCGGGGCAGGGGGGCGCTGACCCCGTCGCCGGATAGCGACAAAACTTAAGAGGCAGGGGGGCGCTGCCCTGTCGCCGGAGTGCAGCATGGCTCAAAGGCGGAAGCGGCCTCGCAAGAGGGGCCTCGCCAGTGGCTCTGGTCACTCCTCCGGCGGTGCGTAGCCATCTGTCAGGGTCTCGAGAAAGGCGATGATATCTGCTTGCTCGGCCTTGGTCAGCGCGTCGCCTTCTCCGGGCTTGCGTCCGAAAGGCGCATCGGTGCGGTCGATATTTCCCTGATAGCGAGTGGGCAGGTCGTCGAACCGCGCCAATTTTCCGTTGCGCGTGGGGTAAATCGCGCGGGGATCGCTGTCGCGCTTGGCGTAAAAGCGCAGGACCTGTTGCAGGCTGGTGTAGACACCGTTGTGGAAAAACACGTGCCGGGTCGCGACGTTGCGCAGGCTCGGGGTCTTGAACATCCCGCAATTGCCGGGCTGCGTCGAAATCGTGTCGTGGCGCAGCGGGCCGCACAGACCGAGATCGACATAATGCGGATCTGCATTGGCCGGGATCGCCGGGTTGCGGGGCACGCCGAGCGCCTCGTATTCGTAATCGGTGAATTGCGGCGGGCGACCATCGGCGGACCGGGTGTCGAGATGACAGGCCGCGCAATTGCCCTTCTTCGGATCGTCGAAGAGCGCACGGCCCCGCGCCTCTGCCGGCGAAAGCTGCGCCTCACCTGCGAGAAAGGCGTCGTATTTTCTGGTATAGGGATGAAATTCCACCGCCTCGGTCTGGTAGCGCGACAGAGCGAAGGCGGCCTCGTCGATCAGCATCTTGTCGTCGTCACGCACCGCCTCGCCGAAGAGCTGCGCGAAGCGGTCGCCATAGCGCGCTCGCAGGGTCGCGGCGAGGGTTGCGCGGTCGGGCTCTGCCATCTCGAAATGAGTGAAGAGGACGGCCAGCGCCTGCTCTTGCAGCGTATCCACGCGCCCGTCCCAGAACAGACCGCCCCGCGGCACCGGGCTCGCGGCGGCGGGCGTGCCGGCGGTTTTTTGCGGCGCGGGCTGCGTAGATGCGCTTGCTCCTGCGGCTCCTTTCGCGCCCGTCCCTTGCTGTGCGACCGCCTGCGGCGCGGCTTCGCCCGCCTCCGAGGTCGGGTCGAGCATCCCGAAGGTGAAGGGTGGCGTCTGGCGCTTGTATGTGAGCGATGGCACCGCGCGCAGTCCCGGCTGGTCGAGATACGCCCCGCCAAGCTGCACCGGGCGGGCATTGGAGGGCGCGAAGTGATTGCCCGGGTCGTGGCAGCTCGCGCAGCTCATTTGGCCACTGGCTGACAGCGTGGGGTCAGAAAACAGCGCCTTGCCGATCGTGGCCACGGCGCTCAGATCGGCATCTCCGGGTGCGGTCGTTTTCGAACCGGCGTCGGACGCGGCCCCGACGGGGGTGGCCGAAAGGAAAGCCGCGAGCGTGATGCTCGCGGCCCCCTGTGCCGAACGGATCGTTCTGGGAGTGATCAATCTCAGGTTCGGCAGTCTCATCGCCTCAGCCTTTCGGGTTGCCGGTGGCCGGGTCGAGGATCAGCTTGCCATTGGCCGCTTTCGAGAAGTCGAACATGCCGTTCAGCTCGCCCGCCTGGGCGTCGAAGGAGCCCTGACCGATGCGCTGACCGTTCAGCCAGTTATCCTCGATAAACTTGGTGACCGAGGACTGATCGACCAGTGTGTGATCCACCGCGTTCTTCTTCGCATAGGGCGAGATCACCAGCATCGGGATGCGGGTGCCGTAGCCGCAACGGCCCTGCGCGGGCTTGCCGTCGAGCCCGGGCAGCGTCTTGTCGCTGGCGCAGTTGCTGCCATTGAGCACGTCATAGCCCGCGACCGGGATGTTCGAGCCGTTCACCACTGCCATCGCGTGGTCATACCAGCCATCGGAATCGTCGTAGGTCACGACGATCGCTGTGTCCTTCCAGTCGTTCGATTTCTGCAGCGCGTTGACCGCGTTGATGATGAACTCCTGCCCGTCGAGCGGGTCGGAATAGCCCGCATGGCCGTCCTGATAGGCGGGCGCTTTCAGGAAGCTCACCGCCGGCAGGTTGCCGTTCTTCAAGGCCGCGTAGAAATCCTTGCTGTCATATTGGTGGTTCGCGCCGCCATCGTCCGACGTGCCGATCACATCGACCGAGGCGGGACGGGTGTGATCGACGTTCCGGGTCGATTTGTAATACTGGAAGGGCTCGTGGTGGGGGATGTAGTCCTTCGAGGTCTCGCCGGTCACCTGCGAGAGCGACGAGCGGTCGCAGCCGGTGGTGCCGTTGCCGTTCACCGCGGTCAGGTCGAAGCCGCCCTCGAACCAGCCCCAGGTAACGTGTTTGGCGTTCAGCAGATCGCCGATATTCTTGCCGCCCATAAGCGTCGTCGGGTATTTCGGGTTCGAGCAGACATCGCCGGTCGGATCGAGATCCGAGATCATGGTCCAGCCGCCATTGCCGTCGGGCACGACGCGCCCCTTGTCATAGGTGCCGTCGGCTTCGAGCTTGTAGCCCTTGGGCAGCACCGCGCCATTGGTCTGGCCCGAGACGAGGTTGATCGCGCCCGGCGTCGAGGGGCCGAAGGTGCTCGAGAAGGCATTGTCGTTCATCGCGTACGCCTGCGCGTAGTTCCACAGTGCGGTGACGGTATTGCCGTCGTAATAGCCCATCACCTGGCCCTTGGTGCCGAATGCGCCCGTGCCGCCCTTCGTGCCCTTGCCGGTATTGGCTGGGAAGGCATCCATCTTGCCGCCGTGGAAAGCGGCCTGCTCGGCGGTGTAGCCGTGGTTCTGGTCGGCGGACGCGGCCTGCGTCCGGTCGAGCCGGAACGGGGCGGCGGCATTCGCGCCATTGACGGCATTGCTCTTGTTGGGGTTGTTCCTCAGCAGACCGGCGTTTGCGAGCGTATTGGCCTTGGGCGTGTCTTTCGCGGCGGTGAATTGCGGCTCGCCCTTGGGGTTGGCGGCCTTCGGATAGGTCGCGAAATAATGGTCGAAGGAGACGTTCTCCTGGAAAATCACCACGAGATGCTTGATCGGGGTGGCGGTCTGGGTATCGGCGGCGGTGCCAGCCTGGGCGGTCGCGGCGGCGCAAGCCAGCGCGAGCGCGCTGACGGCACCGGTCGGGCGGAGCGTGTCGATCATGTGAAGTCCCTCGTTGAGATGGCAGCTTTCCCGTGCGTTACGGGGCGTGGCCTCTGGCTAGGGGCGTCATTTGACACTTCGGTGACGGTTCCGCTCACGCGCCATCACCGCTCGGTGAGACCGGCGCGGATACACGCGGATGGGATGTTGCGTGAGCGACCGGTGATCGCGGCGCGAGCGCACCGGCTAGGTTTTGCAAGGGGGGCTGAGCAGGGGCCGGCCTCCGCTCGCCACGGCCGATCTCTGGCGCTACGGGGCGTGCGGCGGGTCGTCCGTCCGCTTGAAGTTCGTTTATCCTGCCTCACCCCCAAGGATATTCTCGGCAAGCGGAACGGGCTTAGGTTTACGCGGCTGACATGCGGCTTGCGTGTTTGCCATTTGACCACCCCCGGCAACGCGGCCTAGATAGGGGCCAAGTAAGGCGCGGAGGCATTTGCCATGAAGGTCATCATCTGCGGTGCGGGTCAGGTCGGTTGGCAGATCGCGCGCCATCTGGCGGGCGAGCGCAACGATGTCACGGTCGTGGATTCCAATCCCGAACTGGTGCGGCGCGCGGCCGATACGCTCGACGTCCAGGGCGTGGTGGGCTTCGCCTCGCATCCGGACATTCTCGAGCAGGCCGGGGCGCGCGATTGCGACCTGATGATCGCCGCAACCCATTCCGACGAGGTCAACATGGTGACCTGCCAGGTCGCGATGTCGGTCTTCGGGATCACGCGCAAGATCGCCCGCATCCGGGCGCAAAGCTATCTGCAGCCGGAATATTCCGATCTCTACCGCCGCGATCATCTGCCGATCGACGTCATCATCTCGCCCGAGCGCGAGGTGGCCGAGGCTGCGCTGCGCCGTCTGGCGGCGCCCTCGACCTTCGACACCGAAAGCTTCCTCGACGAGCAGTTGCAGTTGCTGGGGATCGAGCTGGACGCTGATTGCCCTGTGCTCGACACGCCGCTGCGGCAGCTGACCGATCTGTTCTCGACGCTGCGCGCTGTCGTGGTGGGCATTCGCCGCGAGGGGCGGCTGTTCGCGCCCGAGCCGGGCGATCAGCTTTTCGCGGGCGACCAGATCTATGTCTTCGCCCATGTCGAGGACGTGAACCGCACGCTCGATATCTTCGGCAAATCCACGCAGAAGCAGGAACGCATCGTCATCATCGGCGGCGGCAACGTCGGTCTCAGCGTGGCCAAGTCCCTCGAAGCGCGGACCGAGCGCGTGCGTGCCAAGATCATCGAGCGCTCGCGCGCGCAGGCCGAGAAGGCCGCCGACGCGCTGGACCGTACGATCGTGCTCAATGGAGACGGGATGAGCTCGGAACTGCTGGAGGAGGCGAATATCGCCACCGCCGACGCGGTTCTGGCGATCACGGATGACGACAAGACGAACATTCTCGTTTCGGTGCGCGCGAAACAGGCGGGCTGCCGGATGGCGATCTGCCTGATCAACGATCCGACGCTGGCGCCCTTGCTGAGCGCGCTCGATATCGATGCCTATATCAACCCCCGGGCAACCACCGTGTCGTCGATCCTGCGCCATATCCGCCATGGCCGGGTGCGCGCGATCTACTCGATCGGGGATGCCGAGGGCGAGGCGATCGAGGCGCAGGTCATGGGAACCTCGCCGATGTCGGGCAAGGCGGTGCGCGATGTCGATTTCCCCGAAGGGGTTCTGATCGGCGCGATCCGCAAGGGCGACAAGATCGTCAAGCCGACCGGCAATACCCGGATCGAGGAGGGCGATATCGTGGTTCTCTTCGCTCTGACCTCCGACGTGCCCGAAGTGGAGCGCCTGTTGCAGGTCTCCATCGACTTCTTCTAAGGGCCGGTCCGCATGGAACGCATGATCAAGGCCTTGCCGCTGCCGATACTCCTGATGGGAGTTTCGGCGCTGGCGATGTATGTGCCGGCGATCCACGCGCTCCTGACGCATCATCACCATACCGCGCGATCGTTCTTCTATTCGGCGACGCTGTTTCTCTTCGCGACCGCCCTGATCGGCTTGGCCAACGGGTCGAACCCTCGGCCTGCGCGGGCGGGGCGGGCGAGCCTTCTGATCATGCTGGCCGCTTTCACCGTGCTGCCCGTGATGCTGGCAGTGCCGTTCTATATCGCGGTGCGCGACACATCGTTTTTCAATAGCTGGTGGGAGATGGTCTCCGCCTTCACCACCACGGGCGGCACGCTTTACGAGCCCGACCGGTTGGTCGGCTCGGTGCATCTTTGGCGTGGGCTGGTGGCGTGGATGGGCGGCTTCTTCATCCTCGTGATGGCAATCGCGGTGCTGGCGCCGATGCGGCTTGGCGGCTTCGAAGTGTTCTTCTCTGGTGGCCCCTCTGGCGCCCCGGCCGCCGCGGCCCCGGCCGCAGATGGTGGCGCGGAGATGTCCGAGCGCATCGCCCATTACGCGGTCTCGCTGGCTCCTATCTATACCGGGCTGACGGTGCTGCTGTGGGTCTGCCTGCTGATGGCGGGGGACCGGTCGCTGACGGCGCTGATCCATGCGATGTCCACGCTCTCGACCTCCGGCATCTCGCCAGTGGGCGGGATGGCCAATGCGCGCTCTGGGGTGGCGGGCGAGATGGTGATCTTCGTGTTCTTCCTGCCCGCGCTGTCGCGCAGGCTCTGGCCGGGGGGCGGCGAGCTGCGCGCCTCGCCGAAGCTGATCGACGACCCAGAGCTGCGTCTGGCTGCGGGGCTGGTGATCCTCGTGCCGCTGTTCCTGTTCCTGCGTCACTGGATCGCGGCGCTGGAAGTGCGCACGCCGGGCGATTTCGGTGCGATCTTCCGCTCGATCTGGGGGTCGCTGTTCACCTCGCTGTCCTTCCTGACCACGACCGGCTTCGAATCGAACGGCTGGCACGACGCGCGCGACTGGTCGGGGCTGGGCACACCGGGCCTGATCCTCGCGGGGCTTGCGATCATCGGGGGCGGCGTCGCAACGACCGCGGGAGGGGTGCGCCTGCTGCGGGTTTACGCGCTGCTGCGTCACGGCGAGCGCGAACTCGACAAGCTGATCTATCCTAACTCCATCGCGGGCGGCGGCATGATGGCAAGGCGGCTGCGCCGCGAAGGCGCCTATATCAGCTGGATCGTGTTCATGCTGTTCGCGATTTCCATCGCCGGGGTGATGATGGCGGCGTCGCTGTTCGGTCTGTCGTTCGAGCCCGCGACGATCCTGACCATCGCGGCGCTGTCGAATACCGGACCGCTGGCGGGGATCGCGGCCGATGTGCCACTGAGCTGGGCCCATCTGAGCGAGCCAATCAAGGCCGTTTTCGCCTTCGCCATGGTGCTTGGCCGGCTCGAGACATTGGCGATCATCGCCCTGTTCAACCCGGAATTCTGGCGCGCCTGAATCCCGGATTCGATACGCAATTTCTGGCTCAGGGCCTAACAAACTGTTTTTTGGGCTGGAATCTCCCGCTATGCGCTGCATACTTGAAGAAAGGGCAAATCAGGCCCGTCCGATCACGCGCGATGCGAAACGCGATACGAAAAACAAGGGCAAGAATAATATGGCTGGCGACAAACAGAACCTGCAAGACGCATTTCTCAATCATGTGCGCAAGACAAAGGTTCCTGTCACGATCTTCCTGATCAACGGGGTGAAGCTGCAGGGCGTCATCACCTGGTTTGACAACTTCTGTGTGCTTCTGCGCCGCGACGGGCAATCTCAGCTTGTTTACAAGCACGCGATCTCGACGATCATGCCGGGACAACCTATCTCGCTTTACGAAGGCGACGACTAAGCGGCGCCGCGCGCGGCTTTAGCGATACATATCTTGAGCGAAACGACCTCTACCGAGACGCCCGATACGCGGGCCTACGTGATCCATCCCGACATTCCGTCGCGAGAGGGCCAGCGACACTTGCCCGAATTTGCGCTGGCCGAAGCGGTTTCGCTCGCCGCCGCCCTGCCGCATCTGCAGGTGGTGGGCGAAGAGATCGTGAAGCTGCGCAAGCCCGAGCCGGGCAAGCTGTTCGGCCAGGGTAAGCTGGCCGAGATCAAGGCGCGGCTGGAGGAGAACGAGGTCGACCTCGTCTTCATCGACGGGCCGGTGACCCCGGTGCAGCAGCGCAACCTCGAGAAGGAATGGGGGGTGAAGCTCCTCGACCGGACCGGACTGATCCTCGAAATCTTTGCCGACCGTGCGCGTACCCGTGAAGGTGTGTTGCAGGTGGAGCTGGCCGCGCTGAGCTATCAGCGTACGCGGCTGGTGCGCGCCTGGACCCACCTCGAGCGTCAGCGCGGCGGGCTCGGCTTCGTCGGCGGCCCGGGGGAAACCCAGATCGAGGCCGACCGCCGCGCCATCGACGAGCAGATCGTGCGTCTGCGCCGCCAGCTTGCGAAGGTCGTGAAGACCCGCGAGCTGCACCGCGCCGCGCGCCGCAAGGTGCCGTTCCCGATCGTGGCGCTGGTGGGCTATACCAACGCGGGGAAATCCACCCTGTTCAACCGCGTGACCGGGGCCGAAGTGCTGGCCAAGGACATGCTGTTCGCCACGCTCGACCCGACGATGCGCGGGCTGGAGCTGCCGACGGGCCGCAAGGTGATCCTGTCCGACACGGTGGGCTTCATCTCGGACCTGCCGACGCAGCTTGTCGCCGCCTTCCGCGCGACGCTGGAAGAGGTGCTCGAAGCCGATCTGATCCTGCATGTCCGCGACATCTCGCATCCCGAGACCGAGGAGCAGGCGGAGGATGTGAACGACATTCTCACCACACTCGGCGTCGCCAAGGAAGTGCCGCTGATCGAGGTCTGGAACAAGATGGACGCCGTACCGCCCGAGCCGCGCCGCGCTCTGCTGGTACAGGAGGCACGCGAGCCCGATCTGCAGGCGATCTCGGCGCTGACCGGAGAGGGTCTCGACGCGCTTCTGACGGCGATCGACGAGAAGCTTTCGGAAGAACGCTATCAGGAAGTGATCACGCTGGGCTTTGCGGATGGCCGCAAACGCGCCTGGCTGCACGAGCAGAACGTGATCCGCGGCGAGACGCAGACCGAAGATGGGTGGACCTTCGAGGTCGAATGGACCGGCAGTCAGCGCAACCGGTTCCGCGCGCTGTAAGCCGGGCCGGAGACGGGGCAGGGGCGCTGCCCCTCTTCGCTGACGCGAATTCACCCGGGATATTTACACCAAGCCGAAGCGGGCGCGCGCGCCTTGGTTTTCCCGGGGACGCCCATGACCGGTAGGGGTTGCCAAGCCGGCGCGATGGGTCTATATCGCGCGCACTTCACAGGCGGAGGCGGGCCGATGGGGGAGACATCCCCAAAAGTCCACCGGTTGGGGCATATGCCCTGAGACCCTCCGCTCAGGCGCAAACCGGAAAAGGAATTGGACATGGCGCTTCCTGAATTCTCCCTGCGTCAGCTCTTGGAAGCTGGCGTTCACTTTGGCCACCAGACCCAGCGTTGGAACCCCCGTATGGGTCAGTACATCTATGGCGAGCGTAACGGCATCCACATCGTCGACCTGACGCAGACCGTTCCGCTGCTCGACCAGGCTCTGCAGGTCATCCGCGACACCGTTGCGAAAAACGGCCGCGTTCTCTTCGTCGGCACCAAGCGTCAGGCTGCGCGCCCGATCGCCGAAGCCGCCGAGAAATGCGCACAGTATTACATGAACCACCGCTGGCTCGGCGGCACGCTGACCAACTGGAAGACCGTCTCCCAGTCGATCAAGCGTCTCAACGAGATCGACGAGAAGCTCGAGCAGGGCGCTGAAGGCCTGACCAAGAAAGAGCGTCTCGGCATGGAGCGTGACCAGGCCAAGCTGCAGGCGTCGCTCGGCGGTATCCGCGAAATGGGCGGTCTGCCGGACCTCCTGTTCGTGATCGACGTGAACAAGGAAGACCTCGCCATCGCGGAAGCCAAGAAGCTCGGCATCCCGGTCGTGGCGGTGGTCGACACCAACTGCTCGCCGAACGGCGTGGATTACGTGATCCCGGGCAACGACGACGCGGCCCGTGCGATTGCGCTCTACTGCGACCTCGCTTCGCGCGCAGCTCTCGACGGCATGTCGGCCCAGATGGGCGCGGCGGGCGTCGATGTCGGTGCCCTCACCGAGACCCCGGTTGAAGAGGCGCTGGCCGAGGCCGAGGCCAAGTAAGGCCGCGACCGTCACCCAGATGACATGAGGGCGGGGTATCCCGCCCTCGCAGAGTTCTTGAAGGAGATCCGACCATGGCGATTACCGCCGCTCAGGTGAAGGAACTGCGCGAAGCTACCGGCGCAGGCATGATGGACGCGAAAAAAGCGCTGACCGAGACCGATGGCGACATGGACGCCGCCGTTGACTGGCTGCGCACCAAGGGCCTTGCGAAGGCTGCGAAGAAATCGGGCCGCGTGGCTGCCGAAGGTCTCGTCGCGCTCGCCGTCAACAACGGCAAGGGCGTCGCGATCGAGATGAACTCGGAAACCGACTTCGTCGCGAAGAACGCCGATTTCCAGAAGCTCGTCTCCGACATCGCGGAAGTCGCGCTGGAAACCGGTGAAGATGTCGAAGTCGTCAAGGCTGCGCATCTCAACGGCAAGAAGGTCGAAGACGTGATCACCGACGCCATCGCGCGTATCGGTGAGAACATGAACCTGCGCCGCATGCACATCCTCGAAGGCGACACGCTGGTGCATTACGTGCACAACGCTGCCGCCGACGGCATGGGCAAGATCGGTGTGCTCGTTGCGCTGAAGGGCGAAGACAACGGCATCGGCAAGCAGATCGCGATGCACATCGCCGCGACCAACCCGGCCGCGCTGTCCGAATCCGATCTCGACCCGGCTGTCGTCGAGAAGGAAAAGCAGGTTCAGATCGACATCGCACGTGAATCGGGCAAGCCCGAGCAGGTGATCGAGAAGATGATCGAAGGCCGCATGAAGAAATTCACCGCGGAAGTCACGCTGCTGAACCAGCAATTCGTCGTCAATCCCGACCTCACCGTCGGTCAGGCCGCGAAAGAAGCTGGCGTCGAGATCACCGGCTTCGTCCGGATGGAAGTCGGCGAAGGCATCGAGAAGAAAGAAGAAGATTTCGCCGCTGAAGTGGCGAAGACCGCAGCTGGCAACTAAGCCCGCGCCTCTTCTTTGAAACAGGAAACGCCGCCCTGATCGGGGCGGCGTTTTTCATTGTGGGGCAGGGGTCTGGGATGCAAACCTAACGCGCCGCCGCGTGTGAGGCGTTCAGGAAAATCTGCTTTTGCACCGAGGCTTTCATGACCGCCTGCGCGGTGGTGTCCACGTCCAGCGCCTCGCGCGCCAGTCGCAGGTGTTTTTCCACCGTCGACGGGGTCAGCCCCATGATGATCGCGATATCGGCGGTCGTCTTGCCCTCCGCCACCCATTCGAGGACTTCGCGCTGCCGATCCGTCAGTGGGCGTCGCCCGGTGGAATAGGGCATGGTCGAGATGCGCAGATGAACGAGGCTGTTCATCACCATCAATTCGCGTTCGTTCTCGCGCCAGATGCGGTCGACGTCGTCCTGGCTCAGCCCCGGCCGCCCCACGAGTCCGATCGCGCCGCGCGCGTAGGAGAGCGGGTCGGAGAAACCGATCGAATAGCCCGCGCGGATGCCGAAACGGTGGTTGATGTCGATCACGTCGATCTCTGCCGGGGTCAGCTCTCCCCGCATTGCGCGGTCCGCGACAATGCGCCACGAGCAGGGCCCGTCATTCTTCGCGGCCCATTGCACCATCGGCGCGTGGCGATATTTTCCCTCTCCGATGAAGAGGTCGAGATATTCCTTCTGGTGGTTCGAGAGGATCAACAAATCGTCTTCGTGGCCAAAATTGTTTCCCTTTCGGAAACTCGTGAACCCATAGATCAAACGGTCGAAGCCGAACCGCTCCATTTCGCGGCAATGGCGGGACCAAATTTCCTGCACGGATTTTGCGCGTAAGACCGCCTCACAGAAGGATAACATCGCGTTTCACCCCACAATCGGTTAGTTCGCGTAGCTCATTAACACTACTCCGGAGGCGCATGTTTCCCCGCGCCGGAGACCCTGTTCAAATGTCTTATGTTTCGCGCGCCATGGCAACCCACGTGGGGCACGAAGACGCTTAGCGGTGGGTCTCGACACGGCTCTCGTGTGCGCAACCTTGGGTGGTCTCGGGGGCGAGCGTCGCCAGCGCGTCGTAATGGGTAAGGTAGATCTGCCCGGTTAGTTGGGTGATCAGGTCCGAGCGCGTCAGGCGGTCCATCACCGGGCCTTTAACCTCGGACAGGTGCAATCGCACGCCCGCGTCGTTGAGCTGGTCGTTCACCTCTTCCAGCGCCTCGAGCGCGGACATGTCGATATGGTTGATCGCGGGGCAATTCAGCACGACATGCTTGATGGACTCGTCGCTCGCGATCCGGTCGTAGATCATCTCCTCGACGAAGCGGGCATTCGGGAACCACAGGCTCTCGTCGATGCGCAGGCTGAGGATGCCCGGCGCGCAGTTCACCCGGTGGCGCCGGATATTGCGGAAATGCTCGGTGCCGGGAACCTGGCCCAATTCGGCCACATGCGGGCGCGAGCTTTGCCACAACCGCAGCGCGATCGAGAGGATAACACCGAATGCGATGCCGTCCTCGACGCCCCAGATCAGGGTGACGAGCACCGTCAGAGCCATGCCGACACCTTCGCGGGGGGCGTATTTGAACGTGCGCTTGAGCGCCTTGATATCGACCAGCGTCAGCACCGAGACGAAGATCGTGGCCGCGAGCGTCGCTTGCGGCAGGTAATAGAGGGCCGGGGTCAGGGTGAAGGTCGCGAGCGCCACCCCGATCGCGGTGAAGGCGCCAGCGGCGGGCGTCGTAGCGCCGGCCTCGAAGCTGACGACAGAGCGCGCGAACCCCCCGGTAATCGGAAAGGATCCAGAGATTGCGGAGCCGATGGAGGCGCCGCCGAGGGCTATGAATTCTTGGTCCGGATCGATGCGCTGGCGTTTCTTAGCGGCCAATGTCTGGGCGACCGAGATCGTCTCGACATAGCCGATGATCGCGATCAGGAGCGCCGGGACGAAGAGTTCTTTCCAGAGCGCGAGATCGGCGGGCGGCAGGCTCGGGGTCGGGAAGCCGAGCGGCACGGTGCCGACGACGCGGACCCCGCGTCCCTCGAGCCCGAACAGCCAGGTGATCAGGATCGTCGCGGCGACTGCGTAAACCGGCGCGGCGCGGGTGAGGATGGCCGCAAGCCGCTCGGACAGCCCTGCCTTTAGCAGGCGCGGCTTAAGCCCACGTCGCGCCCAGAACAGGAAGACCAGCGACAGGATCGAGATGACGACCGTGTAGGGATTGGTCTGGCCGAGATGCGCCCAGAGGCCGCCGAGAATATCGAGAATCCCGCCGCTCTCCGCCGGAATACCGAAGAAATGCTTCATCTGGCCCGCGGCGATCAGGATACCGACAGCCGATGTGAAGCCCGACAGCACCGGGTGGCTGAGGAAGGCTGTGATGAAGCCCATGCGCAGGAAGCCCATCACCACCAGCATCACGCCCGAGAGAAACGCCAGCGCCACTGCGGCGGCGATATATTCCGGCGTACCCTGCGCCGCGACCCTGCCAACCGCGGCGGCCGTCATCAGCGAGATCACCGCGACCGGGCCGACGGCCAGCGGGCGCGAGGTGCCGAAAACTGCGTAGATCAGCAGCGGCAGTACCGAAGCGTAGAGCCCGTATTCCGGCGGCATCCCGGCCAGCAGCGAATAGGCCAGCGACTGCGGGATCAGCATGATCGTGACGATCACCGCCGCGATCAGATCGGCCTCGAAGGTCGGGCGATCGTAGTCGCGCCCCCAGCTTAGGATCGGCAGGTAGCGTTTGAGCATTGGCACGTCGCGAAAGGGCTGGATCAGGCCTGATCGCGGCGGCTGGCGTAATACTGCATCACCGGCACCAGCGTGGAATGGTCATAGCCCGCTTCGGCGGCGGTCGCGACGATCTTGTCGATTTCCATCTCGCCCGCCTGGCTGACGCCCCACAGATGCGACGAGCGCGTGCCCGAACGGCAATAGCCCAAGGCAGGTTTCTCTGCCGCGTCCATGATGGTCGCGAAATTGTCGACCAGTTCGAGGCTCAGTTCGCCGGGATAGTAGGGCAGGTAGTAAGGCGTGAGGCCATGCGTCGAGCAAAGCGCGGCGATCGCGTCCGAACGCTGATCTGCGTCCTCGATCTCCTCGTCGGGACGATTGATGATCAGCGTGCGAAAGCCCATCTCGGCAAGCTTCGGCACGTCTTCGGGTTCGATCTGCGGGGCGACGGAGAACTCGTCGGAAAGTTTGCGCAATTCCATGATCTGTCCTGTTATCCTGCCTTCTAGGTGGAGATGGGCGGGGTTTCCCGCCCTCTCGGTTTTTCGTCTCAGAGCCCGTTGACCGGCACTTTGAGGTAGGTCTTGCCGTCCTCGTCCTTCGGAGGCATCTGGCCCGCGCGCATGTTTACCTGAAGCGACGGGATGATGAGCTTCGGCATCGCCAGAGTCGCATCGCGCTCGGTGCGCATCTTGACGAATTCGGCCTCGGACTTGCCGCCGCCGATATGGATGTTGCGGGCCTTTTCCTCGGCCACGCTCGTCTCCCACGCAAATTCGTCGCGGCCCGGTGCCTTGTAGTCGTGGCCCACGAAAATGCGGGTCTCGTCAGGCAGCGACAAGATCTTCTGGATCGAGGCGTAGAGCGTCTCCGCCGAGCCGCCGGGGAAGTCGCAGCGCGCGGTGCCGAAATCGGGCATGAAGAGCGTATCGCCCACGAAGGCCGCATCGCCGATGACGTAGGTAAGGCAAGCGGGCGTATGGCCCGGCGTGTGCAGAACGCGACCCTCCAGCGCGCCGACGCTGAAAGTGTCGCCTTCCTTGAAGAGCCTGTCGAACTGCGAACCGTCGCGCTGGAATTCGGTGCCTTCGTTGAAGATCTTGCCGAAGGTGTCCTGCACGACCTGAATGCGGTCGCCGATGCCGATCTTGCCGCCGACGCGCTCCTGAATGTAGGGCGCGGCGGAAAGGTGGTCGGCATGGACGTGGCTCTCGAGGATCCACTCCACCTCAAGCCCGTTCTCCTGCACATAGGCGATCACCTCGTCGGCGGATTTGGTATCCGTCCGGCCCGAGGAATAGTCGAAATCGAGCACGCTATCGACAACGGCGCAGGCTTTGCTGCCGGGATCTTTCACCACATAGGAGACGGTGAAAGTCGCGGTGTCGAAAAAAGCTTTGACGTCCGGTTTGATCATGGCGGCCTCCGTTAACCTGCCCAGCATATGTAGCCGAGTCCGATCTTATGAAATTGCGGCACTCTGTCCCAGCCCTTCCGTGATCTCGGGCGGTAAGGGGTGCGAGAGATCGGGGAGCACCCACTCCGCGCGCGAGAAATCGCCGCCATCGGTATAGGCCGAGGGCGTCACGACCACGCGCAGCCCGGCCGCTTGCGCAGAGCGCAGGCCCACCTCGCTATCCTCGAAGGCGATGCAGGCCTCGGGCGGCAGATGCAGCCGATTCAGCGCGAGTTCGAACACGTCGGGCGCCGGTTTCTTGGCGGCGACCTCGTCGCCTGCCGCGATCGCATCGAACAGGTGATCGGGGTCGGCACCCAGCTGCGCGCGGATCAGCGCATCGACATTGGGACGGTTCGTCGTCGTGGCGATGGCGAGCTTCATCCCGGCGGCACGCGCATTTGCGATCAGCCGCGCCACGCCCGGGCGCAGCGGGACCTGCCCGCCGGTGATGATCTCGACATAGCGGCGGGTCTTGATCTCGTGCAGCATGGCGATCTCGTCGTCGGTCGGGCCGAAGCCCATGACCTCGCGGTGGCGCGCCATGCGCTCCTTGCCGCCGGCGGTTTTCAGCAGTTCGCGATAGGTCTCCTGCGACCAGTTCCAGTCCACGCGCCGCGCGGCAAAGGTCTCGTTGAATGCACGGCGATGGGCTTCTTCGGTTTCGGCCAACGTTCCGTCGACGTCGAAGATCAGCGCGCTTACCATTTCCAGCCCTCCACCAGACCTGGCAGCATCGCCCAATCCGAGAAGGCGACGTCATGGGGCACGTCGGTCAAGGGCGTCTTGCGATAGCCCTCGGAATAGATCGCAAACGGGGCCTGCGCATTCGCCGCCGTTTCCGCATCGACCTCGCTGTCGCCGACATAGATCATCTGTCCGCCGCCCAGGGCCCGATGGCAATGATGCAGCATTTCCGGCTCGGGCTTGCGGGTGGGCATGGAGTCCCCGCCCAGCGTCAGCTCGAAATAGTCCCATAAACCGACATGGCGCAGCGCGGCTTCAGCTGGGCGGACCGGTTTGTTCGTGCAGACCGCCATCCGGCAGCCCATCTCCGTGAGCCGGTCGAGCGCGGCGATCACGTTGGGGTAGGGCACGTTGCCCTCCACATCGGTCTCGTAGCGCGCGACGAGGGCGTGCTCCACCCGATTGAAGAGCGGCCCGTCCGGGTCTTCGCCCGAGGTGATCAGCAACTGGCGCACGAGGTTGGGCACGCCCTTGCCGACGAAGCTTCGGACCGTCGGAAGCGAGAGCGGCTCGAAGCCCATATCGGTCAGAACGGCGTTCGAAACGGCATGGATCGCGGGCACGGAATCGATCAGCGTTCCGTCGAGATCGAAGATGACGGAAGGCGCGTCGCTCATGCCGATTTCCATTTGATGGAGCAGCCCATCGACGGAATCTGGTCGCGCGGGCCTTCGCCGGTCTCGGCGACCAGCATCATGCCTTCGTAGAGTTCTCGCTTGGCGTCGACCGCGGCGGCCTGCTTGGTCGAGGCATCGAGACGGCCGCGATATTGCAGCCCGTCCTCGGCGTTGAAACCGAAGAAGTCCGGGGTGCAGGCGGCCCCGTATGCCTTCGCGACCGCCTGAGTTTCATCATAGAGATAGGGGAAGGGAAAGCCCTTCTCCGCGGCCAGCTTGGCCATATTCTCGAAGCTGTCCTGCGGATATTCGTCGACATCGTTGGCCGAGATCGCAACGACGCCGATCCCCGCCTTCTGCAACTCCGCCGCATCGCGCAGGATGCGGTCGAGGATTGACTGGACATAGGGGCAATGGTTGCAAATGAACATCACGAGCGTGCCCTTGGGACCACGGATGTCGTCAAAGCTGTATTGCTTGCCGTCGGTGCCGGGCAGGGTGAAGCCCGGAGCCTTCCAGCCGAAATCGCAGACGGGGGGAGTGACAGCCATGCGGCCTCCTATTCGAATTCCATTTCCTCGTAGACGACGCCCGCGTTTTTCGTCGCCAGTTCCTCGAACGTGTCGAGGTTTTTGTAGGGGCTCTGATCCACGTAGTAGGCCTCGGCCAGATCGCCACCATTGTCGAGATGTTCGGCGATCTTTCCGCGCAGATATTTCAGGTAGCCCGTCGTTCCGCGCGTGACCTTCTCGAGATTGGTCGGATGGCCATGGCCGGGGATGATGAAGGCAGGCTCCAGCGGCGCGAATTTGGTCTCGAAGGTCTCGATCCAGCAGCTCGTGCAGGTGCCCGAGAAGATCGGCGGCATCCGTTCCGAAAAGGCGATATCGCCCGCGATCATGAACTTCTGTTCCGGCAGCCAGACCTGCGTGTCGCCGGGGCTGTGCGCGGGGCCCAGATGCATCACTTCGATGGTCATGTCGCCCATCTCGATGACGCGCTTGTCCTCGAAAGTCTCGGTGGGCAGCTTCGGATCGGTGCCTTCGGCGGTTTCCTTGCCGTAGCTCTTGAGCGCCTCGAAGGCGCCGCCGGCGTCATGTTCGAACTCGGCCGCCGCATCGACATGGGCGAGCACCGGCACGCCCTGTTCGATCCAGTAATTGTTGCCGAGCATCGAATGGCCCTGACCGTTCTCGTTGATCACCAGCTTCACCGGCTGATCGGTGACCGCCTTGATCTCGTCATGCAGCGCCTTGGCGAGTTGATAGGACGCGCCGGAATTCACCACGACCACGCCATCGCCGGTGACGATGAAGCTGAGATTGTTGTTATGACCCGAATTCTCATAGGTCGGCGGCGCAGTGGCCCCGATCGCGGTCCAGACGCCGGGGATCACCTCGTAGGGCTTAGAGTAGAGAACCGAACCGGGATACATATCCGGCACGTCTTCAGAGGCGAGTACGGGGCTCACATGAAGAAGTCCCGCCAAGACGCTGGTCAAAAGGAGTTTTTTCACCCTCAGACCTCCGGCACGTAGCGATAGGCGTCGCCGTCGCGCTCGACCCGGCCCAGGCCGCCTTCGGGCAGGTGATAGCCGATGATCGGCAGCTTGTCGGTCGCCAGCTGATCGAGCAACGCGACACGCGTCTCAGCGCCCAGATCGGGGTTTTGGTCGGAGCCTGCCGCCATGCCCGGCGCGGCGAAGGCGAGGTAGTGGTTCACGATCGCATCGCCGATGATGAAGGCCTGCGTCTCGCCGTTCTTGACGTGGAAGGACATGTGACCGGGCGTGTGGCCGGGCGTCATCTGCGCCAAGATGCCGGGGAGGATTTCCTCGCCATCTCCAAAGGTTGCAATCTGGTCTTCAAGGATCTGGAGGCGACGCAGCGCGCCTGCCGCGAAGGTCTTGCGGCCCTGATCGATCGTGTCGAGCGTCTCCGGGTTGAGCCAATATTCGAATTCGTCCTTGCCCATCATGTGCTCGGCGTTGGCGAAGAACGGCTCGTCGAAATCGTCGAGCACGCCCCAAAGGTGATCCGGGTGGCCATGGGTGAAGACGACATGGGTCACGTCCTCGGGGGCGACTTCGAGCGCGTCCATCGCCTCCATCAGCTTACCCGCAGACGGCATGAAGTCATTGCCCGACCCCACGTCGAACAGCACGGTGTTGGTGCCGTCGCGATAGAGCGTGACGTTGCAGGGCGGTTCGACCGAGTCTCCGGTGATGCCGTAGCTCTCGAGGATCGGCTTGGCCTCCGGATTGTCGGTCACAAAGCCGATCGGCAGCACGAGATTGCCATCGGACAGCGTGTCGAGCCGGGCCGAACCCATCTCGAGGGTCTGGGCGGCGAAGCTGAGCCGGGGAAGGGCTGTCATGGCGCCCATGGCCAGCCCTCCGCGCAGAATGGTGCGTCGCGTGAATGTCATGCCAGTCCTCCCTAGCTGGTATTCAATTCCACGAATATGAACGAGAGGCAGCGGCAGGGCAAGCGGTCAGATCACGAGATTGCGACCGATCTCCTTGCAGCTTGGCAGTTTCTCACTGCGCGGCTTTGAGAGCACCCTCCGCCGCTTCGCGGATCGCGCGCATATTCTGGCCATACACCTCCGGCCTATCGACCGAGCCGCCCTTGAAGACGGCGGAGCCCGCGACGAAGCAATCCGCACCAGCCTCGACCAGCGGGCCGACCGTGGTCGGATCGACGCCGCCATCCACCTGAATGTGAATCTCCCGATCGCCAATCATTTCGCGCACTTGGCGGACCTTGTTGATGCTGGAGGGGATGAATTTCTGACCGCCGAAGCCGGGATTCACGCTCATCACGAGAACCATATCGACGAGGTCTAGCAGTTCCGAGATCACGTTGGCGGGCGTGCCGGGGTTCAGCGAGATGCCGCATTTCACGCCCTGCGCCTTGATCGCCTGCAGCATGCGATGCGGGTGCGGGCCGGCCTCCCAATGCGCCACAATCATGTCGGCACCCGCTTCGGCATAGGCCTCGATGTAAGGGTCGACCGGCGCGATCATCAGGTGGACGTCCATGAAGGTCTTCACATGCGGGCGGAACGCTTTCACGGCGGGTGGGCCGAAGGTGAGGTTCGGCACGAAATGCCCGTCCATCACGTCGACATGGACCCAATCGGCCCCCTGATCTTCGATGGCGCGGATCTCGGCGCCGAAATTGGCGAAATCGGCCGACAGGATCGAGGGCGCGATCTTGATGGAACGGTCAAAGCTCATGGGGGCCTCCTTGGCGGCTCATTTCGTCAGTTGCGCGAACAGGGTCGGCAGTTTCTCGGGCAGGCGCTCGACCTGATCGATCACGGTGTAATTATTGGTCCCGAAGATGCGCGACACATAGGCATCGGCTTCGGGGTCCAGCGTCAGACAATAGCTGTTAATGCCGATCTGCTGGAGTTCCGCAACAGCCTTCTTGGCATCCATGCGCAGATATTGCGGGTCGCGCTCGTCGATATCGGCCGGTTCGCCATCGGTGACGATCAGCAACAGTTTATGGGCTTCCGGGCGCAGCGACAAATGATGGGCGGCATGGCGCATCGCGGCCCCCATGCGGGTCGAGAGCCCGCCCTTCATGCCCGCAAGGCGGCCTTTGACCTCGGAATCGAGCTTCTGCTCGAAATCCTTGAAGCGCTGATATTGCACGTCGTGCCGGCCATCCGAGGAAAAGCCGTGGATCGCGAACGGGTCGCCGATCCCTTCGATCGCCGAGGCCACCAGCGCCGAGGCTTCGCGCGTCAGCTCCAGCACGGTCTTGTCCGAGCCGCGCACGGTCTCGTTGGTGCTCTCCGACAGGTCGAGCAGGATGCAGACCGCCAGATCGCGCCGGTTGATGACGTTGCGCATGGTGATCCGCATGTCGGGCTGCATGCCGATGCGCTGCATCACCATTGCATCGACGGCGGCGTTGATATCCAGCTCGTCGCCATCCTCCAGCCGCCGCTGGCGCGAGATGCCCTGCGGGCGCAGCCGGTCCACGATCTGCTTGATCCGGTGACGGATGCCGCGATGCGCGGCCAGGATCGTGTCGATCTCGTCCGGGTCGCCCATCGGCGGGCGGTGTTCGTAGACAGTCGACCACGACGGGCGCATCAACTGCACCTTGTAATCCCATTCACCGTAATGGAACGGGTCGGAGATCGGGGCCTTGCCCTCCATCTCGTTATAGCTGACGCCCTCATCCTCGTAGGGGAACAGCTCTGACGACAGCACCCAGACCTCCTGCGCATCGTCGCCCGCGGTCTCGACATCGACCTCGTTGACGAATTCCATCAGGCCTACGCGCTTGCGCACCTGACCCTGCGCGGGCTGATAGGCGTTCTGGTCCGACCAGTCGTAATCCGAGAGCGACCAGATGAAGCGGTTGTCATCGCGATACGGAATTTTCAGAGATTCGAGAATACGAAGGGATGGCACCGCGCGGCGTTGCGCGAGCAGGTTGTAAAGTTCGACGCCGAGCGACCAGGAGAACATCGTCTCACGTGCATTGTCCGCGATCTCGCCGTGGAAGGTCTCGACGAGATTGTCGATTTCCAGATCGCCGGTGCGGGTGCCGGGCGTGTTGAGCGCGCGGGCGACCTTTTCCAGCAGATACATCGTCTCGTGCTCGTAAGCGCCGGGTGGCGTGTCCGGCATCAGCCGGTCGAACATCGCGCGCAGCCCCGGAAAGGCCCGCGTCGCGCAATATTCGACGCGGGCATCCTCGATCATGCCGATCAGGAAAATCTGCGCCGGATTGAGCGCTTCCTGCCCGAGCCCGTGATCGGAATAGACGATATGGGCCGCCATATGGGCGCACATCGCGCGGTAGAGATCGAGGCCGGAGGCGCCGTTGAACCCGTCCACCGCATCGGGCAGATGCAGCGCACCGTCCTCGATGAAGGGGCGGAAGCCTTCGAAGTCGGCGGCAGAGGGACGCAGGAAGAAGTCGCGGGCCCAGAAGGCGCGGAGGTAGAAGTTCAGCCGGCGCTGGCTGTCGATGAAGAGCGTGCCGCGGCGTTCCTGTTTCAGGACTGCGCGGCTGTCTTCAGAAACAAGCCCGAAGTAATCCGCCTGTTTCGGCAGGTCGCGCCGATAGGCCTCGGCGCCGAAATCCACCCAGCGGCGCAGACCCGAGAGGGTGAGTTTCGCAAGCAGTTCTTCGAGCACGCCGAACATCGGACGCAGTCCCCTTGGCGCACGGGCCGCCAGCCGGTGCAGCAGCGCCAGATAGCCGCGCAGCAGTTCCGGATCGCCGAAGCGGTTGGCGGCGCCGGGCAGCGTGTCGAGCATCAGCACCAGGATTTCGCCCGACACCATCGAGGCCAGCTTCAGCACCGCGCCCACCACGTCCCGAATGACGTCCTCACCGCATTCCTTGGCGACCTGCGGCATCTCGTCGAGATAGGAGATCAGCAGGCGGGGGCCCTTGCCGAGCGAGGTCATGGCCTTCGCACCGTCCATGTAATCCTTCAGCCCGGCGGGCGACATCATCCGCGCCGCCTCGTGGAAGAGCCCGTCGAGGGTCTCCTCCAGCTCCGGCGCGGATTTGATCAGATCGGCGGCGTAATCGTCGAGATCGACCTTCATCGGACGCGCTCCTTACGCCACCTTCGAGCTGTCGGTGATCTCGGGGAAGAAGGTCTGGACGGCCGCCTGCAACGTGTCGCGCATATCCGCGTCGTCGGTCAGCGGCTCCACCAGCGCCATCTGGCAGGCGGCGGGCGCGGGGATGTCCTGCGAGATCAACTGGCCTGCATAAACGAGAAGGCGCGTCGACATGCCCTCATCGAGCCCGTGGCCCTTGAGATTGCGCGAGCGTTGGGCGACCTGCACGAGGCGTTCGGCGGTTTTGAGGTCGATCCCGGCCTCGTGGCTGACGATCTCGGCCTCGGTCGCGGCCTGGGGGTAGTCGAAGCTCATCGCGCCGAAACGCTGCTTGGTCGATTGCTTGAGGTCCTTCATCATCGACTGGTAACCGGGGTTATACGAGATCACGACCTGAAAATCGGGATGCGCGTCGACCAGCTCGCCCTTCTTCTCCAGCGGCAGCTGGCGGCGGTGATCGGTCAGCGGGTGGATGACGACGGTGGTGTCCTGACGGGCCTCCACGACCTCGTCGAGATAGCAGATCGCGCCGATCCGCGCGGCAACGGTCAGCGGGCCGTCCTGCCATTTCGTGCCGTTGATATCGAGGAGGAACCGCCCGATCAGGTCGGACGCGGTCATGTCCTCGTTACAGGCCACGGTGATCAACGGGCGCTGCAACTTCCACGCCATATATTCGACGAAACGCGACTTGCCGCAGCCCGTGGGGCCCTTGAGCATCACCGGCATCCGCACGTCATAGGCGGCGGCGTATTGTTCGATCTCGTTGCCGACGGGCCGGTAGTAGGGCTCGGTCTTCACGCGGAACTGGTCTGGGTCGATATCGCTCATGGGTGGCTCTCCGTCGCGCTGGAAAATCCGGAAAAATGGGGCAGGGCGGGCCGCCGCGATCGGCAGCCCGCCCCGGTATCAGATCAGGCAGAGGCCGACATGTCGGCGCGGTGCACCACCATCGAGGTGCCCTGCGTCTGCTTGAAGTTGTCGTAGCCGACGAGGCGGACATGGTTGCCCGGGTTGGCCTTCTTGCACATCTCGATCTCGCGGAAGATCGCATCGACATCGGTTTCCCCGAACATCGGCAGCTTCCACATGTACCAGAAGTTCGAGCGCATGTTCTCGGGCTCGGTATGCTCGATGGCCGGGTTCCAGCCCTTCGAGACGATGTATTCCACCTGCTTGCGCAGCTCGTCATCGCTGAGCTGGGGCAGATAGGAGAAGGTGCCCATCTTGCGGCTGTTCGGGTCCGAGATGCGGGAGCCGTAATCTTGCATTTCACTCATGGTGTCAGTCCTTTCTCAGGCGTTGGTGGGAGGGGCGCACCTTAGCGGTGCGCCACGTCCAGCTTGTCCACGGTGTCGAACTCGAACTTGATCTCTTTCCACGTCTCCATAGCGATCTTGAGTTCGGGCGAGTGCTTCGCGGCCGAGGTCATGATGTCTTTCGACTCCTTCTCGAGATCGCGGCCCTCGTTGCGTGCCTTGACGCAGGCCTCGACCGCGACGCGGTTGGCCGCTGCGCCCGCGGCGTTGCCCCAGGGGTGGCCCAGCGTGCCGCCGCCGAACTGAAGGCAGCTGTCATCGCCGAAGATGTTGACCAGCGCGGGCATGTGCCAGACGTGGATGCCGCCCGAAGCCACCGGGAGCACGCCCGGCATCTGACCCCAGTCCTGATCGAAGAAGATGCCGCGCGAGCGGTCTTCCTTGACGTATTTGTCGCGCATCAGGTCGATCCAGCCCAGCGTCGCCTCGCGGTCGCCTTCGAGCTTGCCGACGACGGTGCCCGAGTGCAGGTGGTCGCCGCCCAGAAGGCGCAGCATCTTCGCGAGAACGCGGAAGTTGATGCCGTGCTTGGGGTGGCGGTCGATCACGCCATGCATCGCGCGGTGGACGTGCAGCAGCATGCCGTTATCGCGGCACCAGCGGCTCAGCGAGGCCTGCGCGGCCCAGCCCATCGTCAGGTAGTCCGACATGATGATCGGCGACCCGATCTCCTTGGCGAACTCGGCGCGCTTGTACATCTCTTCGATGTTCGGCGCGGTGACGTTCAGGTAGTGGCCCTTGCGCTCGCCGGTCTCACGCTCTGCCTTCTCGATCGCTTCCTGACAGAACTCGAAACGGTCACGCCAGCGCATGAAGGGCTGCGAGTTGATGTTCTCGTCATCCTTGGTGAAGTCGAGTCCCCCCCGCAGCGCCTCGTAGACCGCGCGGCCGTAGTTCTTCGCCGAGAGACCCAGCTTCGGCTTGATCGTGCACCCCAGGAAGGGACGGCCGTATTTGTCGAGCTTGTCGCGCTCGACCTGAATGCCGTGGGGCGGGCCGTCACAGGTCGTCACGAACCACAGCGGGAAACGCACGTCTTCCAGACGCAGGGCCCGCACGGCCTTGAAGCCGAAGACGTTGCCCACGAGCGAGGTGAAGACGTTGACGACCGAGCCCTCTTCGAACAGACCCATCGGGTAAGCGATGAAAGCGTAGTAGCTCTCGTCGTCGCCCGGCACGTCCTCGATCGCGTAGGCACGACCCTTATAGTAGTCGAGATCGGTCAGCAGGTCGGTCCAGACGGTGGTCCAGGTGCCGGTCGAGCTTTCTGCGGCGACGGCGGCTGCGGCTTCCTCTCGCGGGACGCCGGGCTGCGGCGTGATCTTGAAGACGGCGAGCACGTCGCTGTCCTTGGGGGTGTAGTTCGGCTCCCAATAGGTTTCACGGTATTCCTTGACGCCGGCGCTGTATTTACCGGGATTTGCATGCTGGTTCATCGGGGTCTCCTTGTCTCCCTAAATCCGATAACTGCGGCCCCGGGCGCTCGACTGCCGGGATCGCGGGTGTGTCAGGCGGCCTTGGCCGCGGAAATCACCGGGTCGAGCGATCCCTCGGCATAGCGCTTGGCCATGTCGTCGAGGTCGATCACCTTGATCTTGCTGGCATTCCCGGCGGTGCCGAAGCGCTGGAAGCGGTCGAGGCAGAGCTTCTCCATCTCTTCCATCGCGGGGATCATGAATTTGCGCGGGTCGAATTCGGTCGGCTTGCTTTGCGCGACCTTGCGGAACTGTGCCGTCAGCGCCATGCGGTTATCGGTGTCGATATTCACCTTGCGCACGCCCGACTTGATGCCGCGCTCGATCTCTTCGACCGGGACACCGTAGGTCTGGGGCATCTCGCCGCCGGACTCGTTGATCAGGTCCTGCAGATATTGCGGCACGCTTGACGAGCCGTGCATCACGAGATGGACGTTCGGGATCTTCGCATGGATCTTCTCGATCTGGCTGATCGCGAGGATGTCGCCCGTGGGCTTGCGCGAGAACTTGTAGGCGCCGTGGCTGGTGCCGCAGGCGATCGCCAGCGCATCGACCTTGGTGAGCTTGACGAAATCCAGCGCCTCGTCGGGATCGGTCAAGAGCTGATCGTGGCTGAGTTTGCCAACCGCGCCCGAGCCGTCTTCCTCCGCCGCTTCTCCAGTCTCGAGATTGCCGAGCACGCCCAGTTCGCCCTCGACCGAAGCGCCCACCCAATGAGCCATATCGGCCACGCGCTTGGTGATGCTGACATTGTAGTCCCAATCGGCGGGGGTCTTCATGTCCTCTTTCAGCGAGCCGTCCATCATCACCGAGGTGAAGCCGTGGCGGATCGCGGTGAGGCAGGTGGCCTCGTTATTGCCGTGGTCCTGATGCATGCACAGCGGGATATCGGGATACATCTCCGACAGCGCCTGGATCATGTGGCGCAGCATGATGTCGCCAGCATAGCTGCGCGCACCGCGCGAGGCCTGCATGATGACGGGCGCGTCGCATTTCGCCGCCGCCTTCATGATGGCGATACCCTGTTCCATGTTGTTGATGTTGAACGCCGGCACGCCGTAGCCGTATTCCGCGGCGTGATCGAGCAATTGTCTGAGCGTAATCAGTGCCATATCAGGTGTTCCTTACGTTGTGGGCCTTACGTTGCGGGCCTAACCGGTCGCGCCGCGGTCAGAGGAGCTTTCCCATCGCGACGGCGGTGTCGGCCATGCGGTTGGAGAAGCCCCATTCGTTGTCGTACCAGCTGAGGATGCGCACCATCCGGCCGTCCATCACCTTGGTCTGATCCATGTGGAAGACCGAGGAGTGAGGATCGTGGTTGAAGTCGCTGGAAACATTGGGTTTGTCGGTATAGCCGAGGATGCCTTTCATGGGGCCGTCAGCGGCCGCGCGGATAGCCGCGTTGACCTCTTCCACAGTGGTATCTTTCGCGGCCTCGAATACCAGATCGACGACCGAGACATTCGGCGTCGGCACGCGGATCGCGACACCGTCCAGCTTGCCGTTGAGTTCCGGCAGCACCAGACCCACGGCCTTCGCGGCCCCGGTCGAGGTCGGGATCATCGACAGCGCGGCGGCGCGGGCGCGATACATGTCGGGATGCATCGTATCGAGCGTCGGCTGGTCGCCGGTATAGCTGTGGATCGTCGTCATAAAGCCTTTCGAGATGCCGATCGCGTCGTTGAGCGCCTTGGCGACCGGCGAAAGGCAGTTCGTCGTGCAGGAGGCGTTCGACACGACCAGATCGTCCTTGGTCAGCGCACCGTGGTTCACGCCGTAAACGATGGTCTTGTCAGCACCGGCCGCCGGGGCCGAGACGAGCACGCGCTTCGAGCCGTTCTCCAGGTGGAAGGCAGCTTTCTCCCGCGCGGTGAAGATGCCCGTGCATTCCATCGCGATGTCCACGTCGCCCCAGGGCAGCTCCTTCGGGTCGCGGATCGCGGTGACCTTGATCTTGCCACGGCCTGCGTCGATCCAGTCGTCGCCGGTCGTGACTTCCTGCGGGAATTTGCCGTGCACGGAGTCGAATTGCAGCAGATGCGCGTTCGTCTCGACCGGGCCGAGATCGTTGATCGCGATCACCTCGATATCGGTGCGACCCGACTCGATGATCCCGCGCAGCACGTTGCGGCCGATACGTCCAAACCCGTTGATGGCAACTTTAACCGTCATTCTCGTTAGTCCCTCAGATCAGTTCTTTTGCATCCGAAACAATCGCTTCGGACGTGATGTTGAAGTGTTCGTAGAGCGCCGGGGCAGGGGCCGAGGCACCGAAACCGGTCATGCCCACGAAGCGGTCCTCGGGGCGCAGGAAGAGATCCCAGCCCTGACGGATCGCGGCTTCGCAGCCGACGCGCGGGGCATCGCCGAGAACCTCGGCGCGATAGGCCGCGTCCTGTTTCTCGAAAAGCTCGAAACACGGCGCAGAGACGACCGCGGCCTTGATCCCTTGCTCGGCCAGTTGTTCGGCAGCGGCCATTGCGATTTCAACTTCGGAGCCGGTGGCGATCAGCGTCACGTCGCGGGCCTCGGGTGCGCGCAGCAGATAGGCGCCGCGGGCGGTGAGGTTCTCGTCCGTATGTTCGATGCGAACCGTCGGCAGACCCTGACGCGAGGCCACGATCATCGTCGGCGTGGCCGTCGAGGTCATGGCGATTTCCCAGGCCTCGGCGGTCTCCACCGCATCGGCTGGTCGGAGCACGAGCAGGTTAGGAATGGCCCGGAGCGAGGCCAGATGCTCTACCGGCTGATGGGTGGGACCGTCCTCGCCGAGGCCGATCGAGTCATGGGTCATGACATAGCAGGTCGGCACGCCCATCAGTGCCGACAAACGAATTGCGGGGCGGCAGTAATCGGCGAAGGCCAGGAAGGTGCCCCCATAGGGCCGCAGCCCGCCATGGAGCACGATACCGTTCATCGCAGCGGCCATGCCGTGCTCGCGAATGCCGTAATGGATGTAATCGCCGGTGAAATCGGTAGGCGTGATCGATTTCATGCCCGAGGATTTCGTGAGGTTCGAGCCGGTCAGATCGGCCGAGCCGCCCACGGTGAAGGGCAGGGTGGCGTTGACCACTTCCAGCGCCATCTGGCTCGCCTTGCGGGTCGCTACCTTGGGCCTGTCCTGCGACAGCCTGCGCTTGTAGACGGCGATCGCGGCGGGCAGGGCGCTGGTGTCTGCCTCCTCTGCGGCGACGAAGTCGGCGCGAGCGGTCGCGGCGTTCAGCCTCGTCTCCCATTCCGCCCGCGCCCGCGCGCCGCGCGAGGCGATCCGGCCCCATTCCTCGTAGATCGCGGCCGGAATTTCGAACGGCGGATGGTCCCAATGCAGTTGCTTGCGCGCGGCAGCGATCTCGGCGTCACCCAGCGGCGCGCCGTGGACATCGTGGCCGCCTTGCTTGTTGGGCGCACCGAAGCCGATGATGGTGCGGCAGGCGATCATCGACGGGCGCGGATCCTGACGCGCGGCCTCGATCGCAGCGGCGATCTCGGTCGGGCTGTGGCCGTTGCAGTCGACGACATGCCAGCCGGCGGCGGCGAAACGCGCCTTCTGATCCATCGAGGTGGAGAGATCGGTGTCGCCGTCGATGGTGATCGAATTGTCGTCCCACAGCACGATCAACTTGCCGAGCGCCAGATGACCCGCGAGGTCGATCGCCTCGTGGCTGATCCCTTCCATTAGGCAGCCGTCGCCCGCGATGACATAGGTAAAATGATCAACCAGATCGGCGCCATAGCGCGCGTTCTTCATCTTCTCGGCTATCGCCATACCCACGGCGGTCGCGACACCCTGACCAAGCGGCCCGGTGGTCACTTCGATCCCGTCGGCATGGCCGTATTCCGGGTGACCAGCGGTGCGCGAACCCAGCTGGCGGAACGCCTTGATTTGGTCCATGCCCATGTCTTCATAGCCCAGCAGATGGTTGATCGCGTAGAGCAGCATCGAACCGTGCCCGGCCGACAGCACGAAGCGGTCACGATCGGGCCATTTCGGCGCGGTGGGATCGATATTGATGAAGCGGTTGAACAGAACCGTCGCCACATCGGCCATGCCCATCGGCATGCCGGGATGGCCAGAATTGGCCTTTTGCACCGCATCCATCGCGAGCGCGCGGATCGCATTCGCCATCCGGGTTTCTTGCGTAATTTGAATATCTTTCATCGCCTTGTTCATCCTTCTCAAGCCCGCTTCGCTTCGCGCACGAGGCGCTCGATGAGGGGGGTGAGGATCAGCTGCATGGCCAGATCCTGACGGTTGCCGGGAATGACGATCGAGTTGGCGCGGCTCATCCACGAGCCGTTGATCATCGAGGTGAGATAAGGGAAATCGATCCCGCGCGGGTTCTTGAAGCGGATCACCACGAGGCTCTCATCCGCGGTCGGAATCCAGCGCGCGATGAACGGGTTCGAAGTGTCGACGACCGGCACGCGCTGGAAATTGATATCCGTCTCGGTGAATTGCGGCGTGATGCAATGCACATAGGCGTGCATGCGGCGCAGGATCACGTCGGTGACGGCTTCGGTCGAATAGCCGCGGGAGGCCCGGTCGCGATGGATCTTCTGGATCCATTCGAGGTTGATCACCGGAACCACGCCGATCTTCAGATCTGCCAGCGCCGAGAGGTTCACCTCGTCATTGACCACGCAGCCGTGCAGACCTTCGTAGAAAAGCAGATCGGACTCGTCGGCGAAATCGCTCCAGTCGGTGAAATGACCGGGTGGCGTGCCCCATTTCTCGGCCTCGGCATCGTCATGGACGTAATGCCGGGTCTTGCCCTTGCCGGTCTCGCCATATTCGCGAAAGACGCGCTCCAACTCTTTGAGTTCATTGGCTTCGTAGGAGAAGTGGGAGAAGCCCTGATCGCCCGCGTCGTACCGCTTCTGCAGCTCTTCCTTCATGTCGGCGCGGTTGTAGCGGTGGAAGGCGTCCCCCTCGATCGAGACCGCCGAAATTCCCTCGCGGCGGAAGATCTGGTCGAAGGTCGATTTCACCGTCGAGGTACCTGCACCGGAGGAACCGACGACGGAAATGATGGGGTGTTTCTTGGACATGTATCAGCTCCGGAAGAGGCCGCGGGTATTGAAGAGCGCGTGGGCTTCATCCTGCGGCAAGTCGTGATAGGCGGCGACGCGGGCGACCTTGCTGGCCGAGCCGAATACGAAGGGCGTGCGGGCATGCAGCCGGTCGGGCGTCGCGGACATGATGGGATCGGCGCCGTCGGTGGCCTCGCCGCCGAGCTGCTCGATCAGCATCGCGATTGGCGCGCATTCGTAGACGTGCCGCAGGCGTCCGCGCTGGTAGCCTTCGCGGTCGTCACCGGGATAGAGGAACACGCCGCCGCGCGAGATGATGCGGTGGGTCTCGGCCACCAGCGACGCGATCCAGCGCATGTTGAAGTTGCGCCCGCGCGGGCCTTCGGCGCCGGCGACCAGATCGTCGATGAAGGCGCGGATCGGCTGCGGCCAGTGGCGGTAATTCGAGGCGTTGATCGCGTATTCCGAGGTCTCGGAGGGCAGGGGCTTCGGATCGGCCACGCGGCGCCAGATGTCGCTTCCGGGCTCGAGAACCCATTGCTGCACACCCTTCCCGAAGGTCACGACTAGGGCGGTCTGCGGTCCGAAGATAATGTAGCCGCCCGCGATCTGCTCGTTCGCCGGACGCAGGAAGCTGGCCTCCGTGTCGTCGGCTGCCTCGAAGATCGAGAAGATCGTGCCGATCGAGACATTCACGTCGATATTGGACGACCCGTCGAGCGGATCGATGGCGAGCGCGAGCGTGCCGGTCCCGAAATCGACCACCTCGTCCTGCTCTTCCGAGGCGTAATGGCGCACCGCACCACCGCGCAGCGCGGCCATGAAGGCCTCGTCCGCGATCACGTCGAGCGCTTTCTGCCCGTCGCCACCGGCATTGGTGCCAGCCGCTTCCGCCAGATTTCCGTCCAGCCCGTTGCGCGCGATCATGCGGGCAAGCTGGGCGCCGACGCTGGTCAAGCGGGTCATGGTGTCGGCAAGATCGGCAGAAATACCGAGGCCGTCGAAACTCACGGACATCTTCTCCTCCTCCAAAGACGATGTTCTTGTGAGCCAGACCATTGCCCGGATCGGTTTTTTATGAAATTTAAATAAAGGGAATGTGCGTTAAGGATATTTGAAACCCAATGCGGATGAATGCTGTGACGCTGAAGCAATTGCGCGCGCTCGATGCGGTGGCTCGCGGCGGTTCGCTGACGGCTGCCGGAGAGAGCCTGAACCTCACAACCCCAGCAATTCATACGCAAATCAGGGGACTGGAGGACGCGATCGGGATGAGGCTGATCCAGCGTGCCGCTGATGGCGCCGGATCCGAGCTGACCGAAGCAGGCAAAGCGCTGCGCGAGAGCGCGCTGCGGATCGAGGACAACTTGTCGCAGGCCGAAGCGACGCTGAGCGCCATCGCACGGGGGCAGGTGGGTCGGATCACGCTCGGCGTCGTCTCCACCGGCAAGTATTTCGCGCCGCGGCTGGTGAAGATGCTGCAAGACGCCCATCCCGAGATCGAGGTCGCGCTGCGCGTGGGTAACCGTTCGGCCATTATCGAGGGGATCGAGCGCGGCAGTTTCGACATCGCCGTGATGGGCCGACCGCCGCGCCATCCGCCGGTCGTGGCGCAGCCGATCGGCCAGCATCCGCATGCGTTGGTCGCGCCGCCGGGCCATCCGCTGATCGCCAAGGCAGACGATGTCGAGCGGCTTTTCGGCGAGACCTTCATCTCGCGCGAGGAAGGATCGGGGACGCGGATCCTGATGTCGCGCTGGCTCGACCGGGTCGGTGACGGGCGGCTCTATGACACGCTGGAGATGGACAGCAACGAGACGATCAAGCAGGCGGTGATGGCGGGTCTCGGCATCGCGTTTCTCAGCCTCCACACGGTGACGGACGAGCTGGAGACCGGACGTCTGGCGCTGATCCCGGCGCCTGGTTTGCCGCTGATGCGTCATTGGTTCCTTGTGCGCCGCGAGAGCGAACGCCCGCGCGAACTGGCGCTGCGCGTCTGGGATGAGATCGTCGAGATGAACGGCGCCTTCCTGCCGCATCCGATCCCGGATTGACGCCGGGGCCGCGCGGAGTACCTTTGCGCGGCAACAGGGAGGATATCATGGCCTATGCGATGGCAATCGCGCGCCCCGGCGGGCGCGACCAATTCCACAAGATCGAAATAGAGGTTCCCAAGCCCGGACCCGGTGAAATCACCTTAAGACATACCGCTATCGGTCTGAATTTCATTGATGTTTACTTCCGTACCGGCCTCTATCCGTGGCCCGTCGAGAGCGACCTGATCACCGGCGGTGAAGCGGCGGGCGTCATCGAGGCGGTCGGCAACGGCGTCGATCTGCAGGTCGGGCAGCGCGTGGCCTATACGCAGCCCAACGGCGCTTATGCGAGCCACCGGGTGATCGCGGCGAAAAACGTGGTGCCGATCCCGGACGATATTTCCGACGAAGTCGCGGCAGCGGTGATGCTTAAAGGTCTGACCGTGCATTACCTGATTCATCACTCGTATCCTGTAAAGTCCGGTGACACCGTGCTTTTCCACGCGGCTGCAGGGGGCGTCGGCTCGATCGCGGGTCAATGGCTCAAGGCCAAAGGCGTACGCGCGATCGGTACGGCTGGCGGGCCTGAGAAATGCGCGCGTGCGCTCGAGCACGGTTATGACGCGGTGATCGATTACCGGTCCGAGGATTTCGGCGCAGAGGTCAAACGGCTCACCGACGGCGCAGGCGTCGCGGCGGTCTATGACTCGGTTGGCGCCGATACGCTGATGACGTCGCTCGATGTGCTCAAGCGCTTCGGCACGCTGGTGTGCTTCGGACAAAGTTCGGGACCGGCGGATCAGTTCAAGATCGGCGATCTTGCGCGTAACTCGCTGTTCCTGACGCGTCCAACCTTGTTCCAACACACGGATCAGCCGGGGTGGCTACGAAACTCCGCCGCAGAACTCTTTGAGATGATTGGAAAAGGCGACATCAAGATCGACGTGCCACAGACATTTTCTCTGGAGGATGTTGCTGCAGCCCATGAGGCGCTGGAGGGCCGGAAAACGGTCGGGAGCACGGTTTTGACCCCATAGTGGGCGTCAAACCGCAATCATAATTTACATAATACCGATTATAGGTATTAATGTAGTATGAAAACGGGGGGCGATTTCACCCCCCGACTTTGTTTTGCGGCTGGATTTACCGCCTGACGGGATCAGGTGATGACGTCGGGTTTCTCGCGCCCCGTGCGCTCTCGGATCCCCACCAACGTCTCGGTCGCCCGGATGATCGGTGCCAGCGCCTCTTGCGGATCATGGTCCAGCCCATCCGGTCCAGGTGCATAGCGCTCGAGATACACGCGCAGCGTCGCGCCCTCGGTGCCCGTGCCCGACAGCCGCAGCACGACGCGCGAGCCGCCTTCGAACAGAATACGGAAACCCTGACCTTCCGCGACCGAGCCATCGACCGGATCAGTATAGGAAAACTCGTCTGAGCTTTCGACCGTAAGCCCTTCGACCTGCGTCCCTTTCAGCTCTCCGAGACGAGCGCGCAGATCGTCCAGCATCGCCTCTGCCTGCTCGGTCGGCAGCGCCTCGTAATCGTGGCGCGAATAGTAGTTGCGGCCATAGCGCGCGAAATGATCGGCCATGATCTCGGCCACCGACATCTTCCGCGCGGCAAGGATGTTGAGCCACATCAGCACCGCCCATAGCCCGTCCTTCTCGCGCACATGGTCGGAGCCCGTGCCGAAGCTCTCCTCGCCACAGAGCGACACGCGCCCCGCATCCATCAGATTGCCGAAAAACTTCCAGCCCGTCGGCGTCTCGTAGCAATCGAGGCCAAGCGCCTCGGCCACCCGGTCCGCCGCCGCAGAGGTCGGCATCGAGCGCGCGACGCCCTTCAGCCCGTCCTTGTAGCCCGGAACGAGATGCGCATTTGCGGCCAGCACAGCAAGACTGTCCGACGGCGAGACATAAGTGCCCGCGCCAAGGATCATGTTCCTGTCGCCATCGCCATCCGACGCCGCGCCGAAATCCGGGGCGTTTTCGCCCATCATCTCGTCCATCAACTCATGCGCCCAGGTCGGGTTCGGATCGGGATGCATACCGCCGAAATCCGGCAACGGCGTGCCATGGGTCACGGTCCCCGCCGGCGCACCGAGACGGTTCTCGAAGATCTCGACCGCGTAAGGTCCGGTGATGGCGCACATCGAGTCCATCCGCATCCGGAACCCCGCCTTAAAGACATCGCGCAAAGCGTTGAAATCGAATATCGTTTCCATCAGGTCGGCATAGGCGGTCACGGGGTCGACGACTTCGACGGTCATCTCTCCCAGTTTCGTCTCACCGACGCTGTCCAAATCCGGGTCTGCCGCGTCGATCAGATGATATTCGGTGATCTCCTGCGTGCGTTTGTGGATCGCCGAAGTGATCGACTCCGGCGCTGGACCGCCATTGGAGCTATTGTATTTGACGCCAAAATCCTCGTCCGGGCCGCCCGGATTGTGGCTGGCCGAGAGGATGATGCCGCCGTTCGCCTGACGCTGCCGGATCAGGTTCGAGGCGGCGGGCGTCGAGAGCCACGCACCCTGCCCCACGATCATCCGCGCGGCCCCATTGGCAGCCGCCATTTTCAGGATCGTACTCGCAGCTTCACGCCCGAAATAGCGCCCGTCACCGCCAAGAACCAAAGTCTTGCCCCGCACGCCGCCGATCGCGTCGAAGGTCGATTGCACGAAGTTCTCGAGATAGTTCGGCTGCATGAAAACGCGGGTTTTCTTGCGCAGCCCCGAGGTTCCGGGTTTCTGGCCGTCGATGGGCTGGGTCGCGTGGCGGGTCATGATTTCTCCTGCACTGTTGCGCGGGTAAAGACTTGAACGGATTGTGCGGCAAGGCAAGCCTCAGGGGCGCCCAATTGTTCCGCCTCCCGTTCAGGAAACGCGGAATCGATCAAGCAGGTCCAGCGACCGGGAGGTAACTGCACCCGTTGTTTGGGCCCTGCGTTGAGGATCACATAGACCGCTTCGCTCCCGGCCTCGCCTGCCGGCCCCTCGGCGGCGCCACGGATCTCGACACCGATGCAGCGCAGTTCGGGATCGTTCCAATCATGCGGCTCGGGTTCGTGCCCCGAGGCGAGCCGCCAGATCAGATCGCGCATCCCGTCCTGCTTGCGGATCAGCGAATGCAGATAGCGGTTCTGCCGCAAGACGCGGTGATTTTTTCGTATCTCTATCAAGCGTTTGACGAATGTTGTTAAAGTCTCGTCAGGTCCACTCCAATCGATCCAACCGACCTCGTTATCCTGCGCATAGGCATTGTTGTTGCCGCCCTGAGAATTGCCGATCTCGTCGCCCGCCAGCAGCATCGGAACGCCTTGGCTCATCAGCAACGTCGCGAGCAACGCGCGTTTGCGCAAAGCCTGCGCCTCAGGGTCCTCGAGCGCCTCAGAGAAGTTCGCATCATGGCCATCGCGGTTTTCCTCGCCATTCGCGAGGTTCTGCTTTTCGCCATAGGAGACGAGGTCTTGCAGCGTAAATCCGTCATGCGCGGTGATGAAATTCACCGATGCCGTCGCGGGCCGCCCCATCTGGTCGAAGATCTCCGCCGAGCCCGCGACGCGTCGCGCCAGATCGCCCGCCATCCCACGATCACCGCGCCAGAAGCGCCGCGCGTCGTCACGGAAACGGTCGTTCCATTCGGCGAACGGATGCGGGAAGCCACCGAGGTAATAGCCGCCCGGCCCGATATCCCACGGCTCCGCGATCAGCTTCACGCTCCGCAGGACGGGATCCTGCTCGATCGCGGTGAGAAATTGCGAATGCGCCTCGACCGCCCCCGACGATCCGCGCGCGAGCGTCGCGGCCAGATCAAAGCGGAAGCCATCGATGCCCATCTCCTCGACCCAATGGCGCAGGCAATCCATCACCAGACGCAGGCAAAGCGGGTTCGACAGGTCCAGCGTATTACCCGTTCCGGTCTCGTCGATATAGGCGCCGTCCGGTGTCAGGCGGTAATAGCTCGCATTGTCGAGGCCGCGAAGGCTGAGCATCGGCCCGACCGCGTTGCCCTCACCCGTATGGTTGTAGACGACATCAAGGATCACCTCGATCCCGGCCCCATGGAAGCGCCGCACCATGTCGCGGAATTCGTCGCGCGGATCTGGCCCGGAATAGCGCGGCTCGGGCGCGAAATTGGCGATCGGCTGGTAGCCCCAGTAGTTGCTCAACCCCTTCTCGACCAGGAAGCGGTCGTCGAGATAGGCGCAGCTCGGCAGCAGCTCGATCGCGGTGATCCCAAGATCGGCGAGATGCGACAGGATCGGATCAGAGGCGAGCCCTGCCCATGTGCCGCGCAGCGCCACGGGCACGTCCGGATGGGTCATCGTCAGCCCCCTGGGATGGGCCTCGTAGATCACTGTTTCCGACCAGCTGTGGCGCGGGCGATCCCATTTGGGCCGCTCGATATCGGTCACGACCGACTTCGGCACAACGCTCGCACTGTTTCGCCGGTCTGGCCTGGATTTTCCATATTGCATAGGTGCTTGCCAGCTGATCTTCGAGTCGATCTGCCGCGCGTAGGGGTCGATCAGCAGCTTCGCCGGATTGAACCGATGTCCAGCTTCGGGGGCCCAGGGCCCATGCACCCGGTAGCCATAGCGTGCGCCCGGATTGAGCCCCTCGACGAGGCCATGCCAGATCGGCCCCGAACGTCCCGGCAAGTCTATGCGTTCTTCCTTCTCTCCGTTGAACAGGCATAGCTCCACCCTCTCGGCATGGGCCGAGGCAAGCGCGAAATTCACGCCACCTTCGCAGGGCGTCGCGCCCAGCGGGTCCGGTTTCCCTGGGGTGATCTTCATCGAGCGACAAGGTCGTCATACAGCGCGGCATAGCGCGCGGCTGACCGCTCCCAGCCCCAGTCGGTTTTCATCGCGCGGCGCTGCATCGCGGACCAGCCTTTTCGATCGCCGTAAAGCGCGATCAACTTCATCAGCGCCTGCCGCAGCGCCAGATCGTCAACGGGATGGAATACGATGCCGGTCGATGCGCCTGCGGCTTCTGTCGCGGGCGTTGCGCCCACCACCGTATCGGCCAGACCGCCGACGGCAGAGACCACCGGGATACAGCCATAACGCAGCCCGTAAAGCTGCGTCAGCCCGCAGGGCTCGAACCGCGAGGGCACCAGCACCGCGTCGCCGCCCGCATACATCCGGTGGCTCAGCGCCTCGTCATAGCCGATCTTCACGCCAACCCGACCGGGATGGCGCGCAGCAAGCTCGCGCATCGCATCCTCGGCCCAGCCATCGCCCGATCCAAGCACGGCAAGGCCACCGCCCGCTTCGAGATAGGGCTCGAGCGCCGGGGCGATCAGATCCATCCCCTTCTGCGCTGTCAGGCGCGAAATCAGAATCGCAAGCGGCCCCGGCGCATCCAGTTCAAACTCGGCTTCCAAGGCCTTGCGATTATTAGATTTCCCACCGAGCTTCGTAGCCGAGAAACACGTCGCCTCCGGATCGGCCTCAGGATTCCAGACCTCCAGATCGATGCCGTTGAGGATACCGTGCAGATCGCCCGCGCGGGCCTGAATGACACCTTCCAAACCCATGCCGAACTCGCCGCGCATCAACTCGTCGGCATAACGCGGGCTGACCGTGGTGATTGCGCTCGCCGCAACCAACCCAGCCTTGAGCGTCGAGATGTCGCCCCAGAACTCCACGCCTTCGCGGGTGAAATCCCACGCCTGCAGCCCGAGGGCTGCCAGCTTGTCGCGGCCGAACCGGCCCTGAAACGCGATGTTGTGGATTGTCATCACGGTCGGGATCCCGGTGCCGCGCAGATACCATGGCACGAGCCCGGTCTGCCAATCGTGGCAATGCACCAGATCGGGCTGCCATTTGCCCGCGCCCTCGCGCGCGATCTCGGCGGCGACGAAACTGAGGGCTGCGAAGCGTTCGGCATTGTCGGGATAGTCGCGCCCGTCTTCGGAATACGGGCCCCCGTCACGGTCAAACAGATGGTCGGCCTGCAGAGCCAGAACCTCCATGCCGCCCGCCTTGCCCAGCACCAGCCGCGCCGGACCGCCATAGAGGCTCTCGCTTTCCCATACTGGTTTCGGCGATTTCAGCTTTTTCAGGATTCCGCGATAGGCCGGGATCATCACCCACATCTCCCAGCCCTGCCCTTTGAGAGCGGCGGGCAACGCACCTGCCACATCGGCCAGACCGCCCGTCTTGATCAGTGGAACCGCTTCTGACGCAACCGAGAGCACGCGTTTCATGTCTTCGCTCTTTCCAAATATCCCGGGGTGCGGGGCAGCGCCCCGCTATCCACCCCAGTTAGTCCAATGCCGCCGCGCGTTTGTCGAGCATCGCCTGCGTAATCAGCACGACCCCGCCTTCCGACCGGCGGAACCACTTCTCGTCTTCTTCCGGATCCTCGCCCACGACAAGGCCTGCGGGGATTTGCACGCCGCGGTCGATCACGCATTGGCTGAGCCGCGCATGTCGCCCGATATCGACGTAAGGCAGCACCACCGCCTCCTCGAGGCTTGCGAAACTATGCGCACGCACGCCCGTATGAAGCAGTGAATTGCGCACCTCCGCACCCGAGACGATGCAATCGCCAGAAACCAGCGAGGAGATCGCAGAGCCCCGTCGTCCGTCCTCATCGTGGATAAATTTCGCGGGCGGCACGATCTCGGCATAGGTCCAGATCGGCCATTCGGTGTCATAGAGGTCTAGCTTCGGCGTAAAATCCGTGAGGTCGATATTGGCCTGCCAGAACGCGTCGACCGTACCGACGTCGCGCCAGTAAGGCTCGGTCTCCAGTCCCGTCGTCACGCAGCTATCCGAGAACTTATGCGCCATAGCCTTGCCGTGCTTGACGATCTGCGGGATCAGGTCATGACCGAAATCGTGGCTTGAATTCGGATCCTCCATGTCGCGGATCAACAATTCGCGCAGGAATTCCCAGTCGAAGACATAGATCCCCATCGAGGCCAGCGCGTGATCGGGATCGCCGGGCATGCCGGGCGGATCGGCGGGCTTTTCGAGGAAATCGGTGACCTGGCCGGTCTTGTCGATGGCCATCACGCCAAAGGCGGTCGCTTCCATGCGCGGCACCGTCAGGCAGCCGATGGTGACATCGGCCTTGGTCTCGACATGCTGGCGCAGCATCACCTCGTAATCCATCTTGTAGATATGGTCGCCGGCAAGGATGATGACGTATTTCACGCCGTAATCTTCTACGATATCAATGTTCTGAGCGACCGCATCGGCGGTGCCCGCATACCAGCGGCTATCGGCTACGCGCTGGCTTGCGGGCAGGATGTCGAGATATTCGTTCCGCTCGGCGCGGAAGAAATCCCAGCCGCGCTGGATGTGGCGGATCAGCGAATGCGCCTTGTATTGCGTGGCGATGGCCATCTTGCGGATGCCGGAATTGAGCGCGTTCGACAGAGCGAAATCGATGATCCGGGTCTTGCCGCCGAAATAGACCGCGGGTTTCGCGCGCCTGTCGGTGAGCTCCTTGAGGCGACTCCCGCGGCCGCCCGCCAGCACGAAGGCCATGGCCTGTGCGCTCAGGCGCGTGTTGGGCTGTGGTTTCATAATCCTCCCCCTCCTCTGGGCACCGCTTATGCGGGCGTGAACATCACGACTGACAGCGGCGGCAAATATACCTCCGCGCTATGGGCGCAGCGGCCATGGGCGTGGTCTTCAGCGGCGATCGCGCCGAGATTGCCGCGGTTGCCACCGCCATAGAATTCGGAATCCGTGTTCAAAATCTCGCACCATTCGCCGCTCTGGGGCAGACCGATGCGGTAGCTGCGTTCGACCGGGGTCAGGTTCGCGACGACCACGACCGGATCGGAGCCGGGCGCGCGGCGTTCGAAGATGAAGACCGAGGCCTCGGAATCGTTGGCCGCGATCCACTCGAAACCCTGCGGCTCGCAATCGCCCCAATGCAGCGCGGGCGTGTCGCGGTAGAGCCGGTTGAGGTCACGCACCAGCGCGCGCAGCCCCTCGTGGCGCGGATCGTTCAGAAGATACCAGTCCAGTTCGCGCTCGTGGCTCCATTCCGACCACTGGCCAAATTCCTGCCCCATGAAGAGAAGCTTCTTGCCCGGATGCGCCCATTGGAAGGCGTAGAAGGCCCGGAGGTTGGCGTATTTCTCGGGCTCGCTTCCCGGCATCTTGCCGAGCATCGAGCCTTTGCCGTGCACGACCTCGTCATGGCTGATCGGCAGAATGAAATTCTCGCTGTAAACGTACGAGCTCGCGAAGGTCAGCTCGTTATGGTGAAATTTGCGATAAAGCGGATCGCGCGCGAAATAGCGCAGGCTGTCATTCATCCAGCCCATGTTCCACTTGTAGCCGAAACCGAGCCCGCCCTCATGCACGGGCCGCGTGACCCCGGGATAGGCGGTGCTTTCCTCGGCCACCGTCATGATGCCTTCCGCGCCGCCGTAAGAGGCCGCGTTCATGTTCTGCAGGAATTCGATCGCCTCGAGATTCTCGCGCCCGCCATATTTGTTGGGCACCCATTCGCCCGCCGCCCGGGAGTAATCGCGGTAGAGCATCGAGGCCACCGCATCGACGCGCAGCCCGTCGAGGTGATATTCCTCCAGCCAGAACAATGCGTTGGCAAGCAGGTAGTTGGACACTTCCCGCCGCCCGTAATTGTAGATCAGCGTATTCCAGTCCTGATGGAAGCCCTCTTTCGGGTCGGCATGCTCGTAAAGCGCCGTGCCGTCGAAATGTCTCAACCCGTGATCGTCGGTCGGGAAATGGCCCGGCACCCAGTCGAGGATGACGCCGAGCCCTTTCCGGTGTGCGGCATCGACGAACTCCGCGAATTCTTCGGGGCGGCCATGGCGGATCGTCGGGGCGTAAAGCCCGATCGGCTGATAGCCCCAGGAGCCGTCGAACGGGTGTTCGGTAATGGGAAGCAACTCGATATGGGTGAAACCCATGTCGCAAACGTAATCTACCAGCTTCTCGGCCAACTCGTGGTACGAGAGCGGCCTGCCCCCATCGTCCCAGATCCGCATCCACGAACCCAGGTGTACCTCGTAGACCGAGATCGGCGCGTGACGTTCCTGCGCCTCGGCCCGGGTCTGGCACCATGCGCTGTCACCGAAGCGGTGCAGCCCCAGCTTGCGCACGACCGAGGCCTGCGCAGGCGGATGCTCCGCGCCGAAGCCGACCGGGTCCGCCTTCAGCGGCAGCACCGTGCCCTCGGCGTCGAGCAATTCGTACTTGTAGAGCGCGCCTTCATGGATGCCGGGGACGAAGATCTCCCACACACCGGACGCACCGATCCGGCGCAGCTGGTGGCGCCGCCCGTCCCAGAAATTGAACTCACCCACGACCGAGACCCGGCGCGCATTGGGCGCCCAGACCGCGAAATGGACGCCTTCGACGCCTTGGTGGGTGATCGCATGGGCGCCGAGCTTCTCCCAGAGACGCTTATGCGTCCCCTCCCCGATCAGATACTCGTCGATCGGTCCAAGCACCGGCGCGAAGCTGTAAGGGTCGTCGAAATCCCATGTCGTCTGGTCGCGTCGCGCGCGCAGACAATAGGTTTTCTCGCTCCAATTTCCGGCGAAGACCCCGGGCACCACAGGCTCCAGCGCGACGTCCTTTTTCCCGAGCGCCCAGACCTCGTCCGCCCCGGGCACGAGTGCCACGATTTTCCCGTCATGAAGACCCAGCACGGAAAACGGGTCGGGATGATGCGCTTCGATCAGCGCTTCGGCCTCGTCGCGGGAAAGTGTCATATCGCTCCTTGGTTCACAGGGCAGATCGCGTGGTCCAAATCTCGTCCATGTAGCCCTTGATTGCCCGGTCGGAGGAGAAGAACCCCATCCGCGCGGTGTTCAAAACAGCCATCTTCGCCCAGCCTGCGCGATCGGCGAAGGCCGTGTCCACCTCTTTCTGGGCGGTCCGGTAGGCCTCGAAATCGGAGGCAACGAGGAAATAATCGCTGTGCCACATGTTATGAACAAGATCGTGATAGCGTTCTGGTTCCTCCGGAGAGAAACGTCCCTCGGCGATCATCTGCAAAACGTCCTGCAAAGGCTGGCTTTCAAGGATCGCGTTGCGCGCATGTTCGGGATCGCGGCGGCGCTCCATCACCTCGTCGGCGGTCATGCCGAAGAGGAAGAAGTTCTCCGCGCCGACCTGTTCACGGATTTCCACATTCGCGCCATCGAGCGTGCCGATGGTCAGCGCACCGTTCAATGCGAACTTCATGTTGCCGGTGCCGGAGGCTTCCTTGCCCGCAGTCGAGATCTGTTCTGACAGATCGGCGGCCGGGATCAGTCTTTCGGCCATGGAGACGTTGTAGTTCGGCGGATAGACTATCTTGAGGCGCCCATCGACGTAAGGGTCATTGTTCACCACCCGCGCCACGTCGTTGATCAGCCGTATGATCTGTTTCGCGGTGTGATAGCCCGGCGCGGCCTTACCGCCGAAGAATTTCACGCGCGGCTGGAAATCGGCCTGCGGGTTCTCGCGGATCGCATGCCAGTCCGCGATGGTCTGCAGGATGTTCAGTAGCTGGCGCTTGTATTCGTGGATGCGCTTGACCTGAATGTCGAAGATCGCGTCGGGGTCAATGGTGATCCCTTGGCTTTCGTGCACCCACTCCGCGAGATGCACCTTGTTATGGCGTTTCGCGCCCATGAAGGCCTCGCGGAAGCCCGCGTCATCGGCGTAAGGCTCGAGCGTGCGCAGCTTGTCGAGATCGGCCTCCCAGCCCTCGCCGATCGTGTCGATGATGAGGTGGGACAGCGCCGGGTTCGCCATCCGCAGCCAGCGGCGCGGCGTGATCCCGTTGGTCTGGTTGATGATCCGCCCCGGATGCAGCGCGTCGAGCTCGGGAAAGAGGTTGCGCTTGATCAGCTCGGTATGCAGCGCCGATACACCGTTCACCTTGTGCGAGGTGATGAAGGCCAGCTCGCCCATCCGCACTTCCTGATGCTTCACGATCCCCACGAAATGCGCGCGTTTCGGATAGGTGCGGCGGTGCCAACTGTCGATCTTCTCGATGATCTGCATATGGCGCGGCAACACCGTGCCCATCAGATAGGTCGCCCAGCGTTCGAGCGCTTCAGGCAGCAGCGTGTGGTTGGTATAGCCCAGACATTGCATCGTGATCTCGAGCGCGGTCTCGAACTCCATGTCATGCAGATCGACGAGGATGCGGATCAGTTCCGGCCCGGCGATCGCCGGATGCGTGTCGTTCATCTGGATCGCGACATAGTCCGGCAGCTCTTCGAGCGTATAGCCCGAAGCCAGATGCCGGCGCATGATGTCCTGCAGCGCGGCGGAGGTCAGGAAATACTCCTGTTTGAGCCGCAGCTCCTTGCCCGCATAGGTCGTGTCATCCGGGTAAAGCACGCGGCTCAACGTCCGCGCCAGCGCCTCGGGCTCGGCCGCGGCGGCGTAATCGCCGTGATTGAACCGCGCGAGGTCGAAGAGCTCGGTGGGCTTGGCCGACCACAGCCGCAGCGTGTTCGCCCATTTGCCCTCCCAGCCGATGATCGGCATGTCATAGGCCTCGGCCAGCACCGTCTCGCCGGGGATCCAATGCGGCTTGCCGTCCAGCGTCTCGACATGGCCCTTGAAGCCGATCTCGTAGGCCGCCTCGGGACGCTCGAATTCCCACGGATGACGCTGCTTGAGCCAATCCTCCGGCGTCTCGACCTGACGCCCGCCCTCGAAGCGCTGCTTGAAGAGGCCGTGCTCGTAGCGGATGCCGTAGCCGTAGCCCGGGCAGCCCAGCGTCGCCATGCTCTCCATGTAGCACGCCGCCAGCCGCCCCAGCCCGCCATTGCCAAGCGCGGCATCCGGTTCGTTCTCGACCACCGTCTCCCAGTCCTGCCCCAACCCTTCGATCGCCTCGCGGCAAATCGCACGCAGCCCGAGATTGATCGCGGCATCTTCCAGCATCCGCCCGATCAGGAATTCCATCGAGAGATAGTAGACCCGCTTGCGCTTCTCCTCCCAGGTGCGGCGGGTGGCCGCGAACCACGGTGCCACGACCCGGTCGCGTATCGCGAGGCTCAGTGCCATGCGCCAGTCATAGACCGAGGCGTGATCGGGATCCTTGCCCATCGAAAATGTGATGTGGTGCAAAATTTCTTCGCGAACCGTCTCGGCACTGGGCAATTGGGTGTCTTTCAAGGGGGAGGTCTCCGGATCTCTTCAGATAGCAATTGATTGATGAGCCGCCCCCTGTTCAAGGTCAAGCGACGGCGTAGAAACCATCTGAGCAGCTGTTGCCGTTTGCGCTAACAAGTCTACCCTTGCCGCGTTAACGGGCAACAGGAAACTGAAAGAGGAGCGATTCATGGCGAAGGATTGGTGGCGCGGAGCGGTTATCTACCAGATTTATCCGCGTAGCTTTCAAGACGACTCGGGCGACGGGATCGGCGATCTCAAGGGGATCACGCGCAGGCTCGATCATGTCGCCTCGCTGGGCGTCGATGCGATCTGGCTGTCGCCGATCTTCACCTCGCCAATGGCCGATATGGGTTATGACGTGTCCGATTATCGCGGTATCGATCCGCAATTCGGCACGCTGGAGGATTTCGACGCGCTGGTCGCGCGGGCGCATGAACTGGGCCTGAAGGTCGTGATCGATCAGGTGATCTCGCACAGCTCCGATCAGCACCCGTGGTTCAAGGACTCCAAGAAAGGCGGTACGAAGAAGGACTGGTATGTCTGGGCCGATCCCAAGCCCGACGGCAGCCCGCCCAACAACTGGCAGGCGGTGTTCGGCGGCTCGTCCTGGGAATACGCCCCCGAGCGCGGCCAGTATTACCTGCACAATTTCCTGATCGAACAGCCCGACCTGAACCTGCACAATCCCGAGGTGCAGGCGGAATTGCTCGACATTTTCCGTTTCTGGCTCGATCGCGGCGTCGATGGCTTCAGGCTCGATACGGTGAATTACTACTTCCACGACCCCAAGCTGCGCGACAACCCGGCGATGGAACCCGATCCAGAGCGTTGGCCGCCGGTCTCGACCTACGACATGCAGGATCACGAGTTCGACAAGAACCGCCCCGAGAACATCACCTTCCTCAAGAAGATGCGCGTGGTAATGGACGAATACGAAGACCGGACTCTGATCGGTGAAGTCGGCGAAGCGCCGCATCGCGCGCTCGGGCTCATGGAGGAATACACGCGCGGCGTCGATCGCCTCCACATGGCCTACAGCTTCGACATGCTGGGGCCGAAATTCTCGCCCGCGCATTTCCGCGGCAAGATCGAAGGCTTCTTCGAGAATGCCCCCGATGGCTGGCCGAGCTGGTCCTTCTCGAACCACGACGTGCAGCGCCATGTGACCCGCTGGGCGAAATACGGCACCGAGGACGGCATCGCACGGCTGGCCATCGCGATGCTCGCGTCGTTCCAGGGCACGATCGGCATCTATCAGGGCGAGGAACTCGGCCAGACCGAGACCGAGATGGAATATCACGAGCTTACCGACCCGCCCGGCCTACGCTTCTGGCCCGAGAACAAGGGCCGTGACGGCTGCCGCACGCCGATGGTCTGGGACGAAAGCACGAATGCGGGCTTCTCCAAGGCCAAGCCGTGGCTGCCGGTGAAACCGCCGCAAGCCGCCCGGGCGGTCTCGGTGCAGGAGGCCGACGCGCACTCGGTGCTGGCCTATTACCGTCGCGTGCTGTCCTTCCGGAAGGAAAACCCGGTGCTGCGCAAAGGCGCGTCGACCTTCCTCGACCTGCCGGACCCGATCCTCGGCTTCATCCGCGACGATGGCGAGACGAAATTCGCCTGCTACTTCAACCTCGGCCCGGATCCGGTGACGCTCAAAGCGGACGGGGAGCTTGTCGGCCCCTGCCTCGCCGCGACGCTGGAGGACGGCACCCTGTCGCTCGGCCCGAACGGCGCCGCCTGGCTGAAGCTCTAACCAAACCGGAAAAACGCGGCGCGCGGGCCCCGAATTGCAGCCTGCCGCCACGTCTCGGACCCGCGACGGCGTCGGGAGCGTTTGCTCTCGACGCCGTTCGCATTCCGGTGTTCTGCCTCTGGTCAGCCGCGCCGTCTCGGTCGATAAGATGCCATCGGAAGCGATTTCTTACGGAATTTTAAGAAGGACATAAATTCCTTCTGCGATCGTTCCGCCAGAGATTGGAAAAACTTGGAAATACAAGATGGTTCACGTTGATCCGGCGCAAGCCGCCCCTGCCTCGTCGCGCGTCAAGATACTCTGGCCGATCGCGCTGGGGCTGTTGCTGTTCTTGATGGGGCTCTGGGCGCTGCATCATCTGCTCGCCAGCATCGACGTGCGCCAGGTAATCGCACAGATCAGGGCGACGCCGTGGCCCACGCTCGGCGCGGCCGTGGGGGCGACCTCGCTGGGCTACGTGGCGCTTGTCGGCTATGATTTCTGGGCGCTGCATTACCTCGGCAAAAAGCTGCCCCTGCGCACCGTGGCGCTTGGCGGGTTCCTTGGCTACGCCTTCGGCAACACGGTCGGGATCAGCGTGATCTCGGGCGGCGCCGTGCGCTACCGCATCTACTCCGCCGCCGGGCTGAACGCGTTCGAGGTCGCGGCGCTGTCCTCCTATATCGCGATCGCGATGGGGCTCGGGCTGACGATGGTGGGCGTTCTGGCGCTTTCCGTGCATCCTGCTGCGCTCGCCGGGGTCATCTCGGCGCCCGAGTCCCTGATCCGCGTCGGCGCGCTGGCCGCGACGGCCTTGATCCTGGGCGGCGCCTTCTACCTGTCCTATACGGGGCGCGCCCTGCGCATCCGCGACCGCGAGATCGCGATGCCGGCCCCGCGTATCCTTGTCGGGCAACTCGGCGTGGCGCTCTTCGACTCGACGATGGCGGCGGGCGCGCTTTGGGTGCTGATGCCCGCAGGCACGCCACCTTTCGCGAGCTTCGTCGCGATTTACGCTGCGGCCAGCATGGTCGGCATTCTCAGTCACGTGCCCGGCGGCGTCGGCGTGTTCGAGACGGTGGTGATCGCCGCCCTGCCCGCGGGCGTGCCGCTCGGCGATGCCGCGGCGGGCCTGCTGGCCTTCCGGATGATCTATTTCCTGCTGCCCTTCGTGATCGCCTTCGTGGTGGTCTCGCTGAACGAGGCGCGTCTCGCAGGCGGCTGGGCCACGCGCGTCTTCGGCGAGATATCCGAGCCGATGCGCCCGGTGATCAGCGGCATCGAGGGTATCGCGCCAAGGATCGCCGGGGTCGCGGTGCTTGGCCTCGGTTTCTGGATGGTTATCGTCGCGCTGATGCCCGTACTGGGCCAGCAAGGCGGCGAGCCGGGGCTGATCACGGCGGTTCTGGCCGAGGGCGGCACCCAGCTTTGCGCCTTGGCGGGCGTGCTGTTGATCGTGCTCTCGCATGGTCTGGTTCGCCGGGTACGGCTCGCCTATTGGCTGGCGCTCGCCGGGCTCGTGCTCGGTGTGATCTCGGTGCTGGCGGCCGATCTCGACATCGACAACGCCATCGTCCTGTCACTTGCCGCGCTGGTGCTTCTGCCGTTTCGCCGCGCGTTCCACCGGCAGGTCGCGCTCACCGAAGGGGGCTACGGCCCGCTCTGGCTGGCTGTAATCGTGGGGATGGTGGCCTCGGCGGCGGTTTTCTTCTTCCTCGCCTATGCCGCGCATCCTTATTCGAACGCGCTCTGGCTCGATTTCACCGCACGTTCGCCGACACCGCGAGCGCTTCGCGCAGGTCTTCTGATCAGCGCACTGCTGTTGGGCTTCCTGCTTTGGCTGATGCTGCGCCCGATACGCCACTTCGCCTTCTCCGTGGATCCCGAGCAGGATGCCTCGGTCGCCGCGATCCTCGCCGCGCAGGACGTGCCGCAGGGCTGGTTCGCGCTGACGGGCGACAAATGCGTGATGTTCTCCTCCGACCGCTCCGCTTTCCTGATGTATGCGCAGCGCGGCGGGATGCGGGTCGTCCTTGGTGATCCCGTCGGCCCGCCGGAGGTTGCGCGGCAACTGGCATGGGAGTTTCACGAACGCGCCGTGAGCGAGGGGCTCACCCCCGTCTTCTACGAGGTCTCGACGCGCAATCTGCCGCTCTGGATCGAGATGGGCTACGCGCTGCACAAGATCGGCGAAGAGGCCGTGATCGACCTGCAGAAGTTCTCGCTTTCGGGGTCGAAATTCAAAACGATGCGGGCCGAGCAGAACCGCGCCCTGCGCGAAGGGTACACGCTCGAACTCGCCGCCCCGCCGCATGCGCCTGAGCTGCTGTCGACGCTGCAGGAAATCTCCAATGCGTGGCTCGCCGGTCAGAAAGGCCGCGAGAAAGGCTTCTCGATCGGACGCTTCGATCCGCGCTACCTCAACCACTGCGAGATCGCCCTGATCCGCTGCGAGGGAGAGATTCTCGGCTTCGCGAACCTTCTGGGCGGCAACGGAGCGCAACATTTCGCGATCGACCTGATGCGATATCGCCCGGAAGCCGCCGACGGCGTCATGCAATTCCTGTTCCTCGGCCTGATCGAGGCACTTCGCGATCGCGGCGCGACCGAGCTGAGCCTCGGCCTCGCACCGCTGGCGGGGCTGCCCGATCGCGCCTCCGCGCGGCTCACGAGCCGGGTGGGAAACCTGATTTATCGTCACGGCGGAAGCTTCTACAATTTCGAGGGGCTGCGCCGGTTCAAACAGAAATTCCGCCCCGAATGGCGGCCGCATTACGTGGCGCTGCCGCCCGGCACCTCGCCCTATCTCGCGCTGACCGAGATCGCGCTCTTGATCTCCGGCGGTGCGCGCAACCTGCTGACAAAGGACTGACATGCTAGACGCCATCCACCAAGTGCTCCCGAATCTCGCCGCTCTGGGGATCTTCGGCTACTGGGTGATCGGGGCCGCGGCGGGGTTGGAGGCCTTCCTGCCAACCGGGTTGTTCCTGCCGGGAACGCTTCTCGTCGACGCCGGCGGGGTGATGGTTCAGCGGGGGATGCTCGACCTGCTCGACCTGCTGTGGTTCGTCGCGATCGGCTCGGTGCTCGGCGGCGAGGCGACCTTCTGGCTCGGTCGTCATGCACGGCGCGGCATGCTCGGGCGTTGGAATGTCGAAGGCATGGCCGCCTATCGACGCGCGGAGAAGCTATTTGCCCGCCATGGCGGCTTGGCGATCGTCATGGGGCGTTTCCTCGGTCCCGTCGCGGGCTTCGTTCCCTTCGCCGCCGCCGTCGCCGGGATGGAGACGCGACGCTTCCGGATCTGGAACCTGCTGAGCGGCTTGCCCTACGCTGTCTTCCATGTCGGCTTCGGTTATGCGCTTGGCGCGGGTTTCGCCCAGCTCAGCCCGATGATGACGCGCAACACCTTGTTCGTGCTTGGCATTGTCGTGATCGCCGCGGTGCTTTTCTGGATTCTGCGCCGACTCGACCGGGCGGTGCCCTATCTCCTTGCGATGGCGGGCGGTCTGATGGACGACATCGCGCGCCACCCCCGCATCGACAGCTGGGGCGGGCGCCATCCGAAAACGGCGGCCTGGATCGCGCGCAGGCTCGACCGAACAAAATTCTCCGGACTGCCGCTGAGCCTTCTCGCACTGGCCTTCCTCTACCTCGCCTCCGTGCTGGTCGGGCTGTCGCTCGATTTCCTGCAAAGCGACCCGATCGTGCAGATCGACGCACGGCTGGCGGCGCTGATGCGGCTGTTCTGGACGCCGGGTCTCATACAGGTCTTCACCTGGATCACCGCGCTCGGCGATACGCAGCTCGTGGCCGCGCTGCTCGTGCTGGCCCTCGTCTGGCTCGCGTGGCTGCGCCGCTTCGATCTCGCCACGGGGCTCGTGGTCTCGCTCGGACTCGATTTGGTTTCGGTGATAATCCTGAAGGCCGGCTTCGGGCGGCCGCGTTCGATCCTCGGCTATTTCCACGAAACCTCGGGCAGTTTTCCCTCCGGCCACGCGACGCTCTCTGTCGCCTTTTACGGGATGCTGGTCTTCCTCCTCTGGCGGCTATCCCGGATCGGAGCACTCAGCGCGAGCTTCCTGGCGTTCCTGTTCGCCGGGCTGATCGGGCTGAGCCGTCTCTACCTTGTCGAGCATTACCTGAGCGACGTGATGGGCGGCTGGCTTCTCGGCGCGCTATGCCTGCTCGTGGGCATCGCCGTGGCCGAGTGGCTTTATCCGCGTTGGGCCGGGGCGCCGCGCACGCGACCGCGCTGGCAGATCGGCGTGATCGGAGTCGTGACGCTCGCGCTTATGGGCTTCACGATGGTTCGGGTGCGCGACTACTCCAAGGCGCTGAACCCGCCGCCGGTCGCGCAGCCGCTGATCGTGATCGCCCAAGGGGCCGAGCCGCAGGCGTTGAGCGACGCGCCGCTGATGGCGCAGACGCTCGATGCGGAGCAACAGTTCCCGCTTTCGCTCGGGATGTGGGCGGCGAACACCGATCAGATTACCGCGGCGCTGACATCCATCGGCTGGCAGCGCGCCGATCCGGTGACGCTGAAGACGCTGGCGGGCGCGGCCTTCGGAGCGGTGCGCGACACGATACGCCCCGGAGCAGCCCTCGCACCGCTTTTCTGGAACAACAAGCCGAGCGAACTTGGCTTCACCCGCGTGCCGGAGGGCGACGCGACCGACGAGCTGCCGCGGCTGCGAATGTGGCAGACGCGCTATACCGATGCGTCCGGCGCGCGGCTCTGGATGGGGGCGATCACTCGCGATGACGGGCTGGTGCCGAGCGACGGGTCGGCGGCGGGGCCGCTGGCCTCTGACGTTGTGAAGGCGCTGAGCCAGAGCGGCGGGGCCAAGACGGTCGGCCATATCTCCGGCACTGACGCGTCGGCGATCCCGGTTCTGGCGCTGCGATAAGCGCGCATGTCAGCCTGCGTGCAGATCCTCGAGATAAATGCGAACCGCTTCCTGCACATGACGGAATCGGTCGCCACCCAGATGCTTGCCGCCGAACCAGCGAGTGACGACGATGATGTGGTCATAGAGCTCTTCGCGCTCGAGCATCCGCAGGATCACCATGCCGGCGCCTGCCTCACCGTCGTCGTTCTTAACCGGAGCGTCTGCCGTCAGAAGCGCCCAGGTGTTATGCGTCGCCTTGGCATATTTCTTTTTCCGGCAGAGTTCCTTGACGAAGGCCTTGGCCTCCTCCTCGGAGGTGCAAGGCCCGCCCGAAACCGCGTATTTCGAGCCGCGGTCGCTGATGATGTTCTCGAGGATGCGCATGGCGCAGGTTTATGGGCCAAGCGCCGAAGCGGCAAGGGCGGGCAGCGGAGCCGATGGCCCGCCGCCCTGCCCGCTCAGCCCAGCTTGCGCAGGCGGGCGATCAGCGAGGACGTGTCCCAGCGGTTGCCGCCCATCGCCTGCACGTCCTTGTAGAACTGGTCGACCAGCGCGGTGACGGGCAGCGAGGCCCCGATCTCGTCGCCGGTCTTCAGGCAGATGCCCAGATCCTTGCGCATCCAGTCCACCGCGAAGCCGAAGTCAAATTCGTCCTTCGCCATGGTCTCGTAGCGGTTCGCCATCTGCCACGAGCCGGCCGCGCCCTGAGAGATCACTTCGACCACGGCGGCGATGTCGAGATCGGCCTTCTCAGCGAAGTGGAGGCTTTCCGCGAGGCCCTGCACCAGACCCGCGATCGCGATCTGGTTGCACATCTTGGTCACCTGCCCGGCGCCGCTTTCGCCCAGACGGCGGCAAATCTTGGCATAGGCGTCGATCACCGGCTCGGCCTTCTCATAGGCCGCCGCATCGCCACCGCACATAACCGACAGCTGACCGTTCTCGGCCCCCGCCTGCCCGCCCGAGATCGGCGCGTCGATGAAGGCCACGCCGTGGCCAGCCGCCTCGCCCGCCAATTCGCGGGTCACGGCAGCCGAAACCGTGGTGTGGTCGACGAAGACCGCGCCGGTTTTCATCCCCTTGAACGCGCCGTCCTTACCAAGGCAGACCTCGCGCAGATCGTCGTCGTTGCCGACACAGGACATCACGAAATCGGCGCCCTTGGCCGCTTCGCGCGGCGTGGGCGCGGCGGAACCGCCATGTTCGGACACCCATTTCTCGGCCTTGGAGACCGTGCGGTTATAGACCGTGACCTCGTGGCCCGCCGATGCGAGATGCCCCGCCATCGGATAACCCATCACCCCAAGCCCCAGAAATGCAACTTTCGCCATCGACCTCTCCCTTGCGTGAATACGAAACCGCGCCCCGTGAAGCGCGAGCGCGTTGATTGTAGCGTCGGGCTCAACTAGTAACGCGCCATCCCGGCGCGTCAACTCATGCGCCGGTCGGAGGGATTCCGGGTGAGGCGCGCAGAGGGCTCGATGTACAAGGCATTTCGATGGGGCGTTCGGCTGATCATGGCCGCGATCGTGGGCGTGGTGCTCATCGGGGGTCTGATCTATTTCTTCGCCTCGCGCTCGCTGCCCGATTACGACGCGACCTACAAGGTCACTGGCCTCACCGCCCCGGTCGAGATCGTGCGCTCCACCGAGGACGTGCCGCATATCTTCGGCAAGAATGACCCGGACGTGTTCTTCGCCCTCGGTCTGGCGCATGCGCAGGACCGGCTCTGGCAGATGACACTGATGCGCCGCACGGTGCAGGGGCGGCTGTCGGAGGTATTCGGGCAGGAGACGCTGAAGACCGACGAGCTGATGCGGCGGCTGGGCCTCTATCAGGCGGCAGTCGACTCGGTGGCATCGCAGGACGATTACACCAAGGCCGCGCTTCAGGCCTATGCGCGCGGCGTCAACCAGTGGATCCAGATCGTCAACGAGGGCGCGATGGGGCGCGGTGCGCCGGAATTCTTCCTTTTCGACAGCAAGATCTCCTACTGGACGCCCGCGGATTCGCTCGCGATCATGAAGCTGATGGCGGTGCAGCTGTCGAACCAGCTGCAGGACGAGGTGCTGCGCGCCCGCGTTTCGCTCGCCGGAAAGGATCTCGTGCGCGACATCATGCCCGACGATCCGCAACAGGCAACCGCCGCGCTGCCCGATTACGCCAGCCTGTTCCCGACAATGCAAAAAGGCATCCAGACGGCAGAGAACGGCGCGCCCGGCGCGTTCTCGCCCTTCCCCGAGCGCGGCTCTGCCGGGGCGTCCAACGCATGGGCCGCGGGGCCTGACCGCTCGGCCGCGGGCGGCGCACTTCTGGCCAACGATCCGCATCTTGGGCTCACCGCGCCCTCGATCTGGTATCTCGCGCGGCTGCAACTGCAATCGGGCGGCGTGATCGGCGGCACGATCCCGGGAATGCCGCTCGTGCTGTCGGGCCGCAACAAGGATCTGGGCTGGGGGCTGACCACGGCCTATGTCGACGATCAGGACCTGCATATCGAGGAAATCGACCCCGACGATTCGACGAAATACCGCACGCCCGATGGCTGGAAGCATTTCAAGACCAAGCGGGTGATCGTCGAGGTGAAGGATGCGAAACCCGTGACCCTGACCCTGCGCTGGACCGATAACGGCCCGGTTCTGCCCGGCAGCCATTTCGATCTGGCGACGGTGACGCCGCCCCATTCGGTGATGTCGCTCAGCTGGACGGCCTTCGATCCGAAAGACACCACGATGACCGGCGCGATGGACCTGATGCGGGCGAAATCGATCCCGCAGGCGCTCGACGCCGCAAAAGAGATCGTAGCACCTGCACAGAATATCACGCTGGCCGACAAGGATGGTGTGGCGCTGGTCACCGCCGGGAAAATCCCGCTGCGCGACCGGGCGAATGACACGCAGGGCCGGATGCCCAACGCGGGCTGGAAACCCGAAAATCGCTGGAAAGGCGCCCTGCCCTTCAAGGACAATCCGCAATTCGTGGAGCCCAAAAGTGGCATCGTCGTGAACACCAACAACAAGACGGTGGACCGGCCCTTCCCCTATAACGTCTCGTTCCACTGGGGCGACACGCAGCGCATCCAGCGCCTGTCGAAACTGATGGGCGAGCGCGAGGTGCATTCGCGCGACAGCTTCATCTCGGCGCAGCTCGATACCGTCTCGCCCGCCGCGCGCGGCCTGCTGCCACTCGTCGGTGCGAACCTGTGGTATACCGGCGATCCCGCGCCTGACGGCACGCCCGAGCGGATGCGTCAGCGCGCGCTGGAGATGCTGGCGAGTTGGGATGGCGAGATGTCCGAGCATCTGCCCGAGCCGCTGATCTACGCCGCCTGGATGCGCGAATTGCAAAACCGGCTGATCCGCGACGAGCTGGGCCCGCTGGCGAAGAAGTTCGACCACCTGGAGCCGCTGTTCATCGAGCGCGTCTTCCGCGACACCCAAGGCGCGAGCCATTGGTGCGACATCATCCAATCCGCGCCCAAGGAGACCTGCAGCGACATCGCGCGGCAATCGCTCGACGCGGCGCTCTTGGACCTGTCGAAGAAATACGGGCCGAATATCGAAAGCTGGCGCTGGGGCGACGCGCATGTCGCCGAGCAGGACAATCCGGTGCTGGGCAAGGTGCCGGGGCTCAAATGGTTCGTGAATATCCGGCAATCGACGTCGGGCGGCGATTTCACCCTGATGCGCGGGCGGACTAAGGGCGGCGACGGGCCCGATCGCTTCGCCAATGTCCATGCGGCGGGCTATCGCGAAGTTCTCGATTTCGCCGATCCGGACAGCTCGGTCTTCATCATCTCGACCGGGCAATCGGGCCATCCGCTGAGCCGCCATTACGACGACCTGTCAGAGCTGTGGCGTTCGGGCGAATATATCCCGATGTCGCTCGATCCGGCACTGGCGCGGGCAGCGGCGACGGGGATCACCCATCTGGTGCCGAAGGGCGCGGCGCAAGCGGCCAACTGATCCAAAATGAAACGGGGACGGACCTTGGCCCGCCCCGGATCAAATCTCAGTCCTCGCGCCCTCAGTCCTCGCGCATCGTGCGCTGCACCTGATCCGCGACCGGCTTGAGCAGGTAGGAGATCGCGGTGCGCTCCCCCGTCTGGAAGAACACCTCCACCGGCATCCCCGGACGCAGGCCCCGCCCGTCAGGCAGCACCGGCGCCTCGGTCAGCGCGACGGTGCAGAGATAGTAGTTACCGCCGCTCTCGTCCTTCGTGGCCGAGGCCGCGACGACGCGCACCTCGCCTGCCACTTCCGGCGTCGTCCGCTGGTTGAACGCGGTGAAGCGCAGCCGCACCGGCTGCCCCGGCATGACCTGGTCGATATCGGTGGTGCGCAGCCGCGCCTCCACGATCAGCTCGCCATCGGGGACGATCGCCATCACCCGCTCCCCGGGCGCGATCACGCCGTTCACCGTATGCACGCCCAACTCGTTCACCACCCCTGCGATCGGCGCGCGGATCTCGGTGCGCGAGAGCCGGTCGCGCGCGGCCACGGCGCGCTCATGCAGTTCGGCCATCTGCGCGTCGATGTCGCGCAGCTCCTTCTGCGCGGCGGTGCGCGCCTGATGATCCAGTTCCAAGATGCGCAGGTTCGACTCGCTGATCTGGCCCCGCACTCGCGCGATATTTGCCTCTATCTCTCCGGAGACCCCGTCGAGCCGCGCCATGTCGCGCTCGATCTCGGTGATCGCGCCTTTCTCGGTCAGCCCCTTCTTCAGGAGCGTCTCGAGCCGGGCATGATCTTCGCCGCGCAGACGCCGTTCGATCTCGTTCGAGTGGCGCTGCGCTTCGAGCGCGCGGATCTCCTCGTCGAACTGGTCGACCTGAGACAAAAGCTGGTCGCGGCGCAAGTCCTGCATCGCCCGGTCATGGGCCAGAAGCTGGCGCTCGCCATCCGCGATCGCTGCGGTTTCCTCGGCGGTATCGAACCCCTCCGGGAACACGATCTCGACGGCGCTGTCGCGCACTGCAAGGAGCCGCGCGCGGCGGCCGGTAAGCTCGCGGATCTGGGTCTCGACGATCCCCAGTTCCGAGCGCAGCTGCGTGTCGTCGAGGCTCAGCACGACATCCCCCGCCTGCACGAGATCGCCGTTCTCCACGCGGATCTCGCGGATCACGCCGCCGTCCGGGTGCTGCACGACCTTCAGCTGCGATTTTACCGCAACCTGCCCCTGCGCAATCACCGCGCCGGAGAGTTTCGCCTGCGCCGCCCATCCGCCGAAGACGAGGATCAGCGCGCCCAGAAAGGCCGTCGCGAACAGGATCCGCGCACGGATCGAGAACAGGGCCGGATCATGGTCAGTCTTGGTCATTTTCGGTTCCCCCCACCAAAAACTCGCGAGCGCCCGTCAGACGGTCGCGTCGCAGTCAAACAGAAAATTGGTTTCTTCCAGCGTGTGATGGCCGTCGAGTTCGATCTCGAAGTCGTAATCCTCGACGCTGCCATCCTCGTGCTGCGCGCTCAGCTTGGCTTTCACGATGGTGAATTCGTGCCCCTCGTCGCCGTCTTCGATCTCGTAAGCCACGAAAACGCCTCCACGCGCCTCGGCGACCTCGCCATTGGCACCGGCGTAGAACAGCCGCATTTCACCATAGCCTTCGCCCATCGGGTCGATATGCGAGAAGTCTATCCGGTCGCCGGGCTCGAAATCGGTGATGCGGTCATGGCCCGCGCCCGCGTTGCGGATCGCAGAGACCGAGGTGAAGACGAACACGTCCTCGCCTTCGCCGCCGCTGAACAGGTTGCAGGCATCACTTGCGATCAGCTGGTCATCTCCGGCGCCGGAAGCGACGTTCTCGATACTGACGAGCGTCGCTTCGCCGGTCTCGCTCGTCATTTTCCCTGAAGACAGATCGACGGTGACCGACTCCGCGATGCGGTGCAGATCGAGCGTGTCCGAGCCCGCGCCGCCATCGTAGCTGTCGCCCGTAGCCTCCGCGATTTGCGAAACCACGATGCGGTCCTCGCCCGCGCCGCCGGTCACGAGGTCCTCGCCCGCGCCACCGTCGAGCAGATCGGAGCCCTCGCCGCCGACCAACGTGTCGTTGCCCGCCCCGCCATCTAGGCTGTCCGCGCCGGAGCCACCGTCGAGATAGTCATTGCCGTCCTCGCCATGCAGCAGGTCCGCCCCGGCCTCGCCGAAGACAATGTCGTCACCCGCGCCCGCGAAGACCGTGTCGTTGCCGGCGCCGCCATAGATCACGTCCGCGCCCGCGCCGCCGATCAGCACGTCGCAGCCCTCTCCGCCGTCGAGCATGTCGTCGCCCTCGCGGCCATAGAGGATGTCGTCGCCCCCCTCGCCCCGCATCGCGTCGCGGTCGGGCGTGCCGAGCAGCAGATCGTCTTCGGCGGTGCCGATCACGTCGTGATACTCGGGTGGCAGGATCAGCGCGGTCGCGGTCTGGCCGATCGACAGCGCGCCGTCGCTGAGATCGTAGGTGATCACCAGCTCGCCCTCGAAGCCCTGATCGGGCTTGATCAGCCATTCGCCCGCGCCATGGGCGATCACTTCGCCGCCTTGCGCTTGCATCGACAGGATCGAGAGCGGGTCGCCATCGGGATCGCTCGCCCCGGTCAGCAGGACCGCCGCCACGATGAAGAAGCTCTCATCCCGCCGTCCGGGCGACAGCCGCACCGGGCCCTTCGTCTCCGGCGCACGGTTGCGGGGGGCTTCGGTCGCCGCGTCCGGAGGACGGGCTTCATCGGGAGCGCCACGGCTTTCACGCGCCTTGCGTGCAGCGGCACGGGTCGAGGTGAAGACCGGCACTTTCGGAAGATCGAGTTCCTTGACCTCGATCGCGTCCGGGAAGAACAGCGTATCGCCCTGCGCCTCCACCGTCGCCTTGTGCTTAGCGTGCCATCGCTGCGGCGAGAGCGTGAAGGGCGCGGGATTGGCGCCCGGGAACAGGATCACGTTGTCGGGCAACGGATCGGGCGGCGTGTTTTCCTCCGTAAGCACGTCACTCGGCCCCATTTCGGGGATGTGATGCGCGTTCGGCGTCTGCGGGCCGGCGGGGGCGTCGGGATCTGCCGGGGGGTGGGCCGGTCCATCCTGAACGCCTTCCGCCTGCGCCGCATCCGTGCCGAAGAGCTTGCGCGCGAGCGCAGCCCAGGCAATGGCGACCAGCCCCACCGCTGCGCGGCCGGGCCAGACCGAGCGCCGTTCCGGCGCACGGTATTTCTGCATCGGCGCGATGGCCGCTTCGTCGTCCGGGATACCGAGCTTGAGCTTGTCCTGTTCCATGGCTCAGCCCACCGCCTGCTCGATACTGTCTCCCAGCTCCGCCGCCGGTGCCGCGGGTTTTCCCTTGGGCAGCGGTTTGAGCCCGACGGAGCGGTTCACGATCTCGTCTTTGGGGCCGAAGGCCACCAGCTTGCCGCCCTGGACGAAGCCCACGAGATTCACGGATTCGAGCGCCTTCGGGCGATGCGCGATCACCACCACGATGCCGCCACGCGCGCGGACCGAGGCGATGGCCGCGCTGAGTGCCGCTTCGCCATCGGCGTCGAGGTTCGAGTTCGGCTCGTCCAGTACCACAAGGAACGGCGCGCCGTAGAGCGCACGCGCCAGACCGACCCGCTGACGCTGCCCCGCCGAGAGCGAGGTGCCGAAGGGGCCCAGCTGCGTCTGGTAGCCATCGGGCAGATGGATGATCGTCTGATGCGCACCCGCGGCCTTCGCCGCCGCCACCACATCGGCATCCGTCGCGTCCGGCGCAAAGCGCGCGATATTCTCGGCGACCGTGCCTTCCATCAGCGAAACCTCCTGCGGTAGGTAGCCGATATGATCGCCCAGCAGATCCACGCGCCACTGGTCGAGCGCGGCCCCGTCGAAACGGACATGCCCGCGCAGCAGCGGCCAGATCCCGACGATGCCCTTGGCAAGCGTTGTCTTGCCCGAGCCAGACGGCCCGATCAGGCCGAGCGCATCGCCGGCTTTGAGATCGAAACTGACATCGCCCAGCAGCACCGCGCCGGAGCCCGGCGCGACGACCGTCATCCCCTCGACCGTGAAGCTCTCGGTCGGCGCGGGCAGAGCGATCAGGCTGTCGTCATCCTCAAGCGTCGCCAGCGTGTCGCGCAGACGCGCATGGCTGCGGCGGGCGGCAGTGAAGCCCTTCCAGTTGCCGATCGCCATTTCCACCGGCGCGAGTGCGCGCGAGGCTGCGACCGAACAGGCGATGATCGCACCGGGCGACAGCTCGCCCACGATGGTCAGATACGCGCCGAGGCCCAGAAGCGCCGATTGCAGCATCATCCGCGTGACCTTCGACAACCCGCTCAGTGTGCCGGTGATGTCGCTGGTGCGCGCATGCAGGCGCAGGTGCTCCGCATTGGCGGTGCCGAACCGCTCCACCGCGCGGCGGCCGAAGCCCATCGCGTGCAGCACGTCGGCATTGCGCGTGTTGGTATCGGCGATCATCGCGCGGGCGATGGAGGCCTTCTGCAACTCCCGGCCCGAACGGCGCGACAGCATCTCGGTGATGACGGTCAGCGTGATCAGCACGCAGGCACCGCCGATTGTCAGCAGACCCAATAGCGGATGCAGCATGTAGACGAAGCCCAGAAACAGCGGCATCCACGGCAGGTCGAGAAGCGCGATGGCCCCTGCCCCCGAGACGAAGCTGCGGATCGTGTCGACGTCGCGGCCGCGCTCCAACGCCTCGGACGTGGAATAGCCGAAGCGGGGCATTTCGATTGCCACCCGATGCGCGAGCGGCGCGAGGCGGTTGTCGATCCGCGCACCGACCCGCACGAGGATCTGGTTGCGCAGCACATCGAACAGCCCCTGAAACAGATACAGCGCGATGGCCAGAACAGAGAGTGCAAGCAGCGTCGGAACCGAGCCGCTGGTCAGCGCCCGGTCATAGATCTGCAGCATGTAGAACGAGCCCGTCAGCGCGAGCAGGCTGATCACGAAGGACAGTCCGAGGAGAAAGACGATCAGACCGCGATAACGGCCCAGACGCTCGGAAACGAGTTCTTCGCTGGCTTGAAAACGACGACGTGCGTTGCTCATGTGATCCTCCCACCAAGATCTTGAGACTTATGTACAAAGCGCCCGACGGACCCCTCCGCCGGGCGCCAACCCTTAGTTCACTCCGTTGAAATCAGAGGCGTCGAGCATGTGATGACCCGTGAGGTCGATCTCGAAATCGGCATCCAGATCGTCGTCGACATTGCCGGCGATGATGGTGTGCTCGCCATCGTCGCGCATCTCGAAGGAGACCCGCAGTTCGCCCGCGGCGCTGAAATCGCCAGCCGCGAACAAGACGAAGGATTGCGAACCGGCCGCGCCCTGATCTGCGTCGATCCCGCTCAGGTCGATCTTGTCGCCCGGTGCGAAGCCGTTGATCCGGTCGCCGTCGGCATCGGCTGCGGAGTTGAACACGAAGGTGTCATGGCCGCCGCCGCCATCCATCACGTTGACCGCACCGTTGGCGATGATCGTGTCGTCGCCGCTGCCGGTGATGACGTTCTCGAAGCTGTAGATCTGGTCGGCGGTCTCGCCGATCATCACCTGGCCGTGGCCGTTGGTGCCGTGGCCCAGATCGACCTCGACCGAGGCCTGGATCGCGGCGTAGTCGAGCGTATCCGAGCCCTCTCCGCCCCAGTAGCTGTCGGCCCCGTCGTCCTCGGTCGCGATGACCGTGTCGTCGCCATCATCGGCGAAGACCATGTCATGCCCCTTGCCGGCTTCGATCACGTCGTCACCGTCGCCGCCGAAGAGGCGATCCGCCCCGCCATCGCCGAAGATCATGTCGTCGCCGCCGTTGCCAAGCGCATTGTCCGCGCCGCCGCCTGCGAAGATGACGTCATTGCCCTCCATTCCGATGAAGGTCTCGGCGGTGTCGTCGCCGACCAGCACCAGCCCGTCGGACATCGCGTCGTCGGAACTGTCGTCGGCGCCGCCATCGCTGCCGCTGTTCGAGCCGTCCTGATCGGGCCTCTCCGAGCGCGTGCCATAGCGGGCACCGTGAACTTCGTCCTGCGGACGTTCGCCGCCGACCACCATGTCATCTCCGCCGCCGCCGTTGAAGACGATGCGGTGATCCGAGGTGAGTCCCGAGATGTCGACCGTGTCGTCGCCCGCGTCGCCATTGATGGTGATCGTGGAATAGGCGAGGCTCGTGCCCGAGAAATCGCCCACGATCTGGACCGTGTCGCCCCCGGTCGTGCCGCCTTCGGGTACGTTGCCAGCGGTCACGTCGAGCGTGTTGACGGTGATCTCTTCGACATTGTTCAATTCCGCGATCACATTCCCGTTGCGGGTCACGACGATCTCGGCCGAGGAATTTCGCACATTGAGATTTGCCAGCATCGCCGCCGCCATCGTGTAGATCACGAAGGTCTCGGAGCCGTTGTTGCCATTGATCACGAAGCGGTCGCCCGCCTTGCCATTGGCGCCGCCGTCGACGAGGTCGCGCCGGTCCCCGGCACGCCAGACAATGGTATCATTGCCCGCGCCGCCGATGATCGTGTCTCTGCCGCCCTTCCCGTAGATCACGGTGTCATTGGTCGAGCCGCTCAGATCGATCGTATTGTCTCCGGCATCGCCGGTGACGATGTTGAGGGTCTCGGTGACCTGCGTCCCGGTGAGGTCGGTGGCACGGATCGTCGCGCTCAGCGTCTCGTTGTCGCCAAGCCCGCCCGCGACGCGAAGCTCATCGTTATTGGCGCCGCGAAGTCGCATCTCCGGCGAGCCTCCGACCAGTTCGTAGGTCGCCTGCCCGTCGAAAGGTACATCCGCGCTTAGCGTCGCGATAGTTCCGCCGCCACGGTTCCCGGTGGCGTTCATCATGATGTCGGACATCGGGTCCGCCGCGAGCGAGAGCATCTCGCCATTCGCGAACTTGGCGAATTCGACGCCGACGAGGATATCCACGCCATCGGTCGCGACCGGGTTCCCCTGGTTGTCGGTGCCGCTGCGAAGATCGGTGATCCGAACCGCCTGCTGGTCGTTCATCGCGATCAGCTCGATGCGGTAGTCGTCGCGGTTGCCGGTATAGAGCGCGGTGTCGGTGCCCTCCGCCCCGGTGTCGCCGAGGATGTGGCCCAGCGAGCCGTCCGAGAACACCACACGGGTGTCGCCGGTGCCGTACCAGTTCTCGATCCGGTTGACCTCGAACACCGACTGGTCGTGACGGTTGTCGCCGATCCAGTAGAGGTTCGAGTCCACGACCACGCTGTCGCCGAAGATGAAATCGGCCTGACCCGTGGTCTCGTCGCCCCCATCGCCCAGACCGGTCAGCTTGTCATCGCCGCCGCCGCCCACGAGATAGTTGTTCATCCCGTTGGAGCCGATGCCGTTCTCGTCCGCGCCGGTCAGCTCGTCATTGTATTGCGAGCCCACGAGCCCTTCGAGGAAGGCATACTGGTCCATCAGGACCGACCCGGTGCCTGCGTTGTTCGAGGTCTGCAGGTTCGCGATCACGTTGATATAGGCGTCCTCGTAGGAGCCGATATCCATGTCGCCCTCTGTGCCGTCGCCGTTGAACTCGATCACCGGGTTGAGCTGCGCGGGGCTGTCGCCGTTGAGGCGGTCGCCATCGTTCGCGGTCGGGCCGAGGCCGCCTTCGAGCAGGTCGTTGCCCGAGCCGCCGTTGATGTTGTCGTCGCCGACGCCGCCGACCATCCAGTCCGCGCCGTTGCCGCCGAACATCTCGTCGACGCTGTCGCCGCCATCCATGTAGTCGTTGCCGTCACCGCCCATCATCAGGTCGGTGTCGCCCTCGCCATAGAGCCGGTCATCGCCGTCGTCGCCGAAGACCTCGTCGATGCCGTCGCCGCCATGGACCTCGTCATCGCCCTCGTTGCCATGCGCCGTATCGAGCACGCCGGGACCGGCGAAGATCGTGTCGTTGCCGAGTCCGCCGAGAATGAAGTCGTCGTTCTCGTAATCGGTGATGTAGTCGTCGCCGTCGCCGCCATAGATGTGATCGTTACCCTGCGCGCCTTCGATGCGGTCATTGCCTTCGTCGCCGTAGAGCACGTCATCGCCCAGAGCGCCGACGATGAAGTCGTCGCCGGAGAGGCCGATCACCGTGATATGGCCGTCATTGGCCGGACCGCCGGGGATGCTCTCGGTGAGTTGGACATTGTCGAAGAGCGTGTATTGGCCGGTGCCGTCGGTCTCGACCACGATGCTCAGGCCCAGGCCTGCGAGATTCGCGGGCACGGCATCGGTGCTCAGGGTCACCATGTCCCAGGCGTCGTCCGTTGTGACGTCGTCGTCATCGAGCGGCGGCGCGAAAACGGCGCTGGCCAACACGGTGCCATCCGAGGCCACCAGTTTGACCGTGCCGCCGGTCGCGACATAGCCGATCTTGTCGCCCACTTTGAGCGTCAGGGTGTAGACATTTCCCTCGACGAGCTCCGTGCCGGTGTCGGCCGTCATCGACGCATTGCGGCCAAGCTGGGCGACCTGCGTGCCTTCGGGCAGGAAGGGCACCGCAGCTTCGGTGGGAGCCCAGGTGCCGCCGGTGCCGTTGAGGGTCCAACCCTCGATCGCCCCGTTGAGATAGGTGCCGCGCGCATTGGTCGGGGCTCCCGCCGCGACCAGATCCTGCGCCTCGAAGCCACCATTTGCGAGGGCCACGTCGCGCACCTCGTCGGGCAGCCGCTCCAGCGTGGCGTTGAAATAGTCGTTGTCGCCATAGGCGTCATCGACACCCATCAGACCGTCGCGCGCATTGTCGTGGTAGTCGCCATTCGAGGTCGTCCCGTCGAGCACATAGGTGGCCGAGGGCGTGGCGAAGGCGTCCGGGATATGCTCCAGCCCGGTGGTGCGCATGATCAAATGGGCGAATTGTTCGCCAATGATCTGGTCGCCCAGATGGTGGCCGACCGGCATCCGGTAGAGGTAGTAGAAGCGGTCGCCATCCTGCAGGCGCTGCGTGAAGTCCAGCATGATGAAGCTGAACGTCGTGCCGAGCGGGCCATCAAACATCGGCTGTTCGGCCAAGCCGCCGACCCAGAGGTCGATATCCCAGAAGCCCTGATCGCCCGAACCGCCCGAGAGCGTCCAGCCCTCGCCCGGAGTGTAAGTGGGCTCGCCCGAGCCGCGCATGAACATCAGCGCCGCGTCATGCAGCTGATCGGACGGATCCGCCGCCGCATCGATGATCGCCTGCGCCTTCTCGCGGATCTGCCACAGCTCGCCCGTGCCCGCCTGATAGGCGTCGCGCGCCTCTTGCAGCTTGAACGTGCCCGCTTCGTCCCGGCCATAGGCCGCGATGAAGTTCACCAGCGATTCCGGGGTGCGCAGATGCGCGCCGAAATCTTCCCAGCTGTGATAGGGCGCGATGCCCGCGCCATTGGCGTTGTTCGAGGTATTCTGCATCAGCCCGTCGAAGACCTGCTGGCGCAGCTCGTTCAGCGTCGGCAGCCCGACATCGCGACCGCGCGCGATATTCAGCGCGGCCAGGTCGAGCGGCACGCCGACCAGCGATTGCTGCAGGGCCGCGGTGACGAATTCGTCCATCTCGTTGCCTTGCTGGGACAGCAGACCCGCAGCGATCCCGGATGCGCCGTAGGCGTCGAACTGATCGGGATTGAGGAAGACGTCGAAGAGCCCCCTTTCGACATAGGTCGGCACGTAGCCCGCCTCGCCCGGATTGACGCCGGCGTCGTCAGTCACCGCGATCTGCACGGTTTCGCGCAGCTGCGAGTGGCCTAGACGGAACACCGCCTGCGCGAATTCAAGGCTGATATTGAGGTTGATATCGGCCGAGTAGGACACGAATTCCGGCAGCGCCGGGTAGAGCGTCGTCATGTATTGATCGACCGCGACGTGGTTGTACTCGCTCTCGGTGATCAGACGTGCGGCTTGGTAGACGCGTTCGCCATCCCAGGTGAGGCTGTCCACGATGGCCTGCACAGCCACGTCGTCGGTCAGGTCGGTCCCGGCCCAGCTGTCGAAGGTCGCCTGATCGACATCCACCGCGAGCCAGCCCTCGTTGGCCGCGTCGGTCCCGTTCAGGCCACTGAGGTCACCGGTCTCGATCGCATCGCGGACCGCCGACATCATGATGTTATGCGCCTGGATGTTGTGCTCTTCGTGGAAAACGTGGTGGACCGAGGTGAGCGTGATGTTCTCGTTCACGCGGCCGTCGCCCGAGACCTTGTGACGGGCCAGAAGCGCGTCGTCATAGGTGAAAGAGCCCGAATTCGGATCCGAGGCCGGATTCAGCTCGTTGCCCTGGAAGTCGAGGCCCGGCGTCGCGCCATGCGCGATATCGATCAGGATCGGCTGGTTCGTCGTGCGCACTTCGCCGATATCAGCCGCCGCGCAATGGCCGTCCATTGCATCCTGCAGCGTCCAACGCACGAAGGGATCGTAGCCCGCGTCTTCCAGTTCCGCGTAGGAGTGGTAGGTCATGCCGTTGATATCGACGCCGTCAGGCGTCATCGCGAACATCTCGTCGATATCGGCGATGCTCTGATCCGAACGGAAGTGGAAATCCTGCTGCGGCGTGAAGTTCAGCCGACCGATCGCATCGGCGTTGATCCACGGGCAATCGAGCACATCCGTGTCGATCAGCTCGACGCCAATCCGCATCGCGTTGACCTTCATGTCGGCCCAGGTCGCAAGCTCTTCCTTACCCGTGACCTCCGTACCATCGGGCGCGATTGCCGAGCCGTCCGAAACGTCGAGCGCCACGAGATTTCCATTCGCATCCTGGCGATGGACGATCCCGTCCTCGGATCCGGTGATCAGCCTGCCAGTGACGACGCCATTCGCATCGTAGTGCCGCAGCAGCGCGTTGACCGACTCGTGCGAGCCGTAGGTCTGGCTCTGATCGATCATCAGGCCGGTATTGTTGTTGTAGAGCGGCGTGACACCCGGCAGCAGGTTGCCCTGATCGTCGAAATCCGTATCGGGGTTCGACAGTTTCCCGCGGCTCAGCATCATCATGTTCGAGACGCCGGGAATGTAAGACGGGTTCGTCGCGATCATCTCGGGAACGTTCGGCGTGGTCGCCGCATCCACGTAATCCGGGTTCGGCGCATACATCGGATCAACGTAGAGCGGATCGTTCGGGCTCAGCGGGATCATCACCACGCCGCCAGTCTTCTGGATGAAATCCAGCCCGTGATCGAAGAACTGACCGAAGGCCACGAACCATTCGTTATAGCTCACCCCGCCCAGCACGCCGGGATTCGGGATGAATGCGGTGGTGATATCGCCCACCACGGAGTTCGACACATCCACTGCCGAGCCGCCAAGCGCGTTCATCGCCGCGACCGCAGCCGGGTTGTAGTTCGGATCGGTCATGTCGACATTCGAGCTGCTGATCAGCTGCGAGATCAGGCGCGGCGTCGAATCCACCACGACAGAGCTGTTGAGGATATCCAGCGTCGAGCCATCGCTTGTGAACTGGTATTCCGGCTGCGCGTCCGACATCGCGGTCATCATCGACGTCGCATTGACGGTTGGCAGGTAGCCCGTTGCACCCGGTGCCACGCCGTTCGAGTCGGCCACGAACATCGAGGGCGACATCGACATCGGGTTGTCGACCAGCACCTGCTTCGAGGTCGGGACATAATCGAGATCGCCGGGCAGACGGCCCTCGCTGTCGGGCAGCACCAGCGTCACCCACATCTTCTGCACGGTCGCATAAGAGGTGCCGTATTCCGGCTCGGTCGGGTGGTTTGTCATGAACATACGCAGGAACTCGGTATCGGCCTGCCCCCAATCGGGATGCACGTTGCCACCGCCGGTCCAGACGACGTTGCCGTTCTCATCGACGGTATAGCCGCCCGCGAGGTTGTTGTTGTGGCCCGACACTTCGCGCACCCCGTTCGGGTCGAGCGCGCTCGTCAGTCGCGAATAATCGTTCAGGATATTTGCCTGTTGCAGCAGATAATCGAGATCGGCTCCGGCCAGTTTGATCGTCATGGTAGCCCCCTAAGACCAATTCGGCCCGCGCATCGCGGTCCGTGTCACACCCATTGCCGAAGCTCGGTTCATAGGAGGCTGTGCGAGACGGCAAACACACCTGCGCCGCATCTCTCGCCGACACCCCCACAAGCTCGGCGCTTTTCCTGTTTCCATGAGGCCATCGAATCGGGACGACGAAAATTGTCTTAGGTCCAACGCGATTTTCCCCTATGGTCGGGAACGCTCCTCGCCAAAGGACGCAAGGGAACATGGGACGAAGGTCTAAGAGCGATGCGACCAAGGTCGGGGATGTGGGGGCCCCGGACCGGGTGCAGCCGGTGCGCAACCCGCTGCGCTGGTTTCTGGGATTTTCGTTATCCCTGCAGTTTCTGGTGGGTCTGGGCCTGGTGCTGAGCCTCTTGCTGGCTTCCCTCGCCTATTGGGTCAACAACCGCGCGACGACCCGGCTTCTCGACGCCTCTGCCGACACTGCCGCCTTCTACATGCAGAACCTTCTGCAGCCGCATGTTCAGGCGCTGGGCCGATCGGACGCGTTGCGCGCCGAAGATCTCGCCGCGCTGCACGCGCTCGCGGAAGGGTTTCGCAAACAGGGCAACTTCCTCGCCATCAAGATCTGGAGCCGCGAGGGCAAGCTGATCTTCGCGCCCGATGCAGGGCTTGGCCATGTGCTGCCCGACGACGAGATCTTCGAGGCTCTCAAGGGGAATGTCTTCGGAAGGTTTCCCGATCTCGAGGACGCGGCCCATGATGCCGAGCGCGCGCTGGGCGTGCATCTCTATGAAATCTATGCGCCGCTGCGCGACCTGGAGACCGGCACCATTCTTGCCGTCGGAGAATTTTATCAGAACGCCGATGTGGTCCGGGGCGCGCTGCTGACCTCCGCCAAGACGACATGGCTCTTTGTCGGGCCAGTGGCGATCATCGTCTTCACCATGCTGTTCCTGATCGTGCAGCGCGGCAGCCTGACGATCGAGCGCCAGACCGTCGAGCTCCGCCGCCAGTTCGCCGAGCGCGAGCGGCTGCTGCTCGGCAATTCGCAACTGCACCGCTCGATCGCCGAAGCCGCACGGAATGCCGCCGATATCGACGAGCGCGCGAAACGTCGGATCGGCGCGGACCTGCATGACGGCGCCTGCCAGCTTCTCTCCTACCTGGTGCTGGAGATCGACCGGCTGGAGCATCTGATTCGTTCGCCCGGGGCGACCGATGAAGCGAAAGCGGCCGGGATTGTCTCGGAAATCAAAAAAGTTGCGCGCAAGACGATGGAGGAAATCCGTGCCATCTCGGGCGGATTGGTCGCGCCGCAATTCGACGCTGCGCCGACGCTGGCCGCGCTGGTCGAAACGCTCGCCACCGATCACCGCCGACGCACCGGTTTGGAGGTCACGCTTTCGCTCGCACCTGACGCTCCGGAACTGTCCGAGACGACGCGGCGGACCTTGGGCCGGATCGTGCAAGAAGCGCTGGCCAATGCCGCGCGACACGCTCCAGGCTCGACGCAGAAAATCGAAACCTATCAAGAGGATGGCGATTTCGTTCTGCGCATAAGCGACAGCGGCGCGGCCCCCGGCCACACCACCCCGCAGGAGCGCGAATACCGCGAGGGCGGGCTTGGTCTACCGGGGATGCAATTCCGGGCGCAATCGCTGGGAGGCACGCTCGAGTTCCGCTTGCTTGAGCCGCAGGGATCGGAGGTGATCTGCCGTATCCCGCTCGAACCGGAACGCCGCTGAAAGTGACGCAAAGGTAAACCCTTGGAGCTACGCCCATACACCGATGGGGCTAGATGATAAGCGTCTTTCTTTATTGTGTTTCTTCAAGACCTCTTCATTCTGGACGTCCGGGGGGAAGACGGATTTCGCGACAGTCCGGATGGCTTGGCCTTCACGCGTTGGGGAACGCGGTCGCGGGATCGTTCAAGGGGTATTTCGATGTCCGATTTTGTGCCGACGACGGCTTGTATTGTAGACGACCATCCAATTTTCCGGCAGGGGCTGTGCGCCGTGCTGCAGGACGCGCTCGATATCGACGTGCTCGATCAAGGCAGTTCCGCTATCGACGCGATCGAGCTTGCCCGGGCGCGACGGCCCGACGTGATGATCCTCGATCTCAGCATGCCCGGCGGCGGGTTGAACGCGCTTCGCAAGATCATCGATCACGACCCGTCCATGCAATGCATCCTGCTGACCGCCTGCGACGAGCCCGCCACCGCGATCGAAGCGATGAGCGCGGGGGCGAAGGGCTACATTCTCAAAGGGGTCGGCGTCTCGGAACTCCAGGCGGCAATCGACGCGATCCTGCACGGCGGCACATTCGTTTCGCCGAGCTTCGCGGCGGCGCTGCTGCAGGCGGCGCTTTCGGGGCAGGAAAAATCCGAGAGCGAGAGCCTGACCCACCGCGAGATGCAGGTGCTGCGCGAGTTGGAGCGCGGCAAGACAAACCGCGAAATCGCCAAGCGCCTCGCGATCAGCGAGAAGACGGTGAAGTTCTACATGACCAACATCATGCAGAAATACGGGGTGAAGAACCGGCTGGAGGCCGTGATCGCGCATCGTCAGGCGCATGAGCGTACGCTCTCGTCGCGCCCCTATTGAAGAGGCGGAGCGAAACCGCTCCGCCAGTCTTTCAGGTTACAGCGCGGTCCAGCCGCCATCGACCGAGATCGTGGTCCCGGTGATCTGCGCCGCCGCGTCCGAGCACAGGAACACGGCGGTGCCGCCGATCTGCTCGACCGTCGCGAATTCCTTCGACGGCTGGCGCGCGAGGATGACCTTCTCGATCACCTCTTCCTCGGTCATGTTGTATTCCTTCGCCGTGTCGGGGATCTGCGCCTCGACGAGCGGGGTCTTCACATAGCCCGGGCAGATCGCGTTGACGGTGATGTCTTCCTTCGCGGTCTCGAGCGCTGTGACCTTGGTCAGGCCCACGACGCCGTGCTTGGCCGAGACATAGGCCGATTTATAGGGCGACGCGGTCAGACCGTGCGCGGAGGCGATATTGACCACCCTGCCCCAACCCGCCTTGCGCATCATCGGCAGCGCGACGGCGGTGGTGTGGAAGGCCGAGGTCAGCATGATCGCGATGATCGCGTCCCATTTCTCGACCGGGAATTCCTCGATCGGCGAGACGTGCTGGATACCAGCATTGTTCACGAGAATATCGCATTTGCCCGCCTGCTCGATCAGGGCGCGCGCTTCGGCACCTTTCGAGAGATCGGCCTTGATGTAGCGCGCGGTGACACCGAATTCCGATGCGATATCGGCGGCGAGCTTATGATCCTCGTCGCGGTCGGTGAAGGAGTTGATGACAATATCGGCGCCCGCGCGCGCGAGTTCGCGCGCGACCCCGAGACCGATCCCGGAATTCGACCCGGTAATGACGGCGGTTTTTCCCTGAAGCGACATGTTCTCTCCTTCGGTGACGTAAGTGACGGATTCGCCGGGATCATGCCGCGCCGCGCGTGCGAACGCCATGCTGCAAGCGCAATACCGCGTGAGATCGCGGTGAGGGCCTTGTTTTCTTGGGTAATGAGGTAAAAAAAGACGCCCGCGCTAGGGCGGGCGTCAAGTCATGAGGCAGGTTTCATACAGGCAAGAAACCTATCGAGCAGTGCATCCCTTATAAGCAATCCTGCGCCGCTCTCCAAGGGAAAAGTTTGCGCAGTTTCAAACCTCTCGCTAGCTTGGCGCCAATAAATGCAGGCAAGGCAGGGATTGTTAACATGACGAGATCGGTGTTTTTCCATTTACTCGGCGGGGCTCTTTTCGGGCTCGCCCCTGTATTTACAGGGATCGCTGCCGCGGAGCCACAACCTGCGATTGCAATGTACGGCGAGCCTGCACTTCCCGCCGGCTTTACCCATCTGCCCTACGCCAATCCCGATGCCCCAAAGGGCGGCGAGATCAGATTTGGCGTGGCCGGCATGTTCGATTCGCTCAACCCGTGGATCCTGAACGGGAGACCGGCGGAAGGAATCAGCCGCTATGTCGCCGAATCGCTGATGGGCCGCTCGATGGACGAGCCTTTCACGCTCTACGGACTTCTCGCCGAATCGGTCGAGACCGACCCGGACCGCACTTGGGTGGAATTCACCCTGCGCCCCGAGGCCAAGTTCTCGGACGGCAACCCGGTGACGGTCGAGGATGTCATCTGGTCCTACAAGACGCTCGGGACCGAAGGCCATCCGCGCTATCAGAACGCCTGGTCGAAGGTCGAAAAGATCGAGAAGACCGGCGATCGCAAGGTCCGCATCACCTTCAAACCCGAGGTGAAGGACCGCGAAATGGCGCTCATCATGGGGATGCGCCCGGTTCTCGAGAAGTCGCAATGGGAGGGGCACGACTTCGCCTCCACCACGAATATGGCTCCGATCGGCTCCGGCCCCTACGTCGTGGGCCGCGTCGATCCGGGCAAATATATCGAGCTGAAACGCAACCCCGATTACTGGGGCAAGGATCTGGGCTTCAACAAGGGCCGGAACAATTTCGACACGATCCGCTATGATTATTTCGGCGATGGCGGCGTCGTGTTCGAAGCCTTCAAGGGCGGCGAGACCGACAGCTACACCGAATGGAACGCGGCCGACTGGGGCCGGAACTACGACTTCCCGGCGGTGCAATCGGGCGACGTGATCAAATCCGAGATTCCGAACGGGCGTCCCTCGGGGATCAAGGGGCTGGTAATGAACACCCGCAACCCGGTTTTCGCGGATTGGCGGGTGCGTCAGGCGATGATCGACGCGTTCAACTTCGAATTCATCAACAAGACCATCAATGGCGGCGCGGAGCCGCGGATCTCGTCCTACTTCTCGAATTCCGAGCTGGGGATGGAGCACGGCGCCGCCGCGGGCAAGGTGAAGGCCCTGCTGGAGCCCTTCGCCGATCAGCTCCCGCCCGGCACGATCGACGGCTACAGCCTGCCTACGTCCGACGGCGGCGTGCGCAACCGCAAGAACATGCGCGCCGCCGCGAAGCTGCTGGAAGAGGCCGGCTGGCAGGTCGACAGCGATGGCGTGCTCAAGAAGGACGGCAAGCCCTTCACCTTCGAGATCGTGCTGCAACAGGGCGCGGCCGAGACGCAAAGCATCGTCGACATCTACACCGAGGCGCTCAAGAAGCTGGGTATCTTCCCGAAAGTGACCGTGATCGACGATGCGCAATACACACAGCGCACCAATTCCTATGATTTCGACATGGCGTGGTACTGGCGCGCTCTGTCACTGTCGCCCGGCAACGAGCAGAACCTCTACTGGGGCTCGAAAGGCGTGAACGAGCCCGGCTCGCGCAACTGGATGGGCATGAATTCCCCAGCCGCCGAGGCGATGGTGAAGGCCATGCTCGATGCGAAAAGCCACGAGGATTTCGTCGCCGCGACCCGTGCGCTCGACCGGGTGTTGACTGCGGGCCGCTATGTCATTCCGATCTGGTACGCACCGGTTGACCGGATCGCCCATATCAAGCAGCTTCACTACCCTGAGAAGACCCCGCTATACGGGGCATGGCCGGGCTTCGAGCCCGATGTCTGGTGGTACGAAGAGGCAGGACAATGAAGAAACTCATCCTTCTGGCAGCGATCGCTGCGGCAATGGCGGGCTGCAACACGGTGGCCGGTGTGGGCGACGACATCTCGGGCGGTGCCCGTTCGGTGCAGGGCTGGTTCAGGTAACTCCCGGAATTCAACGCGATATGGAACCGCGCGAGCTATCTCGGCCTTGTGCCTTGCAAAGCCCCGCGCGCGTCCCTTTCTCAGTATGAGGGTCACCCGCGACACGAGCCGTGAAGAAAAGGATCAAAAGCGATGAAATGGCACCATATCGAGGAAAACTGGGCGGCATTTTACGAGGCTATCGTGGATCGGTGGCCGGATGCCGACGAGGCCGAGCTTGACGAGATCGACGGCGATCAGAAAGCCTTCATCCGCTATATCGCCGAGCTGACCGAACAGGAGCCCGCCGACGCGCGCGACGAAATTCGCGACTGGATGCGAGGCGAATTGCCCTCCGACGTGATCATGGACCCGACTCATGACGGTCACTCGATCGCGGCCTCCTCGAAATACGTCCCCGAAGGCGAGGACGAATATGACGACGACGCGCGCTTCGGCGACGACGAGGAAGAGGACGAGTAAGCTTAGCCCGCGCATAGGCGCGCAAACTTCACGTCACATGGGCGCTTTGCTCCCGCGCACGGTCGCGCATTGCTAAAATTGCAGGGTGCTCTGCCCCCGCGGCGTCGTGGCCCTTCCTCTGCGCTCCGGGCGTTCGGTGGGGCGTCCTTCCATTGGAAGGCAGCTCGCCCTGCGCCAAGATTATTTCGCCAAGGCGAAGTCAGAGTGAAGGGCGCGCGTTCGGGCTTGCTCGGGCGCGCGCCGCGTCCTAGCTAGGCGGCATGGATTCCGTTTGCCGCACAGACCCGATCCCCGCCCCGCCGAGCGCCTTCAACATGGCCGCGCATGTTCTGGCGGCAGGCGCGGCGACCCCGGACAAGCTGGCGATGCAGATCGTGAAGCCTTCGGGCGCGCAGCGCTGGTCCTATGCGCGGCTGACCGCGGCGGTGCGCGGTGCGGGAACGCTGTTGCTCGACGCGGGGCTGACACCCGGAGATCGCGTGATGCTGCGGCTGGGCAACGGTCCGGAATTTCCCATCGCTTTTCTTGGCGCCATCGCAGCCGGGCTGGTGCCGGTGCCGACATCGGCGCAGCTGACCGAGGCGGAGATTACCAAACTGGCGGGCGATCTCGATCCGGCGGCTGTCGTGGCGGGCGATGGGATCGCCCTGCCCGATCATCCGGCGCACGTGATCCCCGCCGATATTCTGCGCAAGGCCGGGGACGCCGCCCCCTGCGACTACGCATTGGGCGATCCGAACCGCCTCGCCTATATGATCTTCACCTCCGGCACGGGCGGCTCGGCGCGCGCCGTGATGCATGCGCATCGCGCGATCTGGGCGCGGCAGATGATGTATCGCGACTGGTATGGCATGGGGCCCGACGACCGTCTGATGCATGCAGGCGCCTTCAACTGGACCTATACGCTCGGCACCGGGCTGATGGACCCGTGGACGCTGGGCGCCACCGCGCTGATCCCGGCGGACGGCGTGGAGCCGCGCAGCCTGCCCCTGCTGCTCAAGCGCTTCGACGCGACGATCTTCGCCGCCGCTCCCGGAGTCTACCGACAAATCCTAAGACATCATGAGGCGCTCTCGCTGCCGAAGCTACGCCATGGGCTGAGCGCGGGCGAGGCGCTGCCGGAGCCTACGCGCGCGGCCTGGATCGCGGCGACGGGCACCAGGGTCTATGAGGCGCTCGGCATGTCCGAATGCTCGACCTTCATCTCGGGCAGTCCGGACCATCCCGCGCCGCCCGGCACCTGCGGCTATCCGCAGGCGGGCCGTCATGTCGCCGTGCTGGACGAAGACGGGCAACCGGTGCCGCGCGGCGAGCCGGGGCAGCTGGTGATCCATGAAAGCGATCCGGGGCTCTATCTGGGCTATTGGAATGCGCCCGAAGAGACTGCGGCGCGCCGGATCGGCCCGTGGTTCGTCACCGGCGACACGGTCTCGATGGGCGAAGATGGTGCGATCACCTATCTCGGACGCGGCTATGATATGATGAATGCGGGCGGCTTCCGGGTCTCGCCGATCGAGGTCGAAGAGGTCATGCATGACTGCCCCGGCGCAGGCGACGTGGCCGCGGTCGAAATCGCGGTGAAAGTCGATGCAAGCGTCATCGCACTGGCCTATACCGGCGACGCCGGGGAAGAGACGCTGCGCGCCCATGCCGAGGCGCGGCTTGCACGCTACAAGCAGCCGCGCCTTTACGCCCATATCGCCGCCCTGCCCCGCAACCGCAACGGCAAGGTGCTGCGCTCGGAAATCCGCACCATGCTGCAACAGGAGGTCACCTCATGATCACGCTCGATATTTTCGCCGATCCCGTTTGCCCATGGTGCTTCATCGGCAAGGCGCGGCTCGACCGGGCGCTCGCCCAACGCCCCGACCACCCGTTCCAGCGTGCGTGGCAGCCATTCGAGCTGAACCCGACGATGCCGCCCGAGGGGATGGCGCGCGCCGATTACCTGCAGGCGAAGTTCGGTCAGGACGGAGCGGCGAAGATGCATGTGCAGCTGCTCGAGATCGCGGAGGCCGAGGTCTACGATTTCCACCCCGAGCGCGTCACCCATCAGCCGAACACCCGCAACGCGCATCGCCTGCTCTATTGGGCGGGGCTGGAAGAGCGGCAGGAAGAGGCGATGGAGGGGCTGCTGGCCGCACATTGGAGCGACGGGCGCAATATCGGCGACTCGACCGTGCTGTGTGAAGTGGCCGAGGCGGCGCGGATGGACCCGCGACTGGTGGAGCGGCTGCTGGCTTCGGATGCCGATATCGACACGATCGTCGCCAAGGAACAACATGCGCGCGAGCGTGGGATCAACGCGGTGCCCTCGGTCGTTGTCGCGAATGCTCATCTGGTGAGTGGCGCGCAACCGACCGAGCTGTGGCTGCAGGTCATCGACGAGCTGTCCGGCACACCGTCCGACGCGACCCAGCACTGACCGAGTTGTCCGGCGTCGCAGCCACCGTCACTATCGCGTGAGCGCACAGGGGGCTGCGCGCCCGGCCCTCTGGCCAAATCGGCGCAGCTCCCTATGCTCGCGTTTCGAATAGATCCGACTCTCGGAAAGTCCCCCAGAATGTCCCACATCTCTGACGCGCCCCGGGCGCGCACGCCCCTTTCGCTGCCCGAACTGACGGTCATGCTCGCCTCCTTGATCGCGACGGTCGCCTTCTCGATCGACGCGATGCTGCCGGCACTGCCGCAGATCGCGGCAGAGTTGAGCCCCGACGCGGTCAACCGTGCGCAGCTGGTGCTGACCGCCTTCGTGCTGGGCATGGGCGTGGGCACGCTGTTCGCCGGGCCGATCTCGGATGCGCTGGGGCGGCGCAAGACCATCGCGGGGGGGATTGCGATCTACATGGTCGGAGCCTTCGTCGCCGCCCATGCGCAAAGCCTCGAAGCGCTGCTGGCGGCGCGGGTGCTGCAAGGGATCGGCGCATCGGGTCCGCGGATCACGGTGATGGCGCTGGTGCGCGACCTCTTCGCCGGGCGCGAGATGGCGAAGATCACCTCATTCATCATGATGATCTTCATCCTCGTGCCGGCCGTCGCCCCCTCGGTCGGCCAACTGGTGATCGCTCTCGCGGGCTGGCGCGGCGTATTCTGGGCCTTCATGGTCTTCGGCTGCGTCGGCGTGAGCTGGCTGATGATCCGCCAACCCGAAACGCTCGCCCCCGAGGATCGCCGACCGCTGAGCGTATCCAAGCTGCGCGCCGCGGCGCTGGAGGTGATCACCCATTCGGATGTGCGTCTCTATATCGTGACGATGACGCTGGGCTTCGGGCAGATGTTCGGCCTGCTGTCCACCGCGCAGCAGCTTTACGCGGCGCATGGCGTCACCGACACCTTCCCGATGTGGTTCGCGATCGGCGCGCTGCTCGCGGGCTCGGCCACGATCTTCAACGCGCGCTACGTGATGCGGCTGGGGATGCGCAAGATCGTCAAGGGGACCTATATCTCCCAGGTGGCGATCTCGACGGTGATGCTGGTGCTGGTGCTGCTCGGGTTCACTGACGGCGCGGCGGGCTTCCCGTTCATCTTCATCTACTCCGTCTCGGTCTTCGCGATGGCGGGCCTGACCTTCGGCAATCTCAACGCGCTGGCGCTGGAACATATGGGCCATATCGCGGGCATGGCGGCGTCCATCGTGTCGGCGATTTCGACCGTCGGCGCGGTGATCATCGCAGCCCCGGTGGGCCTGTCCTTCAACGGCACTGCGCTGCCGATGGTGATCGCGACGCTGACCTGCTCGAGCCTCGCCTGGTGGCTGATCCGCAAGACGCAGGAAACCGGCTGACGGGGCTTTACGCGCAGGTGCAAAAGCTACATATGCGCGCATCGCCCTTGTCACGGAGCCTCACCGATGTCGTCGCCCTATACCCGCCCCGGGTTCTATGATGAGGCGCTCGCCAAGGGACGCCACCGCGACATCGTGGGCGGCCGCTGGGACGAGACGGGCCGCGCGCAGATGGCCGCGCTTCTGGATCACGGGCTGCGGCCCGATCATGTCCTTCTCGATATCGGTGCGGGGGCGTTGCGGCTGGGCTGCAAGGCGGTGCCCTATCTGGAGCCCGGCCATTACTGGGCCACGGATGCCTCGCGCGCACTGATGCTTGCGGGCTATGCGGCGGAGTTGGAGGCGCGCGACCGGCTCGATCCTATGCAGCTGGTCGAAGACGCGGATTTCGGTTTTGATGGCGTGACGGACACGATCACCCATGCCATCGCTTTCGGTGTCTTTCCGCATCTGGAAAGCGACGCGATTGCACATTGCTTCAACGGCTTGCGGCGCTTTGCTCAACTGGAGTGCCTGCTGCTTACGGTATTCCTCGCCCCCGAAGGCGCCACAATCCACCGACAGAACGACGGCGTCGTCACCCACGCGAACCGCGCGCCCTATCACCTTTCGGAAGCCGAGCTCTACACGATGGCGGATGCGGCTGGCTGGCGCCTTATCCGCGACGACCGGATGCTGCCGCGCGGACAGGTGATGTTCCGCGCGGAGCCGCTCAGGGCTTCGTCTTCTTCGCCTCGATAACCTTCTCGGCCAGATCGCGGGCGATCGCGAAGGCGCCCTTGATCTTGTCCTTGTCGTTCTTCCAGTCGCGGCGAATGACCAGCTTGTTGTCCTTCACCTTGGCCAGATCGCGCTGCGCGGTCAGGAATTCCACGAGCCCCTGCGGGTTGGGGAACTTGTCGTTGTGGAACTGGACGGTCGCGCCCTTCGGCCCGGCATCGAGCTTGGCGATCATCGCGCGTTTGCACATCGCCTTGATCCGGACGACCAGCAGCAGCGTGTTGACCTCTTTCGGCAGTTCGCCAAAGCGGTCGATCAGCTCGGCGGCGAACCCTTCCAGCTCGACCTTGGTGGTAAGGCTCGACAGGCGACGATAGAGGCCGAGGCGCACGTCGAGATCGGGGATGTAGCTGTCGGGGATCATCACCGGCACGCCGAGATTGATCTGCGGCGACCAATCGCCATCCGCCGTCTCGGTCAATTCGCCCGATTTCAGCTTCGAGATCGTCTCTTCCAGCATCGACTGATAGAGCTCGTAACCCACCTCGCGGATATGGCCCGACTGTTCCTCGCCCAGCAGGTTGCCCGCGCCGCGCAGGTCCAAGTCCTGGCTCGCAAGGTTGAACCCGGCCCCGAGACTGTCGAGCGAGCCCAGCAGACGCAGCCGTTTCTGCGCTTGTGGCGTCAGCGGCATGCGCGGCTTCGTCGTCAGGTAGCAATAGGCGCGTGTCTTCGCGCGGCCTACCCGGCCCCGGATCTGGTAAAGCTGGCTGAGGCCGAACATGTCAGCGCGATGTATTACCATCGTGTTCGCCGTCGGGATGTCGAGGCCACTTTCCACGATCGTCGTGGCCAGAAGGACGTCGTATTTGCCGTCGTAGAAGGCGTTCATCCGGTCGTCCAACTCGCCCGCGGCCATCTGCCCATGCGCCACGAGATATTTCACCTCCGGCACGTGGGTTTGCAGAAATTCCTCGATTTCGGGAAGATCGGAAATTCGCGGCACGACATAGAAGCTCTGCCCGCCGCGGTAATGCTCGCGCAGAAGCGCCTCGCGTACGGTGACGGTGTCGAATTCGGAGACATAGGTACGGATCGCAAGGCGGTCGACGGGCGGCGTACCGATGATCGACAGGTCGCGCACCCCGGTCAATGAGAGTTGCAGCGTGCGCGGGATCGGCGTCGCGGTCAGCGTCAGCACGTGAATCTCCGAGCGCATCTCTTTCAGGCGCTCTTTGTGCTGCACGCCGAAATGCTGCTCCTCGTCGATGACCAGCAGACCGAGATTGGCGAATTTCACCGATTTCGCCAGAACCGCATGGGTGCCGATCACGATATCGACTGTGCCGTCGCGCAGCCCCTCGCGGGTCTTCGTCGCCTCCTTGGCGGAGACGAAGCGGCTGAGCGGTTTCACATTCAGCGCGGTGCCCCGGAAGCGTTCGGCGAAGGTCTTGTAATGCTGGCGCGCAAGCAGCGTCGTCGGCGCGATCACCGCGACCTGCATGCCCGATTGCGCGGCGACGAAGGCCGCGCGCATCGCGACCTCGGTCTTGCCGAAGCCCACATCGCCCACGACGAGACGATCCATCGGCGTGCCCGATTTCAGATCGTCCACCACATCCTCGATCGCGCTCATCTGGTCGTCGGTCTCGGTATAGGGGAAGCGCGCGGCGAAGCTTTCCCACTCGTGATGCGGCGCTTCCAGAATGGGTGCGTGACGCAGGTGACGCTCTGCCGCGATCCGCATCAGCTTGTCGGCGATCTGGCGGATGCGTTCCTTCAGCTTGGCCTTTTTGGCCTGCCATGCGCCCCCGCCGAGCTTGTCGAGCAAGCCCTCCTCATGGCCGTAGCGGCTGAGCAGTTCGATATTCTCGACTGGCAGATAAAGGCGATCCCCGCCCGCATATTCCAAGAGCACGCATTCATGCGGCGCGCCAAGGGCCGTGACCGTCTCCAGCCCCTTGTAACGGCCCACCCCGTGATCGACATGCACGACCAAATCGCCGGGCGACAGCGTCGTGTGTTCGGTCAGGAAATTCTCGGCCTTGCGCTTGCGCCGCGGCTTCGAGACGAGCCGTTCGCCCAGCACGTCCTGCTCCGAGATCACGGTCATCTCGCCGCCATCGCGCGGGGCTTCGAACCCTTCGTCGAGCGGCCAGACCGTGAGGTTCACCCCCGGCCCGATCTCGCGCGCCGATCCGATCAGCTTCGCGCCGATCACGCCCTCGTCTTCCATCAGGCCCTTGAGGCGCTCACGTGCCCCCTCGGACCACGAGGCGATCACCACGGGACCATCGGCCAGACGTGCTTGAACATGGTCTTTCAACGCGCTGAACAGGCTGACATTTTCCACCTTGCGCTCGGGCGCGAAATTGCGCCCGACGCGCCCGCCCGCATTCAGGATCCCGGGACCGGGCGGTGCCGGGATCACCTGCAGGCGCAGCACGCGAAGCGGTTTCAACACCGCTTCCCAACTCTCTGGGTTCAAATACAAAAGCTGCGGCGGCGCGGGTTTGTAGACGGAGTCCAGCCGGTCGCGCCGGGTCATCGCTTCGCGCCGCGTGTCATACTGATCCGCGATGCCGTCCCAACGGCTTTCCTGCTGCGCCGCGATCTGGTCGTCGAGCATCACCGACGCATCGGGCAGATAGTCGAAAATGGTCTCGAGCTTTTCATGGAAGAAGCCCAGCCAATGCTCCATCCCCGCCTGTTTGCGCCCTGCCGAAACCGCCTCGTAAAGCGGGTCTTCCGCACCACCCGAGCCGAATTCGATCCGGTAATTCTGCCGGAAACGGGTGATCGCTGCCTCGTCGAGGATGACCTCGGAGACCGGCGCCAGCTCCACGCCTTTCAGCTTCTCGGTCGTACGCTGGGTCACCGGATCGAATCCGCGCGCATCGTCCAGCACATCGCCGAACAGATCGAGCCGCACCGGACCGCCCTCGCCGGGCGGGAAGATGTCGATGATGCCGCCGCGGATCGCGTAATCTCCGGGCTCGGACACGGTCGAGGCCTGCGAGAAGCCCATCCGGACGAGGAATTCGCGCAACGCCTGCTCGTCGATCCGCTTGCCGACCTGCGCGGTGAAGCTCGCGCCCGCCAGAACCTCGCGCGCGGGCACGCGCTGCATGGCAGCCGAAAGCGTCGTCAACAGAACGAACGGCCCGGGCATCCCCGAAGCCAGCGCGGCCAACGTCGCCATCCGCGTGGCGGAGATATCGGCATTGGGCGAGACGCGGTCGTAGGGCAGACAGTCCCACGCCGGGAAGTCCAGCACCGTCGCCTCGGGCGCAAAGAACGCAAGTGCCCCGCGCATGGCCGCCAGACGGCGATCGTCGCGCGCGACATGGATGACCGACTTGCCCTTGGCAAGTTCCTTGGCCAGCAAGGCGGCGTCGAACCCTTCCGGGGCGCCCGAGAGAAGAAAATGCTCCATAGCCAAGCGAGGTATCCGGCCTGTCTCCGGTGTCAAGTTGCTTCGCGCGTCAAACCAGCATCGAGGCGAGAAGGTTCTGATACATTCCCCAGAGCGCGCTCACGATGATCGCGACCACGCCGATCGCCTGCACGTTCACCCGGTGGCGCGAGAGCGCCTTGATCGCAATCGCCGGGTCATGCGCAAGCGTGGGCTCTGCATCGAGTTTATGCGCCAGTCGCAGGCTCAAGCCGAACACGGCCATCATCGGCACAAGCAGCAGAGCGAAAGCCTGCGCCGTCTCCGAGCCGTAGATGAATCCGGTGATGATGAGAAAGCTCAACATGAAGGGGATGGTGATCGACATCGAGAACCCGGCATCGCGCCGGATGCGGTTCAGCCGCCGTGCGCTCAGCGCCGTCATCGCGGCCAGATCCTGACCCGCGTCGCCCCCCTTGCGGCGCGCGCGGATCACCATGTCCCACGGCACGCCCAACACCCAATGCGAGGCCGAAGACCAGACTGCGGCCAAGGCGATCCAATACCACAGGTTGGAAAAGCTGCGCAGGTCGATCAGCCGCGCGATCGTGTCGAAAACTTCCAAGCCCCTCGCCCTCGTTCTTCCGGGTCGTCGTGTCGCGCCCCCTCCTGACGATGCATAGACCAGCCCAGCCCCGAGCGGAAGCCCGCGCGGATCTGCCGCGCTTGCCTGTTACATCGATCCGTGGCACCCATTTTGCCCGAGCCAGAGGAGCCAGCCGATGAATCCGATCCTTCCGCCCTTCCCCCACACCCGTTTGCGCCGGATGCGCCGCACTGCAGCGCTTCGCGATCTGGCACAGGAACACCGGTTGAGCGTGAAGGACATGATCTGGCCGATCTTCATCACCGACGTGCCGGGCGCGGATGTCGAGGTGCCCTCGATGCCGGGCGTCGTGCGCCGCACGCTGGAGGGCGCGGTGCGCGCCGCCGAAGAGGCCGCAAAGCTTGGCATACCGGCGATCTGCCTCTTTCCCTATACCGATCCGGCAGTTAAGACCGAGGCCTGCGAAGAGGCCTGGAACCCCGAGAACATCACCAACCGGGTGATCCGCGCGATCAAGGCCGAGGTGCCCGAGATCGCGATCATGACCGATATCGCCCTCGACCCCTACAATGCGAACGGCCATGACGGGCTGGTGCGCGACGGGGTTATCCTCAACGATGAAACCGTTGAATGTCTTGTGAAAATGGGGATCGCGCAGGCCGAAGCCGGGGCCGATATCCTCGGGCCTTCGGACATGATGGACGGGCGCATCACGGCGCTGCGCTCGGCGCTCGAAGGCGCGGGTCATTCGGACGTGACGATCCTCAGCTATGCCGCGAAATATGCCTCCGGCTTCTATGGACCATTCCGCGACGCGGTCGGCGCCACCGGTGCGCTGAAGGGCGACAAGAAAACCTATCAGATGAACCCCGGTAATTCCGACGAGGCGCTCCGGCTGGTCGCGCGCGATCTGTCGGAGGGCGCAGACATGGTCATGGTGAAGCCGGGGATGCCCTATCTCGACATCTGCCACCGCGTGAAAGAGCAGTTCGGCGTACCGACCTATGCCTATCAGGTGTCGGGCGAATACGCGATGATCATGGCGGCGGTGCAGAACGGCTGGCTCGACCACAAAAAGGTCATGCTCGAAAGCCTGATGAGCTTCCGCCGCGCGGGCTGCGATGGTGTGCTCACCTATTTCGCGCCGGAGGCCGCGAAACTGCTTGGTAACGGCTAAGCAGGGTCTTGCCACTTCAGCGTGAAGGGGCTCAAGAATAAGTGACAAAGCGGGTTCCCTCGTCTATTAATTGTGCCAAGCGGTCGTAATAAGACCATTCAGCCCGGCGCGAGATCGGGCATATCGAGCGGAGCGACAGACATGACGAAACTTTCCAGACGGACCCTTCTGGCGATGGGCGGTGCGGGGCTCGGCCTTGCGGCCTGCGGCAACGGCGTGGGCAGCGCAGGCAGTGCCAAGCTGGACGCGCGGGTCGACGCCACCCGGAACTACCTTCTGACGAAATATCCCGGCACGCGCGATCTCGAGAACAAATCGGTGGGCGTGCTCTGGATGCCGCTGATGACCGAGGCGGGCTTCGGCGTAGGTGGGGCTTTCGGGCGCGGCGCGCTGCGGATCAACAACGTGACGGTCGATTACTACGCGGCGGCAGCGGCGAGTTTCGGTCTGCAGATCGGCGCGCAGCAATATGCTCATGCCCTGTTCTTCATGACGCCCGAGGCGCTGTCCAGCTTCCGCCGCGGCGATGGCTGGCAACTGGGCGCGGATGCGCGCTACGCGGTGCCGGATCAGGGCGGCGCGATTTCGGCCTCCACGCTGACCTCGACCGCGCCGATCATCGCGTTGGTCTTCGGCCAGGCAGGTCTGATGGCGGGCGCGACGCTCGCGGGCACCAAGTATACCCGGATCATTCCGTAAAATCTCCCGCTTAGACTGCTTCCTTAAAGCAAAACATAAAGAAAGCCCCGCAGATCGCTGATCTTGCGGGGCTTTTCATGATTTCTGGCGCATAACGGATCAACCGCCGAGGATCACCCGCACATAATTGCGAGTCTCGCGATACGGCGGAATGCCGTTATGTTTCGCGACCGCCTCCGGCCCAGCGTTATAGGCCGCGAGCGCCAGCCGCCAGCTTCCGAAGCGATCATACATCATCTTGAGGTAGCGCGCGCCGCCCTCGAGGTTCTGCGCCGGATCGCGCGGGTTCACGCCCAGTTTCGCGGCGGTCGCGGGCATCAGCTGTGCCAGCCCCATCGCTCCCTTGTGCGAGCGCGCCTGCGGGTTCCAGCCGCTCTCTTGCTGCACGAGCCGCAGAAACAGGTCGGTCGGAATGCCGTGGCGCGAGGCCACCGATTTCGCGGTGTTGATATACTGGCCGCGATACTTGCCGTTGTAGCGTGGAACGCTCTCGGCACTGGCGGTCTGGGTCAGCTTGCCGCCGGGTCGCAGCCGCGAGGAATGTTCGTATTGCTGGGCTGCGCGCGTGTCGAGGATGTTGGTCTGGTTTCGGAACAGCATCGCACGCGATTTCGAAGAGTTACCCTGGAGCCTCAGCCCCTCTGCCTGGGCGCTCATCGGGCCCGTCATCACCGTTGCCGCGGCAATTGCCGCAAGCCCGAGAATTCCGATCGTCCTACGCATCGGCCCCTTACCATTCACTGTCCATATTTTCGGGGCCAAACTATAAAGAAATCGGCAAAAAGTTAAAGGAAAACGCCGAACGCCTCGGCGATCTCCCGCCGACTCGCTTCCCTAACGTCAGATTGCGCGTGCCTGTTGCGCTTTCGCATCAGCCTTGATGGGGCCGTGAAACAGCTCCTCCACGAAGATCGAGACAAGCTGGGAGCGGCCCGAGACCCCTGCTTTGCGGTAGACTGAATTGAGGTGGGATTTCACCGTCGCCTCGCTCGATCCGCGAAAGGAGGCGGTCTCCGAGACCGAGAACCCTTTGATGGTGAAGGCCGCCACATCGGCCTCTGCGGGCGTCAGCCCCCATTGGTCGAACTGCGCGCCCATCATCTCGGCCATCGCGCCCTGTGCGGCCCCGATGGTGCGATCCGCGCGCGCCTGACGGCGCAGGAGCGCCCAGAGCACCGTCGCCTCGACGACGATCCCCGCGATCAGGCCGAGATTGGCGAACAGCTCCATGTTGAGATCCACCGTGAACCGTCCGGCTTCGCGGATGTCGTTGAACACGTCTGCCACGAAGAGAGCGGCACAGGCCGTCTGGAATAAGATGAGGGCGACCAATGCGCCCTCTTTCGTCCAGACCGAGACTCGCGCTCGCGATATCGCCATGGGCGTTTACCCTCTGTTGCTGCGGAACACCTTCTTACCGGTGATCATCGCGCGCGCAAGGTTCACGCGCAACCGACGGCTCTCAAAGACGACGGCGGCGATATGGGCGGCGATCGAAACCTCGGCCCAGTTGACGGCCAGTTCATGCACTTCCTTGGGCCATTTCACGCCCCAATAGGCGTCGGTCGTCATCAGGTAGCCCGAGCCCGCGATGACCAGAAGCGTGATCAAAAGATTGTAGATCATCAGCGCGCCGAGTGGCGAATGGCCCAGATGCGCGTGCCGCCGCCCCGTCGCCATATCGCGCAGCTGCGTCAGCGCGCCGGTGGGCGATGGCGGGAAATCCTTGAACTTCGCATGACGCGTCCCGAACACCCCCCAGAGGATGCGCGCGATCACGAGCCCCGCGACCGTGTAGCCGATCCAGTGATGCAGATCGTTCTTCGGCGAGGTGAAGAAGGCGTTGGCGGTAAAGAGGCCCGCGATCGACCAGTGGAACACCCGGACGAACGGGTCCCAGACGCTATGCGCGCCAACGGGCGGCGGTTCTGCGTGAGACGTTTCATGCGACGGAAGATCGGTAAAGCTCGCGTCTTCGATGGCCATGATCGGGCCCTCCTGCTGCTTTCGGGAAAGACTGGCGTGAAGAGGACGGGCCGATCGTGCCGGCCCGTCCCCGAGGATCGGATCAGTTGCTGTCCGAACGCTTCACCTGCTTGAGGTTCGAGTCGAAGAAGAGCTTGGCGCGCTTGCCGTCCTTCATCGCGTAAACCTCGATATAGCCGCCATCCGTTTCCATGCTGCGAACCTGGTATCCCTGATCTTTCAGCTCGGCTGCGAGCTTCTGCTCTTGTGCCGGGGCCACGTCGCCTTCGCCACCTTCGGCGAGTGCGGGGAGAGTGGAAGCAGCGGCAATCGTAGCGCTCGCGGCGATCAGCATCAGGTATTTCATGGGGTATCTCCTCATGGGATATGGGTTTGCTCGACCGGATCGGGCGGGGTCGTCCCCGGGTGCCGTCCGGCTCGTGCAGACCTGGGGCAAACCCGGACCGCCAGCTATCGACGCAAGGTTGGAAATGCGGTGCCGAAATCGCTCTCAAACCAAAGATGCACGCGGGATTTCGCCGCTTTCCGTCACGGTTGAGCGAAGCTTCGCCCCTAGGCTCCAGCGGGGCTCTGCTCTATACCCTTTGGGACCAATTCTAGAATCGCAGGCGGAGGCAATATGGCAGGCAGCGTCAACAAGGTCATTCTGATCGGCAATCTGGGGCGCGACCCAGAGGTGCGGACCTTCTCGAACGGCGGCAAGGTGTGCAACCTGCGCATCGCCACCTCCGAGACGTGGCGCGACCGCAATACCGGCGAGCGCAAGGAACGCACCGAATGGCATTCGGTCGCGATCTTCTCGGAGCCGCTGGCGAAAGTGGCCGAGCAATATCTGCGCAAAGGCTCGAAGGTCTATATCGAAGGCCAGCTCGAGACCCGCAAATGGCAGGACCAGAACGGTCAGGACCGCTACTCGACCGAGGTCGTGCTGCGCCCCTATCGCTCGGAACTGACCATGCTCGACGGGCCTGGCGGCTCGGGCGGCGGTCAGGGCGGCGGTGGCGGTGGCTACGGCGGCCCGTCCTCGGGTGGCGGCGGCTACGATGACGGCGGCGGCTATGGCGGCCCGTCCTCGGGCGGCGGCGGCGGCGGTGGCCGCTCGGATTTCGACGACGAGATCCCGTTCTGAGCCAGAAACAAGAAAGGCCCCCGGTTCGGGGGCCTTTGCTTTTGAAGCTGTCCGATGTCAGAGAAGCGCGCCTGCGCCCTGCCCTTTATTTCGCGGCGGTTTCGCCATCCAGAAGCGGGCGCAGATCCGAGGCGATCACGCGCTCTGTCAGCGGTCCGGCAAAGCGATAGAGCACCTTGCCCGCGCCATCGATCACGAAGGTCTCGGGCACGCCGTAGACGCCCCAGTTCAGCGCCATCTTCCCGTTCGGATCGGCGCCCAGCTCAGCGAAGGGGTTGCCCATCTCGCTGAGGAAACCTTGCGCCTTGGCGGGCTTGTCCTTGTAGTTGACCCCATAGATCGGAATGCCTTCGTCCGAGAGCGCTTCGAGGTTGGGATGCTCCACCCGGCAGGGCGCGCACCACGAGGCCCAGAAATTCACCAGCTTGATCTTGCCGTCCTTCAGATCGGCATCGGTGAAGGGTTTGAAATCACCCAGAGGCTCCAGCTGCACCGGCGGCGCCGGTTTGCCCGCAAAGGCAGTGGGCAGCTGCGTCGGGTCTTCGCGCGTCATCCCCCAGATGAACACGCCCGCGAGCCCCGCGAAGATCAGCGGCGGCAATAGCATCAGCGGCTTAACCATGTGCGCCCCCTTTCCGGCGGGCCTCGGCCTCGGCCAGTTGACGTTTCACCTTCGCGCCCCGCATCAGCGAGACGACGACGATCAGCACCAGAAGCACGACTGTCGAGGCCCAGGCGATATTGACGGTGTAGGTGTAGGATTTGGTGGACGGGTCCACGAGGACGACGCCGCCCTCGGTGACGGTTCCGCCTTGTTCGGTCGTATCACTCATGCCATGCGCTCACGTTGCTGGATGGCGCCCAGACGGCGCGCGCGGACCTCGGTGCGGGTGCGGATCAGCACCAGCGCGAGGAAGAAGAAGATGAACCCGGCCATGCAGAGAAGCAGCGGGAACCAGTAGACATCCGCGATGTGCTGCTCGGAATCCATCGAGAGCGTCGCCCCCTGATGCAGGCCCTGGTTCCAGAAATTCGCCGCATAGCGCGAGAGCACCGCGAAGACCCCGCCAACCAGGCTGAGCACGCCGGTCAGATCGGCGGCCGTATCGGGGTTCTCGACCGCGGCCCAGAGCGCGATATAGCCGAGATAGAACAGGAACAGGATCAGGAACGACGTCAGGCGCGGATCCCATTCCCACCAGGTACCCCACATCGGCTGGCCCCAGACCGCGCCGGTGATCAGCGCAATCAGCGTCATCACCGCGCCTATCGGCGCCGCGGCCTTGGCGGCCAGCGCCGAGACATGGTGGCGCCGGATCAGCCAGATCAGCGAGGTCACGACCATCATCACCCAGATGTTGATCGCCATCATCGCGGCGGGAACATGGACATAGATCACCTTCACCGAGCCGCCGAAATTCTCGGCGGCCGGGACGAAGAAATAGCCCCAGACCAGCCCGACGATCAGCGTGATCGCAGCAATTCCCACCGTCCAGGGCAGGACCTTGTCCGTGGTCTTCATGAATTTGACGGGGTTGGCGTATTCCCAGATCGACATCTTGTTGTTCTGCTCACCTTCTGGCCAGGTCGGCTCTTCCTATCATGGGATGCGCGCGGGAAGCCCTAGCGCAGATTGACGCGGATCGCGGCGGCCGAGGCGAAGGGCACGAGCGCGATCGTCGCCGCCGTGATCCCGGCGAGCATCAGAAGCGGTGTCTCGGTGTTCATCCCCTCGGCGCCACGGCGCACGAGCTCCGCCCCGAAGATGAGGGTCGGCACGTAGAATGGCAAGACCAGCAGCGACAACAAAAGTCCTCCGCGCTTCAGCCCGACGGTCAGCGCGGCCCCGAACGTGCCCAGAACCGAAAGCGCGGGCGTGCCCAGAAGAAGCGAAACCACCATCCAGACATGCGCCCCTTGCGGCAGATGCAGCAAGATCCCGAAGATCGGCGCCGCGACGACCAGCGGAAGCCCGGTCGTGATCCAATGCGCGAGCGCCTTGATAGAGACCACCCCTTCCAGCGGCACAGGCGCGGTGACCAGCAGATCGAGCGAGCCATCCTCGTAATCGAGCGCGAAGATCCGGTCGAGCGAGAGCAGGCAAGCCAGAAGCGCTCCGACCCACAGGATCCCCGGCGCGATCCGCGCGAGGATTTTCCCCTCGGGGCCGACGCCGAAAGGCACCAGTGTCACCACGATCAGGAAAAACGCGAGCCCGAGCCCGAAGCCGCCACCTGCGCGTACCGCGAGGCGCAGGTCTCGCATAAGAAGCGCAATCATGCCCGGCCTCCTGCGCGAGCCAAGGGGGCGCTGCCCCCTTCGCGGCTGCGCCGCTCATCCCCCGGGATATTTCGGCCAAGCCGAAACAACGCGCAGCTGCCTTCGCCTTGGTTCAAATATCCCCGCCGGAGGCTCCCGACCGCGCCTATAGCGCGCCGCGCGATCATAGGAAAGCCTCGTCGAAGGCGCCCTGCATCCCGCCCTCTTCCGGCATCTTGGCCTTGAAGGGCGTCAGGTCGAGGACCTTCGCCTCGTCCAGCCCAAGATCGATATGGGTCGCGATCAGCGCCGCTCCGCCGCCCGCGAGATGGCCGCGCACGGCCTCGGCGAACAGCGCGACGGAGGCCGTGTCGAGCGAGACGGTCGGCTCGTCCAGCACCCAGATCGGGCGCCCGGTCACCAGAAGACGCGCAAGCCCGAGGCGGCGTTTCTGCCCCGCCGACAAGCTATGCGCAGGCCGTGTCTCGAGGCTTTTGAGGTTCATCCGCGCCAGTGCCGGCTCGATATCGCGGCTCGCATAGACCGACGCCCAGAAGCCGAGGTTCTCGCGCACGGTCAGCGTCGATTTCAGCCCGTCGGAGTGGGCGGCATAGGCCATGCTTTCCGGCGGCACCGAGACTGTCCCCGCCAGAGCCGGTTGCAGCCCCGCCAAGGTGCGCAGGAGCGTCGTCTTGCCGACCCCGTTGGGACCGCGCAGCACTAGCGCATGACCGGCGTCGAGCGTGAAGCTCAGGTCTTCCAGCACCGGAAGCCCCCCGCGCGACACTGCGAGCCCGTCGACCGACAGCATGCTCATTCAGGCGTCTCGGAGGCGTCGGGTTTTTCCGGCATCGCGATCAGCGCGCAGCCGACGCGGCGGCCTTCGGACAGCAGCACGTTATAGGTACGCGCCGCCGACGGCGTGGCCATGCCCTCGCACATCAGTCCCTCGGCCTCCAGTTCGGCCACGAGGTCCTTCGGCAGATGGGCGATCTCTTCGCCGGTGCCGATGAACAGCACGTCGAGCTTTCCTGCGAGCGCGAGCAGCGGCGCGCGGTCGTCCAGACCGCCCCAGCTGCCCATCTCCTCTCCCGAGACCCAGATCGAGCCTCGCGTGACCTCTCCGGCGACGCGGAAAAATCCCGGCCCGTAACCGTCGATCGGCAGCGAGGCCCCGAAATTGGCTTCAGTCAGTAGCGACATCCGTTTTGTCGAAGAACTTCTCCGAGGGGTCCTTCTTCTCCTTGTTGCGGTCCAGCCCGATGAACAGGACGATGTTCTTTGCGACATAGACCGAGGAATAGGTACCCACGATCACGCCCCATGTCATCGCGAAGACGAAGTTGCGGATCACGTCGCCGCCCAGAACGAGCAGCGAAATCAGCGCCAGCAGCGTGGTGCCCGAGGTCATCACGGTGCGCGACAGCGTCTCGTTGACCGAGAGGTTCATCACCTCGCGCAGCGGCATCTTCTTGTATTTCACGAGGTTCTCGCGAAGACGGTCGAAGACGACGACGGTATCGTTGATCGAGTAGCCGAGGATCGTCAGCAGCGCCGCGATTATCGACAGGTCGAACTTGATCTGGAACAGCGCGAATATGCCCACGGTAACGGTCACGTCGTGGATCAGCGCCGCGACGGCGCCGACCGAGAACTGCCACTCGAACCGCAGCCAGATATAGACGAGGATCGCGGCGACCGCGGCCAGAACCGACCAGATCGCGGTCCAGATCAGCTCGCCCGAGACTTTCGGGCCGATCGACTCGGTCGCGACGATCTTGATGTCCTTGTTCACCGTTTTCAGCGAATCCAGCACCTTGGCCTGGGTCTCGGGGCTGATCGCCTCCTGCCCGTCCTGCGCCTGGATGCGGATCGTGACGACCTTCTGATCGGCGCGGAAGTTGGGGTCATAGACCTGCGTGATCAGCACGTCGCCCAGACCGAGCGGCGCGATGGCCGAGCGATAGGCGCCGATGTCGACCGGCTCGGTCTGGTCGGCCTCGGTGCGGATCGTGGTGCCGCCCCGGAAGTCGATGCCGAGGTTCAGACCCATGGTCAGCACGAGCACGATCGAGGCCAGCACCATGACGACGGAGAAGCCGAAGGTCGCGACCTGATGCTTGAAGAAGTCGAAGTTGGTCTTTTCGGGGACCAGTTTCAGACGGAATGCCATGTCTCGATCTCCCTTACAGAACCAGTTCGCGGGGACGACGGCGCGCGAACCAGAGGCTCACGAACAGCCGCGTCACCCAGATCGCGGTGAAGACCGAGGTGATAATCCCGATCAGGAAGGTGACGGCGAAGCCCCGCACCGGGCCCGCGCCCAGCACGAAGAGGATCACCGCGGTGAGGAAGGTGGTCACGTTGGCGTCGATGATCGCCGACATCGCGCGCTCGTAACCCAGTTCGATCGCTCTGGCGGCTTTCGCCTTTTGCTGATTGCGCAGCTCCTCGCGGATACGTTCGAACACGAGCACGTTGGCATCGACCGCGGTCCCCATTGTCAGCACGATCCCAGCGATACCGGGCAGCGTCAACGTGCCGCCGATTGCCGACATGATCGCGAAGATCAGCGCGATGTTGATCCCCAGCGCCAGCGAGGCGAAGACGCCGAACGTGCCATAGGAAGCGATCATGAAGACCACCACGAGCACCGCGCCCACGGCCGCCGCCATCTTGCCCGCGGCGATCGAATCCGCGCCGAGTTCCGGGCCGATGGTCCGCTCTTCGAGGAAATTCATCGAAGCAGGCAGCGCGCCGGCGCGCAGCAACAGCGCCAGATCGGTCGCCTCTTTCACCGTGAATCGGCCGGTGATGATGCCCGAGCCGCCCGCGATATGCGATTGGATCGTCGGGGCCGAGATCACCTTCTTGTCGAGCACGATGGCGAAGGGCTTGCCGATATTGTTCTGCGTGTAATCGCCGAAGGTGCGCGCCGCGCTCGCGTTGAAGCGGAAGGCCACCGCCGGATAGCCGTTCTGATCGGTATCGGGGCGCGCGTCCGTCAGGTCCTCGCCGGTCACGACCGGAACACTGTCGAGGATGTAATAGAGGCCCTTCTGGTCGGCCGAGGGCAGGATTTCCTGATCCGAGCCCACCGCTTCATTCGGGTTCGAGCTGGTGCCGATCACCGAGTTGAAGGTCAGTTTCGCCGTGGTGCCGATCAGCTGCTTGATCTCCTGCGCGGAGCTCGCGCCCGGCACCTGGATCAGGATGCGGTCGGAGCCTTCGCGCACGATCGTCGGTTCACGGGTGCCAGCGGCGTCGATCCGGCGGCGCACGATCTCGAGCGATTGCTGCATCGTGCGGTCGTCGGTCGCGGCTTTCTCGGCATCCGAGAGCTGCACGATCAGCTGGTTGCCCTGGGTGGTGATCGCGAGCGTCTTCTGGCCCACGCCGGTCAGCGAGGAGACCGGGTTGTTCAGCGTCTCGGCGATCTTCTGGGCTTCGGCGATCTGGTCGGCATTGCCGATCTGGATGCGCAGAACGCCGGGATCGGCGTTGAGCCGACGGATCGAGCCGAGCGTCCCGCGTTCGGCGGCGAGCGCCTTGCGGAACTCGGGCCAGAGCGCATCGACGCGGGCCTTGTAGACCTCGTCGACATTGACCTCGGCCAGAAGCTGCGCGCCGCCGCGCAGATCGAGACCGAGGTTCACGATGTCGGAGGGCAGCCAGTCGGGCCAGCCCGCGCGCGCGGCCTGCTGATCGGGCGTCAGGGCCTGGCCCTTCGCAGCGGCGGCAACGGCATCGTTATGCCCCTCCACCCGGTTGTAAAAGATGTTCGGCGCGGCAAAGACGAGCCCGATCACAACGACGATCAGGATCAGCACGCGCTTCCACAGCGAAATATGCAACATGGGGGACGGGCCTTATATGGCTTATTCGGAGGTCTTGGCGGGTTCGGTGCGCGAGAGAACCTGCACGATGGTCGATTTCACAACGCGGACCTTCACGCCCTGCGCGATCTCGACTTCGACTTCGCCGTCTTCTTTGAGATGGGTGACTTTGCCGAGGATACCGCCCTGGGTCACGACCTGATCACCGCGGCGCAGCGCCTCGAGCATCGCCTTGTGCTCCTTGGCTTTTTTCTGCTGCGGACGGATCAGCAGGAAATACATGATCACGAAGATCAGGATCAGGGGAAGGAACTGGCCGAACGCGGCGGCGGGGTTGCTGGCGCCACCGGCGGCCTGCGCGAAAGCGGGGGTCACGAACATGATCTATGGTCCTTTGTCATGGGCCTTGGGGGCATGACGCCCCGGTTGTCGGCGCGCACCCTATCCGTGGCCCTGAGGCTTGGCAAGGCGAAGCGGCCCCGGCACGCGCGTCCTCACGTCGCGTTGACGGTGCGAAAGAAGGCGCGCAGCGCGGGGTCGTCGCCCGGTCGCGACAAAGAGCGACGGAAACGGTGTGCGGCCCGCGTCGCGAAAGGGAGACACTCGACGCGGAAAGAGGGGCTCTGCCCCGTTCCTGCGGAGCGTCCCCGGAATACCTGCACCTAGGGGAAAGGGCACCCGGTGGCCGTCAGGCCAGCGGCAGGGCGCGCTCGGCCAGACGTGCGAGCAGCGATGCGCCCACCGGCGCCGCCTCGTCGTTGAAATCGAAGCGCGGATGGTGGAGCCCTGCCCCCTCGCCGGTGCCCATGAACAGATAGGCGCCGGGCCGCGCGGCCAGCATATAGGCGAAATCCTCGGCGCCCATTTCACGCGGAGCATCGGTGACCACGCGCTCGGGGCCCGCGATTTCACTTGCGACCTCCGCGGCGAAGCCGGTCTCGTAAGGGTCGTTCACGGTGGGCGGGTAGCCACGTTCGTATTCGATCTCGACGCTGACGCCGTGCGCCGTCGCGATACCTTCGCAGATCTCGTGGATCCGTTTCTCGGCCAGATCGCGGATTTCCGGCTCGAAGCAGCGAATCGTCGCAGTGAGAAAGCCGCTTTCGGGGATGATGTTGAGCGCGGTGCCCGCGTGGACCTGCGTTACCGAGATAACGAGCGCATCTCCCGCGCCCACGTTGCGCGCGACCACCGTCTGCAGCGAGGAGACCATCGCCGAGAGCGCCGGGATCGGATCGATGCAACCCTGCGGTGTCGCCGCATGGCCGCCGCGCCCCGTCACCGTCACGCGGACCTCGTCGACCGACGCAAGATAGGGACCGGGCGTGGTGTAGAAATGCCCGAAAGGCAGCCCCGGCGCATTGTGGATCGCGTAGACGCGCGAGATGTCGAAGCGCTCCATCACGCCGTCCTCGACCATCACCTCGGCGCCGCCGCCGTCTTCCTCGGCGGGCTGGAAGATCAGCGCGACGGTCCCGGCGAATTTTCGGGTCTCGGCGAGATAGGCCGCCGCGCCCAGGAGCATCGCCGTATGCCCGTCATGCCCGCAGGCATGCATCTTGCCTGGGGTTTCCGAGGCATAGTCCGCATGGGTTTCCTCGGTGATCGGCAGAGCGTCCATGTCGGCCCGCAGGCCCACGGTCGGGCCCGCGCCCTGCCCCTTTATCAGCGCCACGATACCGGTCTCGGCGATGCCCTCATGGATCTCGTCCACCCCGATCTCGCGCAGTCGGGCCGCGACATAGGCCGAGGTTTCGTGCAGCGCGAAGCGCAGCTCGGGATGGCGATGCAGCCAGTGCCGCCATTCGGTCATTTGCGGGCCGAGATCGGCGATACGGTTGAGAACGGGCATAGTGGACTTCCCCTTGCGGGCTGGTTAGGCCAGAGGCATTCGCATGGCAGGAGGCAAGCTGCAATGGCCAAACCCGACGATGCCCTGATCTTTGACGATACGGGAGACGCCGCGCATCAGTTCACCCGGCTGACCGCGATCATGGAATGCCTGCGCGATCCCGAGACCGGCTGCCCGTGGGATCTGGAGCAGGATTTTGCCTCCATCGCGCCCTACACGATCGAGGAAGCCCATGAAGTCGCCGATGCGATCGCGCGCGAGGCTTGGGCGGAATTGCCCGGAGAGCTGGGCGATCTCGCGCTGCAGGTGGTCTATCACGCGCAGATGGCGTCCGAGGACGGGCGTTTCGACATCTCCGACGTGCTGCGCGCGATCAACGCCAAGATGGTGGCGCGCCATCCGCATGTCTTCGGGTCGGAGAGCCGCGAGAAATCCGCCGAACAACAGACCGCCGATTGGGAAGCGATCAAGGCGGCCGAGCGCAAGGCTGCAGGCAAATCCGAGCGTGTCGGTGTTCTGGACGGGGTCGCCTTGGGCCTGCCCGCGCTGACGCGTGCGATCAAGCTGCAGAACCGCGCGGCCCGTGTTGGGTTCGACTGGCCTTCGACCGACGAGGTTCTGGACAAGATCGTCGAGGAGGCGCGCGAGTTGGAAGAGGCGCGCGACGAATTAGGGCCGGAGGAACTGGCCGAGGAATATGGCGATCTGCTGTTCGTGATGGTCAATCTGGGGCGGCATCTGGGGCTTGACCCGGAGGCGTCCCTGCGCGCGGCCAATCTGAAATTCACCAATCGGTTCAATCATATCGAGCGCGAACTTGAAGCGCGTGGGAAAGCGCCCAAGGACAGCGATCTGGCCGAGATGGATGCGCTCTGGAACGAGGCTAAGGCGCGCAAGATCAAGTGACGGAGGGGGGCGCTGCCCCCGCGCCTTCGCGCCCCCAGGGATATTTTCAGCAAGCCCGAAGAGACTTAGAGGAACGCTTTGCGCAGCATGTTCAGCGCGACGAGCATAAGAAAACCCGCGAAGACACGCTTGAGCTTCCTGGGATCGAGCTTATGCGCCAGCGCTGCGCCCAGGGGAGCGGTGAGCGTGGTCATCGCGATAACGATCAGGAAGGCGGGGATGTTGACCGCGCCGATCGAGTAAGGCGGCGCGTCGGGGACCGGGGTCAGCAGGAAGCCGATCGCCGAGGGCAACGCGATGGTCACGCCGAAGCCTGCCGAGGTTGCGACCGCGCGGTGGATCGGAATGCCATGCAGCGTCTGCATCGGCGTACCGATCGACCCGCCCCCGATGCCCAGAAGCACCGACAGGAAGCCCATCAGCGGGCCGAACCACGCGCGGAAGATGCCACCCGGCAGCCCGTCCGAAATCCGCCAGCTCGATTTGCCGAACATCATGTAGCAGGCGATCAGCAGCACCATGACCGCGAAGATGATCTGCATGGTCGAAGAGCGCAGTTGATGCACCACCAGCACCCCGATGATCGCACCGATGGCGATTGGGACGACCCATTGCTTGAGGATGTCCCAGTCGACCGCGCCCTTGCGGTTATGGGCCATGACCGAGCGGATCGAGGTCACGATGATCGTGGCCAGAGAGGTTGCGACGCAGACCTGCATAAGATCGCTCGACCCGTAGCCCAACCCGCTGAAAAGATAGAAGAACGCGGGCACGAGGACGATGCCGCCGCCGACGCCCAGAAGCCCCGCCAGAACGCCTGCGAACGCCCCCACTGCCATCAGGATCAGGACGAGCGGCGCGAGCGTGGCGAAATCGGGCATGTCGGAAATCTCCTTGGGTTCCGCTCAGTTAACCCGTTCACGTACCGCTGACAACGCACTCTCGAAAAGTTCAACCCCGGCACCGTCGCGGGTCGCGCCTTCCGACAGAATCTGCCGGAAGCGCCGCGCGCCGGGCTTGCCGTGGAACAGGCCCAGCATGTGGCGGGTGATCTGGTGCAGCCTGCCGCCGCGCTCGAGATGGCGCGCGATATAGGGGATCATCGCCTGCGCCACATCGATCGGATCGCGCGCCTCGCCCTGCCCCCAGATGCGCTGATCGGCGGCGCCAAGCACCTCCATCGGCTGGTGATAGGCCGCGCGGCCCACCATCACCCCGTCAAGACCTTGCGCCAGTTCCGCCTCGGCCGCGGCGAGATCTTTGATACCGCCATTGATCGACAGGTGAAGCTGCGGATAGGCCGCCTTCATCGCGTGGACGAGCGGGTAATCGAGCGGCGGGATCTCACGGTTGTCCTTGGGCGAAAGGCCTTGCAGCCACGCTTTGCGCGCATGGATCGTGATCCGGGTCACGCCTGCGGCGGCGACTTTCTCGATGAATTCCGGCAGCACTTCCTGCGGGTCTTGGTCATCCACCCCGATGCGGCATTTCACCGTGACTTCAACCGGTTGCGCGGCGATCATCGCGGCGCAGCACTCCGCCACCAGATCGGGCGTCTTCATCAAGACGGCGCCGAAGGCCCCGGACTGCACGCGATCCGACGGGCAGCCGCAGTTGAGGTTGATCTCGTCGTATCCGAAATCCGCACCGACCTGCGCCGCCTCGGCCAGTTCCTTGGCATCCGAGCCACCCAGCTGCAGCGCCACCGGATGCTCGGCATCGTCAAACCCCAGCAGCCGCTCCCGGTCGCCGTGAATCACTGCGGGTGCGGTCACCATCTCGGTGTATAGCAGCGCATTGCGGCTGATCTGACGGTGGAAGTAGCGGCAATGGCGGTCGGTCCAGTCCATCATCGGGGCCACGCTTAGCCGCGCCGCCCGGCGGATGTCCGAAGCCTCTTTTTTTATTGGCTCTGCGCTCATGGTCACTTGACCGATCTTCCTCGATTTATGGGCCTTTTGCCCCTGTTATCTGGGGTGGTGCAACAAAATGTTGCACCGGACCCGAATTGTTGCACCGCTCTCCAGCTCCTCCGGAGCCTCGCCTCGTCAGCAGCGAAGGCGAGGTGTCCGCCGGATCCTCCAATCGGAGATATCAAACCCTAATCAAATATCCGAGCCGAACGCGCCGCTCGGTCCGATCTCCCAACTATCGCCAAATACTCAAGGAAAGGAGACCCGGATGGGTACCATCATGCAACGCCAGAAGAAAGACGGCGCGACAAGCTTCACAGCGGTCATCCGCAAGAAAAAGGGCGGCAAAGTTGCTCTGACCTTGGCGGAGACTTTCAAGAATAAGACGGCTGCGGAGCGGTGGATCCGAAAGACAGAACGTGCTCTTTCAGAAAAAGGGGCGCTCGATCGCGCCGTCGCAGCTCGACATCGCAAAACTTGGGCGGACGTGATCTGCGAATACTGTGACGCATCGCCGGAAGGCTTCGGCAAGACCAAGGCGGCGAATCTCGCCTATCTTCAGCGTCTCGACTTCGGAAAACTGGCAGTAGAGGAGACCGACGATCATGACTTTTTCCGATTGGCTCAGGATCTATTGAATGGCGTCCAAGCTCCTCCGTCAGACTCGGAGGCAGACTGCCCCGAACACTACGTCCTGAAACCTCGCAAGCCCCAGACGGTGAACAGCTACATGGCGACCTTGCGCACGGTCGTTTGCTACGGTGGCCCGATCAGCAGGGTCGACATGCCAATCGGGGCCTTCGAGATCGCAATGCGCACGTTGAAACATCAACGCATGATCGGTCGCTCGGCGACACGGAATCGGCGACCAAGTTTGGACGAACTCGACCGTCTGCTGACTTACTTCCTCGACCGCTACAGGGCCGATGGCCGACGCGTGCCGATGCATAAGATAATTGGCGGCGCGATAACCCTCGCGCACCGCCAAGAAGCCCTCTGCTCGCTGCCGTGGGAAGACGTCAATGAAGAAAAGGCGCGGATTACGATCCGAAACATGAAGCATCCACGCGAGACGCAGGGAAACGACGTTGAAACATGGGTGACGGAAGAGGGAATGAAAATAATCAACTCGATGCCTCGCGACCACGACCGCGTCTTCGCATTCAACCCGGACTCGGTTAGTCGCCTCTTCACGGATGCATGCAAGGTTCTCGGTATCGAGGACCTGCACTTCCATGATCTTCGTCACGAGGCTGTCTCACGCTTCTTCGAAATCGGTCTCGGCGGGGGCAGCCGCGATATCATCATGAAATACACGGGCCACTCTCCGGACGGCAGCCTGTCCCGCTACATTCATGTCGAGCAGGTCGGCGACAAGTACGCCGACTGGAAATGGTGGCCGATCCTGTTTGCTCCGCTCTGACGTTGGCACCGGGCGCTGCGGACGGTCCTCCGGGCGCCCTACCCTGACCTCGCGTTGAAGCCAGAATTTCCGTGCTGACTCGCAGGGAACCAGTTCCTTGCGATGGAACACTCATCTCCCGCCTCCCGCCGAAATTCACCTGCCGCCGCCGACCTGTCGGCCGCTGACTATGTCCGGTTGCTGCATCCTCCGGGGAGCATCGGAAAAGTCTCCTTCGTGATGATCCGAAGCCGGGACGAGGCGATCACGCGCACGTATTCGGTCGAGACCGCGCCGATGATCGTGGAGTCGCTTCTTGACGAAAGCACCTATCTGACACTCAACCGATTCAACGGCCCTCGGGATGGCGGCCGCCTGGCACAGATCAACGCCCTCTATCTGGATCTCGATGTGCACCGCCTTCCGGGCAGCAACCAGCCCCATGAGCACTGGGTCGAGAAGCTGCATATAGAGCTTGATGCCAAGAGCATACCTCGTCCGTCAATTGTGACCTTCACCGGCCGAGGGCTGGCAGCAATCTGGCTGATCGATCCACTTCCAAAGAAGGCGCGGCGCAGATGGAGCGCCTGCCTCAGGTGCCTAATCGACCTTTTCCGACACCTGGGCGCGGACAGCGCGTGCAGCGTTGCGCCGAGAGTGTTTCGAATCCCCGGCACCACGAACCTAAAGGCAGGCGCAGAGGTAAGGACGGTCGACGGGACGCTTCGCCGATACCCGTTCGACGACCTTGCAGACCGGATCTTCGAGGCCGCCGGCCGTCCAACGCGTCGCCAGCTCCGGAACCAGAAAGCCGCGCGGGCTAAAAAATCCAGATCCGGCGAGCCTCGTGGCCTCGCCCCCCGCAAGCGTTTCGCAATGATCTCAAATGATCTCGACAAGATCGTGAGCCACTGGGGAGGACGTGTTCCGGAAGGCAAGCGCAACACTTTCCTCCACCTGGTCGCAACCTGCCTTACGCACACAGCGCTGGAGACAGAGATTGAAAATCAAGTTCTCAGGACGGCTGCCATCGCCACGCCAGGCCTTTCCGAGCGCGAAGTGGTCGGAATCATCAGGAGCGCCGCGAGACAGGCGCAGAAGGCGTGTTCGTCAACGCCTGCGCTCGATGGAAGACTGCACTACTCTGGCGCGCGGATCGCAGAATTGCTGGAGATCTCCGATGATGTCGCTCGGGCGTTGGGTCTTGAGCAGGTCATCTCAGAGGAGGAGCGCGCCCGCCGAAAGGCATCACGCGAAAAAGGTCGTCGACAGGCCGCCGGGGCAAAATCACGGGAAGACTGGCTCTCGCAGAACTCGGCATCGCGAGAGCAACCTTGGAGGGCCGCCGGCATGTCGCGCACGAAATGGTATGAGCTCGGTTTGCACAGGGCTCTCCGGCCGACGTGAATGTTGTCCGGACAGGTCCGTGCCCGCTCCAAGGGCGTAAGCCACGCCGCAGGCCAAGGCCTGGAGCCCGTCTCCAGGCCACATTGCCCTTATTCCAAGAAAACCCCACCCGCGCCCGACCGCCCGATAAACCCGCGAAGCCGCCGCCAGAAACCCGAAGGACTGGACTTTTTATTCGATAGGACGAGTGAGATCTTTACGATCTATTGCATTGCACAATGAGATCAGAAAATCTGGGCGGGCATGAATATTTCGAGCCGAAAAAGCGATTATCAATATGGACTGGAGGACTGCGATGTCCTCGACAGGGATTCTCTGAAAGCATTTCGAGCCAAGCGCGACGAATGGCTGTACTGGCTGGAACACGACGAACATCACGCGATTTCGAAACAGATCACCGGGATGCTCTGGTCCGATGCCGTCTTCCGACTGATCAACGAGTCCCGAAAGTTCGCCCATGAGGCCGGAGACGGCTATTCCACCCAGAGCGGTATCATCGCGTCTTCACTCGACCGAGGCTACGTTGCAGAACAGGTGATATCCTTTCGGAAGCTGATGGAGAAAGGAGCCCGAGACCCGGAGAAACAGGTCATCTCCTTGCGTCGACTGATCGATGATATCCGGAAAAACCGCCATCTCCTGACGCGCGAGATGTTTGTCTGCCATGATGGACTTCCTTACGACTGCGATTGCGGAATAGAGGAATTGCCCGAACCGAATGAGAACGGCGTGTCGTTTGGATACCTCGACACAAGGGGGCCACGGGCGTTTTATATGTCGCGGCTCATGCATGAAGCCTTCGATCGAATGATGGAAAAGGCACCCGCAAAACGCGGTCGTAAGGATCGGATCGGGGATGCATTCTTTCAAGAGATTGAAGATGCCCTCAGCGCTGCGCCTTTCGATGAATTGCGACAGCATGCCAACAAGATTCTATTGCACGCGGCGGATGAGTTCAGTCGGGGTAAGCGCTCCGGCGGGGGGATAACACTCGACAATGTATGGATATGTCACAAGGCCATTCTAATGGTCGCAAACCGGGTATCCGTGGCGATCGGTGGATCAAACATCGGGGCAGTGCCGACGCCCCAATTTGATGTGCTGGAGAACTGGAGTGCTCCCTTTGCGCCCGAAGCGAAATTCGAGGAATTGCTGAATCAGTGGCGCAAAGAGAATGATCTCCGCGAAGACTGGTGCCAAGAATTGTTCAGGACCTGACCATGGAAACTCGTAGCAGGATCAACGCGGAATACAGGAGCGCGCCCCTGACACCTGAGGCTATGTCGGCCACGAGGATCACGATCACGCCATTCCGGCATCTACTTCCGGTCGACATCGTTGGCGGACCGTCGAAACGAGATGCTGCCGCCCGGACGCTTACTCTTCACTACGGCCCTCGGACGACTGAAGCCGATCTCCCGACTGACAGTCGGACTGGAAAGCCCAGGACATTCCTGCGTAACCGTGGCGAATTCACTCGGCGCATCATGGAAGATGCGCAGGTGGGTGACGTCGTGATCTTCGAACGGATATCGACCTACGAGTATCGCCTCCATCTTGAGAGGCCCGACGGCATCAGGATTTCAGGCGACAACCGCATTACCCAGGAGAATGAACGGCTCCGGAGATGGGCGCTCCGCGAGACGCGCCCGGAGCAACAAAATTTCCGCAGGAAGATCGCGGAACGCGATGGCCTGAAATGCGCGATCACCGGCTGCTCGATCTCGGAGATACTTGATGCCGCCCATCTCGCTCCGCGAGCCCCAGGTGGGTCAGATGACCCAGCGAACGGGATGATCCTGCGTGCCGACATCCACCGCCTCTTCGACGCTGGTCTACTGGCCATTGACGCGGCCGGCACCGTCTCTGTCAGCATCGAGGTGACTGACCCCGAGTATCGCAGCCTTCACGACACGGCCGCTTCGACGGGCGCGGATCTTGCCGATTTCGCGGCGCGCGCAATTGCCATCGCCGGCGCGTAGTTTTTTTTCGCTCTCAGATTTTTTGCCTAAATAGAAAAGATCCATCTCCTCAGCACCACCCCGCCGGGGTGGTAGCGCAAGGTAACGGTATTACCGGCGCTTACCATTACCAAGAGGAGCCAATATGGCCCAGAAAAAGAACACGTCGCTTGAAAAACAGGTCCGCGACGCGATCCATCAACTCACCAACAATGGCAAGCCTGTCACAAACCAAGCGGTCCGCGACATTCTCGGAGGCGGATCTTTTCGGGACATTTCGCCCAAAGTTAAGCAGATTATGGCTGAGATTGCGGCGAAGGAACAGGCGGCGCGGGCCGTCCCCGAGATGCCCGAGGACTTTCAGGATGCCGCTGCTGCGATGTGGCAGATGGGCTGGGAACTCGCCGACGAGATCGCCGCATCGGACCGACGGGCGCATGCCGCCGAGCTTGAGCGTCTGAAGTCCGAAGCTGACGAGGCGCTCTCGAACTGTGCGCTGGTCGAAGACGAGCGGGACGCCGTGGAGATACGGGCCCAGGATCTGGAGAAGAAGCTCGAGGAAGCCCTGAGGGCCCTTCGCGACGCGCAGCTCGAGATCGCGCGTCTCGACGGTCGTCTCATGGAGCGCGAAAAGGACGTCGTGAGTAGGGTCAAGCGACCAAAGCAAGCCCAGAAGCCGAATCCCAAGCGTGACGATCCCGTTGCTGCTTCTCCGGTGTCGAAAGATGATGCTCAGCTGGACATGTTTCCCAAGGGGACGCCCGGACAGAAGAGACCCGACGACCCGGAACCACTTGCAGCGGAGTGAAAGGAATACAGAGCAGTCTCGGCACGTCCGGATGGGCGTGGTTGCCTACCGGATGTGCCGTTGCGATCAGCCCCGCGTTCGCACTCTCTGTCGATCCGTCCTGATGATCCGGATTGGGTCAGGCTCAGCGTCAGTGTGAAGACTGGATCGCTGCGGATCTGTCGCTTTCTCCGGATAGTGTTTCCCCCGCTCGAGATCGTATCCACGCTGGCGCGCTGCCTCCTCCAAGGCCGCGACGCCACGATCGAGGTCTTCGGCGAGATCCGGTCTTTCGTCGCATATCTTCATGGATTGCCAAGTCGCGATCCAAGTGCGTCGAACCGAGACATTGGTCATCTTGTCCAGACGATTTTGGAGAGCCGAGACATCAGATCCCCGCGCGACGAACAAGGCGTCCGGGAACGCGTCTCGGTCAAGCGGGAGGGCCTCGCCATTCGCGATCTGGCTAAGAGTCTTTGGAACCACCTGCCCAGCTCGCTCGCGTTCCTTAATGATTGCTGTCGCGGCGTTTCGGTTCTTAGCCTCGGCCTTCGCGAGACGTGTCTCGCGTCGACGAATATTGAACGCCCTCTTCGCGAGATCGACCACGAACTCGTAGGCAGGCTGAACGGCATCCATGAGCCGCTCTCGCTTTTTCTTCGATTTCGGCGCCCGGGGTCCAAACTCCAGACCTTCCTCCCGCTCCGCCGAGGCCGGCCGGTAGTCGAGCTCCCGATGGACCACAGCCCGACCTCCAAGGTCCAGCGCCGTGCGCAGCGCGACTGCGTCCGCCCTGGCAGACTCGGCCGTTCGCGCCTTCTCGGCTACCTCGGTCTCACGCCGGGCTATTTTCGCATCGCGTCCGCAGAGCGCCTTCTCGCGGGCATCCAGCTGTGCCTGCCGCTTCTCCTGAGTACCCTCCCATGCTTCAAGATCGGCGAGACGGTTCTCCCGAGTAGCAATGTCGCGCTGTAGAGCTTTCGCCCGACCATACGCCTTGCGGCTCCATCGGTCCCGGCCGGGACCGATGCGCATTAGCCCCACCGATGCGAAGACTTGCTCGTGTAGCTCGTCCTGCCACCCCCTCATGGCGTCGCAGTACGCGACATTCGCTCGCTTTCCGCGGTCCTTCGACTTCGCTTCACCGGACTGGTTTACTGCTTCTTTCGCCACTCGGCCGGGATGGAGATGATCGACACGTCCACGGACCGGGTCGACGGCGAATACGTGGAGATGCAGATGCTCCTCATCCCAATGGACCACGCCTGCCAGGACCAAACCGCCCGCCCTGGAAATCCTCTCGCACTCCCACTCCAGGGTCTGCTCCAGAACATCCATGGCTTGCCGCTTGAGTTCTGGATCGGCTAAGGCGTCCTCGGACAGGACCGGCAAAGAAAAGACGCTCGCGTAGAGCGTCGCTGCGTCCTTCCGCAGCTTCCGCGTCACCGCCACCGGTTTCTTGCCCTTTCCCCGCTTGACATAAGTCTCCCGCGTCTGCGATGCCGTCTCCTGCGCTTGCCTAATGTCACGAAAGGTTTCGACCGCACGCGGCAGTATCTGGGGCCCCGGCCGACCGGGGATGACATGAGCCGACGCGCTTGCAATACGCTCTGCTTCGTCGAGGATCTCCTGCGCTGTCCACTTGCGCTGGCCGTTCTTTCTAAACGCATGCGGCTCGGGGCCGGCGCCGTTACCGCACTTGTTCGACCACAGTTCGATGTGACAAAATTGATATCCTTCGAACATCGCGTCTTCTCCTTGTTCTTGCGATAGATCGAAGTGGAAATAGGGACGCGAGGGCGGTTCCCTGAAACAACCGAAGTAGGAACAAAGCCGGACAAGCGGTACACATAGGGACCGACTATGTGTATTGCGCGGCGCTGCGCTTGCTGCATACACACTGCCGGCTCTCCGAGGGCCGCTCGCCGCGGGGCCTCCTGCGCGGAGAGCGGCAGGGTCGTCGCTCGCCGCTCCCCCTGCACCCCCTGGCGTCTCCGACGGGTCATGGAAGGTCGTTCCGCACTCCTTCCCCGACACCCCATCCTGCTCGCGCCCCACGCGGCCAAGAGAGGAGTGCCTCTCCTGAACCTCTCCCTCCGTCCAGAAATGAACGGTCGAACCGGGGGAAGAAAGTTCAAACTGGGAGAAGGCTTACTGGGGTGCACCTTGCTGCCGCGCCCTTTCGGTGAGACGCGGCAGCAAGGTGCACCCGATGACATGATATCCAAGTCCGACACTATGCGAACGCATTCTATTCGTGAGCTTTTCGCAATGACAAAACGGTGCAAGCGCAGACATTGAAACAGGCGGAATAAATGTAAGCGGCGGCTGCATCCCACCTCAGGTTCAGCTTGACGGCTTGAAGTTCCACGGGAGAA